>NZ_JBIRTB010000028.1:0-1000 GCF_044334475.1 Streptomyces sp. NPDC020780 | reverse complement strand
TAGCCTCGCGCTTTCACGAGGTGGGCTGTCCAGTGGTTGATCAGAAACGCAGAAAGTGCCTCTGACCAGCAAGAATGAGGATTGTCGAGGTCCTTGTTCCTGCCACCGTCGGAGGCACTTCCCAGGTGAAGCACTCTATCGGGTCCTATCCCCGTGTCCGTGTCCGGGACGACGGCCGTCAGGTCGTCTCCCAGGCCGGGGCGGTTCTGCTCGTGGAAACGGTCCGCAAGAGCGGCCTTGACCAGGCGGTATCCGCGGGGCTGTCGCCGTGGCGGAAGCCGCGGGCCGTTCACGATCCCGGGAAGGTCCTTCTGGACGTCGCGTTGGCGGTCGCGTCGGGCGGGGACTGCCTCGCGGATGTCGGCGTGCTGCGGGCCGAGCCGGCCGTGTTCGGGCCGGTCGCCTCCGACCCGACGGTCTCCCGCCTGATCGACACCCTCGCCGCCTCCGGCGAGAAGGCCCTGCAGGCGATCCGCTCCGCGCGGGCCCAAGCCCGTCAGCGGGTCTGGCAGTTGGCCGACCGGGCGGCGCCCGACGCGGGCGGGACGGTGACCATCGACCTCGACGGGGTTCTGGTCATCGCGCACTCCGACAAGGAGGACGCCGCACCCACCTGGAAGCGGACCTACGGCCATCACCCGCTCATGGCCTTCGTCGACCACGGACCCGGCGGCACCGGGGAACCGGTCGCGGCCCTCCTCAGGCCGGGCAACGCGGGCTCGAACACCGCCGCCGACCACATCACCACCGCCCAACTCGCCCTGGCCCAACTACCGAAGGAGTTCCGGCGGGGCCGGCAGACGCTGGTCCGCACGGACTCCGCGGGCGGTACCCACGACTTCGTGGCCTGGCTCGCCCGGCGCGGGCGATGGCTGTCCTACTCGGTCGGCATGGTGATCACCGACGCGATCCACCAGCACGTCCTCAAGGTTCCCGCGTCCGCCTGGACGCCGGCCGTCGAGGCGGACGGCGAGGTCCGGGACGGGGCCTGGGTCGCCGA
>NZ_JBIRTB010000027.1:0-1778 GCF_044334475.1 Streptomyces sp. NPDC020780 | reverse complement strand
TTCGCGGCCCAGGTCGCCCGGACCCCGGACGCCCTCGCGGTGGTGGCCGGTGACGTCCGGCTCAGCTACACGGAGCTGGACGAGCGCTCCGCCGCGCTGGCCGCACTCCTGGTGGCCCGCGGAGTGCGCCGGGGCGACACCGTCGCCGTGGCCGTCCCCCGCTCCGCGGCGCTGACCGTCGGGCACCTCGCCGTACTGAGGGCCGGTGCGGTCTGCCTGCCCGTCGAGCCGGAGCACCCGGCCGCGTGGACCGCTGCCCTCCTGGAGGACGCCGAGCCCGCCGCGGTCATCACCACGCCGGACCGCGCGACCCTTGCCGGGACGAGCGCCGGCCAGGTCCTCCTGCTCCACTGCGACGGTGACTGCGACGGCGACGCCGGCTTCACCGACCTGCCGGGGCCGCTGCCGGACTCCCCGGCCTACCTGATCCCCACCGCCGGTACGGAGGGCGAGCCGCGCGGGGTGCTCCTGCCGCACCGGGCCCTGGTGAACCGGCTCCTGTGGATGCGGGACGCCTGCCGGCTCGGCCCGGACGACCGGATCCTGCTGAAGGCCCCCGCCGACCTCGGCGTAGCGGTCTGGGAACTGCTCGCCCCGCTGGTCCTGGGCGCCGCCCAGGTGGCAGCCCCGCCCGGCGGCCACCGCGACATGGTCGGCCTGGCCCGGCTGATCCGGCGCGAGGCGGTGACCACGGCCCACTTCGCGCCCTCCGTCCTCGACGCGTTCCTCGCCGAACCGGAGGCCGCGCACTGCACCGGCCTGCGCCGGGTGCTGTGCGGCGGCGAGCCGCTGCCCACCGGACTGGCCGAACGCCTCGGCTCGCGGCTTCCCGGCGCGGCACTCCACGTCCTGCACGGGCCGGTGGAGGCGGCGTTCGACGCCCTCGCGTGGACCGCCGGGAGCGGGACCGGGGACCCGGCCGCGTACCCGGTCGCCGGCCGGCCCGTCTGGAACACCCGCGTCCTCGTGCTCGACGCCGGTCTCATGCCCCTGCCGCCGGGGAGCCCCGGTGAGCTGTACGTGGGCGGTGCCCAGCTGGCGCACGGCTACCTCGGCCTTCCCGCGCAGACCGCCGAGCGCTTCGTGGCCGACCCCTACGGCCCGCCCGGCTCCCGGCTGCACCGTACCGGCGACCTGGCCAGGATCACGCGCGACGGCACGGTCCAGCTCCTCGGGCGCACCGACGAGCGGCTCACCCTCGACGGCAGGAGTGTCGAACCCGCGCTGGTCGAGCGGGTGCTGACCCGGCACACCGGGGTCGGCGCCGCCGCCGTGACCGTACGGCCCGGCCCCTCGGGCGAGCCCGCCCTGGTGGCGTACCACGTGCCCGCCGACCCGGCGGCCCCGGCGGACGCCGGGACCCTGCGGGACCACGCCGCAGCCCTGCTCCCGGGCCACGCCGTACCCGCGCACTACGTCGAGCTCGACGCGCTCCCGTACGCCGCGGACGGCCGGATCGACCGCGCGGCGCTGCCCGAGCCGCGGCACAGCACGGCCCGCGCGCCCCGCAACGACGTCGAGCGGACGCTCTGCGACCTGTTCTGCGAACTGCTCAATGTCCCGTCGGTGTCGATCGACGACAGCTTCTTCGACCTGGGCGGGCACTCGCTGCTCGCGACCCGGCTGGTCAGCCGCGTCCGCGCCACCTTCGGGATCGAACTCCCCTTCCGGGACATCTTCGACGCGCAGTCGGTGGTGGCGTTGGCGGAGCGGGTGGTGGGTTCGTCGGTGGGTGGGCGTGTGGCGTTGGTGCCGATGGTGCGGCCTGATCGGGTGCC
>NZ_JBIRTB010000026.1:2490-5286 GCF_044334475.1 Streptomyces sp. NPDC020780 | reverse complement strand
AACACAGTGGACGCGAGCAACTGAGGACAAGCCCTCGGCCTATTAGTACCAGTCAGCTCCACCCGTTACCGGGCTTCCACATCTGGCCTATCAACCCAGTCGTCTACTGGGAGCCTTAACCACTCAAGGTGGTGGGAATACTCATCTTGAAGCAGGCTTCCCGCTTAGATGCTTTCAGCGGTTATCCTTTCCGAACGTAGCCAACCAGCCATGCCCTTGGCAGGACAACTGGCACACCAGAGGTTCGTCCGTCCCGGTCCTCTCGTACTAGGGACAGCCCTTCTCAATATTCCTACGCGCACAGCGGATAGGGACCGAACTGTCTCACGACGTTCTAAACCCAGCTCGCGTACCGCTTTAATGGGCGAACAGCCCAACCCTTGGGACCGACTCCAGCCCCAGGATGCGACGAGCCGACATCGAGGTGCCAAACCATCCCGTCGATATGGACTCTTGGGGAAGATCAGCCTGTTATCCCCGGGGTACCTTTTATCCGTTGAGCGACAGCGCTTCCACAAGCCACTGCCGGATCACTAGTCCCGACTTTCGTCCCTGCTCGACCCGTCGGTCTCACAGTCAAGCTCCCTTGTGCACTTACACTCAACACCTGATTGCCAACCAGGCTGAGGGAACCTTTGGGCGCCTCCGTTACTCTTTAGGAGGCAACCGCCCCAGTTAAACTACCCATCAGACACTGTCCCTGATCCGGATCACGGACCCAGGTTAGACATCCAGCACGACCAGAGTGGTATTTCAAGGACGACTCCACAACCACTGGCGTGGCCGCTTCAAAGTCTCCCACCTATCCTACACAAGCCGAACCGAACACCAATATCAAACTATAGTAAAGGTCCCGGGGTCTTTCCGTCCTGCTGCGCGAAACGAGCATCTTTACTCGTAGTGCAATTTCACCGGGCCTATGGTTGAGACAGTCGAGAAGTCGTTACGCCATTCGTGCAGGTCGGAACTTACCCGACAAGGAATTTCGCTACCTTAGGATGGTTATAGTTACCACCGCCGTTTACTGGCGCTTAAGTTCTCAGCTTCGCACACCCGAAAGTGCACTAACCGGTCCCCTTAACGTTCCAGCACCGGGCAGGCGTCAGTCCGTATACATCGCCTTACGGCTTCGCACGGACCTGTGTTTTTAGTAAACAGTCGCTTCTCGCTGGTCTCTGCGGCCACCCCCAGCTCACCGAGTAAATCGGATCACCAAAGATGGCCCCCCTTCTCCCGAAGTTACGGGGGCATTTTGCCGAGTTCCTTAACCATAGTTCACCCGAACGCCTCGGTATTCTCTACCTGACTACCTGAGTCGGTTTAGGGTACGGGCCGCCATGAAACTCGCTAGAGGCTTTTCTCGACAGCATAGGATCATCCACTTCACCACAATCGGCTCGGCATCAGGTCTCAGACTTCATGCACGACGGATTTACCTACCGTGCGTCCTACACCCTTACCCCGGGACAACCACCGCCCGGGCTGGACTACCTTCCTGCGTCACCCCATCGCTTACCTAATACAAGTCTGGTTCGTCGGCTCCACCACTACCCTCAACTCCGAAGAGATCGGGCCGGCTTCACGGACTTAGCATCGCCTGATTCAGTACTGGGCGTTTCAAAGCGGGTACCGGAATATCAACCGGTTGTCCATCGACTACGCCTGTCGGCCTCGCCTTAGGTCCCGACTTACCCTGGGCAGATCAGCTTGACCCAGGAACCCTTAGTCAATCGGCGCACACGTTTCTCACGTGTGTATCGCTACTCATGCCTGCATTCTCACTCGTGAACCGTCCACAACTCGCTTCCGCGGCTGCTTCACCCGGCACACGACGCTCCCCTACCCATCCACACAGGCGTTGGCCCTATATGTGTGAATGACACGACTTCGGCGGTACGCTTGAGCCCCGCTACATTGTCGGCGCGGAATCACTTGACCAGTGAGCTATTACGCACTCTTTCAAGGGTGGCTGCTTCTAAGCCAACCTCCTGGTTGTCTCTGCGACTCCACATCCTTTCCCACTTAGCGTACGCTTAGGGGCCTTAGTCGATGCTCTGGGCTGTTTCCCTCTCGACCATGGAGCTTATCCCCCACAGTCTCACTGCCGTGCTCTCACTTACCGGCATTCGGAGTTTGGCTAAGGTCAGTAACCCGGTAGGGCCCATCGCCTATCCAGTGCTCTACCTCCGGCAAGAAACACACGACGCTGCACCTAAATGCATTTCGGGGAGAACCAGCTATCACGGAGTTTGATTGGCCTTTCACCCCTAACCACAGGTCATCCCCCAGGTTTTCAACCCTGGTGGGTTCGGTCCTCCACGAAGTCTTACCTCCGCTTCAACCTGCCCATGGCTAGATCACTCCGCTTCGGGTCTAGAGCGTGCAACTCAAACGCCCTGTTCGGACTCGCTTTCGCTACGGCTTCCCCACACGGGTTAACCTCGCTACACACCGCTAACTCGCAGGCTCATTCTTCAAAAGGCACGCAGTCACGACTGCATGTGCAAGCACACACAGCGACGCTCCCACGGCTTGTAGGCACACGGTTTCAGGTACTATTTCACTCCGCTCCCGCGGTACTTTTCACCATTCCCTCACGGTACTATCCGCTATCGGTCACCAGGGAATATTTAGGCTTAGCGGGTGGTCCCGCCAGATTCACACGGGATTTCTCGGGCCCCGTGCTACTTGGGTGGTTCTCAAACGAGCCGTTAATGTTTCAGCTACGGGGGTCTTACCCTCTACGCCGGACCTTTCGCATGTCCTTCGCCTACATCAACGGTTTCTGACTCGTCG
>NZ_JBIRTB010000025.1:0-40790 GCF_044334475.1 Streptomyces sp. NPDC020780 | reverse complement strand
TGGTGGGCGCGGACGGTTTCGAACCGCCGACATCTGCTTTGTAAGATATCGCGTCGGTCGATCTTGTATCGGTGAGTCCCAGTGAGGACCAGTGAGTTGGGCTCAACAGGCCGATCAGGGCCGCGAGTGAGTACCGGTGAGGTCGAGTGAGTGGCAGTGAGGGGTTTTTGTGGCCCCAGTGTGGCCGCGTGTGGCCCCACGGCCTCACACCACCCTGCGGAGCGTCCGCCCGGAAACCAGCGCCGTACGCACCTCGTCCACAAGGTCGGCCCCCGCGTGCTGATACAGCCACGTCACCCGGCCCCCGCGTTCATGGCCCATCACCACCTGAACGTCCTTCTCCGGGACCCCGGCGTCCTTCAGCCTCGTGGCAAACGTGTGCCGCAGATCGTGGACCTTCGGCCACCACTCCGTCCGGCCGGTCGCCGGATTCGTCACCTGCCGGGCCAGCCCGGCCGCCTGAATCGCGGGGAGCCACGACCGCCGGAAGTTCGGCCGCGTCAGCGCGCCGCCGCGCGGACCGCGGAACACCAGCTCCTCCTCGTGAAGATCCGAGCCGTCCCCGATCGGCGACTCCGTGGTCGCCGGGTCCCACATCTCCCACATCATCTCGACCGCCTCGACGGCGGCCGGCGTGAGCGGCACCGTACGAAACCCGGCCTTCGACTTGGGCGCCGCCTTGCGGTGGACCTTGCCGCGGTCGTCGATGAGAACTTCCTTCACCTTCATCACGGCTTGCCGCAGGTCGACGTTCGCGGCCCGGAGGCCGGTGAACTCACCCCACCGGGTACCGGTCTCTTCGGCGAACACGATGAGGGGTCGGTAGTACTCGGGCAGGTGCTCGCGGATGAGCGCGCACTGTTCGCGGGTCGGCGGGATCAGTTCGTCCGGGTGCCGGCTGGTCGCTGCGGTGACCTGGATGTCGGCGGCCGGGTTGAGCTGGATCCGGCGGTCGCGGAGCGCGGCCAGCATCATATGCCGGAACAGCTCCAGCACCTTCAGCTGGGTAGCCCGCCCCTTCACCTCGTTGGTGATCCAGTCCTGCACCTGGATCCACGTGATCGAGGACAGCTTCCGCTTGCCCCACTTCGGTTTCACGTGGACGGTCCAGGCGGACAGCTTCCGGTTCCGGGTGGTCACCGACTTGATGTCGACGGTCGGCCACCAGATCTCGTACCACTGCTCCACTGTGATGGACCCGCGCTTCGGGTCCTGGTACGTCCCGGCGTCGAGCGCCGCCTTCACCTTGTTGAGGTGCGCGACCGCTTCCTTGTACGTATCGAAGCGGGGCCCGCACTGCCGGCCGTCGGCGTCCCTGTAGCGGGCCTGCCACCGGCCGAGGCAGTCTCGCCGCGGCTTCCTCTCGCCGTGCTCGCCGGGCGGGTACGCCTCGGTGCACAGCTTGCAGCCGCATTCCTTGCTTCTGATCTGCCGGGGGTTGTTCGTCGCTCTACGCGCCACGAGACATCACCTCGCTGCTCCTCCGCTGCTGGGGTACGCGGGGCAGAAGGTGGATCGGTGCCCCGCAGAAGCAGCGTGCACCGTCAGGCGGCTGCTCGACGGCCAGTTCCCGAAGAACCGCCCGGACGACTGTGGCGGTTTTCGTCTCGGACGCGGACAGCGTCACAGGGAGTGTGATGACGCGCGCAGTCGGGTCCCACGGGTCGACCGACGGCAGCAGGGCGGAGTATTCAACACGGACGCACATGGGACCCCCGAGGTACGCAGGCGGGATAGGGACCTGCGGCCGACGGGGGAGGGCATCGGCCGTGTGCTCGACCGTACCCCCAGATGATGGAATCCGCGACTACTGAAACTTATGTTGACGATGTGTCAGACACAAGGAGTGACGGAGTCCATTTAGCGGAGACTCACGACGAGGACAAACGGTTGCGCTCGACGAGCGCGCGCATCTGAACCTCGGTCATCTCCTGCTGCTCCTCGGTGAGTTCCTCGATGAGGGCGAGGATCCGCTCGCGTGCGTCTGGAGAGAGCGGGCCGGGCGTGGCGCGGCCGGCGGCGGCGAAGATCTCAGCCTCGGTGAACCTCGGGAAGGCGGCGGCGAGGGCGCGCAGCTTCTCCTTGTTGGGGCCGCGCGTGCCGCCGCGCTTGCGGTGGACCCATGAGTTCACGGTCGCAGGGGCGACGCCGATGCGGCGCGCGATCTCCGAGTCACTGACACCGTAGGTGTCTTTCAGCCGGGCGATCAGCTGCGCGAGGTCCTCGGATGGCTGCTGTTCATGGGTGGTCACGACCCCAAGAATGACGGTTGATCTTCTACTTTTGCAAGTAAAAGTAGAGGCATGGCGGGATCTCGCTCCGGCGCGTGACCTCCCCGTCGCGCGCCGTAGACAGTGGCATATGCACACACTAGAACACGCGTTCGCTTCACAGCCAGCCCATCGGGAAACTCACTGAAACTCACGCCAACTCACTTGACCTCACGTCACTGACACAGTAGAAATGTGTCAACGGCGGCGCACACCGGGCCGCAGAGACACCACCTGGCGCGAGGTCCGCATGACCAACCTGATCCGCAAGGGCGCAGGCAAGCCACTCCGCGACGCAATGAAGCGGAAGGGCATGTCGGCCGAGCAGCTCGCAGCAGCCACAAAGGAAGTGGACGTGACCGGGCGCGGAATCAGTGCAGCAACGGTCTGGAAGATCACCGGCAGCGGATCCACCGCCACCGACGAGTGCCGGCCCCGGACGGCTTGGCTCATGACTACGGCCATGGGCGAGCCACTGCAAGACCACTTCGACATGCCCACAGTTTCAACCGACACAGTTGAAAGGTCTACCCACCATGGCGACTCTGGCTGACCGCACCGAGACGCTCCGCGCCGTAGGCGTGGCCCCCCTGCTCACCACCGCCCAGCTCCAGGCCTACTACGGCGTCTCGAACTGGACGGTCAACGAGTGGGTGAAGGACGGATGCCCCACCGAGCAGGGCCGCTTCCGCGGCCGGCGCTTCGACCTGAAGAAGGTCCGCACCTGGATGGCGGAAGAGCCGCAGCTCGCGGCAACCGCCTGACCCCTTTACGCACCACGGGGCCGCCCCGGACGGCAATCCGGATGCGACCCCTCGGCAGACCTCAACCACAGAGAAGAAGAGGACACCGTGACTGTGAATCTTATCCGCCCGACGGACGTGCCTGCCGGTCACCGGCGCACCCACCACGTGGACATCACCGTTCCCCGCCCGACGACCGTGGCCGGCACGTTCCGTGCAGCGGCCCGGGTGCTCGCCGCGAACGGGCTGCACCAGGGGGACTTCGTCCCGGACGCGTTCGACCGGGAGATGTGCATCCCGCACTTCCTTCGCCCGATGAGCATCGTGGCCGCGCTGAAGTGCGCGGTGTCGGGTGACCACCGTAGGGACTCGCTGCTGGCGGACGAGGCGATCGCGACCCTGGCCCTGCGCCTGGACGACGGCGGCCCGCGGTGGGGCGACATCTTCGCCTTGGAGGCGCACGTCGACGCGTGGGGTGACGCCGAGGGGCGGACCACGGAGTCGGCGGTGGCGGTGCTGTACGCGGCGGCTGACGCCTGTGAGCAGGTGGCGGCATGAACGCCCGCGACGAGCTGGCCGCTGCGGTGGCTGAGCTGGGCGCCCTGCCCATGCCGACGGGTGAGCCGATGCCTGTCGAGCTGACCGAGAAGCAGATCGAGACGCTGGCCGCTGCGGGGAACCGGGCGGTGAACGACCACTACCACGAGGACCTGTGCTACTGCCGCAGCTGGCCGACCAGCTGCGAGAGCAGCGGCCAGTACTTCATGGGCACGTGGGACACGTACGCGTTCAACATCGGTCTGCCTGCGGTGCTGGGTGTGTGGGAGTCGCTGCGGAACGACCGGCACGCGGCGAAGATCGCGGAGCTGCGTGCCCGGGTCGCCGAGCTGGAGGCGGGCTCCCCGTGGGAGCGTGCGGTCGCCGGGCTCAACGCCCTCGTCGACGCCGGCGTCGCTTTTCACGTCGAGCCGGACGGGCACATCAGCGCCCCGTTCAGCGACGAGCACATCGAGTGGGACCTGAAGTCCCGCCGGTGGGTCCTCACCCACGACGACGAGGACGAGGGGCTGCCCCCGCTGCCGGGTGAACTGGCCGAGCAGCGGCACCTCGTCGACCCGCTGGACCACGTGCTGGAGCACTTCGCCGACGAGCCGCAGACCGAGGTCATCAACCTCGATGCGCAGATCGGCGCCCTCCATGCCGCGTTCCGCGAGGACGCCTCGTGATCTGGCTCCTCGTGTTCTCCCTCGCCGTCCTCGTGTTCTGGCTCCTCGAACTCGCCCTCGGAGGCACCGATGCCCGCTGACCTGACGCCCGACGAGGAGCCGGAGTACGACTCGGCGGAGCAGGCGGCGGCCGAGGACGGGTTCACGTCCCTCTCCCGGTACCTCGCCGTTCGCCCGATGCCCCGCCAGCAGGACCGGAGGGCGGCATGAGGAACCCGACCGACGCCCGGCTGACTGCCCTCCGCACGCTCGTCCGCGACTACCAGGGGCCCATCACCACCCGCGTCGTCCAGACGTACTACGCCGGCAAGTTCGGTCCGGGTGACTGGCGCGGCAAGGCTCGCCAGGACCTCGCGCAGCTGACCTGCGAGGGGCTCCTCGTCCTCGACGACACCGACCCCGGCCGCCGCGTGTTCCGCCTCGTCCAGCGCTACGGCGGTGGCCGATGAGCCCCCGCGCCTGGGCCTGGTCCCTCGCCGCCAGCCTCACCATCTGGGCCGTCATCGCCGTCACCATCCTCACGATTCACGGAGCCACCGCATGACCGACATCGCCATCCGCCAGCCCGCCAGCCTCGACGGATCCGTCCGCTTCGCGCAGCTTCTCGCCGATGCCGACCTTCTGCCGAAGCAGTTCGTGGGCAAGCCCGCCAACGTCCTCTACGCCATCGAGTACGGCCGGACCCTCGGCATCACCCCCGTCGCCGCGATCACCGGTATCCACGTGATCGAGGGCAAGCCGTCCGCGTCGTCCGGTCTGATCGGGGCGCTCGTGCGGCAGGCCGGACACAAGCTGCGGGTCAAGAGCGACGGAGCCACGACGGCTACCGCGCAGATCGTCAGGGCCGATGACCCCGACTTCACGTACGAGTGCACGTGGACGCTGGAGCGCGCCGAACAGGCCGGGCTTCTCCAGATCAAGGAGGGCAAGCCGTGGGCCCGCGACCGCAACGGTAGGCCCGCCACGTGGGAGAAGTACACAGCGGCCATGCTCAAGGCCCGTGCGATCACCGAGGTGGCACGCGATGCCTGCGAGGACGTCCTCTTCGGCCTGCACTACACGCCCGAGGAACTGGGCGCGGTCGTCAACCAGGACGGCGAGCCGGTAGAGGCGTCGGTGCAGCAGCTGCGTCGGGTCCAGCCGGGCGAGGGCGACCCGTGGGCAGCACCGCAGACCGCCGCACAGGGCCGCGACTACCTGCACGAGGCACACGAAGCGGCCGACGCCGAATCGGTGCGCCGGATCTGGCGCGAGGCGCAGGCCGACGGCGCGGTGCCGGAGTACCTGGAGCAGATCGCGGCCGTCGGCAAGGACAAGGCCGCCGCCCCGGCGCCCGCTCCCGCCGCCCCGGAGGCAACCGACGAGGGCGTAGTCGACGCCGAGGTCGTCAGCCCCGAGGACGACTACGCGGCCGCCGTCGCCGAACTCCGCGAGGCCGCCGAGCTCGCCCGCCTGGAGGACTTCGACGCGGGCACCGAGCAGGCCCTCGGCATGCCGCTCGCCGACGCCCCCGTCGAAGCGATCCGGGCGCTCGCCGCGACGATCCGCCCCGCCGCCGCCTGACCCACCCGCACACCGCACAACGGGGCCGCCCGCGGGATAGGCGGGCGGCCCCACCAAGGAGCATCCCATGGACATGCAGCAGCTGGCCTTGGAAGAGGCCGCACTGAAGACCCTCGCCGACACCGTCATGGACCGGCTGAAGACCGTGAAGGCCGAGATGCAGGAAGCCCTCACCACCGGGGGTGTCGGCAAGGTCGACGCCACCCTCCCCGACGGCACGAAGGTCGCGACCATCAGCCGCACCGACTCGAAGCCCGCCGCGGTCGTCACCGACCCGGAGGCGTTCCTCGCCTGGGTCCGGGCGAACTCCCCGCACAACGTCACCACCCGCCTTGTCACCGAGGTTCGGCCGGCGTACACGACGGCGCTCCTCGCCGAGATGACCGCGGCTGGTACGGCCGAGGTGTCCGACAAGGAGACCGGTGTCGTCGAGGCGGTGGCGGGGGTGGAGATCCGAGCGACTCGGTCGACGACGCACTCGGTGCGGCCGACGAAGGACGGCCGGGCCCTGATCGCCGAGGCGTGGCGCACGGGAGCCCTGGCCCACCTGCCCCTGCCGCAGATCACTAGCACCACGACGGAGGCCTGAGCCATGTTCGTTCTTCGTAGCACGCACGCCGCCTTGCAGGCCGACTACGAGCGGGTGTTGGAGCAGCGTGACACCGCCCGCCGCGAGGTCCGGGCCGGGCAGGCCGCGACCCGTACCGCGGCCGGCCAGTACGCCAGCGCCGACGCGACCTTGCACCGGGTGCGGCTGGCCCGGATCAGCGACGCCGTGAGGTACGGGCGCCGTATCGAGCGCCTGGCCCGGGCCGTCGTCCGGTACCGGGTGGCACTGGCCGCCGAGGCCCGCCGTGCGGACCGGCTTCAGGCCGCGTACGACAGCGCGGTCGGCCTCGACGCCCCGGCCCTCGACCTCGGCGCCCAGTGGCAGCAGCGCCGCACCGACAAGCCCGCCAAGGAGGCGAAGGCATGACCGTCAGCCTCTTCCACCAGCCCGCCCCCGACACCGTCGACCACGGCGACCGGTGGCGCGAACAGGCCCTGTGCGCCGACCCGGTCTACGACCCCGAGGCCTGGCACCCCGTCGGAACCGGGCCCGGCGCACAACAGCAGACCGTCGTGGCCAAGGCCGTTTGCCACCGGTGCCCCGTGATGGACATCTGCCTGCGCTGGGCACTCGACCAGCGCGAGGACACCGGCATCTGGGGCGGACTCGACGAAGAGGAACGCCGCCGCATCCACGGCCGCCGGGCACCGAGCACAGTCACCGCGAAGCCGCGACCGACCGGTCTCGTAGATGCCCTGGCTCGGCAGTCCATCACCCTGCCCGACGGCCACACCCTGTGGACCGGGTCGAACCCGGTACGGATCAAGGGCATTTGCTACACGCCCGGTCAGGTCGCCTGGCATGCCGCCCATGGTGGGCCGCCGGTCGGACGTCTGTCCACCGGGTGCGACCGCCCCGGCTGCATCACCGTGGGGCACCTCCTCGACGACACCCTCCGGGCCACCCGGCATGGCACGCCTGCCGCGTACAAGGTGCATGAGCGGCGGGGTGAGGAGCCGTGCGAGGAGTGCAAGGCCGCCCGCCGCGCCCACGACCGGGCCCGCCGCGGGCCAGCCGTGTGCGGGACCCGGCCCGGCTACCAGAAGCACCGGCGGCAGGGCGAGACGCCGTGCGACCCGTGCCGGCAGGCGAACGCGGACGCCGACCGCCGCTTGCGGAACACCGGCACCACGAAACAGCTCGCCACCGCCTGACGCGCCACCGGCCCGGGGCCGCTGTGCCCCGGGCCCACCACCCGCACCACCACGACCGTACGGAAGAAGGCCCGCGTGTCCATCGACGCCATGCACTGGGTGTGGAACCACTCCCGCGCCAAGGGGAACGCCCGGCTCGTGCTGCTCGCCGTCGCGGACAAGGCACCCGGCCCCGACGTCACGGCAAAGCTGGGCACCACCGAGTTCGTCGCGCGGCTGAACGCGGCCCGATCCTCGGTCGTCAAGGCCGTCGACGCGGCCCTCGCATCGGGCGAGCTGGTAATCACCGAGCCTGCCGTGGGAAGCCGGGCGGCTACATACCAGCTGCCCCACGCAGTCGGGTACGTCCGCCCCACCCTGAACGCTAGGGGTCCGGAATCCGGACCGGTAGACAACAGCTACCGGTCCGGAAACGAGACCCCTAACTCTGAGCAGGGGTCCGGAATCCGGACCGGTAGCGAAACGGCTAGGGGTCCGAAAGTCGGACCGGGGGGGTCCGGAAACGAGACCCCTATGGGTCCGGATTCCGGACCCCTCAACCAGACCACTCCTACCAGGAGTGAAAGCAAGCTAGCTGGAGAGCCTGCTCCCGTCCTCGGACCCGAGATCCCCACCAACTGCCGACCCCTCGTCGACACTCTCACCGCCGCCGGGATCCTCGTCCGCTGGAACCTCGCCCCCACCGAATGGTTCATCGTCGAAGCGCTCATCCAGCGCACCGGCGTTGCTGCCCTCGCCGCCTACGCCCAGAAGCAGGCCGCGGCCAAGGACATCAGCTACGCCAAGTACTTCCTGCCCGGCTGGCGTGAACTCCCGCCCATGCCCGAGGCCGGCACCGCTCGCCCGCCGCTTCGTGCCGTGTCCGGCGGCTGGCAGCCCTACACCAACCCGACCGACGTCTCCGCGTACTCGAACGGATTCTGACCATGGAACCCACCACCGCAGGCAGCCTCGGCCCGTCCGCCCTCGCCAACCTCATGGGCGGCATCCGCCAGAAGCAGGACGAAGGCGTGACCGCAGGCCCCATCGACGACGCACCGACCCCCGACGAGCCCGGCCACCCCGAGTACCACCGCCGCCGCCGCGCCGAATGGGCACTGAAGCGCTGGGAGACCGCCACCCCGCCCCGCTACCGCCGTGCCGAAGCCACCGTCCCCGACGTCCAGCAGTGGGCCGACGACGTTGCCGCGGACCCTGACACCGCCGGATCGCTGCTCCTCACCGGCACGACCGGCACCGGCAAGACGTACCAGGCGTACGGAGCTCTCCGCCGCATCGCCGCCGCCGGCCCCCGCGTGTACGAGATCCAGGCGATCACCGCCGCCGACATGTACGGCCTGCTCCGCCCCAAGGGGAGCGAGCGCGGCACCGAGGAAGAACTTCGGCGGCTCTGCCGTATCCCGCTCCTCGTCCTCGACGACCTCGGCAGCGCGAAGGCGTCCGAGTGGACGGAGGAGGTCACCTACCGGCTGATCAACGAGCGGTACAACGCCTGCCGCCCCACCCTCTACACCTCGAACCTTCCCGCCCGCGCGCAGAACGCCCCTGACCTCACGTCCGCGCTCGGCGAGCGCATCGTGTCCCGGCTCTCCGAGGACACCCGCGTCGTCGCCATGACGGGCACCGACCGCCGCCGAGGAGGCCGCGCCGCATGATCCCCGACCCGTTTCCGCCCGCGGCCCTCGCCGCGTTCGCTGCCGGCCTCGACGACTACCGCCTCACCACACCCACCCACGAACAGAACCCCGCCGAAGCCGCCCGCTATGCCGCCGCGACCCTCGTCTCCTCTGGGTGGGCCGTCCACATTCCCCCGCGGAAACGCACCGGGAGCCGTACCGCCTGCCCCGTCTGCACCACCGGGCAACTCGTGAACAGCAACGGGCAGATACGCCGCCACGGCGCCCCCGGCCACCCCTGCCCCGGCTCCGGCGCCATTGCCACCCGGGAGTCCGCCCACGTAACCACGTAACAGGGCCGCCCGGTCACCGGGCCATCCCGGCCCGGGTGGCGAAACGGCAGACGCAGCCGCCTTAAAAGCGGCACCCCTTGCGGGTTCGACTCCCGCCCCGGGCACCACCACCCCTCACCACACAGCCAGAGGAGAGAACACCGTGATCCGCGAGACCCGATTCCTCATCAGCCGCACGCCCTACGCCATCGACCCTGCCTCTCTGCGTGTGGGTGACACCAACCCGAACACCGGCAACACGTGGGCAATGATCAACGCCGTCTGGTTCCGTCGCCGCCCCGACAACACCGGGCCCAAGCGCCGCACTATCACCGTCGCCTGTGTAGGCACCCTCCGCGACCTCCAGGACCAGACACCGCGTACCGCCGAAGAGTTCCTGACCGCATTCGTCGACGGCCGGTACGGCGGCCACTGCGACGGCCGCTGGAACGGCAACGGCTACTGGGGTGCCCACGAGCCGACTGTCATCGAGGAACACCTCACCCTGCTGCGGCCGATGCTCGACAACTACCCGACCATCCCCGCCGGGTTCGACGGCTGGTGGCGGTTCTGAGTGACCCTCGCCCTGGACCGGGCCCGCGCCCTCCTCGACACCCCGCCACCCGACCCCATCCCCGGACAACTCGACCTCACCAGGAGCGACCACATGACCGCACCCGACCTCATCGTCGAAGGGTTCCACGGCCCCGGAGGCTGGGCGGAAGGCCGCCGCATCCTCGGCCTGCACACCCGCGCCATCGGCCTGGAATGGGACGCCGCCGCGTGCGCTACCGCGACCGCGGCCGGGCACACCGTGGTCCGCTGCGATGTCGCCGAGTACCCCACCAGCCCCTTCACCGGGCGCCGCATCACCAAGGTCGACTCATCGCCCTGTCAGGCCTGGTCACGCGCCGGCAAGGGGCTTGGCCTCCAGGACCAACCCCTCGTCCACCAAGCTGTCGAAGACCTCGCCGCCGGACGCGACACCCGTGCGAAGCTCCTCACCGCATGCAAGGACCCCAGGTCGCTGCTTGCCGCCGAGCCAATGCGCTGGCACCACGACCTCCGGCCCGAGACCGTGCTCATGGAGCAGGTACCCGCCGTCCTGCCCCTGTTCCAGCAGTACGCGCGAATCCTGCGCTCCTGGGGCTACAGCGTGTGGGTCGGCATCCTCAACGCCGCGAACTACGGCGTGCCCCAGACACGCGAACGCGCCGTCCTCATAGCGTCCCGGGTTCGAGAGGTCACCGCCCCGAGCCGACCCACTCCGAACAGCCCGCCGACGACCTGTTCGGCACCCGCCTGGACCCGTGGGTCAGCATGGCCGACGCTCTCGACTGGCCCAGCGGCATCGACATCAACACCCGCGGCGAACGCCGCACTTCCGGTGGCAACAACTTCCCAGCAGATCGCCCCTCCTGGACGCTCACCGAGAAAGCCCGCTCCTGGTGGGTCCTCCGCCAAGGCGCCCGCTCGAACGCCACCACCCACCGCCTGGACCAGCCCGCCGCCACGATCGTCGCCGGGCACTCCCGCCGCGACTACCAGTGGCAGACCGTCGGTGACGGCCCCCAGCAACGCCGGCCGCTCGCCCTGACCGAAGCCGCGGTCCTCCAGGCATTCACCGCCGACTACCCGTTCCAGGGCAGCGAGTCCAAGGCGTTCCAGCAGATCGCGAACGCCGTCCCCCCGCTGCTTGCCGCGCACGTCCTGTCCGCAGCCACCGGCGTCCCGATGCCCGCCCGGCAGCTGGCCGCGGCGTGACACGCAGTACGCCCGACCGGGTCGAAGCCGGTCGGGCGCCGCACCACCGTACCGCCTGACCCACCCCACCCCCGGCCCGGGGCCACACCGCCCCGGGCCGCTCACACCACGGAGCACCCGATGACCCACACCACACCCGCCGCCGCCGACCAGCTGCGCGACCGCCTTGCCGCGCTGCTCGCCCACCACGCCGATGTCCTCGCCGCGACCCTTCGCACGGACGCCCTGTCCGGACTGCCTGAGTACCGAGACGGCGTCCACCGCGCGGCCGGACTGCTCGGTCTGCACGCCGAGCACCTGACTGCCGACGAGGAGACCCCGGCCGTGCGCGAACTGCTCGACTCGATCCTCGCGTTCGAGGCCGAGCGGCCCGACCTCGCGCACGCCCGGCAGGTCCTCGGCACCACCACCGGGCAACCGGAAACCGAGGCGGCCGTCGTCGACCGGGTCCCGGTGAGAGACCGGATCCGCCGGGCGATCTGCGAGGCGTCCGGGTTCACCTGGCTCCCCGACGAGTTGATGGAGCCCGACGAGTACGGGGAGCACGCTGACGCGGTCCTGGCCGTACTGCCCGCTCCCGCCGTCGACCGGGCCGCGGTCTGCATCTGCGGGCACACCGAGGCGCAGCACTTCGAGGACGTCTGCCAGGTCTGCGACTGCGGTGACTTCCTGGAGCCCGAGGCGGCCAGGGAGATGATCGCCCACCTGCGCGCCGCCGTGCTCGCGAAGCAGGACGGACGCCGGGCCACGACCCTGAACGAGCGTGCGAACTTCTTCGAGGGCGTGCTCCGCAACGCGGCGGACCCGGGCGCCGACCCCCGGTACTGGTCTGCGATCAGTGACGTCATCAGGGGCCTTCGCCAGCAGGCTGCCGAGGCGCAGCAGCCCGCGCTGGCCACGCTCGACCCGACCGCCGCCTACAGGACCGCCCTGTACGACGCCATCGACGCCATCGAGCGCCTGCCCCAGGACCACAGCGCCGCCACCAACCTGCTCCACCGCCTGGCCACCGGCGACGAACAGCCCACCCCCACCGAGACCGACCTCACCGAGACAGCCGACGACGCCGCCCGCCGCTTCGCCCGCCGCCTGCACGCCGTCGAGCGGCTGTGCTCTGGGCGCCCCGGCTACCACACGATCACCGTCAAGGCGCTGCTGACCGCGATGAGCGACGCCGACGAGGAGCCGACCCCGTGAGCGCCCTCTACACCGCGCTGGCCGCACTCGCCACCGGATACGGGCTCGGCCGCTACCGGCCCGCCCACCGCACCTCGGACTGGGCATACCGGCAGCGCTGGGCAAAGCATCGCCCGACCGGAGCCCGCTACTGGGCGATGTACACGGTGAACTCCATCGAGAACATCGGCTGGCTCATCGCCCACCCAGTGCAGGGCTGGGACGCCTGGCAGCACCGCAACGACCCGCCGGCCCCGCTCAGCCCACCCGTCCGCATCCGCACCAACCACGCCACCGAGGAGCCGACCCGATGACCCGAGGCCCCGCCCGCATGCCCCTCACCCCCCGACAAGCCCAAGTCCTCACCGCAGCCGCCGACGGAGCCCCGCTCCGCGAGGTCGCCAACCGGCTCGACGTCACCCGCGAAACCGTCGCCGCCCGCCTCTCCGACGCCTACCGCCGCCTCGACGTGACGCACCTGCCCCGCGGCGACCGCCGCCAGGCCGCCGTCCGTACCGCCCGAGCCCGCGGCCTCATCACCCCTTGACCCACCCCGGCCGCCCGGACCCCCACACCCGGGCGGCCACCCCCGCGCACCCGTCCCACCGCACACCAGGAGCCACCCTGTGAGCACCGCCGCTGACCTCCGCACCATCGCCACCACCTGGGTCGACCTCAACGACGCGCTGGGCGCCCCCGCACAGATCGGCGCATTCGGTCGCGGCCTCCGCGGCTACCTCGCCGCCATCGAGGAACCCGACCTCGACACGGCCGCCGAACTCCGGGCCCTGGAGCGCGACCCCGCCCAGCTCGGCCAGCGCCCCATCCCGATCCGCCTCCAGGTGTACGCGACCATGCGCACCGTGGAGGCCGCCCTCACCGGGTGCGCCGCCGCGGTCGCCGAACACGTCCAGCGGGCACCCATCCCCATGCCCGCACCCCGCCGTGCCGCGGTCGCCCGCACCCGGGCCGACCGGGTCGCCTGGGACGACCACGCCCGCCGCATCCGTATGGCCCAGCAGGACGCCGCGGACCCCCGCCGGTGGCGATGGACCGGAACACAGCCCACAGCCCCATACGCGGCCCTCTGGCTCCTCGCCCGGGTCCAGGGAGCCCCCGGCCCGTTCCGGCCGCTCGCCGACGCCCAGCACCGCCACATCACCGCCGTGGCAGCCGAAAGCCGACGCCGCGTCGAGAGCGTGCTCGACACCAGGGCCGCCACCGCGGCCCTGTCCCGCCCGTGCCCCGACTGCGGCGGCACCATCACCGTGTACGGCGGCGCCGGCGCCAGCCCCCTCGCCAACTGCGCGGACTGCGGCGGCGTCTGGTCAGAACTCGGCGCCGCCGCCTGACCCCGGGCACGACGAAGCCCCCGACCACATCCCGGTCGGGGGCTCGTTCGTGCGCGCGGACTACTCCGCAGCCGGCGGTTTTGCCCGCGGCCGGTCCCTGCCCGACCCGGTGTAGCCCCGCTCGATGTCCTGCACCGTGGCCAGCGACACCTTCAGCGAGGCCGCGATCTTCCGGTACGAGACGGGCGGCGTCTGCGCGCGCATGTCGAGTACGACCTCACGGCGCAGCTCCCGCCACCTCTTGCCCCGGTCCGCTTGGTCGGCCATCACCTCGCTGATGGCCCGTGCACGCTCCTGCGGGTCGGTCATTGCCTCTACAGCATTCATGGCGTCGATCACGCGTTGCGCCTCCTCGGTCACACCCGGCCTCATCTCTTGGGCGGGCCGCTTGCCATGAGTGTACGGGGCCCCGTACAGTCTGGGGAAGTAGCCCAGCTACGAACGCACAACGGCCCCGGCCGGCGCTCACAACGCCATATGGCCGGGGCCAGCCATCCACCTGAGTGACCAGGAGTGATGACCGTGGACCACAGTATCGACCCGCCCGAGCTGGCTGAAGCCCCCGCCACGATGGACATCGCCGCGCGACTTCAGGAACTGCTGAAGGAGATCCGGGACATGCGCCAGGCGCACGACGAGTGCCAGCGGCGCTCGTACGAGATCCAGAGCGCCGAATACGCCGCGCCCCTGCACGAAGCCACGGCCAACTCCGACGCTGAGGAAGCTCTCCGCCGCGTCCAGGGCCGCCCCGCCCCCACCACGAAGCCCCGGTCGGCGGTGGCCGCATGAGCATCAACGCCTTCGACACCGAACTCCAGCACTTCCTCGCCGAGCCGTCCCGCGCCCAGCAGATCCTCACCGCCGTGGCCTCCGCCCTGCAGTCCGAGGACCCGCTGCAGCCGCTCACCCTCGACGCGCTCGACGCCTACGTCTACGGGGCGTCTCTCGTCCTGACCGACGGCCTGCCCGACGTCGTCGCCGACGAGGTCAAGCGGACCGCCGCCCGCGCCCTGCCGAGCATCCACAACGGCGAGACCCCCGACGCCTACGCCCTCCGCATCCTCGCCGCCGCCAGGGGGATCTGATGAGCGACACCACCTCGCACACCCCGCTGTACGACCCGGCGACGGACAGCCTCACCTACGCCCCGCCCGTCGACGCCGCCCTCCGGCACGCCCGCGCGGTCCTCGAGGACAAGGCCACCGCGAACATCCACGACCACGACGAGATGATCCGCGCCGCCGTCGGCCTGGAGATGCGCCTCCGCCAGCTCGTCGCCGCCCTCGACAAGGAGGCCGGCCGATGAAGAAGCGCCCCCGCGTCTTCTACGGCGCCGCCGCCCTGGCCGGCCTCTCCCTCATCTGGTCCGGGTACGCCATCACCGACCTCATGGAGTCCGGACCGTTCGGCCTGTCCGTCGCCGTCGCCGGTGACATCGGCTGGCTCACCGTCCTCTGGGCCGAGTACAAGCGCATCGGCCCCCGCTGGGCCGCACCCCTCGCCGGGTGGGCCATCGCCCTCGGCGTCGCCCTCCTCCTCGTCCTCCACGGCGTCCGAGCCGACAGCGTCGCCCAGGCCATCGCCGGGCCGTTCGTCGTCCTCGTCGGCAAGGTCGTCTGGTCGTTCGCCCTCGCAGCGCTCCGCGACCCGGCCGCCCTCACCCCCGAGCAGGAAGCCGAGATCCACTCGGTGATCCGGGACAGCGAGCACGCCGCCCGCCTCGCCCAGGCCCGCCGCGATCAGGAGCAGCGCCGCGCCGACGCGACGATCGAGCGGATCCAGCAGCAGGCCCGGATCACCCTCGCCCGCGACCGCGCGGATTTCGAGATCACCCTCGAACGGCTGGAGATGCGCGCCGAGATCGAGCGCCAATCCCCCTTCGCTCTCACCATGGGCGAGCATCCGATCACCCCGATCGCGAACACCGAACAGCCCCGCGAGCAGATCGCGAACACAGCGAGCACACCCCCGATCGCCCCGAACACGCCGCCCGCCGAACACACGCCGACCAGCGCGAACACGATGATCGAGCAGCCGAGCATCGCCGATCTCGCCCGCGAGCAGACCGCGATCACCACGAACAACACCGACGCCGTCAAAGCGATCTGCGCCCGCCGACCCGACGCTGATCGGCAGTCAGTCGCCGCCGCTGTTCGCCGTGCTCGCCGCAACGCCGACGGCATGAAGGGCGGCTACGGATGACTGCCCTCGGCTGGCTCTTCCCGGTCGCCGCCCTCGGAGCCGGGGCCATCCTCGCCGCGCTCATCGCCCACGAGACGCCCCGCCTCCTCGGCACCCTCGCCCTCGTACTCACCCTCGCCGCACTCGCCGCGGCCATCCCTCACTGAGGACCGTCGTGACCGACCGCCCGATCACACCGACCCGGATCATCCCGGCCGGCGCACCCCTCCCGAACCGGGGCCCACTCCCGGGGGAGATCCCGCCCTGGCGCGAAGCACCCACCACGCCGCCGCCCCCGCCTCCGACGCGTCCGACCGCAGTCGCGACGCCCGCACCGGCACCGCTCCCCGCCCCACAGGTCCACGTCCACGTCGTCATCCCCTACGAGGAACCCCCGGAGCCCACCCGCCGGGAGCGCCTGTGGGCGTGGCTGCGCACCATCGGCCGCCCCTGGCAGGTGTGCGGCGCCCTCGCCCTCGCCCTGGTCCCGATCCCCGGCGTCGGCTACAGCATCGCCACCATCTGGGCCTACACCGTCGGCGAGGCCCGCACCGAGTGGGGCCAGGGCACCGGCTACGCCCTCGCGTGCACCCCGCTCGCCATCGCCGTCATCCGCATCACCCGCGGCGGCGGCACCCTGCGCCGCCTCCTGCTCCTCGCCGTCAGCCTCGTCGGCCTGGCCGGCGCCATCGACCTGTACGACCCCGTCACCTGGATCACCGGAGTACACCCCTCATGACCACCACACAGACCGGCGCCACCCTCGCCGCATGCGCCATCGCCGTCGCCATCATGGCCGTCTACCTGCGGAAATGGTGGGTCGGCGGGCGCACCCTGAAAGACCTCTTCCCCATGATCCAGGGCTTCGTCACCGGAGCGCTCGCCACCGTCTGCGTCGGCGGTCTCGCCGGATGGCTCGCCGGATGCACCCGGCAAACCGCAGGCGGCGCCGGCGGGAAAGTCGTCACCGGCGTCACCGGCACCGAGTCAGGCTCCCCCCTGGCCGGTGCCTCCATGGGGCAGCTCACCCCTGAAGGGGGAGTGGTCGTGTTCCTCCTGGCCGTCATCCTCGTCGTCTCCTACAAGGCAGCCAGCAAGGACGACAAGGGCCGCCTGCTCGGCTTCCTCGCCGCCGGAATGATCCTCTGCGCCACCGCGGGCGTAGCAGGAGCGCTCGACGGGCTCCCCGGGCTCGTGAACGGGCTGGGACTGTCCGGCCGGAACATCCTGGAAGGGCGCGCCTGATGGGCACCAAAACCCCCAGCAAGGGCCAGCGCGCGGCCCGCACCCTCACCCACGGACAGCGCATCCTCCTTCGCCGCCTGGCCGCCCACGCCGCCGACTGGATCCGTGCCGGCCGCCGCGACGACCTCGACGGCCTGGCCGCAATCCTCGGCTGCTTCCTGCGCCTGGCCGTGCTCGGCGCCGGCGCATACGGGGTGTGGCTCCTCGTCCGCCGGTGGCCCGCCGTCCTGTGGGTCGTCGTCCCGGTGTGGTGCTGGGCCGCGATCCGCTCCATCCCCCACCCGGTCGCCAAGGAGGACGGGAGCAGAGTCGACGCCGAGGAGAACGAGGGGGGCGAGGCGCCCCTGCCCCTGGGCCCGGACGCCACGCGGCCCTCCCCCCGGGACGTCTGCGAGGCCGTGTGGAGGGTCGGCACACCGCACGCCCACCTCGCCGTCCTCGCCGACGAGCTGGGCACCACAACGGACCTCCTCCGCGAGGTGCTCACCGCCCAGGGCATCCCGGTGGAGCCGGTGCGCATGCAGGGCCGCGGCTCATCGACCGGGGTGAAGGGCCACCACTTCCCCGCCCCTGCCACCCCTTCTGAGGGTGTTGTTGCCGCAGGTCAGCCCGCCAACAACAACACCAACAACGTCACCGTGACCCGGCACGCGAGCGGGGCACAGATCACAGTCACCCCGGCCGGTCAGACCACCGAAGCCGCCTGACAGCTGCCCGATCCGCCCGTCACGCACGGGCGGTGAGGGGAGCCGGACAGCCCGGACCACCCACCGAGAGGAACACAGTGAGCGACTACGACGAGATGACCAACGCCGACGTGATGAGCGCCGACGAGCTCCACGAGTACGACCAGCACGACGAGGCCGTCCTCGACGCGCAGGACGAAGAGCGCTGGGCCGCCGAAGCCGATCAGGAGGGCTGACGTGAACTTCATCCGCTACCGGGTGACCGACGAGGACGGCACGTTCCTCGACGAGTTCGCCACCAACGCACCGGACTTTGCGAAGGAGCGCATCGACCGCATCAGGAAGTACCGGCCGAACCTCACCGTCACCGAGACCGACGACAACCACTGACCCCGTGGCCGGCCGACTCACTGCCAGGCGACCGGCCGGCCCCGGGCCCATCCCCTCTCAGAGACAGGACCCGCATCATGGCACTGGAGAAGAGCATCAGCATCGGCGACCTCGTCCGCCGCAACGAGCAGACGAAGCAGAAGCGCGCCGCCGAGAAGGCCAACAACGGCAACCCGAAGAAGGGATGATGAGCAGCATGAGCGACCACCCGAACGCCTGCGGAGAGAACAGCTGCTACTGCTACGGCCTCGGCCCCGACCACGCCGACTGTGCGTGCGGTTGCGACTGCCCCCGCTGCTGGGACTGCCTGCAGAAGACCGACAACTGCGAATGCTGACCCCCGCTGTCAGTCCCGGCCCGTAGCCTGACTGCACGAGCACCACCCATCTGGATCGCGTCATGGCTGCCGCGCTACCCGGACCGAGCCCCGCCCCCAAAGCCCCCCGGGAGCGGGGCTCACCCACGTCACAATGGGCACATGCCGATCGTCGACATCTACGCCGCTGCCGTCCGTACCGGCACCCGCCCGGCCACCCTCCGCATCTGGGTCCACCGCGGCCACCTCACCCACCACGGCTACGACACCGAGGGCCGCGTCCTCATCGACCTCGACGCCGCCGTGCAGCTGGTCGAACAGAAGGCCAGCACCCCGCGCACCAACGCAGCTTGACCAGCGCTCTAACCGCCTGTAACACTGACCCCAGGTTCGGCGTGCCCAGATCCGCCAACGAACCTCCACCCTTCCACCACATGTGGCAGCGTGACCCCCCTCACCACTCAGCCCCAGGGGGGACCATGCGCACCCGCACCACCGCTGCACTCATCGCCGCCGGCCTGCTCGCCGCGCTCACCGCATGCAGCTCCTACAGCGTCAAGGACTGCCAGCGCGCCATCACCAGCGAGTCGACCGAGACCAACCGGCCCGAAGAGTGCGAGGACTTCAGCCAGAAGGACTACGACGACATGCTGCTGAACCACGCCGTGAAGGAAGCGTTCAAGGGCATGGACAAGGACGACCAGGACCTCCTCGACTACCACGACGACGGCAGCATCAACGGCAGCATCATCGGCGACCAGTAGCAGGAGGTGGCGCCCGTGGCCGGCAACCCCCGCAACGGGCGCCCCTACCGCCGTCTCGTCGCCTCGCTGAAAGCCGCGGGCCTGCCCTGCTGGCTCTGCGGCCACAACATCGACGGGCGCCTCACCGAGAAGCACCCGCTGTCGTTCACCCTCGACCACGTCGTGCCCCTGTCCAAGGGCGGCGACCTCCTCGACCCGGCCAACGCCAGGCCCGCACACAGACGGTGCAACAGCGCCCGCGGCAACCGCACCACGATCCCGCAGCGCCGAGCCTCACGGAGATGGTGACCATGACCAAGCTGATGGACGCCACAGCACTGCGTCGACTTGCTGACGCGCTTGACCGCCTAACTGAGTCCACCGCCCAGCACGGCATCACCTACTGTGCCTACGGCCAGCACCACATCGAGATCGAGGGCATGACCCTCGCAGTCGACAGCATCCACGAGGGCGACACCGTGACCTACGGCGTCAACCTCAGCACGTCCTAACGCCGTGCTCTACGTGATCACCGGCCCGCCCGGCGCAGGGAAGTCCTCGTACATCCGGGCCCACGCCAAGGCGTCAGACATCGTCATCGACCTCGACCTCATGGCCCTTGCCATGGCCGGACCCGGAGCAGACCACCACGACCACCACCCGGCACTACTCCGGGTAGTCCACCGGGCCCGGCAGGCAGCGATCCACGAGGCAGAGCGTCACCTCGATCAGGTCGACGTCTATCTCATCCACACGATGCCGCAGGCGAAGGCTCGCGCGCACTACAAGCGACTCGGCGCGAAGGTCGTCACCGTCGACCCGGGCGAAGCCATCGTCCGCCAGAGGGTCCGCGACATGCGACAACCCGCCATGGAAGCCGTCGTCACCCGCTGGTACCGCGACCGACGCAAGGGCGGATCACGGGCAGTGACACGGCAGGCATCACGCACCTGGTGATCACCGATCGCGACCGGCCGAACCACGCCGACCGGGAGAGCTGGATCAAAACTTCAGCGCACTACCGGGCGACCCAAACGCCCTTGTCGCCCTGTTTTTTGCGCGGCCATTTTTGAAGCCACTAATGACCCGGAATCGGAAACCGAGGAATTAGCGGCCTCACTCTGTGTGACGTGACACTGTGTGACGGGGGGGGCGATCATGATCGCTGATGCCATCGCCGCGGAGCTTGACAAACTCGGCGTGACCAGCATCGCGCCGGGGCGGGTGGCCGTTGCGCTGAAGCTCGCGCGCGCCCTCGATGAACTCAGCGCCGGTGACGCTCCGACATCACAGGCCGTCGTCGCGGACAAGCTCGACACGATCATGGCCAAACTGCGCGCCATCGCGCCGCCCGCGACGGAGGGGGACGTCCTCGATGACCTCGCTGATCGACGGGCCCAGCGCCGTGGCGCCTGAGCGCACCTTCGGCGTACAGCGTCCCCGCCTCTTCACCGCCCCCTCGTACACGTCCACGGCGGGCCAGGAGGCCGTAGAGCTGGCCGCGCACGCGGGCCTGGTGCTCGATGACTGGCAGGCGTTCGCCCTTCACGTGGGTCTCGGGGAGCGCCCTGACGGTTCGTGGTCGGCGTTCGAGGTCGCAGTGAACGTCCCGCGGCAGAACGGGAAGGGCGGGATCATCGAGGCCCGCGAGCTGGCCGGCCTGTTCCTCCTCGGTGAGCGGCTGATCCTTCACTCGGCCCACGAGTTCAAGACGTCGATCGAGGCGTTCCGGCGCATCGTCGCGCTGGTCACGAACAGTGACAGCCTGCGGAAACGCGTGAAGGCGATCCGCCGGACCACGGGCGAGGAGGCCATCGAGCTGCTGACCGGGCAGCGCCTGCGTTTCCTGGCCCGCTCCGGCGGCTCCGGCCGCGGTTTCACCGGCAACTGCAACATCCTCGACGAGGACATGATCCTGGGTGACGACGCGATGGGGGCGCTGATGCCGACCATGGCGGCCGTGAAGGACCCGCAAGTCTGGTACTTCGGCAGCGCCGGCATCGGCTCTCCGTCGCAGCAGCTGGCCCGCCTGCGCCGTCGGGCGCTCACCGCGGCGGAGAACGGGGAGCCGGACCCGTCGCTGGCGTACATGGAGTGGTCGATCGACCCACACGTGAGGGAGTGCCCGCCGGGGTGCACCGACCACGATGACCCGCTGTCACCTCTGTCTGTGGCCAAGGCGAACCCGGCGCTGGGATACCGGCTGACGCTGGAGCACACGGAGCGGGAGCGGCTGACGATGTCGGACGAGATCTTCGCGCGGGAGCGGCTCGGCGTCGGCGACTACCCGACGGACGGGGAGGACACGTGGCGGGTCATCGACGAGGACGTGTGGCGGGCCTTGGCGGACGGTACGAGCTCGATGGCTGACCCGGTGTCCTTCGCTGTGGACGTGACGCCGGAGCGGTCGCACGCGGCGATCTGCGCGGCCGGACGGTCCGGTGAAGCGGTTCATGTCGAGGTCGTAGACCACCGGCCGGGCACCAGCTGGGTGGTGGAGCGGCTCATTGAACTGGTGGAGCGGCACAGTCCGTGCGCGGTCGTCATCGACCCGGGCGGCCCGGCCGGATCCCTGATCCCCGCGGTGCGCAAGGAGCTGGAACTCCTCGGCCTGCCGGACCTCCTGATCGAACCGAAAACCCGCGAGATCGCTGGGGCGTCCGGCCAGTTCTTCGACGCGGTCGCCTCGCAGGCGATCGTGCACCTCGACGAGCCCCCGTTGGCTACGGCGCTGGCGGGTGCGGACAAGCGCCCTGTGGGCGACGGGTGGGCGTGGGCGCGGCGGGGCGTCTCGGTGGACATCAGTCCGCTGGTGGGCTGCACGCTCGCCGTGTGGGGGCACGCAGAGCGCGCGGACGTGGAGCCGGAAGGGGCGCCGAACCTGTGGTGAACGTGGCGCTGTTCGTGCTGGAGGTCCTCTTCGTCCTCGCCGTCGTGGCGGGCTTGGGCATGTGGTCGGTCCCGGCCGCGCTGATCCTGGCCGGCGCCCTCGGGGTGCTGGCCGTCGAACGTGAGCAAGAACGACGGAAGGGGACGGCATCGTGAGCCTCTTCGGGATGTTCGAGCGCAGGGCCACGGTGGAGTCCCCCACGACGCCGCTGACGGCGTCGTCGCTGTCCGATCTGCTGGGTGGTGGGGCGCCGGTCGAGGCGGGCGTGACGGTCACGGAGACGGGCGCGCTGACGATGCCCGCGGTGTGGCGGGCGGTGTCCGTCGTGGCGAACGTGTCCGCGTCCCTGCCGCTGCACACGTACACGGTGGGCACGAAGGACCGGGCCACGGTCGCCCTGCTGGACGACCCGCACCCGGAGCTGACGCGGTTCGAGCTGTGGCGGCTGGTGTACGTGCACCGGCTGCTGTGGGGCAACGCCTACGTACAGAAGGTGAGGAACGGCGGCGGTCAGGTCGTCCAGCTGTGGCCGATCCGCCCGGACCGGGTGCAGGTCGACAAGGAACAGCCGACCCCGGAGAACCCCAGCGGCAAGGTGTTCTGGGTACAGACCGAGGACGGCGGCCGGGTGCGGCGCACGTCCGCAGAGATCCTGCACCTGCCGGCCCTTGGCTACGACGGGGTGACCGGGTGCTCTCCGATTCGTGCGGCGGCGCAGGGTATTGGGCTGGGCATCGCTGCGGAGCGGGCCGCGGGGCGCCTGTACGGCTCGGGCAACATGATCAGCGGTGTGCTGCAGACCGAGCAGCGACTGACACCGGAGCAGGCCGCGGGGCTGAAGGCCGGGTGGAGGGCGCGGTACGGCGGTGGGCAAGCCGCGCACGACGTGGCCATCCTCGACTCTGGGGCGTCGTTCCATCCGGTGACGATGCCGTACAAGGACTCGCAGTTCCTGGAGTCCCGCATGTTCCAGGTGACCGAGGTGTCCCGCATGTTCGGCGTTCCGCCGTTCCTGCTGATGTCCACGGAGAAGAGCACGTCGTGGGGTACGGGGCTGGAGCAGCAGGCGCAGGGGTTCGTGACGTGGGACCTCGCGCCGACGTGGCTGACGCCGACGGAGCAGCGGGTCACGAAGGAACTGCTGCCGAAGAACGTGTACGCCAAGTACCAGCTCGGCGGGCTGCTGCGTGGAGACAGCGCGGCACGCGCCACGTTCTACCGGGCGATGCGGGACACGGGAGCTTTCAGCGCGAACAACATCCTCAGCCTGGAAGACCTGCCGCCGATCACCGGGCCTGAGGGCGACATGCGGTTGCAGCCGCTGTACATGGCCCCGCTGGGCTACGACCCGAGCGTGAAGGCGCCGGCGGACCTACCACCGACCGCGGACCGGGCGGCGCGCGCCGCCGATCATCTCGCCAAGGCGGCGGCCCTGATGACCGACCCCGGAGACGAAGGAGGCAGCGATGCCGAAGACGACTGAGCGCCGTGACCTGAGTCTGGCCACGGCCGGTCTGCAGGTCCGGGCCGCAGACGGCGGGGCACCCGGGTTCGCCGGGCACGCCGCGGTGTTCAACTCCCGGACCGCGATTGGTAACCCGCTGACCTGGGGGTTTTACGAGGAGATCGCGGCGGGTGCGTTCACGAAGACCATCACCGAAGGCGACGCCCGGATGCTCGTGGACCACGACACCCGCATGGTGGTGTCGCGGGTATCGGCCGGGTCGCTGCGGCTGGCGCAGGACAGCGTCGGCCTCGCGGTCGACGCGGATCTCGACACGGAGCTGTCCTACGTGAGCGACCTCGTGGTGAACCTGCGGAACAAGAACGTAACGGGCATGTCTTTCGGGTTCCGGGTCGTCAAGGACGACTGGGAACCGGTGGAGATAGAGACGGTCGACGGCGACAAGGCCGAGGCCGAGCTGCGGATCATCCGCGAGGTGCAGCTCTTCGAGGTGTCCGCGGTGACGTTCCCTGCCTACGAGGACACCGACGCCGGGCTCCGGTCCGTCGGGGTCGCCCTGGCCGCGCGCGGCAGTGACGCGGCGTTCGACCGCCGGGCGAAGTACCGCCCGGAACTCAACGACTTCCGCCACGAGCCGGGCCGCGCGCCCACTCGGGGTGGTGACGCAACCCAGCCGGGAGAGACCACTGGGGGCCGTCAGGCGATGCGCATGGAGGCGCTCGCCGCCCGCTACCTCCTCGCGCGGTAGCTGCTCTCACATCCCTTTCCAGCCCCTCACCGCACGGTTGTGGGGCTCTTCGTGCTGGGAGGCACAATGCCCAACCTTCAGACCCTGCTCGACAAGCGCGCGCAGGCATGGGACAAGGCGCAGGAGTTCCAGTCCCGCGGCGACGACAAGCCGCTGTCCGCCGAGGACCGGTCGGCGTGGGACGCGGCCCTCGCCGACGTCGAGCAGCTGTCCAAGGACATCGAGACCGAGGAGCGGCACGCCCGCCTCTCGTCCGTCGACTACTCCCAGGTCATCGACGCCAGGGCCGACACCGAGGAAGCCGAGGAGGCGCGCGCCCGCCACGGCGGGGAGGCCGGCGTCGAGGCGTACACCGCGGCGTACCGCTCGTGGATGCGCGACGGCACCAGCGAGCTCACCTCCGAGGAGCGCACGGTCCTGCGGACCGGGTGGGTCGACGGCAAGGAGCTGCGCGCCCAGGGTGTCGCGACCGGTGCGGCCGGCGGGTACCTGGTGCCCCCGGAGTTCCGGGCGAAGATGGTCGAGGCCATGAAGTTCTACGGCGCGATGCGCGACGTGTCGGAGGTCATCACCACGTCGACCGGTGCGACGCTGCCGTGGCCGACGAACGACGACACGGCCAACGTCGGTGCGATCCTCGCTGAGAACACGCAGGTCACCGAGCAGGACGTGACGATCGGCCAGGCCGACATCGGTGCGTTCATGTACACCTCGAAGCTGGTGCGCGTCAGCCTTCAGCTGCTCCAGGACGGCGCGTTCGACATCGAGACCTGGCTGCCGCGGAAGCTCGGCGAGCGCATCGGCCGTATCCAGAACACCCACTTCACCACCGGCACCGGCACGGCCCAGCCGGAGGGTGTCCAGACCAACGCGGCCATCGGGAAGACCGGCGGCACCGGGCAGACCACGTCCGTCACGTACGACGACCTGATCGACCTGATCCACAGCATCGACCCGGCGTACCGGTCCTCCGGCCGGCAGCGGTTCATGCTGAACGACGCCACGCTGGCGTCGGTCCGGAAGCTGAAGGACGGGCAGAACCGTCCGCTGTGGGAGCCGTCGATTCAGGTCGGCGTCCCGGACGGGATCCTCGGCCACGGCTACGTCGTGAACCAGGACATGCCCGTCATGGCCGCGAACGCCAAGAGCATCCTCTTCGGGGACTTCTTCGCGGGCTACCTGATCCGTGACGTCAAGGACGTGCAGATGCTGCGTCTCGCCGAGCGGTACGCCGACTACCTCCAGGTCGGGTTCCTCGGGTTCGCCCGGGCGGACGGCACGCCGCAGGACACCGCCGCGTACAAGGCGTACCGCAACTCCGCCACCTGATCCGACTGAGAGAGGACGCAGACCATGGCGACCACGCCGAAGAAGGAGGGCACCGAATCGTCGGTGCTCCAGGACAAGCCGACCGCTTCCGCGGCCAAGGCGGGTGACCATGACCGGATCGTCATGGCGTCGCGCAAGGCCGACGGCAGCATGGACCAGACCGCACCGGAGTTCATCGGCGACAAGGACGTGGCCATTGCCGCGGCCAAGGAGCAGCTCGGCCAGCAGGCGGTCAGCGCGGTGGACGTCGCGGCGCGCGGGGTGTCCAGCACCCCGGAGGCAGCTGCGGCGGCCGAGCCGGACCCGGACGTCAAGGCGCTGAAGGACGCCCAGGACAAGGCCGTGGAGACAGCCGAGTCCCGGGCGGAGCGCGAGGTTCGCGACCTGCACCAGGGGCTGGGTGACTGATGGCCCGCATCCGACTGCTGACGAGCGTGTCGGGCCGTGGGTTCGCGTGGGCGCCGGGTGAGGTCGTTGACCTGCCCGGCGCCGAGGCGGCGGCGTGGGCCGACGGTGTCCGTGCCGTCATGGTCCGCGACGAGCAGCCCGAGACCCCGGAGACCACTGCGGCCGGGCCCGAGCGCACGGCCCGGAAGCAGACCGGGCGCCGGCCGCGCACCGAGACCCGCACGAAGTAAGGGGGCCAGTCGTGGCGTTGCTGACCCTGGCCGAGGCGAAAGCCCAGCTGAACATTCGCACCACCGCGTCGGACGTTGAGCTGCAGATGTACATCGACGCCCTGACCTCGGTAATCGAGGGCTACGTGGGGGTGGTCGAGCAGCGGGAGGTCACCGAGACCGTGACGGGGCAGGGGCCGGCCGTTGTGCTCTTGCAGACGCCGGTCCTGGCTGTGACGTCCTTTTCCCCGGTGGAGCCGGGCGGTATGGCCGTTGACGTGGCCAGGCTGCACGTGGACGGCCCGTCAGGCGTGGTCGCCTACGCGGACCGCTCCCGGTTCTCCGGGGGCCCGTGGACGGCCACCTACAGGGCGGGTCGGGCGGTGGTCCCGCCCACCGTCCGACTGGCCGCGCTGCTCCTGCTTCAGCATCTGTGGCGCACGAAGAACGGGCCCGCCCGCGGGGCGACCGGCGCCGACGACTACGCGGTGACCGAGCCGGTCCCTGGGTTCGGGTACGCGGTGCCGAATCGGGTCCTCGAACTGCTGGAGCCGTTCAAGCTCCCGCCGGGGATCGGCTGATGGCCACGTCTGCGGCGCATGCCGCGATCACCGCCCTCGTCGTTCGGTTCGAGACCGCCCCGGCGCTGGCCGAAGTCCGGGTGATCGACGGGCCGCCGCCGAGCACGAACTTCTCCGAGCCCGACCGGCTGTACGTCGGGTGGGCCCCGGGGGCTGAGCAGGCGGCCGAGCTGCAGCAGCGGTTCGCCGGTGCTGGCGCCCGCCGCCGTGACGAGGACGGGGCGATCTCCTGCTACCTGGAGGCCCGCTCCGGGGACGAGGACATGGCCCTGTGCCGGGCCCGCGTCTTCGAGCTCCTCGCCGTTGTCGAGGCCGAGCTCCGGGCTACGAACACCGCGCCGGACGCCCCAGCGCTCGGCGGGGTCGTTCTCTGGTCGGAGCTGACCACCGGCGCCCTGATCCAGGACAACGGCCCGGACGGTGCTCTGGCCGGCCTCGCCTTCACCGTGGCGTACCGCGCCCGCATCTGAACACCACCACCTGAGGAGATACGCCATGGCGCGAGTGCGCTACATCGGCGCCGAGCCGGTCACCGTGCCGGAGCTCGGTGACCGCCGGATCGAGCCGGACGAGCTGGTCGAGGTACCCGACGCCCGGTTCGACGGGTACGTGTGCCAGGCCGGCACGTGGGAGGCGGTCGAGGAGCCGAAGAACGAGGCTCCCGCCGCGACGAAGCTGACCGCCGCGGTGAAGCCGCCGGCCACGAAGACGGAGGGCTGACCCATGGCGATCGGTTCCGGGCTCGGCGCCCAGATCGGTATCGCGGCGGAGGCGTCCTACGGGACGTTCCTCGCGCCGACGAAGTTCATCGAGTTCACGAAGGAATCCCTTCAGCTCAAGAAGACCACGGCGCAGAGCGCGGGCATCGCGGCTGGTCGGCTCGTCCCGCTGTCGTCGCGCCGTGTGGTGACGCAGCGGCAGGCGTCCGGGTCTCTGGAGATGGAGGTCACCACCAAGGGCATGGGCGTGCTCCTGCAGACGCTCATGGGTACCAGCGTGACCCCGGCTCAGCAGGCGGCGACGTCGGCGTATCTGCAGACGCATGTCCTCGCGGATGTCGCCGGGAAATCGCTGGTGATCCAGAAGGGTGTGCCGCTCACCACTGGAGTCGTCTCCGACAAGACGTTCGTAGGCTGCAAGGTGATCAGCGCGGAGTTCTCGTGCGAGGTCGGCGGCATGCTGACCGCTAGCTTCGAGATCGACGCGAAGGACTGCGACGAGACGCAGACCCTGGCCGTCGCCACGTACCCCGCCATGTCGCCTTTCCACTTCGGGCAGATGTCAGTGAAGACCGGCGCCTACGGCACGGAGACCGCGCTCGACGGGATCCGCAAGGTGTCCCTGAAGATCGAGCGCCCGCAGGCGACGGAGCGGTTCTACGCGGGACAGTCCGGGCTGAAGAAGGAGCCCATCAGCAACGACCAGGTGAAGATCACCGGGTCGCTGGAAGGCGACTACGTCTCCACGATCCTCGACGACCTGCACACCTCGGACGCCGCGACGTCCCTCGTCTGGGACTTCACCGGCCCGCTCATTGCCGCAGCGAACCCGGAGCGCATCACCTTCAAGGTCCCGGCCATCCGTCTCGACGACGCTCCCCCGGTCGTCGAAGGGTTCGACGTCATCAAGCCCACGTTCAACTTCACCGGCCTGTACGACGGGACGAACCCCACGACCATCGAGTACATGTCCACGGACATCGCGCTCTGAGCGGAGGCCGGCATGCCAGCCTCCTTCCAGATCCTCGGAACCGGCCACCTCCTGGAGCTCCAGCGGAAGCTCCGGGCGGCCGGTCACGAGAACATCCGCAGCAGCATGCAGCGCAGGATTCGGCGTGCGGCCGAGCCGCTGCGTGATGACCTGCAGTCCACGATCCGCGGCCTGTCGATCCAGTCGGCCGGCCGCGGGTCCGGGAAGCGTGGCGGCCCGTCGCCGACGACACGGCCGCTCCGGGTGTCGATCGCGCAGGCGATTCGGATCAGCGTCCGTACCTCCGGCAGCCCGGGCGCCCGGGTCTGGGTCGACAAAGCCCTCCTGCCGCCGGACATTCCGATGGGTGTCCTGAACCGCCTGAACGAGGGACGTCTCAGGCACCCGGTGTTCGGCAACAGGCGCCGCTGGGCTCAGCAGACAGCGCCCCCTCTGTGGTGGGACAAGACCGTCCGCCGCCACACCCCCCGTATGACCGCCGAGGTGGCCCGCGTCGTCGATGACGTGCGCCGCCGTATCGAGTAGGAGCACCCGTTGATCATCGTCTACACCCCCGCCGGTGGGGAGCCGGAACAATACGACGCCCGGACGCTGCTGGCGTCGGAGGCGTCGATCGTGGCGCGGACCGTGGATATGAAGTGGCCGGCCGTGAAGGAAGGCCTGCCGGACGAGGACCTCGACGCAATGCGCGCCGTCGTCTGGATCCTGAAGAAGCGGTCCGCGCCCACGCTGCGGTTCGGTGAGTTCGACCCGGGCGTGGACGAGCTGGCCACCCGGTTCGACAAGGACGAGGTCGAGAACTGGGTGAACGGTGCGTTCAACCTGATGGGCACCGACCCGGAGGTGACGGCTGAGGCGATCGCTCACGCACTGCGCGAGGTGCCTGACGCCGCCGCCGATCCGGAGCACGCGCGGGCGTACATCGAGCAGCGGCAGGCCGAGGCTTCCGAGGGAAAAGCCCCCGAGCCGGAGGCCGAGCCGACGGGGTCCGCACCCGCGCGGACGAAATCTGCGAAGAAGACATCCACGTCCTCCGGGCCCAGTACCTCGGACTCTTCGCCCACCTCCTGAACATGCCGCCGGACGTCGTCGACCGGCAGCTCGTCGACGACTTCTACTCCCTGACCTGCTGGCTGGACGCGCATCAGCAGGCCCAGCAATCCGGAGGTGAGTGACCGTGGCGACTCGCCTCACGTTCCTGCTCGACGGCCGCGACCAGCTGTCGCGCGTCCTCGATCGCGCGGGCGACGCGGCTACCAGGCTGCAGCGCCGCCTCGCTGCCGCGTCGATCAACGGGGACGCGGCCATGCGCCGTCTCGGCTCCAGCACGACGCGGCACATGGCGGGTCTCCAGCGGGACGCGGACATCGGGGCGAAGGCTGCCGCGGCTCTGCGCGGTGCGCTGATCAGTCTCGCTCCGGCGGCCGGTCCGGCCGCTGCGTCGCTTGCCCCGCTTGCTGCGGGCGCCGGTGCGGCTGCTGTGGCCGCAGCCGCCTACGGGGCTGCTCTGGGCCCGCAGATCGCCGCGATGTCGGAGGCAGTGGAGGCGGAGAAGGCGTACACCGACGAGGTCAAGAAGAGCGGCAAGACGTCTGAGGCCGCGGTCACTGCGCAGGCGGAGTACGCGCGGGTGATGGCCGACCTGCCGCCGGCCACACGCCGGGCGGCGGCTGGCCTGTCTGTGCTGAAGGACGAGTACAAGCGGTGGTCGGACTCGTTGGCCGAGGACACGATGGGCCCGGTCATCAAGGGCATGGCGCTGTTCTCGGCGGCGCTCCCGAAGACAACCGGGCTGGTCAAGGGGGCGTCGGCGCAGCTGGACCGGATGGTGACGATCCTCGCCGGGGGCATGGCATCCCCGGGCCTGGACGGGCTCAACCGCCGCTTCACTGACTTCGCGACGGGCACCCTGCAGCGGGTCAACGACGGGCTGGTCCGTCTGATGCGGACCACGGACTCGGGCAAGGTCGGCGGCGGCCTGTCGGAGTTCATGGACTTCGCTCGCGCGCAGGGCCCTGTGGTCGCGGAGACGCTCCGCAGCGTCGGCGCCGCCCTGATGAACGTCCTCGACGCCAGCGCGGACGTCGGTGTCGGCATGCTTCAGGTCGTCAACGCCCTGGCCGGCATCGTCGCAGCAGTACCCCCCGAGGCGCTCGCTACGATCCTGCAGCTGGCCGTCGCGATCAAGGCGGTGCGGCTCGCGGCAGTCGGTATGGCGGCGGCGCGCACCGCGATGGCCGCGTTCGGCACGCAGCTCCTCGCCATGCAGACGGCGGCAGCCGCGGCACCTGGTCGGCTGTCCGCAGTGACTGCGGCCATCGGTGCGCTGGGCCGCGGGGCGAAACTTGCCCTGGCTGGAACGGGTATCGGGCTGCTCCTGATCGCGATCAGTGAGCTGTCAGCGCGGGGTAAGTCGGTGCCCCCGGACGTGGACCGGCTGACGACGTCACTCGGCAAGCTCGGCGACACCGGCAAGGTCACCGGCGAAGCGGCGAAGGCGTTCGGCACGGACCTGGACGGCCTGTCGGACAGCCTGCAGGTCCTGGCTCGCCCCTCCACCACCCAGTCCATCGAGAAGGCGTTCTCGGACTTCTTCGGGTACGGGGAGGGCGGCCCAGATGCGAGGGCCGCCAAGGAGGACATCGAGGCCGTCGACAAGGCGCTGTCGAACTTGGTCAGCGGCGGCAAGTCCGACCTGGCCGCGGCAGCCCTGAAGAACCTCACCAAGGGCATGGAGCCGGACAAGGTCAAGGAGCTTAAGGCTGGTCTGGACGACTACAAGGCCGCGCTGGCCGACCAGAAGTTTGAGGCCGAGCTCGCCGCCCAGTCCATGGGCCTGTTCGGCGCCCAGGCACAGCAGGTGCAGGCAAAGCTCGACGCGCAGAAGGCCAGCACTGATGGGCTGCGGCAGAGCATCATTGCGCTCAATGAGGTGAACCGGGCGGCCCTTGACGGCCGGGCCGGTATGGAGGCGTCGATCGATGCCGCAGCCAAGGCGGCGACAAAGCACAAGGATGCGCTGCACCTCACCAACGGGGAGCTGAACCTCAACTCCGAGACGGCGCGGACGGCGCAAGCTGCGCTGACTGATCTGGCGAGGAAAACGGAGGGCAGCGTCACTGCGGCTCGGGACTCGGGCAAGTCGTGGGAATACGCCAAGGGCCAGTACGCCCAAGGGCGCGCGGCCCTGATTGCGTCTGCTGACGCCATGGGGCTGAACCGTGACGAGGCCAAGCGGCTCGCCGATCAGATCCTGCAGACGCCGAACAAGACGGCATACCTCAAGGGCAATATGGAGGATCTGCAGGCGAAGCTGGACGCTGCGAAGGCCCGGCTGGCCAAGGTCCCGGACTCCCGGCGGGCACAGGTCCGGGCGGATATCTCCGACCTGAAGAACAAGATCGCGAACGCTCAGCGGGCGCTTGACAACCTGCGGGACGGGTCCGTCACGATCACCACCCGGTACGTGACGGTCGGGGACAGCAGCGCGGCCAGGAAGGCCGGGTCGTATGGCGCTCAGCTGAAGTACGCGGACGGCGGTCTCGTCGGCTACCCGGGCGGCGGCATGGTGTCCGGCCCCGGTACCGGCACGTCGGACAGCATCATCGCCCGGGTCAGCAACGGCGAGTTCGTCATCAAGGCCCGGTCCGTCGCGAAGTACGGTGCCCGGTTCCTCGCCGCGATCAACGAGGGCCGGCTGGGTATGGCGGCCACGGTGGGCAACGCTGGCGGCAGCATGGCCGGCGCCGGAGCGGAAGCCGGGCGGGGACTGCAGGCAGGTCTCCGGGCGTCCGTGTCCGGGGTCGACAGCGCCGCGCGGGTCATGGCGGCCGGTGTCGAAGCAGGCGTGCGGACAGAGCTGGAGATCGCGTCTCCGTCGAAGAAGATGCGCGCCCTGATGAAGGACGTCGGGAAGGGTCTGATCCTTGGCCTGACCGGCGAGAAGTCGAAGATCTCCGCCACGGCGACGGATCTCGTCGCAGACATCTGGGCTGCTTGGAAGGGCGTCAAGACCAACAAGGACAGCCACCTTGTTGCCATGGTGAAGCGGGACACGGCCAAGCTCCAGAAGCTGGCGTCTGCCCGGGACAAGCTGGCGGCGACGTTCGCCGAGGCCGGGCAGTACGCGGTGTCGCTGAAGGGCAACGCCGCGCAGGCGGCCGGGCTCGGCAACCTGGGGATGTCGGACGAGGAGGTGACCGCAGGCGGCATCCAAGCCGGGCTCCAGCAGAAGCTGGCGAAGGTCAACCAGTTCGCCCGGTACATCGCCGACCTCGGGAAGCGGGGCCTGTCAAAGTCTCTGCTGCGGCAGGTCATCGAGATGGGCCCGGACGCCGGGTACGCCTACGCCTCGGCCCTGTCCGGGATGAGCAAAAGCGCTCTGGCCGGGGTCACGGCCTCGCAGACGAAGTTGGACACCGCGGCGAAGAACGTCGGGAACATGGGCGCTGACCTCATGTTCGACAGTGGGAAGAACGCGGGGAAGGGCTTCCTGAAGGGCATCACCTCGCAGCAGAAGGCGATCGAAGCCCAGATGCTGAAGATCGCCAAGGGCATGGACAAGGCGATCCGGAAGGCCCTCGGCATCAAGAGCCCCAGCCGGGTGATGGCACAGCTCGGCCGGTACACCACTGAGGGTCTGGCCGTCGGCATGCGAGAGCGGCTGCCGGTCCTCGACGGGGCGCTCGCCGCCGTGTCCGGCCGGGTCACCGCAGCACGCCCGGTCATCGGCCGGCCCGCGGTCGCCGGGGCCGGTACGGGCGGCGTGGTCTACAACATCGCGGTCAACGTCGAGCAGGCCATGGACCCGGTGGCTGTGGGCCGGGAACTGCAGCGTGTGCTGCTCAAGTACGGCCGGGCGCAGGGCGCCACGGTCCAGCTGAAGGTGGGGTGACGGCGTGGCGGTGCTCGTCGAGATGGGGTGGGGCGGGGTCGTACAGGCCCCGGGGGGAATCACGTGGACGGACATCACCGACCGCGTCGACCAGGGGCGGGGGGTGACCATCACCCGGGGTGCGTCGGATGAGCTGTCCGAGGCGCAGCCCGGTACGGCGAGCCTGACCCTGGACAACCAGGACGGGGCGCTCACCCCGGGCAATCCGAACTCGCCGTTCTCCCCCTACGTGCGGCGTAATGCCCCGATCCGGGTCAGCGCCCTGGTGTACCCGGCGAGGACCGGGGCGGCGCCGTGGCCGGTGTCGATGATGGGCGACGACTTCGACGGGTCAGCGATCAATCCGGCCCTGTGGCCGAACCGGTACGGAGGGTCCGCACTGGTCGGCGGGCGATTGCGAATCCCGTTGCTCCCGGGCGGGTCGTCCGGCGTGCAGTCGGCCCGATCCTGGCTGCTGCCCGGGGCGTCGGTGTGCGCCCGCCTATCGACCGCACCGGGTGCGAACGGCAGCAGCGCCGCCTTGTCGCACTTCATCCTCGACGGGGTGACCAATGGCACCCGCATCGGGTTCCAGTTCAACGTGGCGACGCAGATGCTGCGGTGCGTGAACATGGTGGGATTCAGTGACGCGACGGCCGTCGATCTGCCCTACTCGGGGATCGATCACCTGTGGCTACGGATCCGGGAGACCTCCGGGACGGTGTATTGGGAGACGAGCCCGGACGGATGGGACTGGGCCGTGCGCCGCAGTCTGGCCACACCTTCCTGGGCGGCCACGCAGCAGCTCATCATGACGCTGAGTACATCCCGGACTGGCGGCACCGGGGACTACGTGGAGTGGGACTACCTCGGCGCCCAGGTCCGGCCCCGCTTCTACGGCACCGTGAACGAGTGGCCGGTGGACTGGGAAGGGCTGGCCAGCTCGGTGACCATCAGCGCGACGGACCTCTTCAAGCGGCTCAACCGGCTGCCGCCGCTGCGGTCATCCCTCGTCGAGGAGATCGTCTTCAACAGCCCGCTGGCGTACTTCCCGCTGACCGAGCCGACGGACAGCACATCGGCCGGCGACCTGTCCGGGACCACGGCCAGCCCGCTCACGATTTCTCAGGCCGGGAGCGGCGGCACCCTCACCCTCGGCGCCACACCGGGCCCGGTGGCCGCCGCCGACCCCGTCCCGCTCCTGACCCCGGCCAGCGCCTCGGCCGGGCGCTACCTCGCCAGCGACCTCGGAGCAGCGTTCGAGCGGGCGTCCAGTGCGCGCTGGCTTCAGATGGAGTGCTGGTTTCAGACCACGACTCCGGGCCGCGTTATCGCCGCCCTGTCCAGCACCATCCAGTTTAGTCAACTCGTCTGGTCGCTGGACGCCACCGGCGCCCTGCAGGCGGAGTCAGCCAACGGTGGCGCACCGCTGACCGTGTCGGCCGTGGCCAGCGGCAACCTCGCCGACGGGGCATGGCACCACCTCGTATACGACGAGATCAGGCAGATGGTGTGGGTGGACGGGGTGCTGCGCACCAGCGCCCCCGTGACCGTCGCGGTGGAGATCCGGCAGCTTACCGTCGGCGCCTACCGGGGCGGGCGCCTGTGGTCCGGGTCGATCGGACACCTGGCCCTGTACGCCGTGCAGTACAGCGCTCCCATCGGGGCCACGCTCGCCACCCACTACGCCGCCGGGACGACCGGGTACGCCGGGGAGCCCGCGGACCTGCGGATCACACGCCTGGCCCGGTACGCCGGTGTCGGCAGCGTGACCATCCTGGGGTCCACGCACGACCCGGTGGCCAGCCAGGCCGAGGCCGGGAGCACCGTCATTGCCAGGATGCGGGAGGTCGAGGCCACTGAGTCCGGGCGCCTGTATGCCGAGCGCGATTACTTCGGGCTGGCGTACCAGTCCCGTGACCTGCGGTACAACCCGGACGCGTCAGCCGAAGTGTTCACCATCGCCTACGCGGATCTGGAGCCGGGGCTGCAGCTCGCCGACGATGACCAGAAGCTGGTCAACAGCGTCGAGGCGTCGCGGCCGGGCGGGGCCACGCAGAAGATCAGCTCGGCCGAATCGATCCAGGCATACGGGCTGTACGAGAAGGCGCTCACTCTCCTCAAGACGACGGACAACAGCGTGGTGGACGCCGCTTCGTGGATCGTGTCCCGGTACGCGGACCCGGCGCCCGAGCTCCGCGAGGTCCCCATCGAGGCGTACACCATGGCCAGCTACCTGGACATCCTCGACGCGGACATCAGCGGCTACTTCACCGTGTACGGGCTGCCAGCGCAGGCCACCGCCGCAGAACTGCGCGTCACCGTCGAGGGCTACACCGAGACGCTCAAGGAGCAGTCGCACCTGATCCAGTTCCGCACCAGCGCGTCCAGCACCGACTCCGTGTGGGTCCTGGACGATCCCGCCTACTCCAGGCTCGGGTCCACGAGTCGCCTCGCCTACTGATCGGACACCCCATGGCCGCAAACGCCCTGCCCGCCACTGAGATCGTGCGGGCCGAGACGTACTACCTCCCGCCGCCCGCCCGCCGGGGGCAGCCGGCACAGGACTGGTCACAGGTCCCCGGCGCCGAACTGGTCTACAAATGGGTCGAATACCGGCTCGGCTGGCGTGTGCCCGTCCCCACTCAATTCGTCCAAGACGACCCCGGGGTGTACGCCCGGATCGATGACGGCCGCTGGCTCGCCGAGTGTGCCTCCTGCGGTGCTGTGTGGATCGTGTCCGTGACCGACGCTCGGTTCGGGTGCGCGCAGTGCCGCCGGGACTGGGTGCCGCTCATCGTCCCCATCGACACCGCGGCGGCGGAGGCCGAAGCGCTCGCCCTCGATCACCGGTTCTGGTGGAACCCGCTCGACCCGGCCAACCCCAACACACCTGAGCCCACACCTGAGCCCGCCCCCGAGGAGCCGCTGCCGTGACGTTCGGCCCGAAATCATGGTCAGTCGGCGAGGTCGTCACCGCGGCCATGCTGAATGAACAGATCCGCGACCAGTTCAACAGCATGTTCGGCGCCTGGACGCCATACACACCGACCTGGACTGCGGCCAGCAACCCCAGCATCGGCAACGGCACCCTGACCGGCCAGTACATCAAGATCGGCCGTACCTGCCACGTCGTCCTCAAACTCACCACCGGCTCCACCACCACATACGGCAGCGGCGGCTACAGCTTCGGCGTCCCGTTCACGTCGGCGGCCGGTATCGACTACACCGGCTCAGCACGACTCGTCGCCGTACAGGCCTGGCACGGCGGCACGATCATGTCCGGCGGCAGCAGCGCCTTCAACGCCACGTTCCCGACGTCCGCGACGGACTCCCGCTCGGCATCGATGGCCGCAACAGTCCCCGACACCCTCGCCGCCGGCCACGTCCTGCGCGCGTCGATCACCTACCAGACCGCCACCTGACCCACCGCACCACTCTCCGCCCCGCGCCGACCGGCCCGGGGCTTCGTCATGTCTGGAGGCCTGATGGCCGCACCACTGTCTGCTGCCGCTGTCCTCGCGGCCCTGCGCGCCGAGGGCGTGCGGGTCGTCGAGGTCGGCGACTGGCGCACCCACAACCGCAACCACAAGGGGCCCTGGGGCCCGGTGAACGGCAGCATCGTCCACCACACCGTGACCCGCGGGACCGCGTCCACCGTGGCCCTGTGCCGTGACGGGCACAGCGCCCTGCCCGGGCCGCTGTGCCACGGCGTCATCGCGAAGGACGGGCAGGTCCACCTCGTCGGCTGGGGCCGCACCAACCACGCCGGCGGCGGCGACCCCCGAGTCCTCGAGCAGGTCACCGCCGAGTCCTACACCACCCGGCCGACCGCCCCGACGAAGGGCAACAGCAACGGCATCGACGGCAACGCGCACTTCTACGGGTGGGAGTGCGAGAACCTCGGCGACGGCCGCGACCCGTGGCCGGCCGCCCAGTACGACGCGATCGTCCGCGTCCAGGCCGCCCTATGCCGCGCCCACGGCTGGAGCGCGAAGTCCGTCATCGGCCACCTGGAGTGGTCGAGCGACAAGGTCGACCCCCGCGGCTTCGGCATGCCGGACCTCCGCGCCGACGTCGCCGAGCGCCTCGCCCACCCCGCGTCCTGGTCACCCGGCGGCAGCACCGTCCCGAGCAAGACAACCCCCCAGCCTGAGGAGGACACCGACATGACCCCTGCCCAGGAGAAGCTGCTCAAGCAGCTCGCGGCCGACGTCGCCCACATCAAGGCGGAGCAGGCCCTCGCCCCGTGGACGTACCGCAACCCGGCCCAGGACAAGGAGTCCCGCGCGGCCGGTCACCGGATCCCGGACATGCACGGCCGCATCGAGCAGATCCAGTCCACCCTCGACGGCCTGGTCGAGACTGTCGCCGACCTGAAGAAGGGGGCCTGACATGGCCGACACGCGATTCCCTGCGCCGAGCACCCAGACCGTCCTCAAGGGCGCCAAGACCTACGCTCGTGACCTCCTGGAGCGCGTCCTCGTCACGTTCCTCCAGGCGGGCATAGCGGGCGTCGTGATCACCCAGCCGCTCAACGGCAGCATGTGGTACGCCGCTGGGGCCGGTGGAGTCGGCGCCGTCCTCGCCCTGCTGAAGGGTCTGGTCGCCCGGTGGCGGGACGTCACGAACTCGGCCAGCCTCGCCAAGGGGGTCTGATGCGCGCGGCGGCCCGGCGGCTCACCAGACGGCTGGGCCGCCGCGGCGCACTCCTCACCCTCAAGGGCATCATGGCCGCAGGGTACGGCTTCGGACAGATCGTCCAGCCCACCGGCGACCACGACGGCCTGGCCCTGCTCCTGAAGCTGCAACCGCTCGACGTCTGGGGTTGGGCGTGGATCATCGCAGGCGTGATAGCACTCGCCTGCGCCTGGGTCCCCGCACGCCGGGACTGGCCCGGATTCCTCGCGGTGTGGCTGATCGCCACCCCGTGGGCCATGGCCTACCTGCTGTCCTGGTGGCCGCTCGGCGCAAGCTCCAGAGGATGGGTCGTCGCAATGATCTTCGGCGCGTTCGGGGCGGTGTGCTTGGTTGCCATCGGCTGGGACGAGCCACCCCCAGCACGATCGGAGCCACCCCGTGAGACCTGAGATGCTGACCGCGCTGAGCGCCCTTGCGGTCGCCCTTGTCACCGCAGCCGGTGGGGCGGTGACGGCCATCATCGGCCGCCGCCAGCCTCGCCGTCCGCGCGGCGCCGAACGGCGCGATGACTTCACTGCGGTCACTGACCAACTCGGTCAGCACATCGAGCGCCTGGAGCGCCGGATCGATGAGCAGGAAGCGGACTCCGAGCGGGACCGGGAGCGGATCACTGCTCAGGATGTGGCTATTCGGTACATGGTGGGCTGGCTGCGCACGATGGTGGCCTTCGCCCGCCAGTCGCAGCTGGAGCCGCCGCCGGCGCCTCAGCCGATACCCGATGAAGCGCGGCCGTACCTGCACGGGGTGGGGTTGTAGGCCCCGGCCCGGCCCCGTGGTGGGAGGCCGGCCCGGGGCGGCTCGTCTCTGAAGGTGTGCCCCCGCTCTCCCCTGTTATGGGGAGGGCGGGGGCGCTTCGTCATGTCCGGGGTTAGGCGTCGGGTTCGGGGAGTCGCGTGACGAAGGTGCCGATGCCCGGTTCCATGTACGCCAGCCCCGCGGCCCGCAGCTCCTGCAACACCCGGCGTGCCGTCACCGGGCTGACCCCGGTTTCAGCCTGGAGATCCAGCGCCGACGGCAGGCGCGTCCCCGGCGGGTACGTCCCGTTGTCGATGCGCTCCTCAAGCAGGGCGTACACCTGCCGCCACCTGGGAATATCCGGCTGCCAGTCCATGCCGCGACGCTAAGCGGAGTCAGCCAACCAGGCGAGACAGGCTGGATCAGTCGGCCTATTGCACCTATCGCACCTATCGGGGTGGGCATATGGTGGTCGGCACGAAGAACCCCCGCGACCGTTGCCACGGTCCGGGGGTGCGGACGACGCTGCGAGGAGCGACGCCATGCCGGATCTTACCGAACCCGTGTTCTTGAGTGACCCCCTGAGCCTGACCGATCCGGCGCCCGCCGTCGGCTGCACGGTGTGCGCGGCGCTCGGTCAGCAGCGCAAGGCAGCGCACCGCATCGGCGACCTGGCGGCCGTGTCCGACTGCAACGTCGAACTGCGCCGGCACCCGCACCCGGGCCGGTCGTGAGCACCGTGGCGCTGGCCGTCCCGCGCCCCTACCCGGGGTGCGGGCATTGCGCCGCCCTGGCGCGGGAGTGGATAGCGGTCACTGAGCCGGCCTCGCCCGGGTACGACCGGGCCCGGGCCAACGAGTTGGCGGCTGCTATCGGCGAACACCGCGATCATGATGAAGCGGTGGCACCGGCCCGCTGAGACTCCCTGCCCGTACCCGAGGCCGGCGGCGGCCGGGGTGCGGGCAGGGTCATGTCCGGACGAGGGTGGCGAGGGGTACACCGAGGGCGTCGGCGATGAGGATGAGGGAGTCGAGCAGGGGGCTGCTGTGGCCCTGCTCGATGCGGTTGTACGTCGCCCGGTCCATCCCGATGCGGAGAGCGACCTGCTCTTGGGTCAGGCCGGCGGCCTGGCGGGCAGTACGGATGTGTTCTCCGATGGCCCAGCGGCGGGCGATGACCCAGGCGGGCGGGGGTACGGAGCGTGGCACTCCACCACGCTCTGCGCTTCATGATCGAATGTATGTAGGGCAGAACCTACAGCTTGCGGCACATGCCCTCCGCACGTAATCCTGGGCGGTCGCTCGCGAAAGGGAGCGGCCACAAGGCGGCACCTGGCATACGCGTCTCTGCCAGATTGCGCCGCATGGCGCTAAGACTCGGTCAAGGCGCCCCGCCCCGCACCAGCAGAGGTGCGGGGCGGTTTAGGTTGGATAGCAGAAGGCCCCCACCGACATAACCGGTGGGGGCCTCGCTTCCGTGGGGTCGGCCTCCCCGCTGACGCACCACAGAATTGCGGGAGGCGCGTCTCAGGCGCGCGTGGGGGAGACACACCTGCCCCTCCCTGCCGCAGAGCTTACGTGCCTTGGGCACCGAGTCCATCCCTCAAACGAGTGATGGACGACCGCATTTCTGTGGCGATGTGGCCCCTATGTGGCCCCGATCATGGAAACGGCCCCTCGATCTCAGCGGATCGAGGGGCCGAAACAGGCTCTCACCTGCGACTATCCATGGTGGGCGCGGACGGTTTCGAACCGCCGACATCTGCTTTGTAAGA
>NZ_JBIRTB010000024.1:0-64314 GCF_044334475.1 Streptomyces sp. NPDC020780 | reverse complement strand
GGACGCGACCTCACCACCCCGCGCCCCGACGGCTTCGAGATCCCGAAGTCCCTCCTGGCGGAAGCATCCGAACTGTACGGCGGCGTCATCCTCGGCCCGCCGCGCTGAACCGCTCACGGACCCGAGCCGTGTCGTCCCGGCTGCCGCCTGCCCCTGAAGGCGCTGCCTGCGGGACGACAGCGGGTCCGTTCCCTTCCCCACCTGCGACCACCGCCGGCCGGCGTCCAGCGCCGGTTGCCCAGGAGACCTTCATGCCCCTGCCCGTCCTGTTCGGCGCGAACGTAGAGCCGAACGCCCTACCCGTCGGCCGCTCCAGTGAGCAGGCACTACTCATCGACAGTCTCGGCCTCGACCTTCTCACCATCCAGGACCACCCCTACCAAGCGGCGTTCGACGACACCTGGACACTGCTCACCTTCCTGGCCGCGCGGACGCGACATGTCACGCTCGTCCCGACGGTCAGCTCCCTGCCGCTGCGTCCGCCGGCGGTGCTGGCCAAGGCTGCGGCGACGCTGGACAGACTGAGCGGCTCCCGGCTGCAGCTCGGTCTGGGGGCCGGCGCCTTCTGGGAAGCCATCGAGGCCATGGGCGGCTCCCGGCGCACGCCGAAGGAGGCTGTCGACGCACTCGAAGAGGCGATCACCGTCATCCGGGCGATGTGGAGTGGCGAGCGCAGTGTGCGGACGCACGGCGCGCACTACTCGCTGGCCGGCGTCCACCCCGGCCCGGCGCCGGCCCCCGGTCTGGGGCTGTGGCTGGGCTCGTACGGCCCCCGCATGCTGGCCCTGACCGGTGCGAAGGCGGACGGCTGGCTTCCCTCGCATGCCTACCTCGGACTCGACGCTCTGCCCACGGCTGTCCGCCGCATCGACGACGCGGCTCTGACGGCAGGCCGCGATCCGGACACGATCCGCCGGGTCTACAACATCGCCGGTGTCATCCAGCCGGAGTCGGCCGGCCCGTTCCAGGGGCCCGCCGCCCAGTGGACCGAGCACCTCGTCACACTCGTGCGCACCGTCAACATGAACGGCTTCGTCATCTGGCCCGAACGAGACCACACCCAGCAGATACGCGCGTTCGCCGCCGAAGTCGTACCCGCGGTCCGCGAGGCCCTCGCACGGGAGACCTGAACCTCCTCGTGCTCCCAGACCGGGCAGCATGCCTCGCACAGGGGTGGCCTCCCGCGGCGCGGACCGGCGCACGGATCCCCACGAGGGTCGGTATCCCGCACGGCATCGGCCGTACCCGTCAGAGCCTTCCTTCCCAGAGCAGGGTCCTCCCCTCGCCCACCCGGCTTCGAGAACGCCGGCCACCCGACCATGCCGGCCATCACCGCCCCGCACCGAACGCACCGAAACCCGCTTCACGTTCACCGACCAGGTACCGGCCGGGCTCGCCGCCGACTTCACCGGCGCCCGCGACCAGAAAGTCCCGATCTTTCCCTCCGACCCGATCCCAGGTGGTCCCATGAGCGACGAAACGTCTCTCCCCGACAGATTCGAAAGCATCACCGTCCCGGCCAACAGCACCCGGCTGCACGCCGTGGTCGGCGGGTCCGGCGAACCCGTACTTCTTCTGCAACGGCTGGCCCCAGACATGGCGGGCCTGACGACACGTCATGCCGACCCTCGCCGCGCACGGTTACCACGTCATCGCGCCCGACCTGCGCGGCACCGGTGCCTCCGACCGTCCCCCGAGCGGATACCGCAAAGACACACAGGCGGAGGACATGCGTGAACTCCTCGCACAGCTCGGCATCCACGGCGGCGTACGCATCGTCGGGCACGACATCGGTGGCGTGGTCGCCTTCGCCTACGCCCGCCGCCACCCCGAGGAGGTCGAACGCCTTGTCCTCGCCGAGCTCGCCCTGCCCGGAGCAGGCCATGGACGTGGCCTCCGGCGGTCTGTTCCACTTCGGCCTCTTCATGACCGAACAACTGCCCGAGATGCTCCTCGAAGACCGGGAAACGACTTCCTCACCCGGTGGTTCGATCCGTTGTCCGCAGTACCCGGGACCTTCCCGCCGCAAGAGATCGCCACCGTCGCCTCCTCCCACCGCGGCTACGAGGCACTGCGCGCCGGACCTGGCACGAAACCGGAGGAACCCTCCCCATGCCCGTACTCGCCATCGGCGGCGAGCACAGCACAGACACCCGGCTCGCCGACAGTCTGAACACGGTTGCGCGGCGGCTGACCGGTGCAGTGATTCCGGGCAGTGGCCACTTCGTGCCCGAGGAATCTCCCGATGCCTTCGCCCGCGAGCTTCTCCCCTCCTTGCCTGCCCCACCCTCGCCCGCCGGGCACATCTGAGGAGACACGGCCGGGCGACCATGCCGACGGGGGCAAGGCGTCACCACGAGTCGAACAATCCGGCGGAACGACCTGGAGGCCCTGATCCCGCGGACAACGATTTGGGGTCCGCCTTATGTGACGCGCCGCCACGAACTCACCGGCCAACGAACTCGTACATGGTCAATGGCAGGTGCCGCCCTTTCACACCCCCGAGCCTTGTTTCGAGTCGAAGCTCGATCCGGCCAAAATCTGATTCACCCTGCACCAATTCCTACATAACCAGCTCGATATCAGCTCATCGGGAGAGATTGACATGAAGACTTGGTTCATCACCGGTACCTCCTCCGGCTTCGGCCGCCGGCTCACCGAATTGCTCCTCGAACGCGGTGACAGGGTCGCCGCGACGGCCCGGCGTGCCCAGACCCTCGACGATCTCAAAGCTGTTCACGGCGACCGGCTGTGGACGGCGGCGCTGGATGTCACCGACACCGCAGCGATCCGCACAGTCGTCGACCGTGCCTTCGTCGAACTCGGCACCGTGGACGTGGTCGTGTCCAACGCCGGCTACGGCCTGCTCGGCGCAGCCGAGGAAGCCTCCGACGATCAGATCGACCGCCAGATCGCGACCAACCTGACAGGCTCCATCCAACTCGGGCGTGCGGTGATCCCGCACCTGCGCGCACAGGGCGGTGGCCGAATCATCCAGATCGCGAGTATCGGCGGCCAGATCGCATTCCCCGCGATGAGCTACTACCACGCCACGAAATGGGGAATCGAGGGCTTCTGGGAGTCCGCAGCGGCCGAGATTGCCCCCTTCGGCATCAGCGTCACCCTGGTCGAGCCCGGGGTGGCCCGCACGGAGTTCGGCGGCGCCAGCGCAGTCCTGGGAACGGCGCTCGACGTTTATGCGGACGGTCCGTCAGGGTCCCTGCGCGCGGCCCTTTCGGGCCAAGGCCCGGCCCTGCCGGCTCCCGGTGACCCCGTCAAGATCGCCAAGGCGATCATCGCCTCCGCTGACCAGACCGTCGCCCCCAAGCGCCTCACGCTCGGTTCCGACGCTCACGACCTGGGTGTCGCCGCGCTCCGCGACCGTCTGGGCGCCTTGGAGAGCGCCAAGGACCTCGCCTACTCAACCGATGCCGACGACTACATCGTCATCAGGGACTCACCGCCCGCCCTCTTGCCGTAACCCCGCACGGCAATTGCACACAATCCATCAGCAAGTCATCAGGAACTCACAGGAGAAGTGTCATGAACCGTTTCGCCAACAAGACTGTCCTCGTCACCGGCGCCGTGGGTGCCGTCGGCGGCGCCCTCGTGCACGCCTTCGCCGGTGAGGGTGCCAACGTGGTCGTCGCCGCCCGTCACGAGGGAGAGGGCAGCCGGCTCGCGGCCGAACTGTCCGGCAAAGCGATCTTCGTCAACCTCGACGTCACGAGCGAGGACGCGTGGACGAATGCCGTGCAGGTCACCGAGGACCAGCTCGGGCCGGTCGACGTTCTGGTCAACAACGCGGCCTACCTGCACGAAGGCACCGTGGAGTCGATCGAACCCGCCGCGTTCCGCAAGGTCATCGACACCAACCTCACCGGCGCCTACCTCGGAATCCGCGCAGTTGTACCGTCGATGCGCCGTGCGGGGTCCGGATCGATTGTCAACATCTCATCGATCGCTGGGCTGGCCCCCGCGCCCGGGCTGGCCGCCTACGGTGCCAGCAAGTGGGGCATACGGGGCCTCATGCGGACCGCAGCCAAGGAATTGAGCCGGGATCACATCCGGGTGAACTCGGTCCACCCCGGGATCATCAACACCCCGCTGGCCTACTCCCAGACCGGCGAGGAACTCGTACCGGTCGACAACTTCCCGATCCCCCGCCAGGCCACGACCGAGGAGATCGCGGGTTATGTCCTGTTCGTAGCCTCCGAGGACGCCGCCTTCTCCACGGGAGTCGAGTTCATCGCCGACGGCGGATTCCTGCTCGGTCCGAATGAGCCGGCCGCCCGAGCATGACGACGTAAAAGCACCGGGGCCTCGCCCCTATTACTGAACACGGGTTATGCGGCTTTGGCCAGCGTAGTTCATGTTGTTCGGAGCGCTTGCCCGTAGGCGATCAGGCTGCGGTGGCCGAGGCGGGGGTGGCGTCGGACGGTGTTGTAGCGGTAGCGGTGTAGCCAGCGGAAGAGGTCCAGATGGGCGAATTCCAGAGGTCGTAGCAACACAGTGATCAACTGACCAGCCTCGTTCTTTCGTGAGGGTCTGTCGGCGGAGTCGGCAGACCTTTTCCCTTTCCGCGGCTCCTGGTTGGCAGGTTGACGGCCCGGCTGTCGCGTCGGGTGTACGCCGGCTTCCACGGCTCCGGTCGGGGTGGCTCTCTGCTCGTACGGTAGGAACGCGCCTGTCAGCCAGGGTTCGGGGGGCTTCGAGTCGTGCCAGGGCGTCGGTGATCACGCCGGTCAGGGCCAGTGGGTGCGAAGCTCAGGTGCCGTTGGCGGGCGGTGGTGACGAGTTGGGCGGCAGCGGAGAAGAGCTCTCGTGCACCGCAGTGCGCCGCAACGGCACTTCCTGGGGAGAATCTGGGGAGTATCGACGGTCCTGGGGAGCGCGTGGGGAGAATCGGTTACGTAACGCAGCACGATCCCGAAAGACGCCGACAGACTCATCCTCGCACGTCAAGGGGACGTTCAACCGCATCCATGCAGGTCAGCGCCACCACGTAGACAACTTCATGACGTACGTGCCCAGGTCGTCGGCCTCGACGATCCCGGGGAGCGAGCCGCCTTCACGTAGGGGCGTGACATAGCGGGTCGCGGTGACTTCTGTCAGCATTTCCTCAGGCTATACGGCGCCGCTGCCTGGAGATCCGGAGTGGTGACGCCTTCGCCGCCTGCGAGGGCGGCGATCCGGTCGTGGTTGACCAGCAGGGCGTCCCCTGCACGGGCAGAGATTCCGGGGCGGCCGTCGCGACCTCGGATCCGGTGGCGGCGGCCAGGATGAGAATCGGTGCGGACCCGAATCCGGCCAGGTCGCGCCGGTCCTCGGGCAGCTCGTGGCGGCCGGGTCGTGGGGGAGCACGGGGACGCAGCCGCCGACGGCGGACAGGCACGGCGGACAGGCAGTGTTACGTGTAGCTTTTGTTCTGACATATATACGTTCGGAGCTTGAGTCGAATGGTGCCGCATACTGAACACCCGGTTCTACGCTTCGAGGAGTCACCATGGAATCGATCACCGAGCTGATACGCGTCGACCGCAGCAGCCCGGTTCCGCTGTACTTCCAGGTGGCTCAGCAGCTCCAGCAGTTGATCGAGTCGGGCACGGTGGCCCCCGGCACCCGGCTGGAGAACGAGATCGCCCTGGCGGGCAAGTTCGGGCTCTCCCGGCCGACGATGCGGCAGGCCATGCAGCACCTCGTCGACAAGGGGCTCCTCGCGCGCAAGCGCGGCGTGGGCACCCAGGTCGTCACCAACAGGGTGCGCAGGCAGCTGGAGCTGACCAGCCTCTTCGAGGATCTCAAGCGGGATGATCGCCGGCCCCGCACCGAGGTGCTGTCCCTGGAGATCAGGCCGGCTACGGGCGCCGTCGCGGTCGCCCTGGAGCTCGAACCGGGGACGCCCACCACGGCGCTGCGCAGGCTGCGTTACGCGGATGACGAGCCCATCGCCGTCATGGAGAACCACGTGCCGGCGAATCTGCTGACGCTGACCGAGGACGATCTCACGCGGCACGGTCTCTACGAGCTGTTCAAGCGGGCAGGTGTCTCGCTGCGCACGGCCCGTCAGACCATCGGGGCGCGCCGGGCCACGGCGCCGGAGGCCCGCCTGCTGGGCGAGGGACGCGGCGGCACCGTGCTCACCATGGAGCGCACGGTCCACGGCGACGCGGGGTGTCCGGTGGAGTTCGGTTCCCATCTCTACCGCGCCTCCCGCTACTCCTTCGAGATGACACTGACCGCACCCTGAACGGCGGGCGGGTCCCTGGCCCCTGCCGGCCCGACGTCGGGACCGACGACGGCCTGTCCCTCGGGCCCGCACACGCCCGTGTGGTCGCTCGCCGAACGAAGCGGTCCGCGGCGCGCGTTGCCCACGGTCGGTTTCCGCCCGGAACCGATCGGGCCGACCGTCCACCCCGCTCCCCCGGCGCGGCACCGGACGGCGTCCTGGAGTTCGACGCCACCGCCACTGCCGTGCTGCCGACCGGCTCCAGCACCGCGGTGTCGTCGTCCGTGCCGGACACCGAGCTGTACCTCGTCTCCTTCCGGGCGGTGACCGCCGCCCCCGGCGACACCGTCCACCGCTCCGTGGACCTCACCGACCCGCACCTGTCCGACGGGGCCCGGGCCGGACTCCCGATGCCTCCCGCCGCCCGGCCCAGCAAGGAGAACACCACACCGTGGACCAGCTGATCCGCCCCGCAGCACTGCTGCTCGACTTCGGTGGAGTCGTCGTCGCCACCACCGGCCGCCCGTCCTGGCCCGAGGAGCTGGCAGCCGAACTGCATCACGCCCTGGCGGCCGCGGGCTGTCACGAACTCACGCCGGAGGACCTCGTCAGCGACCTCGAGGCCGCGGCGGTCGCCGACTCGCACTGGAAGGACGCCATGTCGCGGCCGGCCGCGCCGGCCGAGATGACCGCCCACCGCTACTGGACGGAGTTCGTCGCCGCCGACTGGCCCCCGGCCGCCCGCGCCTTCGTCGCCGCGCACGCCCAGGACCTGTGCCACCGCCAGGGCGAATTGCGCCAGGACCGGGAGACGCGGGTCGGCATCGACGAGCTCCTGGACACCGCCGAGCGGCACGGGCTGCCGGTGGCCGTCGTCTCCAACGCGCTGAGCGGCTCCGTACACCGCGACCACCTACGGAGGACCGGCCTGGACAAGCGGCTGGCCCTGCAGGTCTACAGCGACGAGGCGGGGGTCCGTAAGCCGAACCCCGAGATGATCCACATCGCGGCCCGGGCCCTGGACGTCCCGGCCGCCCGGACCTGGTACGTCGGTGACAGAGTCGACCGCGACGTCCTGTGCGGGCGCCGGGCCGGCGTCGGCGCGTGCGTGCTGATGGAGGCCCGGGGCACGTACGAGCGCCCCTACGTGGTCAGGGTCCGGCCGGACGCCGTGGTCGCCGATCCGCACGGGCTCCGCGACCTGCTGGCCGCCGCCTTCGCTCGTCCCGGCCCGGGAGCGGACGGCGCAGCGTAACCCCGGGCGCGGGGAGCGGTGGCCGATCGCGGGAGCCTCGTCACGGGGTCAGCCGGCGCGCCATGCAGGGCTTTTGCACCGTGGTGGCCGCCCACTACGGGGATCTCGCCCGGGGCTTCCTGGCGGGTGGTGTGGCCGGGATGCCGTCGGCCGCTCTCGTCGTCGGCATTGTCGAGAGTGTGCCGCTCTTCGTCGCGGGCCCGGTCGTACCCACGGTGTACGGCCTGCTCTTCTTCCTCGCCGGTGTGCACGGCGCGCACGCGGGACGGCCGTCGTCCCCCGCATGGCCCTCGCGGTGATCGAGAGCCTGCATGCCGTCGGGTGACTCGAGTGATGTGCCGGCGCGGTCCGACCTCACCGTCGCACCGGACGACGCGGCGGCTGGTACGGGAACCGGGCGGCCTGCGGCCGGAACGGACCCGCGGTCACCGCGGAGGACCGGGCGCCTTCGGCCGGGCGGTGGGCCGGCCGCGTACCCGACCCGGAACCCCGGCCGGCGGTGGGCGCGCCAGGCCCGCCGCCGGAAGAGGCTGGGTACGGGCGACGGCGGGCGTCAGCCGGGTGTGACGTTCTCGGCCTGGGGCCCCTTGGGCCCCTGCGTGACGTCGAACTGGACCTTCTGCCCCTCGAAGAGCTCGCGGAATCCGGTACTGGCGATGGCCGAATAGTGCACGAACACGTCGGGGCCGCCGCCGTCCTGCTCGATGAATCCGAAGCCCTTTTCCGGGTTGAACCACTTCACGGTGCCGGTGGCCATGCTGCTCTCCTTTACACGGGGGAACGACTCCCCGCGCGTCGCGCGGGTGCGAGGAGATCGTCTTCGCATCACGCGCGGAACGGGCGCAGACACGCCCACGTCATGACACGAACGAGAGCCTGACGCGGCTGCCGACGCGCCGGCGGGTGCCGTACCCACCGGGCGAGGCCGCGCACGTCCGGCGGCTCCGGCTGCTGTCCGTCCGTACGTCCTGTCAGCCCCGTCGGCCCCGGCTGACACACGGACAGCTCACCCGGGTGGTCACCGACGGGGCGACCCGTACCCTGCCGGCCGGTCTCGTGCCGCGTGCCCCACCCCATCGGCAGCGGCCGGATCGCGTCGTACGGGCCCACATGCCGGCGGAGGCGTTCCCAGGCCGTGTTGCGAAAGTGGCGTCGTCTGCCCGGAGGGCAGGCCCGGCGACGTCCGGTGCGTGCAATCGCAAGGCGGAGGGTCGTCCCGATACTGGGCGTATCGGGATGATCCCGACAACGCGGCGAGTGTGCGTGCCAGGCGCCGCCAGGCAGACGGGACTTTCGCAACACGGCCTGGGTCGGCGGCGCTCGTGCTCTCCTCGCAGACGGGTACGGCCCGGCCGCGGACGGCGGGAGGGTAATAGGATCTGGGCTGCCGTGACGGTCGCGCACCACACATGTGTTCGCGTGTGGACGGGGCCGTTCGTGCATGCTGGGAAGGTGCCGACGGCACCTTTTCGGAGGGAGCGGAAATGGCGGAGAGTCCGGCCGGAGGGCGGAAAGGCGGCCCGGCGGCACCCCAGTTGCGGCTGGACGAGCTGCTGGACGGTCTCCAGGCGCAGGTGGCACAGGTACGTGCGACCCGGGACCGCGTGCACACGCTGCTGGATGCCGTACTGTCCATCGGCTCCGACCTCGATCTGGACGTGGTGCTGCGACGCATCACCGAGTCCGCCGTGGCCCTGGTGGACGCCGAGTACGGGGCGCTGGGCGTGGTGGGCGAGGAAGGCCGGATCAAACAGTTCATCACGGTCGGCATGGACGAGGAGACCGTCAAGGCGATCGGCCACTACCCCGAGGGCCAGGGCATCCTGGGACTGCTGATCAGGGAGCCGGAGCCGCTGAGACTGGCCGACCTCGGCACGCACAGCGAGTCGGTGGGCCTCCCCGCCGGGCATCCCCCGATGACCACCTTCCTCGGCGCTCCCGTGCGGGTACGCGACCGGGTCTTCGGGAACCTCTACCTGACCGACAAGCGCGGCGGGGCGCAGTTCGACGACGAGGACGAGGCGGTGCTGCGCACCCTGGCGGCCGCGGCCGGTGTGGCCATCGACAACGCCCGGCTGTACGAGGACACCCGCCGCCGGGAGCAGTGGCTGGCGGCCAGCAGCGACCTGGCCCGGAGCCTGTTGTCGGGCGCCGATCCGGACCGGGTGCTGCACCAGGTCGCCTCCACCGTGAGGGAGTTGTCCGGGGCGGATCTGGTGACGATGGCGGTGCCGCTCGACGGCGGCGACGAGCTGGTGATCGAGGCCGCCGACGGGGAGGCGGCGGAGCGGGTGCGCGGGCTGGTGCTGCCGGCCACGACGCTGGCGGCGAAGGTCTACCACTCCAACGAGCGGATCACCAGCAACGCGCTGTCCCAGGAGCCGCAGAACGGGGGCGGATCCGCGGCCCAGGTAGAACTGGGAGCGGGGTTCCTCCTCCCGCTCGGCAGCCGCGAGCACGTCCGCGGGGTCCTGCAGGTCGGCAACCTTCCGGGCGGCGACGACTTCTCGGAATCCACCGTCACGATGATCAGCGGATTCGCCGATCAGGCCGCCCTCGCCCTGGAGATCGCCGAGCACCGCCGTGAGGCCGAGCACCTCCTGGTCCTGACCGACCGCGACCGCATCGCCCGCGACCTGCACGACCTGGCCATCCAGCGGCTGTTCGCCTCCGGGCTGACGCTCAACTCCGTGCTGGGCCGGCTGGGCGACCGGCCGGAGGTCGCCGAACGTGTCCAGCGCGTGGTCGACGACCTCGACGACACCATCAAGACGGTGCGGACGACGATCTACGCGCTCCGCGAGCGCGACCGCGCCGAGGGGCGGTCCGGACTGCGCGCCCAACTGCTGTCCGAGACCGACAAGGCCGCCGAGACACTGGGCTTCGGCCCGGCCCTGCGCATGACCGGTCTGCTGGACACGGACGTCCCCGCCGGCCACGCCGATCATCTGCTGGCGGTGCTGCGCGAGACACTCTCGAACGCGGCCCGGCACGCGCACGCCTCCGCCGTGGAGGTCACCGCCGAGACGGACGGCACCCGGCTGCGCCTGCGGGTGTCCGACAACGGACGGGGCGTCGACCCGGCGGTCACCCGCCGCAGCGGCCTGGACAACCTCCTCCGGCGCGCCGCCGATCTGGGCGGCAGCCTCACCGTCGGGCCGAACGAGACCGCCGGGACCGTCGTGGAGTGGATGGTCCCCCTCCCCGCCCCCGCGGACAGGTGACCGCGGGGCCGGCTGCGGTACCGCGCCGACGCCCTGCCCCCCCGTACGCTCCGGGGCACCGGCCGACGCGTAAGGGGGACAGCCCCGGAGCGGGGGCGGCGCGGGCGGCTCAGGCGGCCGGCCGGGGCAGGGGACTGCCCGCCCTGGCGCGGGCCGCCTCGACCGCTTCCCACTCCTCGGTACCGAGGTGGGCGAGCGCGGCCGGGAAGACGCCGTCCTGCTCCTTGAGGATGTGCTCGCGCAGCAGCGCCATCGCCTCCAGCAGCCGGTCGGGCCACGCCGGGTCCGGGGGTGTCACCCCGTCGGCGGCCTCGGCGAGCACCGCCTCGACGCGGCGGTGCTCGGCCTCCAGGGCGGCGATCTGCCGGGGGAAGTCCCCGGCCAGGGCGGGGAACAGCCCGTGCTCCTCGACCTGGGTGTGAGGGCCGAGGATCGCGGCGATCTCGCGGGCGACCTCCGCCATCCGCGTCACGCCGCCCCCGCCCTCCTGACGGGCGACCCGCAGGTGTCCGACGAGGCGGACCACCTCGTCGTGCTCCCGGGTCAGTTCCTCGACCGCTGCGAGGGCCTGGCAGCCGCAGTACTCGCACATGGGGCTTCTCCTTCCTTTTTCCTACTCCGCCCGTCGTTCCCGTCGCCCCGCCCTCACACGGTGCTGCCCGCGGTGCGGCGGCCGGACCGGCGGCCGGTACGCGGCTCGCGCCCGCCGCCCCCGGCGGCTGCGCGGACTCCGGTGAGGGTGTAGGCGAGCGCGGCAGCCGCCACGATCGCGAGCAGGGCGAGGCCCGCCGCGTACGTTCCGTACGCGCCGTACAGCGAGCCCATCACCAGGGGCGGCAGGAAGCCGCCCAGGCCGCCCGCGGCGCCGACCACGCCGGTGACCGAGCCGACCTTGTCGGCCGGGGTCAGCAGGGCCACCAGGGCGAAGGCCGCCCCGCTGCCCGCGCCGAGCGCGGCGGCCAGGGCCAGGAACGCCAGGGTGCCCACCGGTGCCAGGGCCGGGGTGAACGACTGCACGACCGCGCCGGCCACGACCGTGCCCAGCGAGCCGGCCAGGACCCGGACCGGGCCCAGCCGGTCGGACAGCCAGCCGCCCACCGGGCGCATCGCCACCGCGAGGAGCACGAACCCGGCCATGCGGTTGGCGGCGTCGGCCTGGGTGAGGCCGTAGCCGGTCCTGAGGTAGGTGGGCAGGTAGACGGAGAAGGCCACATAGCCACCGAACGCGACCGCGTACAGCGCGGATGCCTGCCAGGTGACGGGCAGCCGGACGGTGGCGGCCAGGCGCCGGGCCAGCGGCTCGGCCGGTACGGTGCGGCCGGGTGCGTCGCGCAGCAGCAGCGCGGCGGCCACGGCGTACACGCCCAGCACCACCGCGGTGATCAGGAACGGGGTGGCCATTGCATGCGCGTCGACGAGCCTCACCGTGGTGAGGGCACTGACGGCGGTGCCGCCCATGCCGGCGCCGAAGACACCGATGGCGAAGCCGCGCCGTGCCGGCGGGAACCACGCGTTGACGAGGGGAACGCCCACGGCGAACGCGGTACCGCCGACGCCGAGGAAGAATCCGCCGGCCAGCAGTGCGGCGAGGGAGGAGTGCCCGGCCAGGCCGAGGGAGAGCACCGGCACGATGGTGACCGCCGACACGATCGGGAACATGACCCGCCCGCCGAACCGGTCGGTCAGCGCTCCCACCGGCACACGGCCCAGCGAACCGACCACGACCGGCACCGCCACCAGCAGCGACTGCTCGAACGACGACAGGTCGAGGCTGTCCTTGAACCGGGGGCCGAGCGGGCTGAGCAGCGCCCACGCCCAGAAGTTCACGGCGAAACCGACCGTGGCCAGGGTGAGCATCAGCCACGCCCGGCCGGGCACCGGGGTGCCCGGCGGGGAGCTGTCGCTCTTCGACTGCAACGGCTGGACCATGGTGTCCGTCCCTTTCCTTTCGGCGGCGGTGCGGCGCCGGGATGGCGCGGGACCGGGCAGGCTCTTGCCTGCGGAACGGCGTCTCCGCGTCACCACTGTCCGTGCCGGGGCAGCACCGCGGGCATGGGCCATGGGTCCCTACCGCCGGGCGGACGGTCCCCGGCTCCGGGCCCGGCCGTCCCTCCCCTGAGGCCGGGTCACGCCCCGGCCGTACGCCCGCGCGGCGGCAGTTGGAACCGGCCGCCCCAAGGACTGTCCCGCACGTCCCGGTGGATCGGCGCGCGGTATCGGATGCGGTGCGTCGCACGGCGGAGGAGTGTCCGCATACGGGATGCCGGGGGGACGTTCCGACAACGTGGCGAGGTGCCGTAGCGGTCGTCGGCCACCCGCCGGGAAGTGCGGGACAGCCCTCCTTCGGCGTCGTACGAGGTAGGGCCGGTCGGCCCTAGCCCGGCCCGGCGGCCAGGGAGACGATGGACCGATGTTCCAGAACGAAGCCTTTCGCGCGCTCGACCGGCAGGAGTGTCTCCGCCTGCTCGTCGGAGTGCCGGTCGGCCGCGTGGTCTATACCTGGCAGGCGCTGCCCGCGGTCCTTCCCATCAACTTCTCCCTGGGCGAGGACGCTTCGGTCCTGCTGCGCACTGCACCGGACTCCGACCTCGTACGTGCCATCGACGGTGCCGTGGTCGCCTTCGAGGCGGACGAGTTCGACGCGGCTACCCGGTCCGGATGGAGCGTGGTCGTCACCGGACGGGCCACCGTGGTGACGGACGCCACCGCACACGAGCGGCTCTCACGGACCGGCCCCCCGTCCTGGATGCCGCTGCCGGGGACGATGTTCGTACGGATCGAGGCCGAGATGGTCACCGGACGTGAACTCCGGGGTGCCCGCGCCGGGTTGTGAGGCACTGCTGTCGACGGCCCTCCTAGGCTTCCGCCGTCCGTCCTCGCCGGGCGTCCGCTGATCCGCGCCGGCCGCCCGGTGTCCTCCATGCCGCCGGTGCCCCCACGCCGGCGGAGCGCGGTCACCGGGCCGGTACGGGCCCGCACCGGCCCCGTACGTGCGTCTCCCGCTACGGTCCCGAGACGCCACCGGGGCCGGGCCGCGCGGCCGCCCGGGGTGTACGGCCGCCGTCCGGGCCGTACCCGAAGCGGATCAGCACCTGCGGGCAGCAGCGCGGTCTCGACCCGGCCATCGCCTCCCGCAGGTCCGGCCACTCCATCGCCTGGTACAGCATCGAGGTGCGCACCCCGCGCCGGGTCGCCGTGAGCAGCACCCGTTCCATCGCCTGACCCGCCCTCAGCCAGTCCTCCCGCCGGTCGTACGAGGTCCACAGCAGGGCCACCTGGGTGTGGCGTTCGAAACGCAGGGCGGGCAGCCGCGGGACGGGCAGCGTCCCGGTGAAGTCCCGTACCGGCATCCGCCCGGACGCGTCCTGCGGGCCGAGGGCCGTCAGTGGGATGCCGTAGGGGGCAGGCGCTCCCGGAGCGGTGACCCAGGCGCGTGTCTCGGCCGTCCGCGCCGGGTGGAGGGCGTTGCGCGCCTCCGCCGCCTGGGTCAGGCGCAGCAGGCGCCGGGTCCCCGGGATGTCGGGGACGTCCAGGCGGGCGCCCTCGGTCCGGGCAGCGCCCGTCATCTCGGTCACGATCGGCTCCGGCACCGGGCGGCCGGTGAACGGCATCCGGCTCGTGTGACGCCGGGCGATGGCCTCGAACAGGCCGGTTTCCGACAGCAGTTCGTCCGTACGGCGCGCGCGGGTCAGCCGTACGGCGGCGAGCAGGCCGGGGTCCCCTGGATCCGGGAGCAGTCCCACCTCCGGCCGCAGGCCCAGGTGGAGGGCGGCGAGCCGGAGGTTGCAGACCGCCGCGCCCACGGACAGGTACTGGGCCCGGTGCGTCGGGTCGGTCACCGGCAGGGTCCGCTCCGGCACCGAACGGACCTCCAGCACCTGGCCGGCGGGGTCCAGGCGGAAGCACCAGGGCTGGGTGTTGTGGATCGACGGTGCCGCCACGGCTGCCGCCAGCAGCGACTCCACGGTGGCGGCGTCCAGCAGGTTTCGGGTGCGCATGGTGCTGCCTCTTCCTTCGACGTTGTGGGTCGTCGCCTCACCGTTCGTCAGGACCCGTGAGAGACGGCCCGACGCACGACCGGACCGCGGATCGCACGCGCCGCACGGGCCGCGTCCGGGGCGCCGGGGACGGGGGACGGCCACCCGGCGGGCGACGCGGGCGGCCGTCCGGGCGGGTCGGACGTCCGCGGTCCGGTCGACGCCCAGCATGCGGCGTCCTTCTCGCCGGCCCACCGGCCGGACGGGCCCTACCACCGGGACCGTTGGTCCCTGGCACGCCCGGCCGGTCGGGGCCGGAAGGCCGCCCGGCGGGGACCGCCGGCCCCGGGTGCGCCGGGCCCGTGCCCCCTAGCGTTCCTGTCATGGAGAACGATCAGAACGCACGACCGCGGGAGCCGCACGCCGGTGAGGGCTGGCCGCTGTCGGCCCGCCGGCTGCTCACGCGCAGCGAGGTGTCGTCCGACGGACGCGCCGTCTTCGGGACCGGTGACGCCCGGTGGGAGGGCTTCTACCGGGACCGCTGGTCGCACGACAAGGTGGTGCGCTCCACGCACGGGGTCAACTGCACGGGTTCCTGCTCCTGGATGGTGTACGTCAAGGACGGCATCATCACCTGGGAGCACCAGGCGACCGACTACCCGTCGATCGGCGCGGACTGCCCGGAGTACGAGCCGCGGGGCTGCCCGCGCGGGGCGTCCTTCTCCTGGTACACCTACTCCCCCGGCCGGGTCCGCTACCCGTACGTGCGCGGCACTCTGCTGAAGCTGTGGCGCGAGGCCCGCAAGCGGCTGGGCGACCCGGTGGCGGCCTGGGCCGAGATCACCGGCGACCCGGCGAAGGCGCGGGCGTACAAGCGGGCGCGCGGCAAGGGCGGACTGGTGCGCGCCGGATGGGACGAGGTCAGCGAGCTGGTCGCCGCCGCGCAGGTGCACACCATCAGGTCCTACGGTCCCGACCGCGTCGCCGGCTTCTCCCCCATCCCCGCGATGTCGATGGCGTCCTTCGCGTCCGGTGCCCGCTTCATGTCGCTGATCGGCGGCACCCTGCTGTCGTTCTACGACTGGTACGCCGATCTGCCGATCGCCTCCCCGCAGGTCTTCGGCGACCAGACGGACGTGCCGGAGTCCGCGGACTGGTGGAACGCCGGTTACCTGATCATGTGGGGTTCCAACATCCCCGTCACCCGTACGCCCGACGCCCACTTCATGACCGAGACCCGTTACAACGGCACCAAGGTCGTCGCCGTCAGCCCCGACTACGCCGACAACGTCAAGCACGCCGACGAGTGGCTCTCCCCGCACCCGGGGACGGACGGGGCGCTGGCGATGGCCATGGGCCACGTGATCCTGCGTGAGTTCCTCGTCGACCGCGAAGTGCCTTACTTCCGGGACTACCTGCGTACGTTCACCGACGCGCCGTTCCTGGTGGCTCTGCGCGAGCACGACGCGGGCGGCCTGGTCCCGGACGGCTTCCTGACCGCCGCCGACCTGGGGCGCGACACGGAGAACGCGGAGTCCAAGACCGTCCTCCTGGACGCGGCGACCGGCGAACCGGTCGTGCCGAACGGCTCGCTCGGCTTCCGCTGGGGCGACACCGGGGCGGGGCGCTGGAACCTCGACCTGGGTGACACCGTGCCCGAGCTGAGCCTGCTCGGCACGGCGCAGGACACGGTGGCCGTGGCCCTGCCGCGCTTCGACGAGGGCGGCACGGAGGGCGGCTCCGTGATGGTGCGCGGGGTGCCCGTCCGGCGCGTCGGCGGACGCCTGGTCACCACGGTGTTCGACCTGATGCTGGCGCAGTACGGGGTGCGCCGGCCGGGTCTCCCGGGCAGCTGGCCGTCGTCGTACGAGGACGCGTCGGAGCCCTGCACCCCGGCCTGGCAGGAGACGATCACCTCCGTGCCGGCCGCGCAGGCGGCCCGGATAGCCCGGGAGTTCGCCCGCAACGCCGAGCGGACCAAGGGCCGTTCGATGATCGCGCTGGGCGCCGGCACCAACCACTGGTTCCACTCGGACACCATCTACCGGGCGTTCCTGGCGCTGGTGACCATGACCGGCTGCCAGGGCGTCAACGGCGGCGGCTGGGCCCACTACGTCGGCCAGGAGAAGGTCCGCCCCCTCACCGGGCTCCAGCATCTGGCCTTCGCCTTCGACTGGCAGCGGCCCACCCGGCACATGGCCGGTACCTCCTACTGGTACCTGAACTCCGACCAGTGGCGCTACGAGGCGTTCGGGCCGGACGAGCTGGCCTCCCCGCTCGGGGACGGGCGGTTCCGGGGCAAGGGGTTCGCCGACTGCCTGGCGCAGGCGGTGCGGCTGGGCTGGACGCCCGGCCACCCCGGTTTCAACCGCAACCCCCTCGACCTCACCGACGAGGCGGCCGCCGCCGGCCGCCCGGTCGCCGAGCACATCGTCGACGAACTCACCTCGGGACGGCTGCGGTTCGCCGCCGAGGACCCCGACGACCCGGCGAACTTCCCCCGTGTGCTGACCGTGTGGCGGGCCAACCTGCTCGGCTCGTCCGGCAAGGGCAACGAGTACTTCCTGCGTCATCTGCTCGGCACGGACGCGGCCGTGCGCTCCGAGGAGACCCCTCCCGAGGGGCGCCCCGAGGACGTGGTGTGGCGGGAGGAGGCGCCCGAGGGCAAGCTCGACCTGCTGGTCACCATGGACTTCCGGATGACCTCCACCGGCCTGCTCTCCGACGTGGTCCTGCCGGCCGCCACCTGGTACGAGAAGGACGACCTGTCCAGCACGGACATGCACCCCTTCGTGCACGCCTTCACCCCGGCCATCGCCCCGCCCTGGCAGGCCCGCACCGACTACGACACCTTCCTCACCATCGCCGACCGTTTCAGCGAGCTGGCCGCCGACCACCTCGGTACCCGCACCGACGTCATCGCCGTGCCGCTGCTGCACGACACCCCCGACGAACTGGCCCAGCCCGGCGGGACGGTACGGGACTGGAAGCGCGGGGAGTGCGAACCGGTCCCCGGGCGGACCATGCCGAAACTCGTCGTCGTCGAACGGGACTACGGCGCGACCGCCCAGAAGATGCGGGCTGTCGGCCCGCTGCTCGACACGCTGGGCACCACCACCAAGGGCGTCACCGTCCACCCGGACCAGGAGTTGGACGAGCTGCGGCGGCGCTGCGGGACCGTCCGCGACGGCGTGGCCGCGGGGCGGCCCTCCCTGGCCACCGCCAGTGACATGTGCGAGGCGATCCTCGCCCTGTCCGGCACCACCAACGGCCGGCTCGCCACCGAGGGGTTCCGTGAGCTCGAGCGGCAGACCGGCAGCAAGGGCCTGGTGGAACTGGCCTCCGAACGCGAGGCCGAGCGGATCACCTTCGCCGATACCCGCACCCAGCCCCGGGCCGTGATGACCTCCTACGAGTGGTCGGGTTCCGAGACGGGCGGACGGCGCTACTCGCCCTTCGTCATCAACACCGAGCACAAGAAGCCCTGGCACACGCTCACGGGCCGGCAGCACTTCTTCGTACAGCACGACTGGATGACCGAACTCGGGGAGCAACTACCCGTCTACCGGCCACCGTTGAACACGCCCCGGCACTACGGGGACGAGCATCTGCACGACGACGGCCGGGCCGAGGTCACCGTCCGCTACCTGACCCCGCACTCCAAGTGGTCCATCCACTCGAACTACCAGGACAACAAGCACATGCTCGACCTGTCCCGCGGCGGCCCGGTGATCTGGATGTCCACCGCCGACGCCGGGAAGATCGGCGTGAAGGACAACGAGTGGATCGAGGCGTACAACCGCAACGGCGTCGTCGCCGCCCGCGCGGTGGTCACCCACCGCATGCCCGAGGGCACCGTGTACATGTACCACGCCCAGGACCGCAACGTGAACGTGCCGAAGACCGAGGTCAGCGGCAGGCGCGGAGGCATCCACAACTCCCTCACCCGGCTGCTGCTCAAACCGACCCATCTCGCGGGCGGATACGCACAGTTCACCTACGCCTTCAACTACTACGGGCCCACCGGCAACCAGCGGGACGAGGTCACCGTCATCCGCCGCCGCAGCCAGCGAGTGGAGTACTGACATGCCACGTGAGGGAGCCCCCGTAGGACGCGTCATGGCGCAGACGGCCATGGTGATGAACCTCGACAAGTGCATCGGCTGTCATACCTGTTCGGTCACGTGCAAGCAGACGTGGACCAACCGCACGGGAGTCGAGTACGCCTGGTTCAACAACGTCGAGACGAAGCCCGGTGTCGGCTATCCCCGCCGCTACGAGGACCAGGAGCACTGGAAGGGCGGCTGGATGCTCGACAGGCGAGGGCGTCTCGTCCTGCGCTCCGGAGGCCGGCTGAAGCGGCTGCTGTCGCTGTTCTCCAACCCTGATCTGCCGGGCATCGAGGACTACTACGAACCGGTGACGTACGACTACGACAACCTGGTCGGCGCCCCCGCAGGGCCGGACATGCCCGTGGCCCGCCCCCGGTCCGTGCTCAGCGGCAGGCCCACCGCCATCACCTGGGGCGCCAACTGGGAGGACGGCCTCGGCGGCGCCCCCGAGAACGCCGGCGCCGACCCCAACCTGACGGGCGCGTGGGCGGAGAGGGTGAAGTTCGAGTTCGAGCAGACCTTCCTCTTCCACCTGCCCCGCCTGTGTGAGCACTGCCTCAACCCGGCCTGTGTCTCCGCCTGCCCGTCGGGGGCGATGTACAAGCGGGTCGAGGACGGCATCGTCCTCGTCGACCAGGACCGCTGCCGGGGCTGGCGGATGTGCGTCACCGCGTGCCCGTACAAGAAGGTGTACGTCAACCACGCCACCGGCAAGGCCGAGAAGTGCACCTTCTGCTTCCCGCGCATCGAGGCCGGACAGCCGACCGTCTGCTCCGAGACCTGCGTGGGACGGCTGCGCTACCTGGGCCTGCTGCTGTACGACGCCGACCGCGTCGGCGAGGCCGCCGCCACCACGGACGACAAGGACCTCCTCGACGCCCAGCGCGGCGTCTTCCTCGACCCCAACGATCCCGAAGTGACAGCGGCGGCACGGGAGTCGGGGATACCGGAGGACTGGCTGGAGGCGGCCCGCCGCTCCCCGGTGTACGACCTGGTCATGAAGTACAAGGTGGCCCTGCCGCTCCACCCCGAGTACCGCACCCTGCCCATGGTCTGGTACGTGCCGCCGCTCTCCCCCGTCCTCGACGCCGTCGACGCGGCGGGCGGCGACCAGGACGACCCCGACCACGTCTTCGCCGCCGTCACCCGGCTGCGCATTCCCCTGGAATACCTCGCCGAACTGTTCACCGCCGGCGACACGGACATCGTCGCCGGGGTCCTGATGAAACTCACCGCGCTGCGCTCGTACATGCGCCAACGCACCCTCGGCGAGGCCGGTGACGAGGCGGTCCTCGAAGCGGTCGGACTGACCGCCCGCACCGCCGAGGAACTCCATCGGCTCCTCGCCGTCGCCAAGTACCAGGACCGCTACGTCATCCCCGCCGCGCACAAGGAGGACGCCGCCGCGCTGAGCGCGCTGGAGGACCGCTGCCCGGTCGAGACGTCCGGCGAGCCCGCGGAGGCCGGCGGCCGGCGCGTGATGCTCGGCCTGCCCACCGTACGCCGCAGTACCTCCGGAGGCCGCTCGTGAAACCGCCGCCCGCCACGATCCCCGCCCTCGTCCGCACCCGTGTCCGGGCGGCCGTACGCCGCCCGGCGCGCCTCACACCCGAGGAGGCCGGGGCACGCGCCCTGCTGCTGCGGCTCTGCTCGCTGGCCTTGCAGTACCCGGACACCGAACTCACCGCCGCCCGGACGGACCTGGCGGCCGCCACCGACAAGCTGCCGCCCTCGCCCGCCGCCGGGCACCTGGCCGCCTTCACCTCCTGGTTCGCCGGCCAGGAACCGGACGCGCTGGAGCGGCACTACGTCGAGATGTTCGACCTGCGCCGCAGGTCCAGCCTCTACCTCACCTACTACCTGCACGGCGACACCCGCCGCCGGGGCATGGCCCTGCTCACCCTGAACCAGCGCTACCGGGCGTCGGGCTGGAACACCGGCGGCGGCGAACTGCCCGACCACCTGCCGGTGGTGCTGGAGTTCGCCGCCCTCGCGGGTCCGGGCGGCGGCGAGGCGCCGCTGCGCCAGCACCGGCGCGGTCTCGACCTGATCCACCAGGCGCTGACCGACGCCGAATCGCCGTACCGTCACGTCCTGGCCGCGCTGCTCACCCTGCTGCCGCCGGCCACCGAGGCGGACCGGGAGGCGGTGACCCGGCTCGCCGCCGAAGGCCCGCCGAACGAGGACGTGGGCCTCGACCCCTACGGAACGTACGGGGACGGGGAGTTCGCCCCGCCGCAGACCTTCGTGCCACCGGTCCCCGCCCCGGCGACCCGTGTACCGCCCACCCCGCCCCTCCGTACGGAAGGCCCCCGATGAACGCCCTGCCCGCCCTCGCGGCCGCCGCTCCGGTGGGCGGCGCCGATCTGCTCCTGTGGGTCGCCGTCCCCTACATCTGCCTCGCCGTGTTCGTCGTCGGGCACGCCTGGCGCTACCGGCAGGACCAGTTCGGCTGGACCTCCCGTACGACCCAGCTCCTCGAACACCGCTGGCTGCGGTGGGGCAGCCCCCTGTTCCACCTGGGCGCATTCATGGTGATCGCCGGGCACGTGGCGGGGCTCGCCGTTCCCGCCTCGTGGACCGAGGCGGCAGGCGTCACCGAGCACGCGTACCACACCACGGCCGTCTGGGCGGGTTCGGTGGCAGGTGTCGCCATGGTCGCCGGGCTGGGCATGCTGTGCGCCCGCCGGCTGCTCAACCGCCGGATCCGCCTGGGCACCGACCGCAGCGACAAGCTGCTCTTCCCCCTGCTCTCCGCCACGGTCCTGCTGGGCATCACCGCCACCGCCGCCCACAACGTCTTCGGCCCCGGGTACGACTACCGTGCGACCGTCTCCGTCTGGTTCCGCGGCCTGTTCGTGCTCCAGCCCCGTCCCGAGGCCGTCGCGGGGGCCCCACTGCTGTTCCAGCTCCACGCCCTGACCGCCTGCCTGCTCTTCGCGGCCTGGCCGTTCACGCGGCTGGTGCACGTGTGGAGCGCCCCGGTCGGCTACCTCGTGCGGCCGTACCTCGTCTACCGGCGGCGCTCCGCGCCGGCGGGCCGGCCCCGGCCCGGCGCCGGCCGGCGGCGGGCCGCGTGATCCGCGGCGCCGCCCCCGTACCGCAGGCCACGGCAGGCCGGCGCAGCCTGTCGTGACCGCGGCCGGCGGGGCCGCGCGGCGGTGCGGCTGCCGACCCGGACCCCCCGCCCTAGCATGGAGCCCTGGGCAGGAGAACGAGCAGGCCGCCGCGGCGCCGCCGGCCCCGTGCGGACACCACCGGGCTGCTGCCCCGCACATCCCGGCCTCAACGCATATGCGGACGGAGTCGCTACGCGGCGCGGCACGTGGAGAAGCACGTGGACACGCCGACCGTCGTGAAGACCCGCACCGTCGGAAGGGAAGGCCCATGCCCACGACACACCCGATCGATTTCGAGCACGCCATCCACAGCGCGAACATCTGGCTGAAAGCGGTGGCGGAAGCGCTGGACACCCCGGACCGCCACCTCGCCCACCGGGCACTGCGCGCCTGGCTGCACACGTTCCGTGACCGGCTCACCGTCGATGTCGCCGCACACTTCGCGGCGCAGCTGCCGGAGCTGCTGCGGGGCGTCTACTACGACGGCTGGGACCCCAGTGTCGTACCCGTCCGGTACGACCGTGAGGGCTATGTCGGCCGGTTCGTCCAGCAGGCGAAGGTCGGCGCCGACGACGTCCCCAAGATCGCCGCCGCGGTCACCGCCGTCGTGCGCGACCACGTCTCGCCCGGACACCTGGAGTCGGCGCTGGAACAGCTCCCCCACGACATCCGCGACCTCCTGCTCCAGCCGGCCGGCTGACCGGAGCCCGGAAGGAGGCGTGGCGGGGGCGTATCCGCCGGCCCGCGAGCCATGCTCCGGTCCGACGACGATGTCGCTGCGCTGCTGCAGGAGTATCCGGATCTGATCTCGCTCACCGGCGGGGACGCGTACAGGGCTCGCGTCTACGAGAAGGCCGCCCGTGCCACCGGCGGCTGACACGCCGACGTCTCCACGCTCGACACGAAGGGGCTGCGCGACATCCCGGGGTCGGCAGGTCTGTCGCCGAGAGGATCTCCGAGTGCGTCCGCACCGGCAGTGGGGCCGCAGTGGAGGAGTTGCGCGCGAAGATCCGGACGGGGTCCGGTGGCTGACGGCCGTTCCCCAGTGATCAACCGGAGACGCGCCTGCGGAGCTTCCTGCGCAAGGGGCGCACCGGTCGCGGGTCGGGCGCCTGACCGGAAGCCACGGCGGACCCGCCGCGGCGCCCGCGGACCGGCACGGCACCCGTCGAGGTGCCGCCACGTTCTTCCCACGGTCGCCGGCCGCCGGGGCGGCCTCAGTTGCCTTGCTGACTGAGCCGGTCCTGAGCCCGGGTCGCGATGACAGCGGCCTGGATGCGCCGCTCGACTCCGAGCTTGGCCAGGAGCCGCGAGATGTGGTTCTTCACCGTCTTCTCGGCGAGGTAGAGCCGCTGCCCTATCTGTCGGTTGGTCAGTCCCTCACCGATCAGGGCCAGGATCTGCCGCTCCCGCTCGGTCAGGCCCGGCAGGACGTCGGGTTCGGGCTCCGGCTCGCCGCCCTGGCGCAGCCGGGCCATCAGCCGTGCGGTGGCGCTGGGATCGAGCAGCGACTGGCCGGCGGCCACCGTGCGTACGGCCGACACCAGGTCGGTGCCCTGGATCTGCTTCAGCACGTAACCGGACGCGCCCGCCATGATCGAGTCGAGCAGGGCTTCCTCCTCGTCGAACGAGGTGAGCATCAGGCATGCCAGCTCCGGCAGTCGTGAGCGCAGCTCGCGGCACACGGTCACGCCGTCCCCGTCGGGCAGCCGCACGTCGAGCACCGCCACGTGCGGGCGCAGGGCGGGTACGCGTACCAGGGCCTGCTCGGCGTTGGCGGCCTCGCCGACGACGGTGATGTCCGCCTCGTCGTCCAGCAGGTCGTGCACCCCGCGCCGTACCACCTCGTGGTCGTCGAGCAGGAAGACCCTGATCGGGTTGTCGGGGCCGGGCCGCTCGCCGTCCGCCATGTGATGCTCTCCTCGTGTTCCGCGCCGGGTGGATCCCGCACCGGTTCCGCACCGGCCTTTTCGGCCCACCGAGCCTAGCCTGTCCCGGCTGCGCTGAATCCTGCGTGATGCGGGGGCCGAAGGGCCAGGGCCCGTCGGCCCTACTGAGCCGGGCACACGGCCCGACCGGGCGGGAGGCGGCCGTGTCCCGCCCGGCCCGGTGATGCGGGCAGCGGGTCCCGCCGGCTCGGGGAGGGTCGGCCCCGGCAGCCCGCCGTGCGGGACGCCAGGGCGTGTTCCGAAGGAACGCCGTCTGCCCGGAGGGCAGGCCCGGCGGCGTCCGGTGCGTGCGAGCGCACGGCGGAGGGTAGCCGCGGTCCCGGATACATGGGGGTGAGCCCGACAACGCGGCGCGTGCGCGTGCCAGGCGATGCCGGGCAGGCGGGACTTCGGGACAGGCCGGAGCGCGGGACCCGTCCGTTCCTGCGGCGGCACGGCGAGGAGGCGGGACGGGCAGCGGACCGGGCGGCGGGACGGCCGGTGGGCCGCGGCCCCCGGCTCACGTGCGACTGACCCCGCACCTGGGGGTGACGGCGGATCACCGTGCCGGTGGCGTACCCGGCGGGCCCCTGCGGACAGGGCCGGGGGGCCGTCGCCGCAGTGCCGTGCGGCCCCACACCCGGGTGCCCGGGCGGGGCCGGTGTTCCCGACGTGACGGGCCGTCCGGCCCTACTTCCCCCCGCGCCGCACAACGGGGGCGGAAGGCGGTCCGGCGCCTGCTACACAGAAGGTGCTGCGGACGCCGCCCGATGCGGCGGCGGCCGTCCCTTCCCCTTTCGATCCTCTGCCCGGGAGGCTTCATGCTGTCCGCAGAATCCACCGCCGTGGTCCGTGCCACCCTGCCCGCAGTGGGCGGTGCGCTCGACGAGATCACCACGCGCTTCTACGGTGCGATGTTCCGCGACCGGCCGGAACTGCTCGACGGAATGTTCAACCGCGGCAACCAGGCCAGCGGAGCCCAGCGCCGCGCGCTGGCCGGGTCCATCGCCGGGTTCGCGACCGCGCTGCTCGACGCCCCGGACACCCGTCCGGACACGCTGCTGGACCGCATCGCACACAAGCACGCCGCGGTCGGGGTGACGGACGACCAGTACACGATCGTGCACAAGTACCTGTTCGGCGCGATAGCCGAGGTTCTCGGCGACGCCGTCACCCCGGAGGTCGCGGCCGCCTGGGACGAGGTGTACTGGCTGATGGCCGGCGCCCTCATCGGCCGCGAGGCCCGCCTGTACCAGGACGCGGGCGTGGAACCCGGCGATGTGTGGCGGCAGTGGACGGTGGTCGAGCGGCGCACCGAGACACCGGACGTGGTCTCCTTCCTGCTCCGCCCGGCCGACGGCCGGCCGGCACCGCGGGCGCGGGCGGGCCAGTACGTCAGCGTCCGGGCCCTGATGGCCGACGGGGTGCACCAGCTGCGTCAGTACAGCCTGTCCTCGGACCCGGGCGGGGACCTGCGGCGGATCACCGTGAAGCGGGTCGCCGGGACGGCCGGCGCACCGGCCGGCGAGGTCTCCGGTCTGCTGCACGACCGCGTTCAGGAGGGCGACGAACTGACGCTCTCCGCACCCTTCGGCGATGTCTTCCTCGACGACCCCGCCGACACCGCCACTCCGGTCGTCCTGGTCTCCGCGGGTATCGGCGGGACGCCCATGACCAGCATCCTGGCCCATCTCGGCGCCCTCGGCTCGGCGCGCCCCGTGCTGGTCCTGCACGCCGACCGCTCCCCCGCCGACCATTGCCTGCGCACCGAGACGAACCGGCTGGTCGCGGAACTCCCGGATGCCCGCGCCGTCTTCTGGTACGAGCGCCCCGGCCCGGAGGAACCCAACGCGCGCGAGGGGCTGATGAACCTCGACGGCATCGAACTGCCGCAGGACGCAACGGTGTTCCTGTGCGGCCCGCTGCCGTTCATGCGCTTCGTCCGCACCCAGCTGCTGGGCGCCGGGGTCGCGGCACAGCGCATCCGCTACGAGGTCTTCGGCCCCGACCTGTGGCTGCCGGGCCCGGCGGACTGAACGCGGGCCCTGTTCCTCCTCCGGTTCGGCGTAAGGGAACTGTCCGGTTCGGCACGGGCGAACGGTCCGGTTCGACGGGGCGGACCCGGCATGCGATCCCCTCGGCGGATCTCCTCGTCGAACGCGCGGCGGTCGGCGAGGTACTCCTCCTGGGGCGCCCACGAAGCTCCCGGTGCGAGCCGGTGGTGCACGCCCGGCGCACGACGGCGGTGCGCCCCCGGTCGCCCGGGCCGCCCCGGCCCGTCGGCCGTGCGGCGCCGGGGGTCAGCTCCCCTGGGGCAGCGGAGCGTCCAGTGCCCGCCCCGCCTCACGCAGCGCCCCGACGGCCGCTCTGATCGACGGCCTGCGGTCCGCGTCCGTGCGCCAGACGGCGTGGATGTGCCGTCGCATCAACTGCCGTACGGGCACGAGCCGCACGCCGTCGGGCACCGGACCCCGACCGAGGCGCGGAGCTACGCAGACCCCGAATCCGGCGGCAATCAGGGCGAGTTGCGTGTGATGTTCGGCTGCGAGGTGGGCGATGCGGGGCTCGATGCCCTCGGACCTGAGGGTGGACGTCAGCCACTCGTGACAGAACTCGCCGGCCGGCCAGGACACCCAGTCGTCGTCGGCGAAGTCCGCGAGGTCGACCTCCGCCCGGTCCGCGAGCCGATGGCCGGCGGGCACGGCGATGTCCGGTACGTCGTCGAGGAGTTCGGCCCGGGCGAGACCGCTCGGGACCGGCAGCCGCTTGTTGCTCCAGTCGAGTACCACGGCGAGGTCGGCGTCCCCGCGCAGCACCGCCCGCATCCCGGCCTCCGGCTCCAGCTCCGTCGTCCGCACCACGAGGTCGGGGTGGCCGGCGCGCAGCGCGGCGAGGGCAGCGGGGAACAGCCCGCGGGCGGCGGTCGGGAAGGCGGCCAGGCGGACCTCGCCCACCACCTGACCGCGCTGCGCCTCGATGTCGGACTGCGCGATCTCCACCTGCGACAGGATGCGGGCCGCGTGGTCGGCCAGGAGCCGTCCGGCGTCGGTGAGCCGCACGCCCCGCCCGTTCCTGGCGAGGAGTTGCTGGCCCACTTCCCGCTCCAGTTTGGCCAGCTGCTGGGAGACCGCCGACGTCGTGACGTGCAGGCCGTCGGCGGCACCGCTCACCGAGCCGTGCCGGGCGAGGGCGTCCAGCGTGCGGAGGCGCTCCAGATTCAACATGTAAGCGATGCTACGCGAAAGGGGTGACGAATTCTCGCTTGTTCTAAGTAGTGAGGACCGCCATGGTTGACCCATGAGCGTCCCCTCCGCACCGAGAACCGTCACTCCGACCGGCACCCCTGCGGCCCTGAAATCCGGTCCGGCCCCGCGCCGCTCCGTGGACTGGCGTCTCCGCTTCGTGGCGCTGTCGCTCATCTGGGGGTTCAGCTTCCTGCTCATCAAGGTCGGCACCGAGGGGTACGCCCCGTTCCAGGTGACCTTCGGCCGGCTGCTGTCCGGCACGGCGGTCCTGGCCGTCGCCATGGCCGTACGCCGTGAGCGGCTGCCGCGCACCGGCCGGACGTGGGGGCACCTGTTCGTCGCCGCGTTCTTCCTCAACGCGCTGCCCTTCTCGCTGTTCGCGTACGCCGAGCTGACCGTCCCGTCCACGCTGGCGGGGATCTGCAACGCGACTTCTCCCCTGTGGGGCATGGCCCTCTCGCTCGTCGCGCTCTCCGAGGACCGGCCGACCCGCCGCCGGGTCGCCGGCCTCGGTCTGGGCTTCATCGGCGTACTGACCGTGCTGGGCGCCTGGCAGGGTTTCTCCGGGCTGGACTTCTCCGGGACGTCGATGGCCCTGCTGGCGTCGCTCAGCTACCCCGTCGGCTGGATCTACGTCCGCCGCACTCTGGCGGGCTCGGGTTCCTCCACCCTTGCGCTGACGGGCAGCCAGCTGGCTGTCGCGACCATTCAACTGGCCGTCGTCACGCCGTTGTTCACCTCGGCTCCCGACCGTTTCCCAGTGATCCCGACACTCGCCGTATGCGCCCTGGGAGCGCTCGGGACCGGGCTCGCCGTCCTCCTCCAGTACGGTCTCGTCGACGAGGTCGGCCCGACGACGGCGCAGATGGTCACCTACTTCATCCCCGTCATCGCCACGGCCGCGGGGGTGGCCGTGCTGGGCGAGCGGCTGAGCTGGAACACCCCGGTCGGAGCCCTGGTGGTCCTGGCGGGGGCCGCGCTCACCCAGAGCCGGGCCCGTACCCCGGCCGGCCCGTCCCGCCGGGTGGCCGGCCGCCGGCCGCTCACCCGTGGCTGACAGGGCGCACCGGCCCGGCCGCCTGCGCCACCGCGTCCGCCAGCGGCGTGATGTCGGCGGCTTCCAGCGGTGACACGGTCAGGCGTACGCCCGGGGGCGAGACCATCCGGAAGCGTGCCCCGGGGGCGACCGCCCAGCCCGCCCGGAGCAGCCTGGCCACCGCCCCCGTCTCGTCGCTCACCGGGGCCCATACGTTCATGCCGCTGCGCCCGTGGGCGGCCACCCCCCGTTCGGCCAGCGCCCGCACGAGCGCGTCCCGGCGCTCTCCGTAGGAGCGAGCGATCGCCACCGTGTCGACGGCCCCCGTCGTCCACAGGTGGACCACGGCCCGCTGGAGGATCCCGCTGACCCAGCCGGGCCCCAACTGCTGCCGTCCCGTCACCCGGTCCACGGTCAGCTCGTCGCCGGTGAGAACGGCGAGCCGCAGGTCGGGCCCGTACGCCTTGGCCACCGAGCGCACGAAGGCCCAGCGTCGCGTGGTGCCGGCGAGGGGGTGAAGGGGAAGATCGACGATGGCGTGGCCGTGGTCGTCCTCGATCAGCAGGACGCCGGGGTGCCCGGCGAGGACGGACCGCAGCTCTCTCGCCCGCCCGCTCCCCACGGCGGCACCGGTCGGGTTCTGCGCCCGGTCGGTGACCACCATGGCCCGGGCCCCCGCCCGCAGCGCCCGATCCACGTCGCCGGGCAGCGGACCGTCCTCGTCCATCGCCACCGGCACCGCGCGCAGCCCCAGCGCGGGAATCAGGTCCAGGAGCCCACCCCACCCCGGATCCTCCAGGGCGACCGCGTCTCCGGGTTTGAGGTGGGCCGACAGCACCCGCTCGATCGCGTCGAGGGATCCGGAGGCGACCGCCACCGGCCCGGCGGGAACACCGTCGGCGTCCATGGCGGCCCGTGCGTACGCCGCCAGTTCGGGCAGCACCGGGGCGTCCCCGTACAGCCCCGGACGCCGGGCGTACGCGGTGGCGGCCGCCGACAGCGCCTCGCGGAGGTCGGGGAGGAGCGCCGGATCAGGGTTGCCGGAGCCGAGGTCCCGACCGCCCGGGGGCGGCTCGATGCGCAGCGAGTTGCGCGCCGTGCTGGCCGGGCGCGACCGCACCCTACTCCCCCTGCGTCCCGCCGTCTCGATCACCCCGCGCTCCCGCAGGGTCCGGTACGCGGCCGCCACCGTGTTCGGGTTGACCCCCAGCCGTACCGCCAACTCCCGCATGGGAGGCAGCAGATGGCCGGGCGGGAACGCGCCGGCACCGACTCCGTGTTCCACGCTCGCGGCGATCTCCGATGCACGGGACCCGCTGATCCGATACTCTCCTAGCACAAAGGTCATTATGCACTAGTGCAATGGAGGAAGCAATGCCGGACACCGAAACCGCCGACGGCACCGGCCCGGACAGCGCCGCGCCTTACGAGCCCACCGGCCGCACGGTCCCGAGCCGGTCCAGGCAGCGGGCGTCGTACGACCGCGAGGTGGTCCACGCGATCCTCGACGAGGCGTACCTCTGCCATCTCGGATTCGTCCGCGACGGCGCACCGGTCGTCCTCCCCACGCTCTTCGGCAGGGTCGGCGAGCGACTGTACGTCCACGGCTCGACCGGATCGCGGCCGCTGCGCGCGGCGGGACAGGCGGACCCGGGGATAGCCGTCTGCCTGACGGTCACGCATATCGACGGCCTCGTCCTGGCCCGCTCCGCCTTCCACCATTCGATGAACTACCGCTCCGTCGTCGTCCACGGCACAGCCCGTACGGTGACCGACCCGCAGGAGCGCCGCATCGCACTGGACGCCATCGTCGACCAGGTCGTCCCCGGCCGGTCCGCGGACTCGCGGCCGGCCGACGCGAAGGAGCTCGCCGCGACGGCGGTCGTGCGGCTGGACCTCGACGAGGTCTCCGCCAAGATCCGCACCGGCGGCCCGAACGACGAGCCGGAGGACCTGGCCCTGCCGTACTGGGCGGGCGTGGTGCCGCTGACCCCCGGATACGCCACGCCGGTGCCGTCCGAGGACCTCGACCCCGCCGTCCCCGTGCCGGACTACCTGTCCGCGCTCTGACCCGTCGAAGCGGCCCGGCCCGGGTGGGGAACCGCGGGCCGGACCCTCACGGATCAGGCGGGCAGGGCAGCCCGCCGCCGGGCGGCCGCCGCACCCCGGCTGCCTCTCCGCCGAGCACCGGCGCCCCGTGCCGGGCGAGGGCGGCGGCCCCGGCGGCATTCTCCGCGGCCCAGCCGTTCCCCGTGGCCGCCCGCGCCCCCCAGCGCGATGAATCCGGGGCGAGGACCGGGCTGCCTCGGTGTCCGCGAGGCTGCCCGGTCGCGCCGGTGCAGATACCGAGTCCAGGCCGCCGCTTCGGGGCGGTGCGCCTCGACCTGGTGGGTGTGGAACGCCCGGGCGGCCGGTGCGCCCGGCGGGTGAGGGCGCCGAAGGAGTCGCGCCGGCCCCCACGAGAGCCGCGGGCAAGGCGGTCGGCGCGCAGGGCGCCGTAGGAGCTGACGGCGGCAAAGGGCGCCGGAACGGGTATGCCGCGGCGGAGGCGAGGTCCTTGCACCACGGCACGTGACGTCGGTGACCTCCTTCGAGGAGGACTCCTCCCCGGCAGGCCGGGCAGCTGTGCATCCGCAGCGTAGGCGGCACGCTGCCTACCTCTGGGGGCGTGAAGGCCCGGGGCGCCTCGCCCGCGAGACGCTGCGGCGGCCGGCGACGGCGCCCCCTCCCACCTGCCGATGTGCCACACACGCGGGGACGCCGGCTTCGCGGCAGTGGCCATCGCCCCCGTGATCACGCTGATCGTGCTCACCCGCGCCCCGACCGGAAGCCGGAGTCTCGCGTCCCGGGGCGACCGCCTCACTCACTGACGGTGCGCCGCTTCGAGATGCCTGCATATCGCCCTGCGGCGACGTGTTACCGCAGGGAAACGCGGGCCGCGGACACGATCAAATCATTAATTAGCAATTAATCTTGACCGTACTCGGGTGTCCCTTCCATACTCGGAGGACGCCGCAGCGGCGATCCGCACCTCAATGCGGTCGTACGCAGCTTTTGTACGTGATTCGGAGTGATGTCATGAGGAACGGCAGGGAGCGGCATCGCACCGCGTTCGCCGTGTGCCTCGGTCTTGCGCTGACCATGGTCACGCTCACCGGGTGCATACCGCGGGCCGGGGACGGGGGCCGGGTCGGGCTGGTCTACATGGACGCCCAGGGCTACTACGCCGGTGTCCGAAAGGGCATGCAGGACTCGGCCGGCCACCTCGGGGACGGGGTGCAGTTGCTGGAGCTGAACGCCCAGGGCGACGCCTCCAAGGAGAGCACCTTCGTCGACACCGTGAGCGCCGCGGGGGTGAAGGCTCTGGTGCTCTCACCCGTCTCCACCACTGCCTCCATCCCCGCCGTCCGCCTGGCGCACGAGAGCGGCATCAAGGTCGTCTGCTACAACACCTGTCTGACCGAGGAGGCGACGCGGGAGTACGTGAGCGCCTGGGTGCTGGGCGATCCGGTGAAGTTCGGGGAGCTGGCCGGGGCGGAGGCAGCGAAGTACTTCACGTCCCAGGGCATCGAAGACCCCCGGATCGCCGTACTCAACTGCGAGACGGTCGAGGTGTGCATCCAGCGCCGGGTGGGCTTCGAGAAGGCGCTGTTCGCCGAACTGCCCAAGGCGAAGATCGTCACCAACCAGCAGGGCACGACGATCGACCAGGCCGTCGAGGTCGCCGACCGCATTCTGAGCGCACACTCTCGGGTCGACGCCTTCTACGGCGAGTCGGGCGGCGCGACGATGGGCGCGGTGCGCGCCGTACGCCAGCGCGGCTTCATCGGCCGGACGGTCGTCTTCGGTAGCGACATGACGGCCGACCTGGCGCGCGAGCTGGCCGACAACCGGGTGCTCAAGGCCGATGTGGACATCTCCGGCATCGAGGTCGGTGAGCTGGCCACGCGCGCCACCGCGCGGGTCATCGCCGGCGAGGAGCTGGACAATCCCGTGGTGCCCGCCCCGGTGAGGCTCTACTCGACGCCCGAAGAGGCCCGCGACTGGCTGCGTACCCACCCCGACGGCCTGCCGTGACGGCCGTCCGGTCCACGGCCGGCGCCGTCAGGACCCTTCCCGATCCCTGTCCCGTCCCTCCGGTTCCCCTGGAGCGAGTATGACGACCTCCCCACCGCCGCCCGACCGGTCCGGCCCCGTGCCGGCCGCGGAGGCAAGCGGCCTCAACAAGCAGTACCCGGGTGTCCGCGCGCTGGCCGACGTCGACTTCCGGATCGAGCCGGGCGAAGTCCGCGCCCTCCTCGGACGCAACGGGGCGGGCAAGTCCACGCTGATCCGGATGCTGTCCGGTGTCGAGGTCCCCGACAGCGGCGAGGTTCGCATCGGCGGCGAGACCCTCGGTCACGGCGGCGTGCGACGGGCGGCCGAGCTGGGCGCGGCCACGGTCCACCAGGAACTCAGCCTGGTACCCGAGATGACGGTCGCCGAGAACCTGTTCCTCGGCGAGTGGCCCCGCCGCGGCGCATCCGGGGTGGACTTCCCCCGCATGCGCCGGGAGGCCGCCGAGGTGCTGGCCGAACTGGACGTACGGGTCGCTCCGGAGGACACGGTCGGCTCCCTGCCGCTGGCCGAGCAGCAACTCGTCGAGATCGCCCGCGCGGTACGCCGTCGTCCTCGGCTGCTCATCCTCGACGAGCCGACCAGCGCGCTGGCCGCCGGTGAGGCGCGGACCGTCCTGGAGGCGGTCGGCCGTATCGCCGCCACCGGTGTCGCGGTGATCTACGTGAGCCACCGGCTGGACGAGATCCGGCAGGTGGCGCGCAGCGTGACCGTCGTCCGTGACGGCAGCGTCGTGGACACGGTGGACGTGCGGGAGGCGACGACCGCGCAGATCGTCGCACTCATGCTCGGTCAGGCTGCCCGCGAGCAGGAACCGTTCGCGCCGCGGGCCGTGGACCGCTCCCGCACCCCGCTGCTGTCCGTGCGGAACCTGACTCTGGCGCCGAAGCTGGAGGACGCCGGCTTCGACCTGTACGCCGGGGAAGTGCTGGGCATCGGGGGGCTGCTGGGCTCGGGGCGCAGCGAACTGCTCCGAGCGGTCGCCGGGTTCGAGCCCGCCGCCGAGCGCACGGTCGTCTTCGAGGGGCGGCCTGTTCCCCGCCCCACCGCGGCGGCGATGAAGCGGCTCGGAGTAGGCATGACCCCCGAGGACCGCAAGGGCGAGGGGATCGTCCCGCTGCTGGGCGTCGGCGAGAACATGACGATGTCCTGGTTCGCCGGGATCAGCGGACGGACCGGACTCTCCCCCCGCCGGGCCGGGGAGGCCGGCGAGGACCTGGTCCGCCGGCTCGCGGTCAAGACCCCGGGCCTGGACACCCCCATCGTCAACCTCAGCGGCGGCAACCAGCAGAAGGCGGTCATCGGCCGCTGGCTGCACGCCCGCAGCCGGGTGCTGCTCCTGGACGAACCCACCCGGGGCGTGGACGTCGAGGCCAAGCAGCAGATCTACCGCCTGATCCGGTCCCTGGCCGACGAAGGTGCCGCCGTGGTCTTCGTCTCCGGCGAGCTGGAGGAGCTGCCGCTCGTCTGCGACCGGGTCCTGACACTGCAGAACGGCCGGTTCACCCGCGAGTTCCTCGCTCCCGACATCACTCTCGACGACATCATGGCCGCCACCATGGCGGTGGAAGTGTGAGGCAGACAACCATGTCCTCGACCCTCGTGGCCGGCAAGACGTCCGGCCCCCCGTCTCCGGCCCCGGGCACCGTCCGCGTCCGCCGGCTGCGCCACCTCAACGAACTCGGGCTGCTGGCCGCGGTCGTGGTGCTGTACATCGCGCTCGGCGTCACCGCCGGCGGATTCCTCAGCACCGACAACCAGCTCGGCATCCTGCGGGACGCCGCAACCGTCGGCATCCCCGCCCTCGGCGTCACCCTGGTGATCATCGCCGGGGAGATCGACATCAGCATCGGCCCGGCCGTGGCCTTCGCCTCGGTGCTCTTCGCCAAGGGCGCCACCGAATGGGACCTCGGGCTGCCCGTCGCCCTGCTGCTCACCCTGGTGGCCGGTGCGCTCTGGGGATCAGCGGCCGGCTGGCTGCGCGCCCGGTTCGGGGTGCCGTCCTTCATCGCGACGCTCGGTCTCTGGAGCGCACTGGGCGGCCTCGCCCTGTACACCACCAACGCGCTCCCCGTCGCCACCCCCGGCGGCGGATTCATGGACGCGCTCGGCGGCAAGATCCTCGGTATCCCGACCCCCGCGATCGTCCTGGTGCTGCTGTTCGCGGTGTTCTGGTACGTCGCCCGCCGGACGGCTTACGGGCGGTCGGTCTACGCGGTGGGCGGCAACGCGGCGGCCGCGCAGCTGGCGGGCATCCCGATCAGCCGCGTGCGCGTCGCGCTCTTCGCCACCACGGGGCTGCTCGCCGCCCTCACCGGCATCCTGATGGCGGCCCGCCTGGGCTCGGGCAACGGCGGCGCGGCCGCGGGACTGGAGTTCGACGTGATCGCCGCCGTCGTCATCGGCGGCACCGCGCTGGCCGGAGGCCGCGGAAGCCTGGTCGGGACGATGCTGGGCGTCGTGTTCATCTCGGTGATCGCCAACGGGCTGGTCCTGCTGGGGGTCAACTCCTTCCTCCAGGACGTCGTGCGCGGCCTGATCATCGTCGGGGCCGTACTCATCAACGTCGTCATCTCCCGCAGGAGCCTCACGACGCGCACCACGTGACCCGCCCGCCCCGACCCCGCCCGACCCGCCTGAAGGACACCCCATGAGCGAGACCACCACCCCGCTGCCCGCCACCATGCGCGGCGTGTACCTGCCGGGGAACAGCACCGCCGAGACGCGGGACCTTCCCGTACCGGCGCCCGGCCCGGGACAGGTACTGCTGCGCGTGGGCGCGGCCGGTATCTGCGGCAGTGACATCGGCTACATCTACCGCGAGCACAAGACCCACCGCGGGGTGGACGGCCCCGCCTACCGGGGCGTCGTCGCCGGCCACGAGCCCAGCGGCACCGTGGTGGCGACGGGCCCCGGTGTACGGCGACACCGGCCGGGCGACCGGGTGGTGGTCTACCACATCGCCGGATGCGGGCTCTGCGACAACTGCGCCCGCGGCTACCAGATCAGCTGCGCCGACCCCTCCCGCGCGGCCTACGGCTGGCAGCGCGACGGCGCAGCGGCCGACTACCTGCTCGCCGACGAGCACACCCTGGTGCCGCTGCCCGACGAGCTGAGCTTCGTCGACGGGGCGCTCATCGCCTGTGGCTTCGGCACGGCGTACGAGGGCATCCGGCGGATCGGCGTGAACGGCGACGACGACCTGCTCGTCGTCGGCCTGGGCCCGGTGGGCCTGGCCGCAGCGATGACCGGCCGCGGCCGGGGCGCGCGACAGGTCATCGGGGTGGAGGTCTCACCCGAGCGCCGTGCGTGGGCCGACGGACTCGACGTCTTCGACGCGACGGTCACCCCTGAGGAGGCGGCCGACACCGTGGCGGCGCTCACCGGCGGGCGCGGGGCCTCCACCGCGATCGACTGCTCGGGCACCCGCCCCGGCAGGTCCACCGCCATCGCGCACATCGCCGAGTGGGGACGGGTCTCCCTGGTGGGCGAGGGCGGGACTCTGGAGACCGAGGTCTCCGACGCCCTCCTGCACAAGCAGGTCACGCTCTACGCCTCCTGGGTCACCTCGGTGCCGGTCATGGCGGAGCTGGCGCGCAATCTCGTGCGCTGGGGCGTCCGGCCTGAGCGGATCGTCAGCGACCGCTTCGGTCTCGCGCGGGCGGACGAGGCGTTCGCGCTCGCCGCGGGCGCGGCCCGGGGCAAGGTCGTGCTCGAACCCGGTCTGGACGGCTGACTGGTGACCGAGGCGAACGACGCGGTGCGGGTACGCCGCACACCGGCCGCGCACGGAGAGCTGATCACGCTGGACGCCGGCGCCCTGACGGTGACGGCCGCGCCCGGGCTGGGCGGCCGGCTGCTCTCGGTGACACTGGACGGCGCGGAGTTCCTCTACCGCAACCCGCGGCTCCTGGGCGACGACCTCGCACCGCTGCCGGGCGTGCGGCCCGGCCCGCACGACGGACCGATGGCCGACTGGCTCAACTGGGGCGGCGACAAGACCTGGCCCGCACCGCAGGGCTGGGACGTCCCCGACCAGTGGGCGGGTCCACCGGACCCGGTGCTGGACTCGGGCCCCTACACCGCACAGGTGGAACAGCGCGACGGGACAGCGGCGCTCGTGCTGACCAGCGGTGACGACCCACGCACCGGTCTGCGGCTGGAGCGCCGGATCGTGCTCCGCCCGCGCAGCACGGCCTTCGGCCTGCATCTGACGATGACCAACACCGCCGCTGCGGAACGCCGTTGGGCCCTGTGGAACGTCACCCAGATCGCCGGAGCTCCGCCGACAGGCCCGGCGGATGCCAAGGGCGTCTACCTCGGCCGCGCCGGGTCCGGGCGACCGGCGACCGTACCCCTGGTCGCCGGCACCGGCCGGCCGCAGGTGCTGGAGGTTGCTCCGGGCGTCCTGCACGTACCGCACCAGGACGTCGTCGGGAAGGTGGGTTTTCCCGACTCCGCGGGATGGCTGGCGCACGTCGGGCCGGAACGCACCCTGACGCAGCGCTTCACCGTCCACGAGGCCCCCTACCCCGACGGAGGGTCGCGTGCCGAGGTGTGGTTGGAGTATCCGCTGGCGGAGGGACTGCCTCACCTGGGCGGTCTGCGGCCGCTCGACCACGTCGTCGAATGTGAGGCGCTGGGACCGCTGACGACGCTGGCGCCGGGGGCGTCGGCCGTGTTGGAGGTGGAGTTCGGGGTCGGCCCCTCTGCCGGCCCGGTCGAAAGGGTGACCCCGGCCGGTTACTGGGCGGGGCCACCCCCTGGCGGGGCGGGCGGACGGCTGGAGGGCGTCTTCGTCCCCTACGCTGCGGGCCGACTGGAGGCTCGCGGCCCGGCCGGGACACAGCCGCTCGTGCTGGGCGTGCTGGAGCCGGGCCGGGCGTGCCGCGTGCACCTCCCGAGGGACCAGCAGCGTGAGGCCGGCTGGGAGTTGACGGCACCGCTGCCCGGTGGTGGCACGGCCCGGGTGGCCCTTGTCACTGTCGGAGGGGACGGAAACCACCCACCTTTTAATTCATAAATAATATAGGGTGGATGTGTGCGCCGCGCAGCGTGCACAGGCGGAGGAGGAACGACACATGGCCGAGTACGTGGGCAGGGGCCTGCACGGGCAGATCGTGGAGAAGGTCGGCACGCGCATCGTGCAGGGGCGCCTGCGGGTGGGCGAGACCTTGGACATGTCCTCCCTCATCGACGAGCTCGGCATAAGCCAGACGGTGCTGCGGGAGGCTGTCAAGGTTCTCACCGCCAAAGGACTGGTCGACGCGCGGCAGAAACGCGGCACGTTCGTCCGCCCGCGCGAGGACTGGAACCTGCTCGACGCCGACGTCATCCGCTGGCAGTTCGCCGCGGACGCACCGGAGTTGGTCCTGCGGGACCTCGCCGAGGTCCGCCTCGTCGTCGAACCAGCCGCCGCCCGCCTTGCCGCCGAACGGCGCACCGAGGAAGACCTGACCGCGCTGGAGGCCGCCCTCGCCCGCATGGGAGAGACCTCCGGCGATCCGGCCGAGGCCGCCGAGGCCGACCTCGCCTGGCACCGTGCCCTGCTCCGGGCCACCCACAACGAACTGCTCCAGCGCATGGACGTCTTCATCGGACCGGCTCTGGCCGAACGCGACCGGCTCGTCCACTCCGCCGAGGCCGACGACCCCGTCCCCGCCCACGAACCCGTCCTGCGCGCCGTGCGCGACGCGAACCCGTCCGCCGCCGAGCAGGCCATGCGCGCGCTGCTCGCCCGTGCGGACGCCGATCTCGCCCGCACCGCGGACCCCTCCCGTACCCGCACCGAGGCCGACGTGGACGACGGCCGCACCGGCCGGAACAGCGCGTACGGCACCGAACCGGAGGACCGAGAAGTCCCATGAAGATCACCCGCATCGAGACCTTCCGGGTACCGCCCCGCTGGCTCTTCTGCCGCGTCGAGACGGACGAGGGGATCGTCGGCTGGGGAGAGCCCGTGGTCGAGGGCCGCGCCGACACCGTCCGTACGGCCGTCGGCGAACTGGCCGAGTACCTCGTCGGGCTGGATCCCCGGAACATCGAGGACCACTGGCAGGTGATGACCCGCGGCACCTTCTACCGCGGCGGACCCGTGTTCTCCAGCGCCGTCGCAGGCATCGACCAGGCCCTGTGGGACATCAGGGGTCAGGCGCTCGGCGTCCCCGTGCACGATCTGCTCGGCGGCGCCGTCCGCGACCGCGCCCGCGTCTACTGCTGGGTCGGCGGCGACGAACCGGCCGAGATCGCCGACGCCGTCAGCGCCCAGGTGGAGGCCGGGTTCACCGCCGTCAAGATGAACGCCACCGGGCTCACCGGACGCCTGGGCGACGCGGCCGGGATCGCCGCCGCGCACGCCCGCGTGGCCACCGCGCGTGAGGTGCTCGGCCCCAGCCGGGACGTCGCGGTGGACCTGCACGGCCGCCTCGGGCCCGCCGGCGCGCGACGCCTGCTCGCCGCGCTGGAGGAACTGCACCCGCTGTTCGCCGAGGAGCCCGTCACCCCGGAGCACACCCGGCTGCTGGAGCCGCTCGTCCGCTCCACCACCGTGCCCATCGCCACCGGCGAACGCCTCTACTCGCGCTGGGACTTCCTGCCCGCGCTGACCGCCGGGATCGCTGTCGCCCAGCCCGACCCCTCGCACGCCGGAGGCATCTCCGAACTGCGCCGGATCGCCGCCCTCGCCGAGACCTTCGACGCCCAGCTGGCACCGCACTGCCCCCTGGGGCCGATCGCGCTCGCCGCCTCGCTCCAGGTCGTCTTCGCCACCCCCAACTTCCTGATCCAGGAACAGAGCATCGGCATCCACTACAACGACGGCGCCGAACTCCTCGACTACGTCGTCGACCCGGAGGTCTTCCGCTTCACCGACGGACACGTCGCCCGCCCCACGGGGCCGGGGCTGGGCATCACCGTCGACGAGGACGCGGTCCGCCGGGCCGATGCAGCGGCGGGCGCTCCCTGGCGTAGCCCGCTGTGGCGTCATCCCGACGGCTCGTTCGCCGAGTGGTGATGCCGGCCGCACCGGCTCCGTCCGTGGCCCCCGACCCCGCATCCGTACCGCAGCCCCGAGGACTGACCAGTATGAGCTTCACCGACCGACTCCGCCGTGAACGCGTGATCGCCATCGTCCGCGGCACCGACCCGAAGGCTGCCGAACAGACCGTGCACACCCTCCGGGAGGAGGGCGTCACGCTGATCGAAGTGTCGCTGACGACCCCTGACGCGGCCGGGATCATCGCGCGCTGCGCCCGGGATGCCGGTGACGCCCTCATCGGCGCCGGCACGGTGCTCACCGGCGACGACGCCCGTGCCGTCCAGCAGGCCGGAGCCGCCTTCGTCGTCACACCCGCGCTCGCCGAGGGGAGTGTCACCGCGCACGCCCTCGGACTCCCCGTCGTCGCCGGCGCGCTGACCCCTACCGAGATCGTCCGGGCGGTCGGCGAGGGCGCCACCGCCGTCAAGCTCTTCCCCGCCTCCGTCGGCGGCCCGGCCTACCTGCGCTCCCTGCGCGATCCGCTGCCCGAGGTCCCGTTCGTACCCACCGGGGGCGTGAACGCCGAGGCCGCCCGCGCCTACCTGGAGGCCGGAGCCCTTGCCGTCGGCGTCGGATCACCCATCGTGGGAGACGCCCCGGACGGTGGTGACCTGGACGCGCTGCGGGAACGGTGCCGGACCTTCCTCGCCGCCCTCCCCGGCCACCGGGAGGGGGTGTGAGCACCGGGACCACCCCCGACGTCGTCACTCTGGGGGAGACGATGGCCGTCCTGAGGGCATCCGGCCCGCTCCGGATGGGCGGCGACCTGCGGCTCTCGGTGGCCGGAGCCGAGTCCAACGTAGCCATCGGACTGAGCCGACTCGGACACCGCGCGCGCTGGATCGGCCGCGTCGGTGACGACGAACTGGGCACTCTGGTCCTGCGCACCCTGCGTGCCGAGTCCGTGGACACGACCGGCGCCCGTACCGACCACGACGCCCCGACCGGTCTGCTGCTCTCCGAACCGCGGATCGCCGACCTCACGCGCATCCAGTACTACCGGGCGGGCTCGGCGGGCTCCCGGCTGTGCCCCGAAGATGTGCCGCCCGCCCTGCTCGACGGCGCCCGGATCCTGCACGTCTCCGGCATCACCTGCGCCCTGGGGCCGCAGCCGCTGGCCGCCGTGCGCGCAGCGGTACAGGCCGCCCGGACCGCCGGAATCCTGGTCAGCCTGGACGTGAACCACCGCCCCCGGCTCTGGAGCGCCTCCGAGGCCGCCGACATCCTGCGCCCGCTGGCCCGCGACGCCGACCTCGTCATCGCCTCCGAGGACGAACTCGCCCTGGCCACCGACCCCTCGGCCCGCACCACCACCGACCGCGTCCGGTCCCTGCTGTCAGGCGGCCCCACCCGGGAAGTGGCCGTCAAGCTCGGCGGCGACGGCGCTGAACTGCACACCGCGGAGGGCCGGGAACACACGGCCGCGCGCCGCGTCTCCGTACGCGACACCGTGGGCGCCGGGGACGCCTTCACCGCCGGCCTGCTGTCGGGGCTGCTCGACGGCCTCGGTACGCGTGAGCGCCTGGCGCGCGCCAACACCGTGGGCGCTTTCGCCGTCGGTTCCATGGGCGACTGGCAGGGGCTGCCCGAACGCCGTGAACTCGCCCTGCTGGACCGGGAGGACGGCGCCACGCTGCGCTGACCGTCCCGCCGTGCCCCACCCCACCGTCCCGGACCTCCCGAAGGTGCGGTGGACCGGAAGGAGAGAGACCGTGACCCGCCACCCGCATCGGGCGACCGACCCACCGGCGTTCCGCCCCTGGACCACCCACCGGCGCGAACTCGGCGAGGGCCTGCGTCACACCGGAGACCACCTGGTGACCGTCGACATCCTCGACGGCACCCTCACCGCCCTCGACCCCACCACACCCGGCGACGGGACAATCCTGCTGCGCCTGGACGTCCCGCTGGGTGCCGTCGCCCCACTCGCCGGCCTGCCCGGACACTGGATGGCGGCGGCCGGCACCGGCCCCGTCGTACTGGCCCCCGACGGCAGCGTCACCCGGCTGGCCCGCCCCGATGCCGGTGAACCCGTGCCCAGCCGTGTCAACGACGGATGCTGCGACCCGTCGGGACGCTTCTGGTTCGGCACCATGCCCTACGGGCCCGACCGCGGCCTCGGCCGGCTCCACCGGGTGGACCACAACGGTTCCGTCACCACCGTGCTGGACGGTCTCACCGTTCCCAACGGTCCGGCTTTCACGGCCGACGGGACGGTGATGTACCTCGCCGACAGCGCCGAGGGCCGCATCGACCGCTTCCGGGTGGATCCCGACGACGGACGGCTGCTCGACCGGACCGCACATGTGGTGTTCGCCCCGGACGCCGGCAGTCCGGACGGCATGACAGTGGACGACAACGGTCACCTGTGGGTAGCGGTATGGGGTGCCGGCGCGGTCCACCGCTACGCACCCGACGGCACTCTTGCAGCCCTCCTGCCGCTCCCCGCCGTCCAGCCCACCAGCCCCGCGCTCGTCGACGGCACCCTGTTCGTGGCCACCGCGGCGATCGGTCTCACTCCCGCGCCGGGTGCCGGCTCCGAGGAGGCGCGGCCCGGCAGCCGCCCCCGGCACGACGGCCGAGTACTGGCCGCCGACGTCGGAGCCTCGGCACCGCCCGCGTACCCGGCCGTCCTGCACCCCGGAGCCCCCGGGTTCCCGTCCCACACCGTCGCCGCGCGCCCGTCCGGCGACGCTGCCCCCAGGGAGGCACTGTGAACCCGTACCCGTTTCAGGACCGCACCGCCATCGTCACCGGCGGTGCGCAAGGCATCGGCGAGGCCGTCGTCGACGTCCTGCTGGCGGGAGGTGCCGCCGTCGCAGTGCTGGACCGCGACGAGACCGCACTCGGCCGCGCCGCCGACCGCCGCTCCGCCCACGCGGGCCGGTTGCTGCCGCTGGCCGTCGACATCACCGACGAGGCAGGTGTCGCCGCGGCCACCGCGTCCGTCGCCGAACGGTTCGGCCCGGCCACGCTCCTGGTCAACAACGCCGGGATCAACGCGTACTTCGACCCCGCGTCGATGACCTCCGACGAATGGGACCGCGTCTTCGCGGTCGACCTCAAAGGCGCCTGGCTCGTCGCCAAGCAGCTCATCCCCGCCATGCGCGAGGGCGGGGCGGGCTCGATCGTCAACGTCGCGTCCCTGCACGCCCGCCTCACCTCCGCCGGGTACTTCCCCTACGCGGCGGCCAAGTCCGGTCTGCTGGGGCTGACCCGGAGCCTGGCCCTCGAACTCGCGCCGCACGGGGTGAGGGTCAACGCGGTCAGCCCGGGCTGGACCCGGACATCCCTGGTCCGCGACTACTTCGCCGCCCAGCCCGACCCCGCGGCAGCCGAGGCCGAGGTGGTGAACGTGCACCCGATGGGGCGGATGTGTGAACCCCAGGACGTGGCCGAGGTCGTCGCCTTCCTGCTCGGACCGGGTGCCCGCGGCATCACCGGGGCTGATATCCCGGTCGACGGCGGCCTCGGGGCGCGCTTCGCGGGTTGATCCGGCTCGACCGGGACACGTACCGGTGTCAGGGCCGGGTGGCGTGGCCGAGAGGCACTGTCCTGCTCTCTCGCGTAGCCCATGGCTGTGGCCGGGCACCCGTGCCGTTCGCGTGGTGTCAGCCGGAGCCGGGCGCCGCCACCCGGCGACCCGGCGCGGCTGGGCCGCCCACGGGGCGCCTCGGCACCGTCCAGCGGGTGAACACGGGCAGCGCGCCGTCGGGCTCGTACGCCCAGGTGCGGCCACCTTCGCCACCGCCGTCGCCGCCTCCCGCATGACCACCCTGCGGACGAGTTGGTCACCGGCCTGCCCCGGCAGGCGTGGGAGCGACGTTCGTGCGGGCGGGGCGCCCACGCCGAGCGTGCCCGCGACGGATCCCGGGCCGCGATCCGTCCCTGCGCGAGGAGAACGTCGAGCACCGGGTCCTGGCCCGCCGCAGCGCCACCGGTCCCTCCGAGATCGCCTCCTGCGTGAGCTTCGCCCCCGAAGGCAGCACCCCGAACACCCTCCCGGCCGTGGCAGGCCGCCGGTGGACGATCGAGGAGGGCCACCCTAAAAGGCCGCCGGCCTCCCGGACACCTCACCTTCCGCGTCGGCGGACCCGCGGCCACCGGCCGGTTCCGGTCCACCCGCCCCGGTCGCGGCCGGCCCCGACGCCACCGGTCCCGACGGAGGCTTCGGGGCGGTCGACTGGGCGATGAAGGCCCCGATCAGCACCACGCCTCCGCCCACGAGCTGGGGCGCGGAGAGATGTTCGCCCAGGAGCACCCAGGCGAGTACGGTCGCGATGACCGCCTCCAGGCATGCCACGACGCCCGCCACCTGCGGCGAGAGCAGCCGCACCGACACCACCCCGGTGACGTAGGCGAGGACGGTCGCGAGGAGGACGATCCAGCCGAGCAGCAGCCACGCGGGCACCTCGTGCCCGTTCATGCCGGCGCTGCCGGCGAGAACCGACCGGTCCATGCCCCACGGCCTGGCCACCACGGTGAGCACGGCCGCACCCACCAGCAACCCGTACGCGATCACCCCGAACGGATGGGGCGGCTCGGCCGCCGCCGGGCCGGCTCCGCCCGGTCCCCCCGCACTCCCCGAGGGCGTGACCCGCGGCGTCCGGCGCTCACCGTCGGCAGGTGGAGCGTCGCCCTCGTGCCGGACGTACGCGGACGGCTCCGGCGACGCGGTGCTTCGCGTGTCAACGCTGCCCTGGTCGGACAGCACGAAGTAGCCCACCTGACAGCACGCCGCTCCGAAGGCCAGCAGCAGGCCGACGGCGTCGAACGACAGACCCGCCCACACCTCGACGACGCAGGCGAGCCCGCAGACCGCCAGGACGACGCCGAGAGCGGCGGCCCGGGTGACGGGCCTGCGCTGGACGAACCGCACCCAGCCGAGGACCAGGGCGGGCGCCAGATATTCGACGAGGAGAGCGACCCCGACGGGGATGCGGGAGAGGGCGGCGAAATAGCAGGCCTGCACGCCCGCCACGGCGAAGAGCCCGAAGCCGGCCAGCAGCGCGGGCCGTTCCCTGACCAGGCGACGGTGTCGCCAGGCGACCGGCAGCATGACGAGGGCCGCCCCGGTCACCCGCAGCCACACCACGTGCAGCGGGTCGAGCCCGGCCTCTATCAGCGGCTTGGCCGCCACCCCTGAACCACCGAAGGCGAAGGCCGAGGCGAGGGCGAGAGCCAGACCCGTGCTTCTGCCGTGAGACGCGTGCATCGGCACATCATGACAGCAGCCGTCAGTAGCGTCACCCCCGTCACACCTGTCGGAAAGGTGCCCGTGATCACATCGGCGATCACGGGCGCGAGCCGGCCTCGGCCTGCCGCTCGGCCGCACGCGCCGCGAGCCGGGCCGCGGAGACGCCCGCCCGCTCCAGCACCTCGACGGCACGGCACACCGCGGGCCGGCGGCGGGCGCGGCGAGGAGGTCGAGACCTCCGGCGTGCGCGCCGCCCCGCAGGGCGGCACTCCGCGCGGCCGGTGGTCCTCCGGGAGAATCCCGAACGGGCCAGGCGGGACGGCCTGTTCCGTACACTGACGGCATGGCATGCCGCATCAGTGAACTGGTCGTCGAAGCCGCCGACCCCGAGCGGCTCGCCGCCTTCTGGAGCGAGGTCCTCGGTTACGTGGAGTTCGGCCGGGAGGACGACGGAAGCATCGAGATCGGGCCGCCCGGCGGTGGCCCGCAGCCCACCCTCGTCCTCAGCCCCAACAGCGCACCGCGGACCGGGCAGCTCCGGTTGCACATCGACGTCAGCGCCACCGACCGCGACCAGGACGCCGAGCTGGAGCGGCTGCTCGCGCTCGGCGCCAGGCCCGCCGACGTCGGCCAGACCGGCCAGGAGAGCTGGCACGTCCTCGCCGACCCGGAGGGCAACGAGTTCTGCCTCCTGCGGGCTCGGATCCAGCCCGTCTGACCCTGCGTTCGCCGCCGGGGGCTCACCGCACACGTCACGGCGACGGACCGCGCCGGCCGTGCGGAGCGGACCGGTTCGCGCTCACCGCACCCGGCCTTGCCGCAGGGCCCTTTCCACGGGCACGCCCCGAAGATGCCGCCGACCCGCGATTGGCCTTGGACCGGGCGGGAGCCCGCCGCCTACGGTCGCCGCATGAAGATCCGCATCGTCGACGCGTTCACCGACCGGCCCTTCGCCGGTAACCCCGCCGGAGTGGTGCTCCTGGATCCGGGTCCCTTCCCAGGGGCGGCGCTGCTCCAGCGGATCGCTTCGGAGGTCAACCTCTCCGAGACCGCCTTCGCCCACCCGCTGCCGCCCGGCGGCACCGCGGACTGGGCCCTGCGCTGGTTCACCCCGGCCACCGAGGTGGACCTCTGCGGGCACGCCACACTCGCCACCGCACACGTCCTGCACACCACGGGAACAGCGAGCGGCCCCGTGCGCTTCGCGACGCGCGCCGGGGTCCTCGGCACCACCGCCCACCCGGACGGCAGCCTGACCCTGGACTTCCCGACAGCCCCCCTGACCCCCACCACGGCGCCACCCGGCCTGGCAGAGGCGCTCGGCGCGCACCCGCTCTCCGTCCACGACACGGGTGAACACCTCGGCGACCTGCTGGTGGAGCTGGCGGACGAGGCGACCGTTCGAGCTCTCCGGCCGGATTTCGCCCGGCTCACCGCCTGCTCCCGGCGTGGCGTCATCGCGACGGCGGCCGCCGAACATCCCGGGTCCGGCTACGACTTCGTGTCGCGCGGGTTCTTCCCCGGCGTGGGGATCGACGAGGACCCGGTGACCGGCAGCGCCCACACCGCCCTGGCCCCCTTCTGGTCGGCCAGGTGGGGCCGGACGGACCTCACGGGCCTGCAGGCCTCGGCCCGTTCGGGCCTGGTCCGCACCGCGCTGCGCGGTGACCGGACCCTGCTGACCGGCAGCGCCGTCACCGTCATCGAGGGGGAACTGCTTCCCGCCGTCTGAGGCCGGCGGGAACCGCTCGCCGCCTCACGGCGTGGGCAGCCAGCCCACCTCACCTGCGAGCAGGGCGTATCCGACGAAAGCTCCGATGTCGAGCAGGGCGTGCGCGACGATCAGTGGCCCGACGCGTCCCCAGCGCCGGTACAGCAGCACGAAGACGACGCCCATGACCACGTTTCCGATGAAGCCGCCGATCCCCTGGTACAGGTGGTAGGAGCCGCGGAGCACGGCGCTCGCCACCAGGGCCGCCATGGGCGTCCATCCCAGCTGGCCCAGCCGGCGCAACAGGTAACCGACGACGATGACTTCCTCGAGGACGGAGTTCTGGACCGCGGACAGGATCAGTACCGGAAACTTCCACCACACCTCGGGGAGGGACTCCGGCACCACGGTCAGGTTGAAGCCCCCTGCCCGCGCCGCCAGATAGAAGGCCAGCCCCGCGCTCCCGATCCCGGCCGCGACCACGGCCCCCCGGCCGAGGTCCTGCCACGGCCTGGTCAGGTCGGCCCCGAGAGCCCGCAGACCCGCCCCTTCCCGGATGAGCAGGTGGGCCACGAGCGCCACCGGCACGAGCGCCGTTGCGATGCCGAACAGCTGCCAGGCGAGGTCCAGCCACGGCCGGCCGGGTGCGTACGAACTGTTCAGTGTCGCCGCCTGGTCCTTCAGACCGCCCGGTTTCGTCAGCGAGCCGATGAAACTGATGAGGGCGGACACCCCGCTGGCCCCCAGCGAGAGGGCCAGCACGAGGAGTGTCTCCGACCGGAGGATCCGCCGGGACACCCCCTCGTGGGGAATGGATTCAGCCACGCGTCCCGCCTCCACCTGTACTCCTGCCTCCAGCCGTGCGTCCTGAGGGCTGTCCCGCACGTCCCGGCGGGCACGCACCTCGCCGCGTTGGCGGAACGTCCCCCCATACATCCAGTATGCGGACGCTCCTCCGCCGTGCGACGCACCGCATCTGACCGCCGCGCGCTGATCCGCCGTGAAAGGCGGGACAACCCTTAGCTTGCCCGAAGGCGTCGGGGCACGGGCACACCGGCATCCGTCACGGTGCGGGGGCGGGGAGGTGATCGCGGGAGGCGGTGGGCGGGTGGCTGCGGCCCGGTGGGGCCGCAGCCACTGCCTCAGGGGGCGGGGAAGCCGACCGGCCAGGTGTGCACCGGCTCGCCCGCCTGCATCAGTTCGCCGTAGCGCCGGGTGGTGGCGGCCAGTGCTCCCTTCCGGTCGAGGCCTGCCTCCTGGGCGCGGTGGTAGGTGTCGACCTGCCAGGAGGCGCCGTTCACCCGGAGCCGGCAGCGCTCCTCGATGACACCGAGATACAGGTCCCGGTCGGCGGGCTCGATGTTCCAGGCGTCGAGCCCGGCCGCGGCGAGCGGCAGCAGTTCGGCCCGTACGAGCTCGGTGGCTGGCACCTTCGCCACGCCTCCCGAGCGGCCCGGCCGCGGCCAGAGCAGCTCGGCCTCGATCCCGTGGCGGCAGGCGGCGTCGAAGTTCTCGGCAGCCGCCTCGAAGGGGAGCCTGGTCCAGACGGGCCGGGACTCGTCGGCCAGCGCGCGCACCAGGCCGTAGTAGAACGCCGCGTTCGCGATCACATCCACCACCGTGGGCCCGGCGGGCAGCACCCGGTTCTCGACCCTGAGGTGGGGAACGCCGCCGGCCAGCCCGTACACCGGCCGGTTCCACCGGTAGACCGTGCCGTTGTGCAGGACGAGTTCGGCCAGCGTGGGCACTCCGCCCTCGTCGAGCACCTGCAGCGGTTCCTCGTCGTCACAGATCGGCAGGAGGGGCGGGTAGTAGCGCAGGTTCTCCTCGAAGAGCTCGTACGCGGAGCCGACCCAGCGCTCCCCGAACCACGTCCGGGGCCGCACACCCTGGTTCCTGAGTTCGGGCGGGCGTACGTCGGTGGCCTGCTGGAACAGTGGAGGCCGCGATTCGCGCCACAGCTCCTTGCCGAACAGGAAGGGGGAGTTGGCGCCCAAGGCGATCTGCACCGGTGCGATGGCCTGGGCCGCGTTCCACACGTCCGCGAAGCGGGCAGGCGTCACCTGGAGATGCAGCTGCACGGAGGTGCAGGCTGATTCCGGCGCAATGGAGGCAGAAGTACGCACCAGCCGTTCGACACCTTCGATATCGAGACGGAAATCCTCACCCCGTGCCGCTGCCATTTGGTCGTTGAGCAGCGTGTAGCGGTCCACGTCCGACAGGTTCGCCGAGACGACGTCCTCGTCGCCGAGCGTCGGCAGGATACCGATCATCACGATGCCCGCGTCCACCTCCGCAGCCTTGCGGTGGGCATATGCGAGCCCTGTCCTGAGCTCCTCGGCGAGCTGATCGAATACCCGCCCGCTGAGCCGGTGAGGAAGAATATTGACTTCCAGGTTGAACATCCCCAGTTCGGTCTGGAAATCCCGGCTGGCGATGCGCTGGAGCACCTCCGCATTCCGCATCCTCGGCATGCCGTCCGCGCCCGCGAGATTCAGCTCGATCTCCAGACCCATGAGGTTCCGTGGCCGGTCGAACCTCCCCTCCGACAGGAGCCTCTCCAGTGCCGCCAGGCACCGGGTGAGCTTCTCGCGGTATGTCTGCCGATCGGACAGGTCAAAAGTACCCGCCACGACCTTCTCGCCCATCGAAGGGTCCCTCCTCGAGTGGGCGGCCCGCGGCACAGGCCGCTCGTATCACGATCGATAATGCCCCGGGGAGGAGATCCGTAACTCCCCCCACGGGCCACATCTACCCAGTAGTCTGTCGATGAACGCCGGAGGCACATTCCTGCGGCATGCAGGGGGTGCAGTACCGTCGGCGCGGCCCAGCTGAATGATCGACGGGTTTCAGCCTACCGTGCCGCCCGGGAAATACCTGGCTGAGGGCTTGCAGGGCGGCCCGAACCAACAGAAACTCCACAATTCACGGGCTGAAATCCGCCTTGCGCGCAATACGCGGAACAGGTAGCCGAAACATCGTGTGAATATTTGTCGTATAAACTCTGCGCACGAGGCAGAGAGTTGACGTACCGGCCCGTCCGTCGCCGGCCTTCCTCTGGCCCCGCACGCCGACAGCGCTGTCTGCACCCGCCCACGCATCACCGTGTCTCCGAAGTGAGAGGCGACCCACTATGCCGCTGCATGTCTCCCCGGCCCCCGCGCCCGCACTGCGCAGCGTTCTCGCGGCACTCGGTTCTCCCGCCGCAGTCCGCGAGGGCCACACCCCCGCTCTCCGGTCCGTCCAGGGATCGCTGAGCCCCGAACTCCCGCTGCCTGTCCACGTACTGGACCGGATCGTGCCCGATGAGACCGCGCCGCGCACCCGCCTCGCGGGCTGGCGCTTCCTCATCCGCAGCGGCGACCGTGCCGTCGCTGCCGCCGACACCATGGTCACCCCGGACGGGTGGGCCTTCTCGCACTTCTTCGAGGGCCCGTACCTCGTCTCCACCGAACTCGCCGTACGCCAGGCGGAGTCGGCGGCCGGGCATTACCAGCCGCGCCTGCTGTCGATTCCCGAGCTGTACATGCTCACGCTGTGGCTGCACAACGACACGGGAGCCGACGCCGGCGCCGGCGCACTGGCCCCCACCGATGTGCTGGTGCCGCTGGCGCCGGCGCCTCCCGGCATCACCCCGTACCTGCCGCACCGGGTCGCCGAGCTGCTTCCGGTCATGACACTGCGTGTCACCCCCGCCCCCGCTCCGGATCTCCCCGGCCTGCCGGGGCTCCTCGGGTCGCCCGCCTGATCACCCGGCCCCACGCGCCCCCGCCGCACTCGACGGCGAGGGCGCCTTTCCGTGCCCGTCCGGGCTAGCCCGGACGGGCCACCCCGAACCACCCGAAGAGGCAATGCAGTTGGATTGAACCGCCCGGCCGGGTGATGCGTCATGTGAGGAGAACGTGAGCTGTCGCGAAATCCCTGCGGACCGACGCCCGTGGGGCAACACTGGGACCGGACCGACTTGACACGGGGACGGCCATGAACACATCGTCACGCCGCGAAACACCCGACTCACCGCAGCGAAAGAACCCATCCATGTGCCAGCACCAGCCACCCTGCCCGACCGCAGACTCCAACGACCGGGAAGCCGCACGTCTGACGGCGCACCACCCGGAACAGGGCTGGAGCCTGCTGTGCAACGGCGTCCTGCTCTTCGAGGACACCGGTGAGCTGCTCCCGGACGGGCAGATCATCGCCCCGCACCGGCCCCTGCGTACGGGTCACGTGACGAAAGCCGCCTGACCCTGCGGGACGGAGCAGGAGGGAGCAACGGGGGCCGGCCCGGAGTGGTCTCCGCACCGGCCCCGACGCGTGGCGCGCCTCGCTCCGCCTCCTACTGGTCGTACGCGTCCAGCGGCGGGCAGGAGCAGACCAGGTTGCGGTCACCGAACGCGCCGTCGATCCGGCGCACCGGCGGCCAGTACTTGTCCGAGGGCGCGACGCCTGCCGGGAAGACGGCCTCCTCGCGGCTGTAGGCGTGGGTCCACTCCCCGCCGAGCGCAGCCGCCGTGTGCGGTGCGTTGCGCAGCGGATTGTCGTCCGCGCTCCAGGCACCGGACGCGACCTTCTCGATCTCGCCGCGAATGGCGATCATCGTGTCGCAGAACCGGTCCAGCTCCGCGAGGTCTTCGCTCTCGGTCGGCTCGATCATGAGCGTCCCGGCCACCGGGAACGACATCGTCGGCGAGTGGAAGCCGTAGTCGATCAGCCGCTTGGCGATGTCGTCGATGCTGACGCCGGTCGCCTTGGAGATCGGCCGCAGGTCCACGATGCACTCGTGGGCGACGAGTCCCGCCGGGCCGTTGTACAGGATCGGGAAGTGCGGCTCCAGGCGCTTGGCGATGTAGTTGGCCGCCAGCACGGCCACCTGGGTGGCTCGCTTGAGTCCCTCGCCTCCCATCAGGCGGACGTACGCCCACGAGATGGGCAGGATGCCCGCCGAACCCCACGGGGCCGCCGAGATCGGGCCGACGCCCGTCTCGGGGCCCGCCGCGGACTGCAGCGGGTGGTTCGGGAGGTACGGCGCGAGGTGGGCGCGCACTCCGACCGGGCCGACGCCCGGACCGCCGCCACCGTGCGGGATGCAGAAGGTCTTGTGCAGGTTGAGGTGCGAGACGTCGCCCCCGAACTTGCCGGGCTTGGCGAGTCCGACGAGGGCGTTGAGGTTGGCGCCGTCCACGTACACCTGGCCGCCCGCGTCATGCACCTCGCCGCAGATGTCGGCGACGTGCTCCTCGAAGACACCGTGCGTGGAGGGGTAGGTGATCATGAGCACGGCGAGCTCGTCGCGGTGCTTCTCAATCTTCGCGCGCAGATCCTCTATGTCCACCTCTCCGTCGTCGGCGGTCTTCACGACCACGACCTTCATGCCGGCCATGACGGCACTGGCGGCATTGGTGCCGTGCGCGGAGGACGGGATGAGGCAGACGGTGCGCTGGTCGTCGCCGTTGGCCCGGTGGTAGGCGCGCACGGCCAGCAGCCCGGCGAACTCACCCTGCGAGCCGGCGTTGGGCTGGAGGGAGACGGCGTCGTAACCGGTGACCTCGGCGAGCCGCTCCTCGAGTTCGCGGATGAGGGTCAGGAAGCCCTGTGCCTGCTCGGCCGGCGCGAAGGGGTGCAGCGCGCCGAACTCGGGCCAGGTGATCGACTCCATCTCGGCGGTCGCGTTCAGCTTCATGGTGCAGGAGCCGAGCGGAATCATGCCCCGGTCCAGCGCGTAGTCGCGGTCGGCCAACTTGCGCAGGTAGCGCAGCATCGCCGTCTCGGAGCGGTGCTGGTGGAAGACCGGGTGGGTGAGGACGGCGTCGGTGCGCAGCAAAGCCTCGGGCAGGGCGTCCGCGGTCTCGGCATCCAGTGCCTCGACATCCCCGTCGGTGCCGAACGCCGCCCACACGGCGGCGATCCGGGTGCGGGTGGTCGTCTCGTCGCAGGCGACGGAGACCCGGTCGGCGTCCACGAGCCGCAGGTTGACCCCGCGCTCCCGGGCGCCGGCGACCACGGCGGCCGCCCCGCCCGGGACACGGACGGTGAGGGTGTCGAAGTAGGAGTCGTGCACGACGTCGATCCCGGCGGCGCGAAGGCCCTGGGCCAGGATCGCGGCGAACCGGTGGGTGCGCCGGGCGATCGTCCGCAGCCCCTCGGGCCCGTGGTAGACCGCGTACATGCCCGCCATGACGGCAAGCAGTACCTGCGCGGTGCAGATGTTGCTGGTGGCCTTCTCGCGGCGGATGTGCTGCTCGCGGGTCTGCAGCGCGAGGCGGTAGGCCTTGTTGCCGTCCGCGTCGACCGAGACGCCGACGAGGCGGCCGGGGAGGCTGCGGGCGAACGTCTCGCGCACGGCCATGTACCCGGCGTGCGGTCCGCCGAAGCCCATCGGGACGCCGAAGCGCTGGGTGGTGCCGACGGCGATGTCCGCGCCCAGCTCACCGGGCGAGGTGAGCAGGGTCAGCGCCAGCAGGTCGGCGGCGACGGCCACGATCGCGCCGAGTTCGTGGGCCCGGTCGATGACGGGGCCGAGGTCACGCACGGCTCCGGAGGCGCCGGGGTACTGCAGCAGCACGCCGAAGACCCCGCGCTCCGCGACGTCCGCGGGAATGCCCTCGCTCAGGTCGGCGACCACCACCTCCACGCCGGTCGGCTCGGCGCGGGTCCGGATCACCGCGACGGTCTGCGGCAGGGTGTCGGCGTCGACCAGGAAGACGCCGTTCTTGACCTTGCCCACGCGCCGGGCCAGCGCCATGGCCTCGGCGGCCGCCGTGCCCTCGTCGAGGAGGGAGGCGCCGGAGGTGGGCAGGCCGGTCAGGTCGGCCACCATCGTCTGGAAGTTCAGCAGCGCCTCGAGCCGCCCCTGCGAGATCTCCGGCTGGTACGGGGTGTACGCCGTGTACCAGGCGGGGTTCTCCATCACGTTCCGCAGGATCACCGGCGGGGTGAACGTGCCGTAGTACCCCAGCCCGATCATCGGGGCGAGCACCTGGTTGCGGTCGGCCAGACGGCGCAGCTCGTCCAGGACCTCGGCCTCGGTGCGAGCGGCCGGGAGGTTCAGTGCCTCGGCGCTCCTGATCACGTCGGGCACCGCGGCGGCGGTGAGCTCGTCGAGGGAGCCGTAACCGACCTGGGCGAGCATTTTGGCCTGCGCCCCGGCATCAGGGCCGATGTGGCGCTGCTCGAAGGGGATGCCCTGCTCCAGCTGGGAGAGCGGAGTGCGACGGGTGGTCATGATGGAGGCCTCCTGGTCTGTCACGACCTGCGAGGGGCACCACGGCGTGGCGGCCCGAACGGCCTCCCCCTCTGTCATCTCGACCTGAGAGCTTCACCGGCCGCACGGGGCGCGCCGGCTTTCACCGTCGGTGAGGGCGGCCCCTCCCGGCCTGAGCCGTGCGGGTACCGTCCTGCTTTCCAGAGTGACCTCGTCCGTGCGGTACGGGTGCCTGAGAGATTCCGGGGAGGAGTTGCTCCTTCGGCGCCTCCGCGGGTTCCGGAGGACTCTCCCGCACGGGGTCGGCAGCCGCTTCCAGCCTACCAGCGGGGCCGACACCGGCCGTCTCGAGTGGCCGGAGCCCCGGATGTGGCCTTTCGTAGGGGTGTGGTGCAGTCGCGACCACCCTGACGCAGTGGCGAGCAGTGGGAGGCACCGTGCAGACCGACATCGATCCGCGCAGCCTGATCGGCCGCAAGGCCTTCGACCGTAAAGGCAACAAGATCGGGACGGTGGACGAGGTGTATCTCGACGACGCCACCGGTGTGCCCGAATGGGCGGCCGTACGAACGGGGCTCTTCACCAGGGACGCGTTCGTCCCCCTGGAGCCGAGCGAGTTCGTCGACGGATCGCTGCACATCCCCTTCGACCGGTCCCTGATCAAGGACGCGCCCGACTTCGGTGTCGGCCGCCATCTCTCGCCGCAGCAGGAACTGCAGCTCTACCGTCACTACGGTCTCGACGCCGCCCCGTCCGGTGGCGTGGGCCCCGACAGGGACTTCGGCAGACTGGCCGGCCACGAGGAGTAGTCCACCGGGTCCCGGACCAGGGGCAACGGATCGGCCGGGTGCAGCTCCGGGTCGTCGACACGGAACGTACGCACCCGGCCGGGCGGTGCCCCCGGCTCCTCGAACCGCACGGTGACGCGGCCCACGCCGCTGCCCTGCACCCAGCCGTGCCCGTGCCTCTCGTGCCGTACGTCGTGTCCCGCGGGCCACTGCCGGGCGGACACCTGCGCGGCGTCGTGCCGCGCCTGCTCCTCGGCCACGGTGCCTGGCTCGGCCGGCGCCTCCTCTGTACCCGCCTCCTCCGGCGCACCGCCCGGCAGGTGGCCCTCCGCGGCCGCCTGCAGAGCGTCCGCAGCCTGCGCGAACAGATCCTCCTGGGTGAAGTCGGCGAGGCCGGTGACGCCGACGCCCAGAAGCCGTACGCCGCCCGTGGTGTCGACGGCCTCCAGAAGCCGCGCGGCGGCCTCCCTGACCACCGTGGGGTCGTCGGTGGGGCCGCGCAGGGTCTCCGACCGGGTCAGCGTGGAGAAGTCGTAGCGCCGCACCTTGAGGACGACGGTCCGCCCGGACCGCCCCGCCCCGCGCAGCCGCCGGACGCACCGGTCCGCCAGACGCTCGACCTCCGTCCGCACCCGCACCCTGTCGTGCAGGTCGACGTCGAACGTGTCCTCGACCGACACGGACTTCGCGTCCCGTTCCGCGACGACGGGCCGGTCGTCGTAGCCCAGGGCCATGCGGTGCAGGGCGACCCCGTGCGCCTTGCCCAGCAACCTCACGAGCTCCGCCTCGCCCGCCTCCGCCAGATCCCGCACCACCGTCATGCCCGCGCGGCGCAGATGGTCGCCGGTGGCCGGTCCCACCCCCGGAAGGGTCCGTACCGGCATCGGGGCCAGGAGCTCGCGCTCGGTACCGGGCTCGATCAGCATGAGGCCGTCCGGTTTGGCCTCCTCCGAAGCGATCTTCGCCAGCATCTTGGAGCCCGCCAGACCCACGGAACCGCTGAGCCCGGTGACGCCCCTGATGACCGTCCGCAGCTGCTCACCGATCAGTCGGGCGGACGCCGAGTCGCCGGCGACTCCCCCGGCCTCCAGATCGACGAAGGCCTCGTCCAGGCTGAGCGGCTCCACGAGCGGTGAGAGCCGCCCCAGGAGCTCCATCACCTGCTCGCTCACGGCCCGGTAGAGCACGAAGCGGGGAACCAGGTAGGCGGCGTTCGGAGCCAGCCGCCGGGCCTGCGCCATAGGCATCGCCGAATGCACGCCGAAGCTCCGCGCCTCGTACGAAGCGGTGGCGACCACCCCCCGCATGCCCAGCCCGCCCACCACGACCGGCTTGCCGCGGAGGCTGGGCTTGGCCGCCTGCTCCGCGGAGGCGTAGAAGGCATCCATGTCCAGATGCAGGATGGTGGGCGCGGCTCTCACAGCACCGATGCTGCCCTACGCCACTGACAACCGGCCTGTCCGGCCCACGCGCGGCGTCGGGAATTCCTCAGCCCGCGCGGTTGCGGCGGCGGGCGAGTTCGTCGGTGGGGTTGTTGCCGACGAGTGTCTCGCCCGTGTCGACCCGCTCGCCGTGCAGCTGGGACAGAGCCGCGTCCACGTCACGCCACACCACCCCCACGGCGATGCCGAAGACGCCCTGGCCGCCCTGCAGCAGACTCACGACCTCGTCCGGCGAGGAGCACTCGTAGACCGTGGCACCGTCGCTCATGAGCGTCATGCGCTCGAGATCCGTGAACCCGCGGTCCCGCAGATGCTGGACCGTGGAGCGGATGTTCTGCAGCGCTACCCCCGTGTCCAGGAACCTCTTGACGATCTTGAGGAGGACCACGTCCCGGAAACTGTAGAGGCGCTGGGTCCCCGACCCGTAGGCCGGACGGACACTCGGCTCCACCAGCCCCGTACGCGCCCAGTAGTCGAGCTGCCGGTAGGTGATCCCGGCCGCCGCGCATGCCGTCGGCCCCCGATAGCCGATGCCGTCTGCCACTGCCACACCGTCCGCCGCCATCATCGCCGGTCGTACGACCGGCTGTCTGATGGTCTGGTCGGCTGTACTGCCGTGCTGCCGGTACGGCCCACCCGCAGCCGTACCGTCGCCGCTGCTTCTCACGCCGACCTCCGTCCTTGACCTGCCCACTCGAAGGTAGGCAGTCACCAGGGGTGCGTCAACGATCGCCACACTCGGCACGCCGAGTGATAATCACCCTGAGGGTGGTTTCCCGTGACCGAAACACGGGAACGGCTTCTCGGATGCGCTGACGGAGCCCCTGCGGGGCGGTCATTGGCTGTTGGTCCCGAAGTCCTCCGGCGAGATCTGGTCGAGGAACTCGCGGAACTTCTCCACCTCGTCCTCCTGCTCGTCCGGGATGGCGATCCCCGCGTCGTCGAGCACCCCGTCACTGCCGTAGATCGGCGTGCCGGTGCGCAGGGCGAGCGCTATGGCGTCGGACGGCCGCGCGCTCACCTCGACCCCGCTGGCGAAGACCAGCTCCGCGTAGAAGACCCCTTCCCGGAGGTCCGTGATCCGGACCTCGGTGAGCTCCTGGCCGAGGGCCTCGAGCACATCCTTGAAGAGATCATGGGTCAGCGGCCTGGCCGGAGCCATGCCCTGCTGGGCGAAGGCGATCGCGGTCGCTTCCCCAGGGCCGATCCAGATAGGGAGGTACCGGTCGCCTCCCACTTCACGCAGGAGCACGATCGGTTGGTTGGAGGGCATTTCCACCCGGACACCCACAACGTCGAGCTCGTTCACACAGCAACCCTAGGACGTGCCCGGCATGTTTGGATAGTCGGGCTCCTGCGCAGTCAGTGGAAACGCACCTTCAGCGCGCTCTGCACGAGCGCGCTGTGGAGCCGGACCGACAGCTCCGCCAGCTCTCTGACCGTGGTCTCCGCCTGCGCCCTGGTCTGCGGATTCCGGTGCCGGCGCAGGGGGGCCACCACCTGTTCGACCAGTCCCGCCTCACGCTCCGCAGCCGCTCTCACGGCCCTCAGATGCCGAGGTTCCAGACCGAATCGCCCCAGGTCCGCCACGAGTCGCGCCACGGTGACGGCCTCGGCCTCGTAGCTCCCCTCCGGCGTGGGCACGATCAGGCCGTACGACTCCCAGTCGTCGAGCTGCTCCTCGGTGGCCTCAGTGGCGGCGAGGAGCTCCTGGCGCCCGATAAGGGCTGCGGTCACCCCTCCCGCTTCGTGCTCCCGGCCGCCGTCCGGAAGCTCGCCCTGCCCGACGCCGGGGGGCAGCATGGCCCTCTCACCGCGGGCGAGGGCGTCCAGATGCTCACGGATGACCTTGAGCGGCAGGTAGTGGTCCCGCTGCATGCGTAGCACCTGGACCAGCCGCTCGACATCGGCCCTGCTGAACTTCCGGTATCCGGAAGGTGTGCGCTGCGGCTCGATGAGTCCTTCCGCCTCCAGGAAGCGGATCTTGGAGATCGTGACTTCGGGGAACTCGTCGCGCAGCCGCTGAAGCACCGTACCGATGCTCATGGCGCGCTCCTCCGGGGAGGCGGTGCCGTGACCGGCACCGCCTGTCGGTGTTCGCAGCATGGACCTTCCTGGGGGTCCCCCGGACAGGGTCCGGGGGGTGGGTCACACGCCCCGCTGGCTGGCGTAGAAGACCAGACGGTACTTCCCGATCTGGACTTCGTCGCCGTTGGTCAGCGCGACGGAATCGATGCGCTCGCGGTTGACGTACGTGCCGTTGAGGCTGCCGACGTCACCCACGGTGAAACTACCGTCCGGGTTCCGGTGGAACTCCACATGACGCCGCGACACGGTCACGTCGTCGAGGAAGATGTCGCTCTGCGGGTGACGGCCGGCCGTGGTCAGGTCGCCGTCCAGGAGGAAGCGACTGCCTGAGTTCGGGCCGCGGCGCACCACCAGGAGCGCGGAACCCGGGGGCAGGGCGTCGACGGCGGCCTGGGCCTCCGGTGAGAGGGAGGGAAGGGCGGTCTGCCCGGTCGCCTCCGCCTCGTACGCCTCGATGCCGGAGATCGAGATGGTCGAGGTCGTCTCCGAGGCCCGCTCGGGCACTCCGCCCCTCAGCGGCGCGCCGCAGTTGGAACAGAAACGGCTGGCCTCGGCGTTTCGATGCCCGCACCTGGAACAGACCGGCATGGACGAACCCTCCGGGGCGGGGACAAACCCTCCACCCGTACTCGAGGTCGATGGCTCCCCGAAACCTATGCGTCCGGCACCGGCGGGGTCAACGGACGACACACCGGCGCCGCCTCCCGGCCGCTCGTCGCGGAAGAGGGGGCGCTCCACGCCCTGCTCCTCGGCACCCTGACGCGGTGCACGGTGACGGGCAGCGCTGTTGCCGTCCTCGCGTGCACTCTTTCCGAACCACTTCGCAAACAACTTCACGGGCGTTTCCCCTTGACCGAAATAGACCCGCCCGTGGGGCAGGACGAACCCTGAACGAACACACCTGCCGACCCGGACATCTTCACAACGTCCGTATCCACCCGACAGTTTCCACCACGCGTCACCGATCTGATGCGCCGACCCCCCGCAACCTCGTCCCCGTGTCCTCCGAGCCCCGCACACCGCGGCCTCACGGGGAGGACGACCGAGCGTAGTCAGGCTGCTTCGCCGGTCGCAAGGCGTCGACGACGATGTCCTCGGCGCGTGCCACCTCCGCCGTGGCCTGCTCCTTCTCGAGCGTCTGTACCACTCCGCCGGGGATGTTGAGCGCCGGCTCGAGGTCCTGCGGCCTGCCGATGACCTTGAACTCGTAGGGAGCCCTGATCGTACGGCCGTCGACCTTCAGGTCTCCCCCGTCACCGGAGAAGTAGGTGCTGGCGACCACCCGCACACCGTTGACCTCGATGGCCTCCGCGCCGGCGGCGCGCAGCTCCTGGATGGCGTCCAGGAGCATGTCGGCCTCGACCGCGCCGCCGGGGTCGCTGATGGTCAGCGTGATCCCGGGGCCGTGAGCCGCGACGGTGCCCGCGAGGATGCCCAGTTGCCGCTCCTTCTCAAGGGTCTGTTTGCGGGCCTCCTCCGCCTGGTCGGAGCTGTTCTCCAGTTCCGTGCGCTGGTCGTCGAGGCGCTGCTTCTCGTCCTCGAGGCGCTGGGTCCTGTTGTCGAGCTCGTCCAGGATGCGGACCAGGTCCTCCTGCCGGGCGCCGCGCAGGGCGCTGTTGTCGCTGTTCGACCTGACCTGGATGGCCAAACCCAGGCCGAGGACGAACAGGAGGAGGGCCACGATCAGTTGGGCCCGGCTCACCCTCGGAGGCCAGAGTCCGGCCAGCAGCCGCTGACGTCCGGAGGCCTCCTTCGGCGCCACGCCGGGCGCAGGCGCGGGAGCGGGGACCTCGGGCGGCAGTGCGCGGGGGTCCCTGCGGTGCTGGTGCCTGTTGTCGTCGGTCATCGGCCTCACGCCCGGAAGACGTGCCGGCGGATCGCCGCGGCGTTGGAGAAGATGCGGATGCCGAGCACGACGACCACACCGGTGGAGAGCTGGGCCCCGACACCCAGTTTGTCGCCGAGGAACACGATCAGGGCGGCCACCACGACGTTCGACAGGAACGACACGACGAAGACCTTGTCCACGAAGATTCCGTCGAGCATGGCCCGCAGCCCCCCGAAGACCGCGTCGAGCGCCGCCACGACGGCGATGGGCAGGTAGGGCTCGACCACCGCCGGCACTTCGGGCCGGACCAACAGTCCGACCACGACTCCCACGACGAGGCCCAGTACGGCGATCACGATGTGCCCTTCCCTGTGTCTGCCGCCCCACGGCCCGTCTCCGCGGCCTGGGGCACTGCTGTGCGTACGATCAGGCTCGGCGCGGCCGGCAGGCGCACCTTCTCCTGCTCGGAGATGCCGGTACGGATGTCGAAGCTGTCGTGCAGCGCCTGGAGGTACTGGCCGTCCGCGCTGTCCCGGAACGCGGCTGCGAGCTTCGGGCCGTCGCCCACCGCGAGCACCGTGTAGGGCGGCACGAGCGGCCTGTTGTCGACCAGTATGGCGTCGCCTGCGGCGCGAATGGCCGACAGGGCCGTCAGCCGCTGGCCGTTGATGGCCACGGCCTCGGCGCCGGACTGCCACAGCCCGTTGACCACCCGCTGCATGTCACGGTCGCGTACCCGCCCGGTGTCGGAGAAGCCCGTCGACTCCCGGGGTCCGCCGCCGCCCTGGTCGGTGTCTTCGGCGTCGTCGACGACCAGCTTGACTCCGGGGCCCTGGACGGGAGTTGCCCCGGAAAGAAGCGCGACAAGGCCACCTTGGTCACCGCCGTGCCGTTCCAGCGCCTTGCGCTGCCGCTCACCGACGTCCTTGCGCAGTTCCTCGACGTCGGCCTCGAGGGCGTCCGCGGTCCTGGTCTCGGCGTTGACCCGGTCGATGAGCTCTTCGCGCTCCTTGGCCACGACCGGCGCCGCCACCCGCGCCTCGGCGGCACCCAGGGTCACCACGAGGGCGGCCAGCACCAGGCAGGCCGCCAGACCGAGTTTCGCGGTGAGGGTGCGGGGCAGGCCGGCGGTCCCGTCGGCCCGGCGGCGCGCCGAGGCCTCGGCGTACCCCTCGTCCAGGCTGTGCTCCATCACCGTGGTCAGCAGCGACATGGAGGCGTCGGGGCGTGGAGGCGGCGGAGCACTACTCCGATCGGGGGGCGACTGCGACATGCCGCACATCGTCGCACGTCATGCCGAGTGCCGCCGAATGGCCCCACCGTTGCCCGGAAGCCGGGGGCGTGGCTCCCGGGCCACGGTGTGCACGGCTCAGTCTCCGGTGCTCTCCACGATCGTCGCCCACTCGTCCAGGAGAGCCTGGGCGGAGGCGTCGTCGGGGCCTTCGGCCCACAGGTGGGTCACGGCCTCGGCGGGGTCGGGCAGCACCATCACCCAGCGCCCGTCCGTCTCGACCACCCGCACGCCGTCGGTGGTGTCCACGCTGCGCTCCCCCGCGGCCTCCACGACCCGTCGCATGACGAGGCCCTTGACCGCCCACGGGGTCGCGAGGTCCCGACGCAGTACGTGGGCGCGCGGGATGCGGGCGTCGATCTGGCTCAGCGTGAGCTGCGTCCGGGCAACCAGCCCGATGAGGCGCACGAAGGCCGCCGCCCCGTCGAAGACACTGCTGAACTCGGGAATGATGAAGCCGCCGCGGCCGTCGCCGCCGAAGATGGTGGTGTCCTCACGCCCGACCCGCGTCAGGTCGTCGGGCGATGTGGTCGTCCACTCCACCTGCGTGCCGTGGTAGGCCGCCACCTGCTCGGCCACGCGGGTCGTCGTCACCGGCAGGGCGACACGGCCGCTCCGCCGTTCTGCCGCGACGAGGTCGAGCATGACGAGCAGCGCCCGGTCGTCCTCGATGATCCGGCCGCGCTCGTCCACGAGCGAGAGCCGTTCGCCCACCGGGTCGAACCGCACACCGAAGGCGGCACGGGCGGACGACACGATCTCGCCGAGGCGGACCAGCCCGGCCCGGCGGGTCTCGGCGGACTCGGTGGGCCGCGACTCGTCGAGTCCCGGGTTGATCGTCAGGGCGTCCACGCCGAGCCGTCCGAGAAGGCTGGGCAGCACGAGTCCGGCACTGCCGTTGGACGCGTCGACGACGACCTTGAGGCCGGCGTCCCCGATGCCGGCGGTGTCGACGTTGCGCAGGAGGGAGCCCGTGTACGAGTCGAAGACGCTCGAGGGGAAGTGGAGGTCACCGATCTCGCCGGGGAAGGCCCTGCGGTACTCCTGGCGGGCGTAGACACGGTCCAGTTTGCGTTGGCTCGCCTGGGAGAGGTCGGCTCCCCTCTCGTCGAAGAACATGATGTCGACCGAATCCGGGACGCCCGGAGAGGTCCGGATCATGATGCCGCCCGCGCTGCCGCGAGCGGTCTGCTGCCGGGCCACCGGCAGGGGGACGTTCTCCAGGTCGCGGACGTCGATGGCGCTGGCCTGCAGGGCCGAGATGACGGCTCTCTTCAGCGCGCGGGCACCGCGGGAGTGGTCACGCGCGGTGGTGACCGTCGCGCCCTTCTTCAGGGTCGTCGCGTAGGCGCCGGCGAGCCGCACCGCGAGTTCGGGGGTGATCTCCACGTTCAGGATCCCGGAGACACCTCGGGCGCCGAAGAGGTGTGCCTGTCCGCGCGACTCCCAGATCACCGAGGTGTTGACGAAGGCACCGGCTTCGATGGTCTTGAAGGGATAGACCCGGACGTTGCCCTGAATGATCGATTCTTCACCGACCAGGCACTCGTCGCCGATGACGGCGCCGTCCTCGATGCGGGCGGCCCTCATGATGTCGGTGTTCTTGCCGATCACACAGCCACGCAGATTGCTGTGCTGACCGATGTACACGTTGTCGTGCACGACCGCGCGGTGCAGGAAGGCGCCGGATTTCACGACGACGTTCGATCCCACGACGGTGTGTTCGCGAATTTCGGCACCGGCTTCGATCTTCGCGTAGTCACCGATGTACAGCGGCCCGCGGAGTACGGCGTCGGGGTGGACGTCCGCGCCTTCCGCCACCCAGACTCCGGGCGAGATCTCGAAGCCGTCCACCTCGACGTCGACCTTGCGTTCGAGGACGTCGGCCTGGGCCTTCACATAGCTCTCGTGGGTGCCCACGTCCTCCCAGTAACCCTCGGCGATGTAGCCGTAGATCGGCTTGCCGTCCTTCATCAGCTGCGGGAAGACGTCTCCTGACCAGTCCACCGAGGCATCTGCCTGGACGTAGTCGAAGACCTCGGGTTCCATCACGTAGATACCCGTGTTGACCGTGTCCGAGAAGACCTGGCCCCACGTCGGCTTCTCCAGGAAGCGCTCTACCTTGCCCTCTTCGTCGACAATCGTGATCCCGAATTCCAGCGGGTTCGGGACCCGAGTCAGACAGACGGTGACGAGGGCGCCCTTTTCCTTGTGGAAGGCGATGAGATCCGTGAGGTCGAAGTCGGTGAGGGCGTCGCCGGAGATCACCAGGAAGGTGTCGTCCTTCAGGGCGTCCTCGGCGTTCTTGACGCTTCCTGCGGTACCGAGCGGCTTCTCCTCGTTGGCATAGCTGAGGTCCATTCCGAGTTCTTCGCCGTCGCCGAAGTAATTCTTGACGAGAGACGCGAGGAACTGAACGGTCACGACGGTCTCATTGAGCCCATGCCGTTTGAGCAGCCGCAGCACATGCTCCATGATCGGGCGGTTGGCCACGGGCAGGAGTGGCTTGGGCATGCTAGAGGTCATGGGGCGAAGGCGGGTGCCTTCACCGCCTGCCATCACAACGGCCTTCATGTCGGAAACGTCCTCCTTGAGAGACGACGGTCTAGCCGACTTCACCCGTCGGGGCGACTCAACAGCATCCGCTGCGGACCGGCGACTCTGCACGGCACCGCGTCAACGGGCTAATCGGCTACTACATCCGCCTTGACGAGTCGGCGGACTTGGACCACGTAGAGGATCCCTGCCCACCAATAGAGGGTTGTACCCCACCCAGCGAACGCCCATCCGAAAATGGCGCCCAACGAAGCAAGCCAACCACTTCCGTCGCTGAGCAGCAACAAGGGGAAGGCGTACATCAGGTTGAACGTTGCAGCTTTCCCGAGGAAGTTGACCTGCGGGGGCGGGTAGCCGTGCCGACGCAGGATTCCGACCATGATGAGGAGCATCAGTTCGCGGGCGAGCAGGGCCGCGGTGAGCCAGAGGGGGAGGATCTCGCGCCAGGTGAGCCCGACGAGCGTGGAGAGGATGTAGAGGCGGTCGGCAGCGGGGTCCAGGAGCCGGCCGAGGCTGCTGATCTGATTCCACCGGCGGGCCAGCTTGCCGTCGAGGTAGTCGCTGATACCGCTGAGCATCAGAACCAGCAGGGCCCAGCCGTCGCTGTTGGGCCCACCGAAGACGGGGCGGAGGATCAGCCACAGGAAAAGCGGTACGCCGACGAGGCGAGCCATGCTGAGGATGTTGGGGATGGTGAGTACTCGGTCCGTCTGAACTCGAGTCTCCTGGACCTCCACCCGGGGGCCTCCTGTGAAGAACGTGCCAATGATGCCCCTCGACCTTACCCTCAGCCACGGAGACCCGGTGCACAGGGGTACGGAGGCGGAGGGGGCCGGCCGGGACCGTGAACGCAGAAAAGCCCCGTGCCACAAAGGCACGGGGCTTTCCCGGAAAAATTGTTCGGCGGCGTCCTACTCTCCCACAGGGTCCCCCCT
>NZ_JBIRTB010000023.1:0-66160 GCF_044334475.1 Streptomyces sp. NPDC020780 | reverse complement strand
AAGCAGGCCGGGGTATCAACATATCTGGCGTTGACTTTTGGCACGCTGTTGAGTTCTCAAGGAACGGACGCTTCCTTCGGTCCCGTTTCACCGGGCGCCTCCGGGCGCTTCCCTTCGTTCTTGCGTTTCCGACTCTATCAGACTCTTTCGCGTCCGATTCCCGGTCGAAGCGGGTGTGCTTTCCAGTTCTTCGCTTTCGCGTTTCCCTTTCCGGCGATTCCGACTCTATCAGCCATTTCCTCTTTCCCTGACCAGGCTCCGCAGGCATGCGGAATTACAGTCGGAGAGACAGTCTGTGCTGAGGAGTCGCCGCCGTCCCCCGACTCAAGGTCGCGTTGGGGCCAGGCAGGAGTACGACAGTACAGGTTCCCTTGAGGCGAGGCAAATCCCGTGCGGGTGCGTCTCGGGTCTGTCAACCGGTAGCTCTCGTACGGAACCAGGACTTCATATGACTTACTCTGCTGACCAGTACGCCGTCTTTCGTCAGCACGGCGGCGACACAGAAATCTCCGCCCCCTGGGAGGCTCTCCATGACCACAGTGACGTCCCCTCTTGCCGGCCGCGTCATCGGGCTCGCCGCGGTACCCGACCCGGTGTTCTCCGGCGCGATGGTGGGCCCCGGTACCGCCATCGACCCGGTGCGCGAGCCGTCCGAGGCCGTCTCGCCGGTCGACGGCATCGTCGTCTCCCTGCACCCGCACGCCTTCGTCGTCGTGGACGACCGGGGGCACGGGGTGCTCACGCACCTCGGTATCGACACCGTCCAGCTCAACGGCAAGGGCTTCGAGCTGCTCGTGAACAAGGGGGACACGGTGACCCGCGGCCAGGGCATCGTGCGTTGGGACCCGGCGGGCGTGGAGGCGGCCGGCAAGTCGGCGATCTGCCCGGTCGTGGCGCTCGAAGCCACCGCCGACTCCCTCTCCGGGGTCCTCGAGGACGGCGACGTGAAGGCCGGCGAGACCCTGTTCGGCTGGCAGTGACACCCTCGGTGAAGCAACACGCTGAGCCGGAGTCGCGGTAATCGGCCAGTCGGGCATCCACCGCGGCGGCACCGCCGCCGCACAATCGGAGACGGGTGAAATGGAGACAACGCTGCGAGGCGTCGGCGTGAGCCACGGTGTGGCGATCGGCGAGGTTCGGCACATGGGCACGGCGGTCCTGGAGCCGCCCGCCAAACAGATTCCCGCGGACGAGGCCGAGCGTGAACAGGGGCGCGCCCGCCAGGCTGTGGAAGCTGTTGCCGCCGACCTGATTGCGCGCGGCAATCTGGCGGGGGGCGAGGCTCAGCACGTGCTCGAGGCCCAGGCCATGATGGCGCAGGACCCCGAGCTCATCGCCGATGTGGAACGCCGTATCGCCGTCGGCAGTACCGCCGAACGGGGCGTGTACGACGCGTTCGCCGCATACCGGGCTCTGCTCGCCAACGCCGGGGATTATCTGGCAGGGCGGGTCGCCGACCTCGACGACGTACGGAACCGGATCGTCGCGCGGCTGCTGGGTGTCCCGATGCCGGGCGTGCCGGACAGCGACGAGCCGTACGTGCTGATCGCCCGTGACCTGGCTCCGGCGGACACGGCACTGCTCGACCCGGCACTCGTCCTGGGCTTCGTGACCGAGGAGGGCGGGCCGACCAGCCACAGCGCGATCCTCGCCCGGGCGCTCGGTGTGCCGGCCGTCGTCGCCCTCCCCGGGGCCGGGGAGATCGCCGAAGGCACGGTTGTCGCGGTCGACGGCAGCACGGGTGAGATCTTCGTCGAGCCGAGCGAGAGCAAGCGCTCCGAGATGCGGAGCGCCGCCGCGGCCCGCAAGGCGGCCCTGTCCGCCACGACCGGCCCCGGCGCCACCTCCGACGGTCACAAGGTGCCGCTGCTCGCCAACGTCGGCGGCCCTGGGGACGTGCCCGCGGCGGTGGAGGCCGGTGCCGAGGGCGTCGGGCTCTTCCGTACGGAGTTCCTGTTCCTGGACGACAGCGAGCGGGCGCCGTCCGAGGAGAAGCAGGTCGCGGCGTACCGCGCGGTGCTGGAGGCGTTCCCCGAGGGACGCGTGGTCGTGCGGGTGCTGGACGCCGGCGCGGACAAGCCGCTGGACTTCCTGACCCCGGCCGACGAGCCGAACCCCGCGCTCGGTGTCCGCGGTCTGCGCAGTCTGCTCGACCACCCCGACGTCCTGCGCACCCAGCTGACGGCCCTGTCCAAGGCGGCCGAGGGGCTGCCGGTATACCTCGAGGTCATGGCCCCGATGGTGGCCGACCGCGCCGACGCCAGGGCGTTCGCGGACGCCTGCCGGGAGGCCGGGCTGGAGGCGAAGTTCGGCGCGATGGTGGAGATTCCGTCCGCCGCGCTGCGGGCGCGCTCCCTCCTGCAGGAGGTGGAGTTCCTTTCGCTGGGCACCAACGACCTGGCGCAGTACACCTTCGCGGCCGACCGTCAGGTGGGAGCCGTGTCCCGGCTCCAGGACCCCTGGCAGCCCGCGCTCCTGGATCTGGTCGCGCTGTCGGCCGAAGCCGCCAGGGCGGAGGGCAAGAGCTGCGGTGTGTGCGGTGAGGCCGCCTCGGACCCGCTGCTCGCCTGTGTGCTGACCGGACTGGGCGTCACCTCCCTCTCGATGGGTGCCGCGTCCATCCTCTACGTGCGCGCGACGCTGGCGAAGCACACGCTGGCGCAGTGTGAGCGCGCCGCGTCCGCCGCACGGGCGGCGGACTCCGCCGATGAGGCGCGCCTCGCCGCTCAGGCGGTGCTGTCGGGCGAATAGGTCCGGCCGGCCGGTGCGCCGGCCGGGTCTTCGGAGCCGAAGGGGTTCCCGCCGGTCGCGGCGGGAACCCCTTCGGCGTGTCAGTGGTGCTCCCCCGGCTCGTCGGCGCCGAGGTCGAAGCCCGCGTGGTACTCGACGCCGGACTCCGGAGGTACGGCTTCGCCCGTGTCGCCATCGGTGCAGTAGGCGCTGAAGACCTCTCCCGCCGTGAGCGGGACGAGACCGCCGCGGGCCAGGCGCCAGCCGTGCACCCGGTCCGGGCGGTGCGGGGCGCTGGTGCGCAGGACGACACCGCCCGGGGCGTCGAGTGCGACGCCCGCGGCGAGCACGGTGGTGAACTCGGCCCCTTCCGAGGAATCGAGACGGGCGTGGGCGCCCGCCTTCTGGGTGATGTGGAGGACCGCGAGGAGCTGTTCGTGCTCCGTGGGGGTGCTGCAGACCACGTGGTGCGTGCCCGGTCCGGCCGTCTCCAGCAGGCGGGCCAGGAGGTGGGAGGCCCGGTCGAACGCGGCGCGACCGACGTCCTGTCCGCAGTCCGCGCAGTGTCCGAGGCCGGCCAGGAGCATCGTGGCGTACTCCCACGTCGCCCGGCGGACGGCTCGTGAGACGAGCAGCGTGATCAGCGCGTCGACGGGCTGGCCCGTGTACGCCACGGTGGCGCCTGCGGCGGCGACTTCGGCGGTGAAGCGGCTGCGGCTCCCGCGCTCGTCGGGGTCCAGGCCGGATTCCCTGCAGAAGTCCGCGTAGTCCTCGGGGTCGAAGAGGGCGACCGTGGTGTGCACGCCCTGCGCGGCCAGTGTCCTGAGCAGGCCCTCCACCTGCTGGAGGTAGACGGCGTGGTCGTCGAAGGTGAAGGTGCGGTAGCGGCGCATCGCCGCGAAGTCCTCGGCGTCGACGAGGAGGCCGACGGTGCTGGGTGCTTCACGGCGCAGCGTGCGTCGCATGGAGGTACCGGGGCGGTGCCGGCCGTGCCCGCCCCGCCTGCTCTGCTCCGCCCGCCCGACGGGTCCGGCCCGCCCGACGGGCTCGGCCGGTCCGGTGTTCTTCGTCTGCCCGGTGTACGCCATGAGTCCCCCTGTGCACGGTGATCGATGCTCACTCAGCGTAACCAGGGGGACTGACAGCGGCCGTCCGGCGGGGTCAGCGGCGCTCGCGGGCGAGTGCTTCGTAGAAGTGGAGGAGTTCCAGGTCGTCGACGGATCCCGGGTTGACCGCCTTGGACAGGTCCGTGCCCTGGAGGAGCCGCTTGACCGGCACCTCGATGCGCTTGCCCGTGAGGGTGTGCGGGATGCCGGGGACCTCGATGATCTCGTCCGGCACGTGGCGCGGGGACAGGTTCTCGCGGATCGTCCGCTTGACGCGGTCGCGGAGTGCGTCGTCGAGCGTGGCGCCTTGGGCGAGGTGGACGAAGAGCGGCATCCAGTACCCGCCGTCGGGCTCCTCGAGGCCCACGACGAGGGACTCGCGGATCTCGGGGAGCCGTTCCACGGCCTCGTAGATGTCGGCGGATCCCATCCGTACGCCCTGCCGGTTGAGCGTGGAGTCGGAGCGGCCGTGAATGATGACCGAGCCTCGGTCGGTGAGGGTGATCCAGTCCCCGTGGCGCCAGACGCCGGGGTACATGTCGAAGTAGCTGTCGTGGTAGCGGCTGCCGTCGGGGTCGTTCCAGAAGTGGATCGGCATGGACGGCAGGGGGTTCGTGACGACGAGCTCGCCGACCTCGCCGATCAGCGGTTCGCCGGCGGGGTCGAAGGAGCGGAGGTCCGTGCCGAGGCAGGGGGCCTGCAGTTCCCCGATGTACACGGGCAGGGTGGGGACCGCTCCGGCGAAGCAGCTGCACACGTCCGTGCCGCCGCTGACGGAGGCGATCCAGAGGTCGTCGGCCACCTCGTCGTGGAGCCAGCGGAAGCCGTCGGGCGGCAGCGGGGAGCCGGTGGTGGCGACGCACTGGACGCGGCTGAGGTCGTAGTCGCGGCCCGGGTGGACGTCGGCCTTCCGGCAGGCCATGACGTAGGCGGCGGAGGTGCCGAAGAGGGTCGCGCCGGTCTGTTCGGCGACGCGCCACTGGGCGCCGATGTCCGGGTGGCCGGGGCTGCCGTCGTACAGCACGACGGTGGTGCCGGTGAGCAGGCCGGAGACGAGGAAGTTCCACATCATCCAGCCGGTGGAGGTGTACCAGAAGAAGCGGTCGTCGGGGCCGAGGTCGCAGTGCAGGCCGATCTGCTTGAGGTGTTCGAGGAGGATGCCGCCCTGCGACTGGACGATCGCCTTCGGGAGTCCGGTGGTGCCGGAGGAGTACAGCACCCACAGCGGGTGCGCGAAGGGGACCTGCTCGAAGACCGGTTCGGCGTCGGAGGCGGTGAGGGCGGACCATGCGAGAGCGCCCTCGGGCGCGTCGGTCCCCAGGAGCGGGATGTGGACGACGGCACGCAGGGTGGGGAGTTCGCGGCGGAGTTCGGCCACGGTAGCGGTGCGGTCGTGCTCCTTGCCTCCGTAGCGGTAGCCGTCGACGGTGAACAGCACGACGGGCTCGACCTGCTGGAATCGGTCGAGGACGCTGCGGGCGCCGAAGTCGGGGGCGCAGGAGGTCCATACGCCGCCGACCGCCGCGGTGGCGAGGAGGGCGACGACCGCCTGCGGGATGTTGGGCAGGTATCCGCTGACCCGGTCCCCGGGGGTGACGCCGAGTGCGCGCAGTTCGGCGGCGAGTGAGGCGGTCTGGCGCCGGAGCTCGGACCAGCTGACGGAGACCTGGGTGTGCGTCTCGTCGACATACACCAGGGCGGGGGCGTCCGCGCGCAGCGGGTCCTCCGCGGTGCGCAGTGCGTGCTCGGCGTAGTTGAGGGTGGAGCCGGGGAACCACTGGGCGCCGGGCATGGCGCGGTCGCCGGTCACGCGCTCGTACGGGGTGGAGAAGCGCACGTCGAACCAGTCGGCGACGGCCTCCCAGAAGTTGTCGAGCTCGTCGACGGACCATCGGTGCAGCGCCGCGTACCCGCCGTCGGCGGGTGCCCCGTACCGCCCCGCCGCCCAGCGTTGGAAGCGGGTGACGGCAGCGGCCTCGACGCGTTCGGGGTCGGGCTGCCAGAGGGGGGCTTCGGCGGCTGCTGAGGTCATGGGGGCTCCCTGGCCATTCGGGTACGCGGGTGTGCGTGCGTCGCGCGCACGGGCTGGGGTGTGCGCGTGAGCGGCACCCCGGACGATGCCACGTGATCGTCCTTCGCACCAGGGTCCCCCTCCCATGGTCGCGTGTCCGGCTGTGTGGTGCGGCCACAGGGGGCTGTGCGGTGCGGGCGCAGATGAACGGAAGCTGAACGGCGCCCGTTCCGTGCCGGGCGGATGGCAGGGTGGCCCGCATGGATGGTCGTGACCTGGTGCGTTCGGTGAGACTGGTCGGTTCCGTGCGGGGGATGCGTACGCTGCGTTCGGCCTGGCGGCGCCGGCGCGTGGACGCGCGGGCGCCGGTTCGGCGGGGGGCGGAGCGTGCGCGGGTGCCCGGCCTGCTGGTGAGTGCGGAACCGGGGCCGGGCGGGGGCACGGTGCGGTTCGCCCGCTCGGAGCTGCGGGTCCGGGTGTGTGCCGGCGGCGCGGTGTTCTGGTCCTGGGACGGCGCCGGGCCGCTGCCGTCGTACGCGGTGCCGAAGGACGTGCCGGAGCCGGATCCGCGGGCGGAGCTGGAGCCGGACACGAACGGTGGCTGGCAGGTCGTGTCGGAGCGGCTGACGGTGACGGTGTCGCGGCGCGGGGCGGTCGAACTGCGCACCCCGGGCGGGGTGTTGCTGCGCCGCGAGCTGCCGCCGCGCTGGTGGGAGCCCGTGGAGGGGGGCGTGGCGCGGTGGGTGCAGCAGTCCGAGGTGCCGGCCGACGCGCGGTTCTTCGGGCTGGGTGCGCGGGCGGGTGGCCCGCGGCTCCGTGACGGCGCGTACCGGCTGTGGAACACCGGTCCGGGCAGCCCGTCCGGGTACGGGGACGACCCCTTGTCGGTGACGATGCCGGTGCAGGTGGTGGTGTCGGACGCCGGGACCCATCTGGCGTTCCACGACAGCACGTGGCCGGGCCGGGTGACGCTGCGCGAGGGTGAGGAGGGCGCGGGTTCCGGCCATGACCGGCCGGGGGTCTGCGAGGTGCGGATGGAGGGTGGTCCGCTGCGGTGCTGGGTGGTCGTCGGTACGCCGGCCAGGGTGCTGCAGGGCTGGACCGCACTGACCGGTGCGCCCGCGGTGCCGCCGTCGTGGGCGCTGGGTCCGCAGCACGCCGAGTGGGGGTCGGGAGGCGAGCGTGAGGTCCGGGAGGTCGTGGCCGGGTACCGGGAGCGTGGTCTGCCGCTCTCGGTGCTGCACCTGGGCCTCGGTCACTTGGAGGCCCGTCAGGTGTTCACCGTGGACCGCGGCAGGTTCCCCGGTCTGCCCGGGCTGGCGAAGGAACTGCGCGAGGACGGCGTCCGGCTGGTGGCGGTGGTGGATCCGGCGGTCAGGGCGTCGCCGGGCAACGCCGTGTTCGACGCCGGCGGGGCCGTGGGGGCGGCCGGCGCGTTCGTCCGGGACCCGTCGGGCCGTGTGGTGCGGGGCGAGGGGTGGGCGGGTGAGTGTGTCCATCCGGACTTCACCGACCCGCGGGTGCGGGAGTGGTGGGGGACGCTGTACGAGGACTGCCTGGGCCAGGGCTTCTCCGGGGTGTGGCACGACGGGAACGAGCCGGTGGCGTTCTCCGCGTTCGGTGATCCGTCGCTGCCGTGTTCGGCACGGCACTCTCTGGAGGGCCGGGGCGGGGATCACCGTGAGGCGCACAACGTGTACGGGCTCGCCATGGCGCGGGCCGGTCATGAGGGGCTGCGCCGGCTGCGCCCGGACGAGCGGCCGTTCCTCCTCTCACGGTCCGGGTGGGCGGGGATGCAGCGGTACGGCGGTACGTGGGCCGGGGAGGTGGGCACCGGATGGCCGGGGCTGCGGGCCTCGCTGGCCCTGGTCCTCGGTCTCGGGCTGTGCGGGGTGCCGTACTCGGGGCCGGACGTCGGAGGGGCGGAGGGCACGCCGTCGCCCGAGCTGTATCTGCGGTGGTTCCAGCTGGGCGCGTACCTGCCCTTGTTCCGGACACGTGCGGCCGTTGGGACGGGGCGGCGGGAGCCGTGGGAGTTCGGCCCGGAGGTGCTGGCGCACGCGAGGGCGGCCCTGGAGGAGCGGGAGCGGCTGCGCCCGTACTTCGGGACGCTGGCCCAGCTGGCCCGGCTGACGGGCGCGCCGTACGTGCGGCCGCTGTGGTGGGAGGCGCCCGGGGACCGCGCGCTGCGGGAGTGCGAGGACGCGTTCCTGCTGGGTGACGCCTTGCTGGTGGCGCCGGTGCTGGAGAGCGGGGTGGACCGCCGTACGGTGCGGCTGCCCGGGGGGCGCTGGTACGACACGGTCACGGGTCAGGCGTTCGAGGGTCCTGGGCGGGTCGTGGTGGACGCGCCTCTGTCACGCATTCCGGTGCTGGCGCGGGCCGGGTCCGTCCTGTTGGTGCGGGGTGCGGACGGGCGGCCGGAACTGGAGGCCTGGGCGCCCGTGGCGGGCCGCACCGGGGGTGGCACGGTCGTCGGTGACGTGGGTGACGGGTGGGCGCGGGCGGACGTGGAGCGGTACAGGTCGCGGCTCGTGGACGGGCGCGTGGTGGTCGAGCGGCTCGGCGGGGGGCAGGTGGTGCCGTATGCGGTCCGCGTGCGGGGCATGCCGTCGGCGGGTCAGTCGTAGCGGCCGGCGAACCAGGCGCGTACGGCTTCCGTGTGCAGGGGGAACGCGAGGGTCCCGGGGGCGTGGAGCAGGGTGTAGCCCGAGGTCTCGTCCGTCGGTGCGGAGGGCGGAAGGGCGTCGGCCGGGCGGGGCGGGAGCAGGCCGAACAGCAGGAGGTGGCCGTCGGGTGAGCTGAGGGCGTCGGCCAGCCGCACGTCCGTCCTGTCGGCCTCGATACCGGTTTCCTCGCGCAGTTCCCGTACGACCGCGTGGCGCCAGTCCTCGCGGTGGTCGATGTATCCGCCCGGGAGCGCGAGGCCGCCCCGGTGCGGCGGGACGGTGCGGGTGATGACGACGAGTCCGGCGCCGTCGGGGCCGGTGACGGGCAGCAGGGCGACGGCCACCGGCAGCGGGTTGCGGTAGGCGGTGCGGCCGCAGGCCGGGCAGGTGCGGGGCCAGGCGTCGTCGGCGTACGGAGCTCCGCAGAAGCCGCAGTGGGAGTCCTTCACGGGGGCGTCCTTCACGGGCGGACTGTATCCGATCGCTCTTCTCCTGCGGCCTCCGAACTGATAGACGGTGTGCCCATGACAGCAATTGCTTCCACACTCCGCGCCCTGGCCGCCGCTGCCGCCGCCCTGCTCACCGTGACCGCCGCCGCTCCGGGGGCGGTGGCGAAGCCGGAGCCCAAGGCTCCCCGGGACTTCGTCGACCTGCGGTCCGTCGATCCGACGATCATCACGGAGATGCGGTACACCACCGCGCACAACTTCGTGGGGGAGCCGGTGGACGGCTACCGGCAGCCCGTCTGCGTCCTGACCCGGCCCGCGGCCCGCGCACTGCACACGGCCCAGACGGCGCTCCTGCGCCGGGGTTACTCGCTCAAGGTGTACGACTGCTACCGGCCGCAGCGGGCGGTGGACCACTTCGTACGGTGGGCGAAGGACCTCGACGACCAGTCCATGAAGGGCGAGTTCTATCCGCACGTCGACAAGACGCGTCTCTTCGAGGACGGTTACATCGCCGAGAAATCCGGTCACAGCCGGGGAAGTACGGTCGACCTGACGCTGGTGAGGCTGCCCGCGCTGCCGACCCGCCCCTACGTGCCGGGCGAGGAACTCGCGCCCTGCTACGCGCCGCAGGACGAGCGCTTCCCGGACAACTCGGTGGACATGGGAACGGGCTACGACTGTTTCGACACCCTGTCGCACACCGACGACCCGCGGGCTCAGGGGGTACAGCGGGCCAACCGGCAGTTCCTCAAGGAGACGCTCACCGGGCTCGGCTTCGTGAACCTGGCCGAGGAGTGGTGGCACTACACCTACAAGCCCGAGCCCTTCCCGGACACCTACTTCGACTTCCCGGTCGCCAGGCGTTCGGTCGCCGGACGCTGACGCCCCGCGGACCGGGGTCGGCGGCCGGCGGACCGGGTGACGGCACTCCGTCGGGAGGAACGGGCACCCGGGACCACCCCCGTGGGCTCCGGGCGCCCGTTCTCCCTCTCGGACGCGGAACTGCCGTATCCGGTTGCGGGATCAGGCGTTACGGTGCCCTCATGCCACAGCAGACGTTCGATTCGTACGAGGAGTTCTGGCCGTACTACGTCGCCATGCACTCCAGGGCGGCGACCCGGTGGGTCCATCTGACGGGAACCCTGACCGGTCTCGCCGTCACCCTCTACGGGCTCGCGCGGGGCCGCAAGCGGTACGCCGCGGCGCTGCCGCTGATCGGGTACGGCACCGCGTGGCCCGCGCATCTCCTGATCGAGAAGAACAATCCGGCGACCTTCGGGCACCCCGTGTGGTCGTTGCGCGGCGACGTGCGGATGATCCGGACGATGCTCGCCGGAGGGGACCGCGAGCTGGCGGAGACGGCGGCCGGGTGGCTCGCCCGGAACACCTGAGAAGCCCACCCACGCGCAGGGTTGACGACTTCTCGGCCCGGGTGAACACTCCTGCCACGGCCGTCGCCCGTACGTGCCGTGCCCGCGGCCCGTACCCCGGTCGGCGGGGGTACGGGCCGCGTGCGGTGCTGCCGCCGGCGCTCAGGCCTTGGCGGGTTCCCGGAGCAGGTCGGCACGCGCCAGCGCGTGCTCGACGACCGCGACCAGCACGTCCCGGACGGACGGGCGGTCGCGAGCGTCGCAGAGCAGCACCGGCACCTCGGCGTCGAGGTCGAGTGCCGCCCGCACCGTGGGGACGGGGAACTGCTCGGCTCCCTCGAAGAGGTTCACGGCGACGGTGAACGGGATCCGGCGGCGCTCGAAGTAGTCGACCGCCGCGAAGCAGTCCTCCAGCCGCCGGGTGTCGGCCAGCACCACCGCACCCAGGGCACCTTGGGCCAGCTCGTCCCAGAGGAACCAGAACCGGTCCTGGCCCGGAGTCCCGAAGAGGTAGAGGACCAGATCCTCCCGGAGAGTGATCCGCCCGAAGTCCATGGCCACCGTGGTGGTCTTCTTGGCCTCGACCCCGGCGAGATCGTCCACGGGGCGCCCCGCCTCGCTCAGTGTCTCCTCCGTGCGCAGCGGTCTGATCTCGCTGACCGCGCCCACCAGTGTCGTCTTGCCCACGCCGAAGCCGCCCGCCACCAGGATTTTGAGGGTAACGGGCTCGACGGGCCGCTTGCTGCGGCTAGAGCGCCCGAAGGCCATTGATCACCTCGCGAAGAATGCTCACGTCCGGCAGTTCGGCCGGCGGAACGGGACGGGTGACGTGCACCAGTTCGTCCTCGACGAGGTCACCGACCAACACGCGGACCACCCCGACGGGGAGGTCGAGTCCGGAGGCGAGCTCGGCGATCGACTGGGGCATGTCGCTGCACAGTTCGACGATCTCCACGTGCTCCGGGGAGAGCGTCTGGTCCCGGCCGGGGTCGTCGGCCGCGGGTTCGGGCACGACGATCGCGATCAGGTCGAGACGGTGACGGGACGCGCTGCTGGTACGCCCCCGGGTCATCGCGTAGGGGCGGACCACAGGGCCGGCGTCGGCGTCGTACCAGCGGGAGAGGCCCGCGTCCGCCGGAGCCTGAGCTGATCCGGGCACGGCGTCCCGGGCGGAGTCGGCGCTCATGCCATCCCCTCACCCTCCGGCGGGCGTACCGGTCGTCCGGGGGGAGTTGGCAAGGTGGGCCCCCACGCGCTTGACCATCAGGGTCATCTCGTACGCCACCTGACCGATGTCCGAGTCGGAGTCGGACAGGACGGCGAGGCAACTGCCGTCGCCGGCCGCCGTGACGAAGAGGAAGGCCTCGTCGAGCTCGACGACGGTCTGCCGGACCCGCCCCGCGTCGAAGTGGCGGCCCACCCCCTTGGCGAGGCTGTGGAACCCGGAGGCGACGGCCGCCAGGTGCTCGCTGTCCTCACGGGTCAGGTCCCGCGACGTGCCGGTGGCGAGGCCGTCGCTGGACAGCACCAGCGCCTTGCGGATACTCGCGACGCGCTCGACCAGTTCGTCGAGGAGCCAGTCGAGTTCGCCGGAGCTCTGGCGTGCGGTGCGGTGTGCGGCGTGCGGTGCGGTCATCGACCGTCCCCTCCCGGAGTCGTTCCTGGTGCTGTCTCGCCGTGGCCGGTCCCGTCCTCGGCGTTCTGCCGACGGCCGCGCTGCCAGCCGCGTTGTAGCGAAGCCATGCGATTGCGTACGTCGTCCGCGTCACGTTCGAGATCCTCGTCGGTGACGGCGGGGGTGTGGCCGGGGGTCCGTCCTGCGAAGTCCTCCCGTAGCTGTGGGGCCAGGCTCGCCTGCCGGACCCTGCGGGGCAGCCCGCCCACGGTGTCCGGTGCGGGCGGCCGGGGGGCGGCGCCGCGCTGCGGCGGGCGGGCCTCGGGGGCCGCTGGTGCGGGGACGCGGTCGCGGCCCGGGGACGCCGGAAGGCCCGCGGGGCGGGGCGGGGAGTCGTCCGGCGGCGTCGGATGGGAGCGGCCCGGCTCGCCGACCCGGCGGCCCCTGTCGGTCACCAGCGTGGGCGAGGTGCGGCGCGGCAGCGGGGCCGGTCCCGACGGGCGCATCGGGCGGACGTCGGCCATGGGCCCGTCCGTCCGGTCGCCGGCCTGCTGATGCTGTTCGTGGTCGTCGTCCCGGCGCAGGGCACGGGCCCGGAAGATGCCTCCGCGCTCGCTCTCGGTGTCCTCCAGGTCCGACACCCCGTCGAGGACGGGGGCCAGGGCCGGGTCGAGTGCCCGGTCGAGTGCCGGATCGTCGAGGCCGAGCGCGCTCATCGGGCCTTCGAGTTCGACGGGGCCGTCGAGGACCGACGGGTCGGTGAGGCCGGTGGGGACCGGCGCGAGCCCGGAGGATCTGCCGGCGCCCTCCACCGCGCCGTCCCGGCGGGCCTTGCCGGCCGTTCCGGTGCCCGGCCGGCCGCTGCCGATGGCCTTCTCGGCCCGGCGGTCGAGACGGAAGCCCGTGCCGTGGGTGTCGGGGGTGTCGGGGGCGTCGGTGAGCAGTTGTGCGGGGATGAAGACGACGGCGGTCGTGCCTCCGTACGGCGAGGTCTGCAGGGAGACCCTGACGTTCTGCCGCTGGGCGAGCCGGCTGACCACGAAGAGGCCGAGCCGGTCGGTGTCGGAGAGCTCGAAGTCGGGGGTCTCGGCGAGGCGCAGGTTGGCGTCCAGCAGGACTTCCGGTGGCATACCGAGGCCCCGGTCGTGGATCTCCAGCGTGAAGCCGTTCGCCACGCGTTCGCCGTGCACCTGGACCGCGGTGTGCGGAGGCGAGAACACGGTGGCGTTCTCCAGGAGTTCCGCGATCAGGTGGGTGAGGTCGGCGACGGCGGGGCCGCCCACGCCGATCCGGGGCAGGCGGCGGACCTCGATCCGTTCGTAGTCCTCCACCTCCGCGACCGCGGCGCGTACGACGTCCATCAGCTGGACGGGCTTGCGCCACTGGCGGGAGGGGGCCGCGCCCGAGAGGATCACCAGGCCTTCGGCGTGGCGTCGCATACGGGTGGTGAGGTGGTCGAGGCGGAAGAGGTCGGCGAGTTCGTCGCTGTTCTCGGTACGGCGCTCCATGGTGTCCAGGAGCGTGAGCTGGCGGTGCAGGAGCACCTGGTTGCGCCGGGCCAGGTTCACGAAGACCTCGGAGACACCGCGGCGCATGTCGGCCTGCTTGACCGCGGCCTCGACGGCGGCCCGCTGCAAGGTGTTGAGTGCCTGGCCGACCTGGCCGATCTCGTCCCGTTCGTACTGGAGGTGAGGGGCCTCGGTCTCCACGTCGACCTGTTCGCCCGCCGCCAGCCGCCGCATCACGCTGGGCAGCCGTACTCCGGACACCTCGTGGGCGTCCTTGCTCAGCCGGGACAGGTCACGGATGAGTTCCCGTCCCACGCGTACGGAGACGAAGACGGAGACGAGCAGGGCGACGAAGCCGAGGACGCCGGCGACTCCGGCCTTGATCAGGACGCGGTAGCCGGCGGGTTCGGCCCGGTCCTGGAAGCGGTGGGACATCTCGGTGCTGTCGTTGGCCAGGCTCTCCAGGACCGGCGTGGCCACCTCCTGCCAGCGCGCGGCGTCGACGGCACCGGTCTTCCTGAACGGTCCGGCCGCGATGAGCCGCTGTTCGGTGGTGCGCAGGGGTTCGGTGTCGGGGCTGCCCCAGAACTGCTCCATGCGCGTGCGTTCGGCCGCGGGCAGGAGCTCGAGGTTGACCTCGTACAGGAGTCCGCGGTTGGCGACGAGGTCGGACACGGCACGGAGTTCGGGGGCGCCCAGCCGTCCCGCGACGAGCCCTGAGGTGATCAGCGCGTCCTCGCGGGAGAGCATCTCCCTGGCCCGGGAGACGCCGACCAGGGCTCGGACCTGCTTGTCCATCGAGACGTTCTCCCGCGTGTGGAGACCGTTGAGGAAGCGGTAGCAGGGGTCGACGAGGCCGTTGTAGAAGTCGAGCGCCCTGGTCCGGTCGATGGTGCGCTTCTCGACGGAGTCGCGCAGCGCGTCCAGTCCGTCGATCTCGCCGAGGATCGAGTCGAGCCTCGCCTCGGCGTCCGGGCCGAGGGCGTCGCGGATGTCGTCGCGCCGGGCGCTCCGGCGGACGTCCGCCACGAGCCGGTCGGTCGCCGCGCGTTGCCGGCGCAGGAGGGGCAGGGCGTCGGAGGCCCGGGGATCGGCGAGGAAGACGAGCGTCTGACGGCGTTCGCCCTGCACGGCGCGGACCGTGTCCTCCAGCGGGTGGCCGACCTTCTCCACGATGGCGGTCGCGCCCATCAGCTCCCCGGCTTGGCGCCCGGTGATGTAGGTGGCGAAAACCCACAGGCCCGTGAGTGAGAGGAGCGGCACCAGGAGCAACGCCACGATCTTCCTGCGGATGGACTTCCCGCGAAAGCGCATGGCCTCCCCCAGCTCGACCCCGCACCGCGGGGGTGGACGTCCGGTGTTCCGGTGGTGGTTCACCGAAGGTCCGTCGGTGTTCCGTCAACAAACGGCGCGAGCCTACTACCGACTTACGGGTAACTCGAAGGCGTGTCCGGACGCTTTTCGGCCGTAGATCCCGGAGTTGGCCACCAGTTGTCCTGGTATTCCCTACGAAGAAATTCGCGAAAGCGACAGAGAGCGCCTGGCAGTCGGCCGCGTACCCGCATGAGTCAGTTGGCCGGAAGTCTTCGGTCCGTGACCTTTCGGGGCCGATTGCGGACGTTCCCGGGAATCTTCCTCTCCCTGCGTTCGTCCATGTGTACGGGGCAGAGGACATGACGGGGCTCGCGCGGCACGCCGGCAGGCGCCGCCCGCGTAGAACGGGCGCAAGCCGGGCAGCCACCCTTCGGTCCGACAGTGGTGGGGAGTTGAGGGTCCTTGGAAACGGACGAGCGTCGGAGTGGGGTGCGGGCGGCAGCCGCGGCGCCGGAACCGGCGGGCAGGGCGCGGATCCGACGGCAGTTGTGGGTGGAGGAACCCGCGGAGCGCCGGCGGATGCCGGATCCGGTGCGGACGGCCGCTGTGCGCGCCGTGCTCATCGTGTCGCTGACGATCATCCAGGCCGTGGTGGCGTTCCTGTGCACGCTGGCGGGCTCCTGGCTCGCCTTTCCCATGGTGGTCAGCGGTGTGGCCAGCACGGTGGTGGCCACGTGGTCGGCGCTGGACGTGTGGGTCACCCGGCAGGTGTGGAACCAGCGGCACGGCGTGGTCTCGGTGCCGAGCAGCACGGCTCGCCAAATGCGCCGCGAGCGGCGGGCTGCCCGGCGCACGGCCAGGAGCCGGGCCCGCAAGGAAGCCCGGATACGCCGCCGGGGCGCGGGCGGGCTGTCCCGGGCCTGAGAGCCCGCGCCCCGGCGGCCGGGAAGCGGAGCGGGCGTATCCGGTCCGGGTCGGGCCGCCGGTGCGCGAGGTGCGCGAGCCCCACCCGGGAAAGCCGGCCGGGTGGGGCGGGAGCCCGCGTCAGCGGAGTGCCGTCTCCGTACGCATCTGCGGGAGCTGTGCACCGCCCCCGGTGTCGGGGGTCTGCGCGGACCGCTTGAACATGCGCGTCGCCGTGATCTCGCCGTGGACGGTCTCCCCCTCGGGGTCCTGCTGCGGAAGCCCGGGGCGAAGGTGCTCCTCGACACTGATGTACTTCAGCCCCGCCCGCAGGTCCGCGTCGTTGCGGAGCCGGATGACCAGCGGGAACTCCGCGAGGGCCGTGGTGTCGAACAGCCCGGTGGTGTAGAGGAGCTGGACGCCCAGCGCGTCGGCCACGGCGCGCTGAAGTTCCAGCAGGTAGGTGGCGTTGGCCCGGCCGATGGGGTTGTCGAGGAAGAGCGTTCCCGCGTGGCGGTGCCGGTCGCGTCCCCGGTCGTTGCTGCGCAGGGCCGCCATCGTGCAGTACAGGGCGATGGCGGCGGTGAGCAGCTGACCGCCGGAGAAGACGTCCCCCATCTGTCCGACCGGGACCCGCTCGGCGCGCAGGACCGCGTCCGGCTTGAGGATCTCCACGGCGATTCCCTTGGGCCGCAGGGCAGCCTGCACGCCGCGCAGCAGCAGGGACATGCCGTCCCGGCGCAGGTCGGAGTTCTTCCTGAGCGCTGCGTGGGTGGCCTCGTCGATGACCTCGCCGAGTCGTTCGGTGAGGGTGGCCTGGTCGGGTTCCTCGAAGCGGATCCGGAGGAACTCCTGCCCGGACCATTCGCCGAGCCCTTCGGGGAGCTGGGAGAGCCGCTGGGCGGAGCGGAGTGTCGTGAGAGCGGACTCCACGAGACCGCGCAGCCGGTCGACGATGGAGTCGCGGTTGCGTTCGAGCTGGGCCAGCTCGTCGGTCAGGACGCGCAGCCGCGGGGCGAAGGCCGTGGCCCACTTCTCCGCGTGGTCGGGCAGGGCGGTCGCGGGCAGTTCCCTGATCTGCTGCCGTGCCGGTGTCCGGACCTGTTCGTAGCGGGTGGAGTTGGCATGGCGTACGAGCACGTCGCTCGCCTCCCGTACGGAGCCCTCGGCCGCCGACAGCTCGGTGGCGCAGCTTCGCAGGGAGCGGCGGGCCTCGGCGGCGGACTGTCTGGCCTCCTCCAGGGTGCCGGGGTACGGGACGGAGGCGTCGGTCCCGTCGTCCGTGCCGTGGTCCCTGAGCAGGTCGCGCAGGAGAGCCGCGGTCTCGTCGAACCCGCCGGCGGACTCCTCGGCGGTCCGGTGGGCGCGCAGGAGTTCGGCGTGGGCGGCGTGGGCGGTGTCCAGGGTCCCGGTGGCGCAGGCCAGTTCGGCCGTGGCCGTGCGGAGCAGGTCCTGGGCGTGGTCGGCGTCGGCCGGCGAGAGGTCCTCGGGGAGCTCGGTGTGGTGGGGTGCGTCATCGGCCGGGGCGAGCCGCTCGGCCTCCCCGCGCAGTCTGCCGAGCTGCTCGCTGGCCGTGGACGCCCGGGTCTCCAGGAGTTGGACGAGCCTCTCCGCACGGGCCGCGGCCGCCTGCCGGGAGGGTCCGTCGGCGCCGTCGGTGCCTTCGAGGAGCTGTGCGGCGCGGGTGCGGACCTTGTTGGTGAGCCGGTCCAGCTCGGCCAGGGCGGCACTCTCGTCGCTCTCGGCCCTGGCCTGCTCGGCGCGCAGGTCGGCGCCGACCCCGACCTTCTCGTAGAGCTGGGAGGCGGCCCGGTAGGCCTCGCGCAGGGCGGGAAGCGAGGTGCGTGCGCTGCCGGCCGCCGGCTCCGGGAGGGTCTCCGGGGCGCCGGCGATCTCGGCTCGCTCGGCCCGCAGGGCCCGGGCGGTGCGGTGGGCGTCGTCCGCGGCGCGCTGGGCTGCCCGGCGGTCCTCGTCCGCGGCGCGAGCGCGCTCCAGGCAGGCCGTGGCGCGTGCCTCGGACTCGGCCGCCTCGTCGGTGAGTTCACGCAGCCGCGCCTGCCAGGCCGCCCGGTCGCGCAGGCGGTGGGCCAGACCGGCGAGGGCGTCGGCGGCGCGGCGGGCGCGCTGGGCGGCTTCCTGCCGCTCCTCGCGGACGCGGGCGGCGTCGGCGGCCGCCTCGTCCGCCTCGGCGCGGACGGTGCGGGCCTCGGCGAGGACGGCTTCGGCGGTCTCGGCGGCGGTGCGGGCGGTGCGGGCGGCCTCGCCGAGCTCACCGAGCATGCCGAACGGGCAGTCGGCGCGCCACGCGGCGATACGGGCGGCGAGGGCCCGGTCGGCGGTGAGCCGGGCCGCGAGCGCCCGGATGTCCTCGTCGCGGGCGGCGGCCCGGGTCCTGAGGGCCAGGCGCTCCTCGTCGGCGGCGTGCTCGTCGTGCATCGCCGGGTTCGGCGGGACCAGGAACACGTCGTCACTGCCGGTGCCGGTGCCGGGCGCCGGTACGGGAGCCAGGAGCGCGGCGGTCGTCCCGACGGCCACGGCCGAGCGGGGCAGCAGCGCGGCGGCGGCGAGGACCTCCCGGGCGCGGGTGTGGGCGTCCGGGTCGGTGATGACGACGCCGTCGACCAGTTCGGGGCGTGCGGCGAGCACGGCGGCGTGGTCGGCGGGTTCGACGGCCTGGGCGAGGTAGCGCCAGCCGGGCAGTGCGGGGATGCCGTGCTCACCGAGGTACTCGACGGTCGCCAGGACGTCGGGGCCGGGCGGCAGCAGTCCGCCGTCGCCGAGGGCCCCGAGGATGCGGGAGTCGTCGGCGGCCGCTGTCCGCAGGTCGAAGAGCCGTCGTTCGGCGGACGCGACGCCCTGGTCGAGGAGTTCACGCAGCTCGTCGGCGGCCGCGTCGAACTCCTCGGCGGTGAGCGTGTGCGGGTCGTGGGGGGCGGAGCCCGTCGCGCGCGGTGCGCTCCCGTCGTTCTCCTGCGTGTCGGTGGTGGACCGGTGGGGGCGGGGTGTGCCGGCGCCGGGCGCGCCCGGCAGGCCCAGCAGGTCGGTGAGGCGGTGGTCGGCCGCGATCGACTCGGCGGCCCTGCGTTCGGCCTCGTACGACTGTTCGGCGGCCCGGGCGCCGTCGGCGGCACGGGCGGCGGCCAGCTCGGCACGGCTCTCGGCCGCGGCGGCTTCCCGTGCGTGGTCGGCCGCGGCCCGGGCCGCTTCCCTGGCGGTGTCCCAGGCGGCGACCGCGGACTGCTCCGCGTCGTTGGCGGCGAGCGCCGCGCGGGCCGGGTCGGCGTCCGGCGCGGTGTCGTCGAGCCAGCCTGCCCGCACGGCTTCGGCGGTCTCCTGTTCGACCTCGGCGAGGCGCTGTCGCAGGTGCCCGGCCTCGCTGCGGGCGCGCTGGGCCTCGGTCGCGGCGGTGGTGGCGTCGCGGTGCGCCGTCTCTCCGGTGGCCTGGAGGACGGCGGAGCGCTCCTCCTCCTCGTCGGCCACGCGCTCGCCCGCCTCCGCGGCCGTGTGCAGGGCCCGTACGAGGTCGGCCGCGGCCGTGGCGCGGGCGGCGAGGGCGGGGGCCGCGTCACGCTCGGCCTCCCGGATGGCCACGGCGACACGTGCGGAGCGGTCCGCCGCCGCACGGTGGCGCAGGACCGCCTCGGCGGCCTGCCAGGCCGCGTGCAGGGTGCGTGCCTCGCCCAGTTCGCGGCGTTGTGCCGCTGCGCCCTTCTCGGCGGCGGTCAGGGCCAGCGAGGCGTGCCGGTAGGCCAGTTCGGCCGCGATCAGGGCCCGTCGGCCGCGGTCCGCCTCGGCCTCGGTGACGGTGCGGGCCGCGGCGGTGACCTGCGCGGCGAGCTCCCCGGTGCGGCCGCGTTCCTCCGCGGCACGGGCGGAGAGCCTGCGGGCCAGGGTGCGGGTGCGCCGCTCGGCGCCCGCGTGGATGTCGCGGCTGCGGGCCCTGGCCCCCGTGGCGTCGACGATCCGGCCGAGCAGTTCGACGGAGCCGGCGGTGAAGTCGCGCTCGGCGGTGAGCTCGGCGCGCCGGCCCAGTTTGTTGCCGAAGCCGCTGACGAGGTCGGCGAGACCGTCGGTGTCGCGGGTGTCGGTGACCGCGCGCAGCAGCAGATCGGTGAAGTCGGAGTCCTTCTTCACGGCGAAGAGACCGGCGGCCTCGCCCTCGTCGGCGTTCATCTCCCGCTGGTAACGGAAGAGTTCCGGGTCGAGCCCGAGGTCGCCGAGGTGTTCGTTCCAGCGGTCGTGGATCTCCTCCCAGTGCACGTCGAGGTGCTGGTAGAACTTGCCCGCGTCGGTGAGGGCGTCGCGGAAGCCCTTCATGGTGCGGCGCCTGCCCTGGGCGCCGGAGACGCCCTCGACCGGCCGGCCCACGGCGGTGGCCTCGGCGACCGGCAGGCTGTCCAGGCTGAGGCCCGGCCCGGGACGGAAGGAGTACCAGGCCTCCGCGAACTTGCGGGGGTCGTTGGAGACCTGGCGTCCGCGCCATTCGCTGACCTTGCCGACGACGACGCACTCACCGGTGAGGGTGTGCTGCCATTCCAGGGCGACGTGCCCGCAGTCGTCGGCGAGCAGGAACTTGCGCAGGACGCCGGAGCTGGCCCCGCCCAGGGTGTTGCGGTGTCCCGGCAGCATCACGGAGAAGATCAGCTTGAGCAGGACCGACTTGCCGCCGCCGTTCTCCAGGAAGAGCACCCCCGCGGGTGCCGGGCGGCGTGGCGGGCCGACGGGTTCGTCCTCGAAGAACTCCGCCTGGGCCGGCGCGGGTCGGGGCACGGGCTCCCCTACTCCGCGCAGGTCGAGCACGGTGTCGGCGTAGCGCGCACCGGCGGGTCCGATGGAGTAGAGGCGGACCCGGGACAACTCGTACATGGCGGCGGACTCTCGTCGTTCAGGCAACGGGGGGGGACGGCTGCTCTATCAGCGGGTGGGGAGTGGTCAGGAGTGGAACGGCAGCCCCGCGTCGGCGGCCAGCTCCAGGCCGTCGGCGTCGGGCGGGGGCAGCAGGGTGGCGGAGCCGTCCGTGACCGGGACGACGCCGAGCTCCAGCAGCTCGGCCATGGCGGCGCTGCCCGCCATGTCCCGTACCTGGAGCTGGTAGCGGGCTGTGGTGCGGTACGCGCCACCCGCGTCGTCCCCGGTGCGCTGGAGGAACCCCGAGTCGGTGAGGAAGGCCACGGCCTTGCCGATGATGCCGGTGGTGGAGCCGGCGAGCCTGCGGGCGTCCTTGGTGGCGCCCGTGGCACTGCGACGGGCGTAGATGCGCCACCCCGACTCCAGTCCGGGCGCGTCGGTGGCCGGGTCGGTGTTGTCACCCTGCTGCTCGGCGCGCTCCTCCAGGCGGTGGCAGGCCTGGCGGACGAAGGCGTCGACGCCGTTGACGGTGATACGGCCGATGTAGGCGTCGTCGGCGAGGTCCTCGGGGCGGGGGAAGGCCATGGCGGCGACGGCGAGGTGGGCCAGACCGTGCAGGAAGCGGTCGGCGGCGTCGGACGAGGCCCGCCGGGCGTAGTCGCCCATGCGCACCGCGAAGACCGAGTCCTCCGCGGCGGTCACGGCCATCCCGGCACGGGTGGAGACCTCCAGGACGATGAGTCCGAGCCCGGTGGCGACGGCGTCCGCGAGGCGGGCGAAGGCCGGCTCCTCGCGGTAGCGGCGCAGCAGATCGGCGTACGTGGCGTCGCGGGCGGGCAGGAGTTTGGGCTGCAGTCCGAAGGAGACGAGCCGGGCCGCGTCGGCCGCGTCCGCGGGGGTGACCGCCGCAGGAGCGGCCGGCGGTGCGGCGCCGTCCGCGGGCGACGGCTCGTCCCACGCTTCGGTGTGCTCGGCGTACTGCTCGCTCAACTCGGGAACTCCTCGGTACGGGTGGGGTGCTCGGGGTGCGGCGGGAAGGCGGTGGCCGGCCGGGGGGCCGTCATGAGGCGTCCTTCCGGTCCGCGGCCATGCCCGCGGCGTCCAGCAGAGCCATGCCCACTATCAGGTCGGCCCCGCCGAACTCGGCGTCCTCGAGCGGGGTGCCGTCGTCGACGGCGAAGAGCAGCCGCCGCTCGCCCTGGCGGTAGGCGGTGCCGACCGGGGGGCTCGCCGCGTGGACCGCGAGCAGGGCGACGAGGTAGGGCAGGTCGGGGTCACGGCGCCTGGCGTCGGCGAGGAGTCCGGAGAGCCTGCGGGGCGCGTCGTGCTCCAGGTCGAGCAGTTCCATGGCACTCGCCAGCTGCTCCTCGCTGAACCTGCTGTCGTCGGGGGTGGCGACGAGGTCCGGCTCCGGCATCTCCGCGCCCAGGTGCTCGCGCTCCACCGGCGGCGTGAGCAGCATGTCGACGAGGTCGCCGAGGCGGGCCGAGGAGGGGGCGCGCAGTCCTGTGCCGTGGCCGAAGAAGGCGTCGGTGGCCCGGGTGGCCTGTTCGACGGGGAGCGGCAGCAGGGGTGCGAGGAGCTGACCGTACAGGTCGAGTCCGACGCGTGCCGTGGGGGTGGCGAACGCCTGCCGGTCCTGTTCGGCGCGGAAGAGCGGTCCGGCCTCCAGCAGCCTGGACTGCAGCTGGGTGTGGCGGCGGATGCAGTCCTTGACGATGTCGACGAGCTCGGCGGCGCGACGCTTGTTCTCCGGCTCCCCGGCCTCGTCCCTGGCCTTGCGGATGTTGGTGAGGATCGCGTTCTCGTGGCGGTAGCGGTCGGCCACGTGGTCCAGCGCTTCGGCGATCATGTCGGGGACGGCGTTGAGCCAGTCGACGGCGCGGACGTTGCGCCGGGTCGCATCGAGCGTCCTACGGAGGGTCTCGGCGTACTGCACGGTGCGGTAACGGGCCTGTTCGGCGGCGAGTTGGGCGTCGGCGAGGCGCCCCCGGCTGACGAGGACCTCCAGCTTCACCTCGGCGGCGATCTGTGCGCTGGTGACGTCCGTGTCCAGCGCGCCGACCAGGACGTTGACCGCCTCGTCGGTGGCCCGGAGGTAGACGCTGCCGCCGTGGCCCGGTACTTCCTCGACGAGTTTGAAGTCGTAGTCCCTGCGGACGTAGACGCCGTCCGGTCCGAAGGTGCCGTACACCGCGCGGAAGCCGCGGTCCACGCTGCCCACGTTGATCAGGTTCTCCAGCACCCAGCGGGCGACCCGTTCGTGCTCGGCGACGGGTCTTGCGGGGGCCTGGGCCGCCACCCGCGGGAGGAGTCTGGCCACTATCTGCTCATGGTCGGCGCCGGTGTCGAAATCCATGGTGAGCGTGACCAGATCGATCGCCGCCAGGGCGACCTCGGCCATCGCGTAGACCGTGTACTCCCCGGCGAGATTCGCCTTGCGTACGTCGAGGTCGTGCAGCGGGGCGGTACAGGCGAGCGCGCGCAGCCGACGCGAGAGCCCCTCGTCGGCGGCGGGGCCCGGGGCGGGCCGCGGTCCGGCGCTGAGCTGGGGCGGAGCGGTGTCGGTGTCGGCGGGCGAAGTCACGCTGCACAGATTAGGTCCTCGGACCGACAACGGTCGAAACGGCGCAGAAGCGACCGGCTACGGGCTGTCCCGCAATTCCCGGTGGATCAGCGCGCGGCGTCAGATGCGGTGCATCGCACGGCGGAGGAGCGTCCGCATACTGGATGTATGGGGACGTTTCGGCAACGCGGCGAGGTGCCGTAGCTGTCGTCGCGCGCCCACCGGGAATTACGGGCCCTCATGGGGCCCCGTAACCGCCCCCGCCCGGGGTACGCAGCACCAGCACGTCCCCGGTGTCCAGTTCGGCGGTGTCGCAGCCGTTCAGGGGGGTGAGGGTCCCGTCGGCCCGCTCGATGTGCTGGTCCCCGAGGGCTCCGGGTCCGCCGCCCGCCATGCCGTACGGTGCCACCCGGCGGTGTCCGGAGAGCAGTGCGACGGTGACGGGTTCGAGGAAGCGGAGCCTGCGTTCGGCCCCGCACCCGCCGTGCCACCGGCCGGTTCCGCCGCTGCCCGCCCGCACCCCGAAGCTCTCCAGCAGGACCGGGTATCGCCATTCCAGGATCTCGGGGTCGGTGAGCCGGGAGTTGGTCATATGGGTCTGCACGACGTCGGCGCCGTGGAATCCGTCACCGGCCCCCGATCCGCTCGCGACCGTCTCGTAGTACTGGACGCGCTCGTTGCCGAAGGTGAGGTTGTTCATCGTGCCCGATCCCTCCGCCTGGACGCCCAGGGCCGCGTAGAGGGCGCCGGTCACGGCCTGGGAGGTCTCCACGTTGCCCGCGACGGTCGCCGCGGGGTGGACGGGTGCCAGCATGGACCTCTCCGGGACGCGTACGTCCAGAGGCTTGAGACAACCGCTGTTGAGCGGGATGTCCTCGGCGACGAGCGTCCTGAAGACGTACAGGACGGCTGCCATGACGACGGACGTCGGGGCGTTGAAGTTGCCGGGCTGCTGCGGTGAGGTGCCGGTGAAGTCGAGGACGGCGCTGCGTGCGGTGCGGTCCACGGTCACCGCGACCTCGATGACCGCGCCGCTGTCGGTCCGGTAACGGCAGGCTCCGTCGTCGAGCCGGGCCACGATCCGGCGTACGGACTCCTCCGCGTTGTCCTGGACGTGGCCCATGTAGGCCTCGACGGCGTCCTGCCCGAACTGCCGCACCATGCGCCGCAGTTCCGCGATGCCCTTCTCGTTGGCCGCGATCTGGGCGCGCAGGTCGGCCAGGTTGGCGGCGGGGTCCCGCGAGGGGTACGCGGCGGTGGTGAGCAGTTCCAGGGTCTCGGCCTCGCGGAGTTCTCCGTCGCGTACCAGCAGCCAGTTGTCGAACAGCACGCCTTCCTCGTGGATCGTGCGGCTGAAGGCGGGCATGGACCCGGGGGTGATCCCGCCGATCTCGGCGTGGTGGCCGCGGGACGCCACCAGGAAGCGCAGCCGGCGCTGCCGTCCGTCCTCCGGTTCGTCGAACACGGGTGTCACGACAGTGACGTCGGGCAGATGCGTGCCGCCGTGGTACGGGTCGTTGACGGCGTAGACGTCGCCGGGCCGCAGGGAGCCCGCGTTGCGCCGCAGCACCTCCCGGATGGACTCCCCCATCGACCCGAGGTGTACGGGGATGTGCGGGGCGTTGGCGACGAGGCTACCGTCCGCGGCGAACAGCGCGCAGGAGAAGTCCAGCCGCTCCTTGATGTTGACGGAGTGGGCCGTGCTCTCCAGACGCACACCCATCTGTTCGGCGATCGACATGAAGAGGTTGTTGAACACCTCGAGCAGGACGGGGTCGACCCGGGTGCCGACGGCGGTCCGTTCGGGGCGCGGGCTCACCCGGTCCAGCACGAGGTGCCCGGCAGGCCCGGGGACGGCCCGCCACCCGGGGGCGACGATCGTGGTGGCGTCGTCCTCGGTGACGACGGCCGGGCCGGTCACCGTGTCCGACGGCCGTAGATCCCGGCGCCGGTACAGGCCGGATTCCTGCCACCGGCCCCCGATGAACATCCGCACGCTCCGCAGGGGTCGTGGCGGCGTCACGCCTTCGCCGGAGGGCTGGCCGGAAGGATGGGGAGCGGGCGGTCCGGCCGTACCGGTCGCCTCCACGGTGACCGCCTCCACCACGAGGGGCTTGCGCATCGTGAAGCCGTAGCGGGCACGGTGGACCGAGGTGAACGCCTCGGTCATGGCGGCGACCGTGCCCAGGTCGACGGGCAGGCCGGCGTCGGTGCCCGCGTAGCGCAGGATGACGCGTGACCGGGTGCCGATGGCCGTGTCGGGGATCCCGTCGGCACGGAGTTCGGCTCGGGTGCGCGCCGCCAGGTCGTCGCAGAGGGCGCCCACCTGGGTCCTGGTCCCCCGGCTCAGTTCGGCCTCGACGGACTGCTCGCGCATCGCGGTGGCGTCGGCGAGACCGATGCCGTACGCGGAGAGGACCCCGGCGAGCGGTGGTACGAGGACGGTGTCGACGCCCAGGGCGTCGGCGACCGCGCAGGCGTGCTGGCCGCCCGCCCCACCGAAGCTCGTGAGCGCGTAGCGGGTGATGTCGTGGCCGCGCTGGACGGAGATCTTCTTGACAGCGTTCGCCATGTTGAGGACGGCGATCTCCAGGAAGCCCGCGGCGACCTCCGCGGCGGTGCGGGGCTGTCCGGTGGCGGCTGCGACCTCGTGGGCGAGCTCTTCGAAGCCCTCCCGGACGACGTCCTCGTCCAGCGGGAGGTCGCCGTCCGGCCCGAAGACGGCAGGGAAATGGGCGGAACGGATCCGGCCGAGCATCACGTTCGCGTCGGTGACGGTCAGCGGTCCGCCCCGGCGGTAGCAGGCGGGGCCGGGGTCGGCGCCCGCGGAGTCGGGACCGACCTGGTAGCGCCGTCCGTCGAAGTGGAGAATCGACCCACCGCCGGCGGCGACGGTGTGGATGCTCATCATGGGTGCGCGCATCCGCACGCCGGCCACCTGTGTCCCGAGCTCCCTCTCGAACTCGCCCGCGTAGTGGGACACGTCCGTGGAGGTGCCGCCCATGTCGAAGCCGATGACCCGGCCGTAGCCCGCCTGTTCGGACGTGCGCACCATGCCGACGACGCCCCCGGCGGGCCCGGAGAGCACCGCGTCCTTGCCCCGGAAGTGGGCCGCCTCCCGCAGTCCGCCGCTGGACTGCATGAACATCAGCCGGATGCCGCTCAGTTCGGCGGCCACCTCTTCGACGTACCGGCGCAGGATGGGTGAGAGGTAGGCGTCGACGACCGTCGTGTCGCCGCGCGGTACGAGCTTGATCAGTGGGCTGACCTCGTGCGAGCAGCTGACCTGGGTGAAGCCCGCGTCCCTGGCCTCCGCGGCGACGGCCTTCTCGTGGTCGGGGTGGCGGTAGCCGTGCATGAGGACGATCGCGGCGCTGCGGACACCCTCCCCCCGCACCTGTCCGAGCCGTTCCGCGACGGCGGCCCGGTCGAGGGGCCGCACGATCCGGCCGTTCGCGTCGATCCGTTCCGGGACCTCGACCACCCGGTCGTACACGGCCTCGGGGAGGAGGATACGGCGGTCGAAGAGGTGCGGCCGGTTCTGGTACGCGATCCTCAGGGCGTCCCGGAAGCCTTCGGTGATGACGAGGACGGTCGGCTCGCCCCGCCGCTCCAGCAGGGCGTTGGTGGCGACGGTGGTGCCCATCTTGACTCCCGCGACCCGGTCGGCGGGAACCGGTTCGCGAGGCCCGAGGCCGAGCAGCAGCCGGATGCCCGCGACGGCGGCGTCGCGGTAGCGGTCAGGGTCGTGGGAGAGGAGTTTGCGGCTGACCAGGTGCCCGTCGGGGTCGCGTCCCACCACGTCGGTGAAGGTGCCGCCGCGGTCGATCCAGAACTCCCAGCGTCCGGTCATCCCTCCATTCTGGCGTGGACGGACCCCCGCAGGAAGGACGCGTGCGCGAGGTCGGCCCGGTGTGTTCCGGAGGCCCCCGCTCGGCGATACGCCGGACGGAGGCAGCCCGCACCGCGCACCGACGCGGGAGGCGAGGACGGTGAAGCCACGCATCACCGTGCCGCTGCCTGCCGGGAGCGACGCCGCCGGATCCGGTCGTTCCGACCGGGCGCCGGGAGTCAGACCGCCGGCGCGTCGGGGCCGATCCTGCTGCGGACCGCCGTCTGCACCTCGGCCTCCTCGGCGGGGTCGGCGGCGAGCCGCCGCAGGCGCTCGGCGACCCGGACGTCCCCGGTCTCGGCATGGCGCGCGGCCAGCTCCCGGGTGCTCTCCTCGCAGTCCCAGAGGCACTCGACGGCGAAACCGGTGGCGAAGGACGGGTCGGTGGCGGCCAGGGCGCGGGCGGCCCGTCCGCGCAGGTGGGAGGAGGAGGTCTCCCGGTAGACGTGGCGCAGTACGGGCGCGGCGCAGGCGATGCCCAGGCGGCCGGTGCCGTCGGCGAGGGTCCCCAGTCGTGCCGTGTCGGTGCCTTCGCCCCGGACGGCCTCGCGCAGGGCGGCGAGGACGAGCGGGGCGTCCTGCGCTCCGCCGCGGGAGGCCAGCACGCCGGCCGCCGACGCCCCGAGGGCGTCGGGCCGCCGTGCCCAGCGCCGGGCCCGGCGCACCGCGTCGTCCCCGCACATGCGCTCGAAGGCGGCCACGGCCGCGTCGGCGACGGTGCGCGACGGGCAGGCGACGGCCTGCTCGATCAGGTCGAGCACGGCGGGGTCCCGCACCCCGGCCAGGTAGTGCAGGGCCGCGGACCGGGCGCCGTCGGAGCCGCTGCGCGCGGCTTCGGTGATCAGGGGGCGGTCCCCGGCCCCGGCGACGGCGGAGAGGCAGCGGGCCGCCGGTACGTGGAGCACGCTGCCCCGCTCCAGTCCCTCCTGGGCCCAGTCGAAGACCGCCTGGACGCTCCAGCCGGGACGCGGGCCGCCGGGCCGCATCTGCCGCTGCCACCGGTCGAAGGAGCCCTGTTCCGCCGCGGCCCTGACCCGGGCGCCGACGGTTGCGCGGGGGTCGTCGGCCCACAGTCGCCAGGGGCGCGGTTCGAAGGCGTCGCGTACCGCCGCGGCCAGTTCGGCTCCGCCCTGCGCCGTGGCGGGGAAGCGGGCCAGTACGGGTTCGGCGAGTGAGCGCAGTCCGGGGTCGTCGTCGCGCAGGGCCAGCTCGTCCAGGGCCCAGGCCCAGTTCGTCCCTGTCGCCGCGTACCGCCGCAGGAGCCGGAGGGCGTCGTCACGGCCGTAGGAGGCTAGGTGGCCGAGCACCGAGAGCGCGAGGCCCGTGCGTGAGTCGTCGGTGTCGAGGTGGTCCTCGGGGTCCCACAGGTGCCGCTCGATCTGCTCCGTGCCGCCGTCGAGATCGAGGTAGAGGCGTGCGTAGTAGAGGGAGCGGTTCTCGACCTGCCAGTCGTGACGCGGATCGCTCAGTACGCAGTGGTTGAGGGCCGCGAGGGCCTCGGTACGCGGTGCGGCGAGCGCGTGGAGTGTGCCGTCGCCGCGGCCCCTCTGCAGCAGGCCGAGCAGGGTGCCGCTCGGCGCTATGAACGGATCGAACATGGGGAAAGCCTCACATCAAGCTGTCGACGCAACCGGGACTGTGCTGTTCCGAGTGCCGGGAGGGCACTATGCCGCGCAGCGACATGATCGGCCGACCGCCGTCTTCTGCCTGGTGCTCATCTTTCCTCTGCCTCTCGTCGGTGGTCCTGAGCGGACCCGCGACGTCATGATGACCCAGCCATTTCGCCGACGCGACCACATTTACGGCGGACCGGTCAGCCGGCGCCGCGGAGCGCGTCTCAGCGGGCACCGAAGAGTTCCAGCAGGTCGGCCTTGCCGAACATGCGTGCGGTGTCCACGGCGGACGGTGTTCCGGCGGCCGGATCGGCCCCCGCGGCGAGCAGCGCGTCGATCACCGTGCGCTCGCCCTTGAAGACGGCCCCGGCGAGCGGGGTCTGCCCCCGGTCGTTGGCCCGGTCGGGGTCGGCGCCGCGGCCGGCGAGGGCGCTGACGGCGGGCGCGTGCCCGTGGTAGGCGGCGAGCATCAGCAGCGAGTCGCCCCGGTCGTTGGTGAGGTTCGCGGGTACACCCGCGTCGACGTAGGCGGCGAGCACGTCGGCCTCGCCGCGGCGGGCCAGGTCGAAGACCTTGGCCGCCAGCTCGACCACCTCGGGATCGGGTGCTTCGCTCATCGCACGGACCGCCTTCCATGACTGTGTGCCGGGCCCGGCGTGATGACGGCCGGTTCGCGGACGTGTGGGGGTACGGCACGGGGCCGTACGAGTGAACCGACAGGGTACTGCTCCGTGACCGACATGAGCCTGCCCGGCTCCGGCGGGAGATCACCATGTGGAACCTCCCCTTCCGCCCCCGAGGCCGCCTTTCTGCTACCGCCTGCTGCCCGGTGAATGCATTCCGCTCCCCGCCGATCGAGTGAAATCTCTCTCTTTTCACTCGATCGCACCTTTTATCGTATAGATACATCTTGTGATGCTGGAAGTACTCATGGTGACTGTCCCCTCAACCAGGAGAACCGCTCATGATCCTCTCCATCTCGGGCGTGGTACTGCTCGGCATCATCGTCTTCCTGTTCTTCAAGAAGGACGGGCTCAAGGCCTCCCACGCCCTCATCTGCGCCCTGTTCGGCTTCTACCTGGCCGGCACCGCCATCGCGCCGAGCATCACGGCCGGCGGGGCGAGCCTCGCCAGCATGCTGGGCGGGATCAAGTTCTGACGCCCCGCAACCGCTCCCACCCCTTCAGGAGACCGACGTGGCCCGGCGACCACTCCCCCGCATCCTGCGCAGCGGCAGCGCTTCGATCACGCGCAGTCGAGAGGTGGCGCGCTCCGCCGCCGACAGCGCCACCGACGTCCTCCATCCGCTGATCACGGTCACCCGCGGCCTGCGGCTGCTGGCCGGAGCGGGACGGCTGAAATGGGCAGCGACGCCCAAGGACCGGCGCGGGCACGCGCTGTTCCTCGTGGTGGCCTGCGTCCTCGTGCTGGCGCTCATCCCCTACGGGCCCCTGCTGGCCCTCGTCTCGGTGATGGGCGCCGCCGCGTGGAGGGGCCGGGAGCGCACCCCGGCGAGGACCGGCCCCGCCGAGTCGGAGGAGATCCGGCTCCGGGCGCTGTACGAGGCCCTGGTGCCGCATTTCTCCGTGAGCGACGACCCCGCTCCGCTGTTCTCCCACGGCGGTGACTGGGAGAAGGCCTTCGGCACGTCCTACGCGTTCGACGGGAACGGCCGCCTCACCCGGCTCGAGGTGAACTACCCCGCCTACTTCACGGACGGCGATCCCCCCTCACGGGCCCGCGTCGAGCAGGTGCTCCACACGAAGTCCGGCCGGGGCCGCGAATACCACTTCGCGTGGGACGAGGAGGGCAACAGGCTCGTCATGACGGTGCTCGACGCCCTTCCCACCACGATCGCCGCCCAGCGCTTCGTCACCTCTCCCGGGGAGACCGTGCTGGGCTTCACCGACGCCGACGCGGTCCGGCGCACCGTGCCCGTCCGGGACGGCGACACCACGCGTGACGCCTCACCGGTGGTCTGGCGTACCGGCGCCCGCTCCACGGAGCCCCACCTGCTGGTCGCCGGGCATCCGGGCAGCGGCGCCACGACCCTGGTGCGCTCCCTCGCCCTACAGGCCCTCCAGCAGGGCGACGTCCTCGTGGTCGACGGCGGCGGCCACGGCGAGTACGGGTGCCTGTCCGGACGCGAGGGCGTACTCGCCGTGGAGTGCGGCCTGGCCGGGGCCCTGGCGACGCTCGAATGGGCCTCGCACGAGACCGAACGCCGGCTCATCGCGGCCGACCGCGCCCGCCAGGCCGGGCACCCCGAACCCGAGGACATCAGGCGCCCGCTCTGGATCCTGCTGGACCGCCCGAGCGCGCTCGGGCACCTGGCGGCCGCCGACGGAGGGACCGATCCGCAGGAGTTGCTCCAGGTCCCCCTGCGGCACGGGCGGGCCGCGGGTGTGACGGTCGTCGTCGCCGACCACTTCGACGGCCTCGACGCCCTCACGGAGACCGTACGGAGCCACACCCGGGCCCGGGCCGTCCTCGGCCCCGCGACCCTCGACGAGGTCGAGGCCGTGCTCGGCGGCCGGCCTCCCACCACCCCGACCCCCGACGTGCCCCCGGGGCGCGGCTACACCCGGCTCGGCGCCGGACCGGTCCTGCGGCTCCAGGTCCCGGCCACCCCCGACCCGTACGACGACGCCACGAGCGAGGCGCACCGGCAGGCGGTGCTCGACCTGCTGCCCGGAGCGCCGCGGGTGGTGGAGCAGGAGGCACCGGAGGCCGGCGTAGCCGCGGCGTCCCCGTCCGTACGGGCGGAGGCGCTGGTCTCGGCCCCTGCGGCCGCCGAGAGGTGAGGCGTGGGGGCCTCAGGCCACGAACGTCCGTGGCGTATCGGCTCCCGCACCCGCCCCGGACCGGACCAGTCCGGCTGCCGCGGCGAGCCGCAGAGCGGCCTCCTCGGCCACCGGGCCCCCCACGGTGAAGGGCAGCCGCACATAGCCCTCGAAGGCGCCGTCGACCCCGAACCTCGGCCCCGACGGAACCCGTACGCCGACCCGCTCCCCCGCCACGGCCAGCCGCGACCCGGAGAGGCCGCCGGTGCGCACCCAGAGGGTGAGACCGCCGCGCGGGACCTCGAACTCCCAATCCGGGAGCTCGCGGCGCACCGCGCGCACCAGGTCGTCCCTGTTCTCCCGGGCCTGCTCGCGCCGGACGGCCACGGCCTGTTCCCAGCCGCCGGTGCGCATAAGCCAGTTGATGGCGAGCTGTTCCAGGACCGGTGTCCCCATGTCGGCGTAGGCGCGGGCGGCGACGAGGCTGCGGATGACGTCCGGTGCCGCCCGCACCCAGCCGATCCGCATGCCGGCCCAGAAGGCCTTGCTCGCGGACCCGACGGTGAGCACCGTGCTGCCCGCCGGGTCGAACGCGCAGACCCTGCGTGGCATCCGGACCTCGTCGTCCAGGTACAGCTCGTGCATGGTCTCGTCGACGACCAGGACGGTCCCCGCGGAGCGGGCGGCCTCCACCAGGGCACGGCGCCGCTCCTCGTCGGCCAGGGCACCGGTCGGGTTGTGGAAGTCCGCGACGACGTAGGCGAGGCGGGGCGCGGCGTCGCGCAGCACCTGGCGCCAGCGGTTCATGTCCCAGCCGCCGAGGCCCTCCTCCATCGCCACGGGCACCAGCCTGGCACCCGCCTCGCGCATGAGCTGGAGGATGTTGGCGTAGCTCGGGGACTCCACGGCGATGCGCTCGCCGCGCCCGGCGAACAGATGGCAGATCGCGTCGATGGCGCCCATCGCCCCGGTGGTGACCATGATCTGTTCGGGCATGGTGGGGATGCCGCTCGCGGTGTAGCGGTCGGCGATCATCTGCCGCAGGGCGGGCAGCCCGGCCGGGTAGTCCCCGTGGGTGTGCGCGTACGGCGGCAGTTCCTCCAGGGCTCCCTGGACGGCCCGGGTCAGCCAGGGCTCCGGGGCGGGCAGCGAGGCGCAGCCGAGGTCGATCATCGAGCCGAGGGACTCCGGCGGCAGGGGCTCCAGGCCGCGCGCGGGAAGCGGGTTGCCCGCCGGGACCGCCGTCCAGCTGCCGGCCCCGCGCCGCGACTCCAGGAAGCCCTCGGCCCGCAGTGCCTCATAGGCGGCGGCGACGGTGGTGCGGCTGAGCGACAGGGCCAGCGCGAGCTCCCGTTCGGCGGGGAGCCGGGCGGCGACCGGTACGCGGCCCTCCAGGACGAGCAGGCGCACTCCGTCGGCGAGCGCACGGTAGGCGGGCGGTTTGCGGCTGCCCGGGGCCACAGGCCGGGTCTGCTGGGCCCGGAGCTGGCGGGCGAGCTGTCCCGCACCGACGGTCGAGGTCCACTGCGCCATGAAAATCAGTCCACCTTCCTCGGATTGGCCATAGTTGTAGGCCAATCCCCCGCCACAGAGTGACATGCGGCAGTCCACCACCACCACACAGGGGGCACCACTTGTCCGACACCAACGCCCGGCGCGGGACCCGCCTCACCCGTCGGCTGACCTTTCTGTACGCGGGTCTGGCCCTGTACGGGGCGAGTTCGGCGCTCCTGGTGCGCGCCGGCCTCGGACTCGAACCGTGGGGGGTGCTGCACCAGGGCCTCGCCGAGCGGACCGGCATGTCCATCGGCGTCGTCTCGATCGCCGTCGGCGCCGTGGTTCTGCTCCTGTGGATCCCGATCAGGCAGCGCCCGGGGCTGGGGACCGTCTCCAACGTCTTCGCCGTCGGCGTCTCGATGGACGGCACGCTCGCCGTCGTACCCGATGTGCACGGGCTCTGGGCACAGATACCGGTCATGGCCGCGGGCGTCGTCCTGAACGGTGTCGCCACGGGCCTGTACATCTCGGCCCGTTTCGGTCCGGGGCCGCGCGACGGGCTGATGACCGGCCTGCGCCGGGTCACCGGGCGCTCGGTCAGGCTGGTGCGCACGGCGATCGAGGCGACCGTCGTGGTGACCGGGTTCGTCCTCGGCGGCTCGCTCGGCGCCGGCACCGTGCTCTACGCCCTGGCGATCGGACCGCTCGCCCAGTTCTTCCTGCGCGTCTTCGCCATCCCCGCGCCGGACGACCGCACGCCCGGCGACCGCCCACCGTACGGCGGTACCCCGGTCGGCCACGCGACGGACAGCGCCACACCGGCCGACGACACCCCCGGCGTCGCCGGCCGGACACCGCGAGCGGCGATACTTCCGCAGTGACTTCTGGACGCCATCCCTATCTGGACCACCCCTCGCCCCTCGCCTTCGCCCACCGCGGCGGGGCGGCGGACGGCAGGGAGAACACGGCAGCCGCCTTCCGGCGCGCGGCCGGCGCGGGCTACCGCTACTTCGAGACCGATGTGCACACCACCTCGGACGGCCGCCTGGTCGCGTTCCACGACGCGACGCTGGACCGCGTGACGGACTCCCGGGGGCGGATAGCCGATCTGCCCTGGAGCGAGGTGAGCCGGGCGAGGGTGGCCGGCAGCGAGCCGCTGGCGCTCTTCGAGGAGTTGCTGGAGGAGTTCCCCGAGGCCCGCTGGAACGTGGACCTCAAGGCCGGCTCCGCCCTGGTCCCGCTCGTCGAGCTGATCCGCAGGACCGGCGCCTGGGACCGGGTGTGCGTGGGCTCGTTCTCGGAGACGCGGGTCGCCCGCGCGCACCGCCTCGCGGGTCCGCGGCTGGCCACCTCGTACGGGGTGCGCGGGGTGCTGGGCCTGCGGCTGCGCTCGTACGGCATACCGGCGGCGCTGCGCGCAGGAGCGGTGTGCGCCCAGGTCCCGGAGACGCAGAACGGCATCCGGGTGGTCGACCGCGCCTTCGTGCGCACCGCGCACGCACGCGGCCTGCAGGTCCACGTCTGGACCGTGAACGAACCGGAACGGATGGCGGCCCTCCTGGACCTCGGGGTGGATGGCATCATGACCGATCACATCGAGGCGCTGCGCACGGTGCTGAGCGAGCGGGGCGCCTGGTCCTGACGCCGCGCCCCGCCGCGTCCGGCAGGGGACGAGCGAGGGGGCGCGGTGAGCACGGGTACTGCGGGGACGGCCGATCCGGAGCACCGGCCGGCAGCAGGGGAGGCCGGCCGGAAACGGGAGCAGCGGGGCTGGTACTTCTACGACTTCGCCTGCTCCGTCTACTCCACCAGCGTGCTCACGGTCTTCCTCGGGCCCTACCTCACGTCGATAGCCAAGGCCGCCGCCGACGCCGACGGCTACGTGCATCCGCTGGGGATACCCGTGCGGGCGGGATCGCTCTTCCCGTACGCCGTGTCCGTCTCCGTGGTGGTGGCGGTCCTGCTGATGCCACTGGCGGGCGCCGCCGCTGACCGCACGGGGCGCAAGAAGCCCCTGCTCGCGGCTGCCGCGTACGTCGGCGCGACGGCGACGGCGTGCATGTTCTTCCTGGACGGGCAGCGCTACCTGCTGGGCGCCTTCCTGCTCGTCGTGGCGAACGCGTCGATCTCCGTGTCGATGGTGCTGTACAACGCCTACCTGCCGCAGATCGCCACCCCGGAGGAGCGTGACGCGGTCTCCTCGCGCGGCTGGGCCTTCGGATACACCTCGGGCGCGCTCGTCCTCGTCCTGGACCTGGTCCTCTACACGGGCCACGACTCCTTCGGCCTCTCGGAGTCCGACGCGGTCCGCGTCTGCCTGGCCTCGGCAGGCGTGTGGTGGGGCGCGTTCACCGTCGTACCGCTGCGCAGGCTGCGCGACCGCCGGGTCGCTCCCGGCGGTGAGGGCGCGGTGGGCTCGGGCTGGCGCCAGCTGATGTCGACCTTGCGCGACATGCGTCGTCACCCGCTGACGCTCTCGTTCCTGCTCGCCTACCTGGTCTACAACGACGGCATCCAGACGGTGATCTCCCAGGCCTCGGTGTACGGCTCGGAGGAACTCGGTCTCGACCAGACGACCCTCATCACGGCGGTGCTGCTCGTGCAGGTGCTCGCGGTGGCCGGGGCCCTGGGCATGGGACGGCTCGCCCGGCTGTACGGCGCGAAGCGTACGATCCTCGGCTCGCTGGCCGTCTGGACGCTGATCCTCGCCGCCGCCTACGCGCTCCCGGCCGGCGCGCCGGTGTTCTTCTACACCCTGGCGGCCGCGATCGGCCTGGTGCTGGGCGGCAGCCAGGCCCTCTCCCGCTCGCTGTTCTCGCACCTGGTGCCGCGGGGGAAGGAGGCTGAGTACTTCTCGGCGTACGAGATGAGCGACCGGGGACTCAGCTGGCTGGGCCCCCTGGTGTTCGGCCTGGGCTACCAGCTCACCGGCAGCTACCGGGACGCGATCCTGTCCCTGGTGATCTTCTTCGCGCTCGGTTCCCTACTCCTGGCGCGGGTGCCCGTCCGGGCCGCGGTGGCCGCCGCGGGCAATCCCGTGCCGGGCAGGATTTAGACGTTGAAGTGAAAGGCCGGTAGTGTACGTCTTTGGCCTGCCCGGAGGACCGTTACGGCCAGAGGAAGAAGCCGAACCGTTGGGTGACAACTTCGACCAGAGGTGACAAACCGGGCACCGGTGGGTACTCAACCCAGACAAAGCAGCGGCACGACGGGCGACGCATGACCGGCAACGGGAATCTTTACCGCCGACCGGACGTTGACCGGATGACGACGACAGCGACACCTGTCCTGTGGGCGACAAGCCCGGGAGGCACGATTCATGAGTGAGCGAGCTCTCCGCGGCACGCGACTCGTGGTTACCAGCTACGAGACGGACCGCGGCATCGATCTGGCCCCGCGCCAGGCGGTGGAGTACGCATGCCCGAACGGACATCGTTTTGAGATGCCGTTCTCGGTAGAGGCGGAAATTCCGCCGGAGTGGGAGTGCAAGGCGTGCGGCGCCACGGCACTCCTGGTGGACGGGGATGGCCCCGAGGAGAAGAAGGGCAAGCCTGCGCGCACGCACTGGGACATGCTCATGGAGCGGCGCACCCGCGAGGAGCTGGAGGAGGTGCTGGCCGAGAGGCTGGCGGTTCTGCGCTCCGGAGCCATGAACATCGCCGTGCATCCGCGGGACAGCAGGAAGTCTGCCTGACCGCGCATCACCGCACAGATCGAGAGCCGCGGGCCGTGACACAGAACGTGTGTCACGGCCCGCGGCTCGTGGCGTTCCGGCGGGGCTTACCCCCGGCCGGGTGACGCCCGTCCGGGGAGTAGGTCGCCCCTGGCCTGCGGTCAGGGGGCGAGCGGCGGGCGGGGCGCGCCGCCTGGGCCGTCGTCGGACCGGTGGGATGCCTGGGTGCCGTCCTCGCGGATGACCTCTCCCTGGACCACCTTCCCGTCGGGCCGGTGCATACGGGCCTGCTGGAGGGCGTCCGAGAGGGTTCCCGGCGTGGCCTGACGCATCCGGCGCTCCAGGGAGCGCTCCGCGAGGCGGCCGAGCATCGAACGGAGCGGGGGCAGCAGCAGGAGGAGGCCCACCGCGTCGGAGATCATGCCGGGGATCATCAGGAGAAGGCCGCCCAGCATCAGGAAGCCGTTGCCCCTGCTGCCGGCCGGAGCTGCCACCGGCTCGTCGGGGGCGCCGGGCTGCCCCGGCATCCGCTGCAGGGTCTCGGACAGGTTCCGGAAGGCACGCCGCCCCGCCCGCTTGATCACCGCTGCACCGAGCACAGCCCCGGCGACCAGGATCAGGAACACGGTGAAGCCGCTCGCCGCGTCGGCCACCACGATCAGCAGCCAGATCTCCAGTACCAGCCAGGCGGCGAGACCGAGCGGCAGGAAGGTGCGGGCGCGTGAGCGCCGGGGACGGTTCTGAGGCGGTGTGCCGGTCGTCATGCACCCAGTGTGCCTGTCCCGGCGTGCGTGCGGCGTAAGCGGGTGATCTTGGAGCCGCTCGTCCGGGCCGGCCGGGCACGGCGCGCGCGGGTGCCCGGCGGCGGTCAGGCGTTCTTGCGGCCCAGTACCTTGTTCGCCCGGCCGGTGATCCCCCAGCCGGTGACCCGCCAGAGTGCCTCGACGAGGATGTCGCGGCTCATCTTGGAGTCACCGATCTCTCGTTCCATGAAGGTGATGGGCACCTCGACGACGTGGTAGCCCGCCTCGACGGCCCGGCGGGCCAGGTCGACCTGGAAGCAGTACCCCTGGGAGGCGACCTCGTCGAGGCCGAGGCCCTTCAGGGTGGGCGTGCGGAACGCCCGGTAGCCGCCGGTGACGTCGCGGACCGAGAGGCCGAGCAGCATCCGGGAGTACAGGCTGCCGCCGCGGGAGATCATCTCGCGGTGCCGCGGCCAGTTGACCACCCGGCCACCGGGGACCCAGCGCGAGCCGAGGACCAGGTCGGCACCCTTGAGCGCGGTGAGGAGCCGCGGAAGCTCCTCGGGCTGGTGGGAGCCGTCCGCGTCCATCTCGACCAGGACCCCGTAACCGTGCTCCGTGCCCCAGCGGAAGCCCGCCAGGTAGGCGGCGCCGAGCCCTTCCTTGCCCTTCCGGTGCAGCACGTGCACGTGACTGTCCGCCGCCGCGAGCTCGTCGGCGACCTTGCCGGTGCCGTCCGGGCTGTTGTCGTCGGCGACCAGGATGTCCGCGTCCGGAACGGCGGCGCGCACCCGGGCGGTGATCAGTTTGACGTTCTCGGCCTCGTTGTAGGTCGGAATGATCACCAAGACACTGCCGAGCGGGCCGAACTGCCTCTGACCGCCGTCGTTCACTACTGCCCCTTAAAGTCCGTACGCAGGTGCCCACCATATCCAGCGCATCGCGGCCGGATGCCTACGCGGTCACGAGCGGGCGTGGCAGGCACACCGTCGTACCGGACAGAAGGACGGAACTGCGGACAGATCTGCGGGTCGGGGCCCGGCGTCCTTCGGGCCGACCTGGGACCCGCTGGCTGCGGGTCGACCGAAAGCCGTTGTCTACTGAACCTCCGGGCCCCACCCGGGTCGCACCTGCCGTCCGGACGACACACTCCCTCGCCCCCGAGGCGCGGGCGCTGAACCTGGCTGTCAGCGGTGGTGCGCCGGTGCGGCACACCACCCCCTGACCCAGCGGCGTTCGACGACTGCGTGGAGGTTCGACCGGCCGGACGTCCAGTGGTGGACCCGGCCGAACCTACCGGCCGGTGGGCGCTTCCTGTCAACAGCCGGTCGACCTGCAGTTTTCCCTCAAAGCTCCAGGTCAGTGCCAGAGCTTCACGGGTCGCCCCGAAGTGCGCCCGCCTTCGATCGGCGGTACGGAACCTCCCGACGTCACTCGTTCGGCCTCACATAGACGGTGCGCCCGCGGACCACGGTGCGCAGGCAGACCGGAAGCTCGGCCCCGGGGGTGAGATCCGGCAGGCCGGGGGTGCCGGAGCGGGGGTCGGTCGACCACCGGGACACCCGGTCGTCGGGGGCCTGGACCACGAGTTCCCCCGTCCGCCAGACGGCGTAGTCGGCGGGGGCGCCGGGCACCAGTACCCCGGCGTCGTCGCGTCCGACGGCCCGCCAGCCGCCCCGGGTGTGCGCGGTGAAGCCGGCCCGCACGGAGACGCGGTGCTCCGGGGTGCGGTGGAAGGCAGCCGCCCGCACGGTCCCCCAGGGGTCCGAGGGCGTGACAGGGCTGTCCGAGCCGAACGCCAGGGGCACCCCGGCGCGCAGGAGTGCCGCGTACGGGTTGAGCGTCGCAGCCCGCTCCGCGCCGAGCCGCCGGGCGTACATGCCGTCCGGGCCACCCCAGGCCGCGTCGAAGGCGGGCTGGACGGAGGCGGTGAGGCCGAGCTCCGCGAACGCGGCGATCGTCTCCGGGGTGAGCATCTCGGCGTGCTCCACCCGGTGCCGCGCGGCACGGACGCGGGCGAGGCCGAGGGTCTGGGAGGCGGCCCGGACGCCGGCGACGACGGCGGAGACCGCGGCGTCGCCGATGGCGTGGAAGCCGGCCTGCAGACCGGCTTCGGTGCAGGCGGTGACGTGCGCGGCGATCCGGGCCGCGTCCAGGTGGGCGGTGCCGCTGTGCGGCGCGTCGGCGTACGGCTCGTGCAGGGAGGCCGTGTGGGAGCCCAGGGAGCCGTCGACGAAGAGGTCACCGGCCGCGCCGACGGCCCCGAGTTCGCGGATACGGCGGGCGCCCTTCTCGTCGGAGATCGGCTCGGCCCAGTACCCGAAGACGCGGGGGCCTGGCTCCTCGGCGGCGAGCTCCAGCAGCGCGGTGAAGTCGTCCTCGTCCGAGATGTCGGGTCCGGCGCACTCGTGCACGGTCCCGATGCCGAGCGAGGCCGCGTGCGCCAGGGACGCGCGCTGGGCCTCGGCGCGGCGGCGCGGTGTGACGGCACCGTGGGCGGCGGAGCGCACCGCGTGGTGGGCGGCGCCGGTGAGGGGGCCGTCGGGGTGGTAGCCGGCCAGCGCCCTGACCCCGGGGACGAGGTCGAGCAGGGTGGTGGTCACCACGGCGGAGTGCACGTCCACCCGGGGCAGGTAGACCGGCAGGCCGGCGGCGGCCTCGTCGAGCTCGGCGCGCGAGGGGGGCCGCTGCTCGGGCCAGCGCGTCGCGTCCCAGCCGTGGCCGAGGACGACCCGCTGCCCGGCTTCGCGGTTCGCGTAAGCACGCAGGAGGTGGAGGGCTTCGGAGAGGGTGCGCGCGCCGGAGAGGTCCAGCCCGGTGAGGGCGAGTCCGGTCGAGGTGGTGTGGACGTGGGAGTCGGTGAAGGCCGGGGTGACCAGAGCCCCTTCCAGGTCGACCACCTCGTCGACGCCGCTCGCGAAGGCGTCGGCCGCCCCCTCCGATCCCACCCAGGCGACATGGCCGCGTTCGACGACCATCGCGGTCGCGAACGGGTCGGCGGGGCTGTGGACATCTCCACCGCGCAGCAGCACGGTGCGGTGTTCGCTCTGGGAGGCGGTGCTCTCGGTCATGGGACCAGTCTCGCGCCTGCCCGGAGCGCTTGTGCCCCCGGCCCCCTCGCACGAGGGCCGCGAGGTTCCTCAGATCCGCGGCGGGCGCGCCTCGTACGGGGTGGAGAGGACGACGGTCGTACGGGTGGAGACGCCGGCCAGCGAACGGATCCGGGTCAGCAGGTGCTCCAGCTCCAAGGGGCTGGAGCACCGCACCTTGAGGATGTAGTTCTCGTCGCCGGCGACGCTGTGGCAGGCCTCCAGCTCCGGTACGCCGGCGAGCCGTTCGGCGATGTCGTCGGGGGCGCTCGGGTCGAACGGTTTCACCGAGATGAACGCGGTGAGGGGCAGTCCGACGGCCTCGGGGTCGACGACCGCGGCGTAGCCCCGGATCACCCCGCGCTGTTCCAGCCTGCGGACGCGCTGATGAACGGCCGAGGTGGACAGGCCCGTGGCCTTGCCCAGGTCGGTGTAGCTCATCCGCCCGTCCTTGACGAGCAACTCCACGATCTGACGGTCCAGCTCCTCCATGCGGATCAACCTATGGCCCCGGGTGCCTCCAGGCACAGTCGCGGAACCCCCGGAAGGCCGCGTTCGAGGGGCATGTGACCAATACCACAATTTTACGGGCCGGTAGCCGACGGGCCCGCGGTTACGGCCGACTTCCCACGGGAAGTGGTTGCTGTGGCCGAGGCCGTGGCGCCCGGCCGGCCCATCCGAGGGGGGAAACATCCCATGCAGAGCATGAAGCTCACCGGACGTACCGAACCGGAGCCCGTCGAATACGCCGCTCATGACGACGACGCCGCTGCCGACGCCTACGACACGTTCGAGATGTACCGGGTGATCTGCCCGGACTGTGCGCAGCCGATCGCCCTGTTGGCGGGCGAGGACGTCCTGCCTGAGCACGCCCTGTGCCCCACGCCGTGGAATCCGTTCGTCCTCACCGTGTGTGCCGGGACGAGCCGTCCGGCCGCCGAGGCCCGTCCCGCCGACGAGTCGCTGGAGGTCCAGGAGCAGGAGACCGCGCTGCTCCTGACGCTTCCTCAGGGTTTCGACTGGCGGATGCAGCCCTTCTCGCACGCCGGCGGACCCGGCTCGCGGCCCCTGCGCGTACCGCCGGTACGGCGTCAGGCAGCCTGAGGCGTCCTCCGTCCGTCCCGCAGGACTCCCCTCGGCCCGCGCCGTGGCCCTGGTGTGGTGCGGACCCTCCCCGTCGTCGGCCGGAGCGCGGCACCCGGGGAACGGGCGCGCGAATCGGCCGGCGTCCCTGCCCGGCGTGGGTTCCGTAGGACGAGGCAGCGGCCGAGGGTCGGCCGCGCTCCGGGGCGTCCCGGCGCTCCGGATCCGGGGAACGGTTCCCCGGCCCGACCGTGCGCCCTCGGGCCGGACCGCGCGTCACGTCTCCGCTTCTCACGGCCGACCCGGCCCTCACCGGGCCGTGGTGCCCATAGGGAGGGCGCGGGCCGGACGATGCCGGACGGTGCCGGACCGTCATGACCCGGAGGGGACCGGATCATGACGACGCCCGTGGGGTCAGCGTGTCTCGGGACCCGCGAGGTGGCGGGCAATGACCATGCGCTGGATCTGGTTGGTGCCCTCGACGATCTGCAGCACCTTCGCCTCGCGCATCAGCCGCTCGACGGGGAAGTCGAGCGTGTAGCCGTAGCCTCCGAGCACCTGGACGGCGTCCGTGGTCACCCGCATGGCCGTGTCGGTGCAGAAGAGCTTCGCCATCGCCGCCTGCCGGGAGAACGGCAGTCCGGCGTCGCGGCGCCGTGCCGCCTCGAGGTAGAGCGACCGGCCGGCCTCGATCTGGGTGGCCATGTCGGCGAGCATGAAGCGCAGGCCCTGGAAGTCCGCGACGGGACGGCCGAACTGGCGCCGCCCGGTGGCGTATTCGACGGCCTCGTCCAGGGCTGCCCGGGCGACGCCGATGGCGCAGGCCGCGATGCCCAGGCGCCCCGAGTCGAGTGCGGACAGGGCGATGGCGAAGCCTTGCCCCTCGTCGCCGATGAGGCGGTCCCCGGAGATCCGTACACCGTCGAAGTGCATCTGGGCGGTGGGCGAGCCCTTCATGCCCATCTTCTTCTCCGGCAGGGCGGCGCCGAGCCCTTCGGCGTCGCCGGGCACGAGGAACGCCGTGATGCCGCGGGGGCCCTCTGCCCCGGTGCGCGCCATGACCGTGTAGAAATCGGCGATGCCGCCGTGCGTGATCCAGGCCTTGGTGCCGGTCAGGACCCAGTCGTCGCCGTCCCGTACGGCCTTCGTGCGCAGCGAGGCGGCGTCGGAGCCCGAGGCGGGCTCGGAGAGGCAGTAGGCGCCCAGCAGACCGCCCCCGAGCATCGCCGGAAGATGGGCGGCACGCTGTTCCTCTGTGCCGTAGCCGGCGAGGGCGTGGCAGGCCAGCGAGTGGACGCTGACGCCGAGGCCGACGGTGAGCCGGGCGGCGGCCAGTTCCTCCAGCACCTGCAGGTAGACCTCGTACGGCTGGTCGCCGCCGCCGTACACCGAGTCGTACGGCAGGCCGAGGAGTCCGGATTCGGAGAGCAGGGTGAAGACGGCGCGCGGGAACTGGCCCGCCTCCTCCTCCTCGGCCGCCCGGGGTGCGATCTCCTTGGACACGATGTCGCGGACGAGCTCGACGAGCTGCCGGGACTCCTCGGTGGGCAGGCGGCGTTCCACCGGCTGCGGGGCACGGTCGGACATGACGCGCTCTCCTCCCTGTCGGGCGTTGCGGCGGTCGCACTCGCGGGGTAGGCGCGGCGCCGCCGGGTGGTCCCGGGTCTCGCCCGGAAAGGTATGGCCCCCAGCCGATCCTGCCCTGCTCGGATCACGAGAGGTGCTGGCCAGCGGCTGTGGCGGGATGAGTATGCCCGATCGGAGCGCCGGCGTCACCGGGGGCAAGGCGCACGGCCGCCGGGGAAGTTGGCCCGCCCCGTCGACACGCGCGTCCGCGGCCGTCGGTGGCGGTGCCGGCGGCACCCGGCGCGGGGTGGCCGAGGGGGTTGTCCGCAGCGCGGTCGGCGGGACCCCGGACGGGAGTCGAGGGGCCGCGCGGGCCCCGCCGGGCAGCCACCCGGCGACGGAACCTGCGGCCGTGCGGGGCCGTCTCCTTTACGGTCCGGCGGGCGGGGGGTGCGTCCTGGGGGCGCGATCGTTCGTCCATGGCCTTCGAGCCCTCGTCGAGGCGCTGGGCCGGGTGAGCCGGCGGGTGCGTGCGCGGGCGAGGGCCTTGCAGGAGCGGACAGACGCGGCACCCATCGAGGGTCCGGGGCCCTGGAGGACGACTGCCCGGGCCGACGGCCGGGCGGGCGGCCCCGCGTACAGCGCTCAGGCCACCCCGGCGTGAGCTGCGGCAGCCTGGCGGTCTGTCGGCATCCGGGAAGCGGCCCGGTGGGGTCAGCCGGGACGGACGGCGGTGACCAGCAGGGCGGCACTCCGCAGGCGCACCGCGCCGTGCTCCTCGTGGGCACGCAGGCTGTCTGCGAGCATCCGGCGGGCGCGGGCGGCGGTCGGGGGATCGACCTGGCTGGTCAGATGGCGTCCCGGGCCGGAGTCGAGGAGGAAGGAGGCCGCGTCGTCGGCGTCCCGCCCCCATGCCCCGTACGCGTCCACGCGGGCCGTGCCGATGTGCTCGTATCCGGCGGCGGCCAGCACCTCACGGGTACGGTCGGGGTCGGCCAGGGAGAACATCCCGGGGCCTTGCGCGGCGCCGAAGTCCCCGACGGGCAGGATGCCGCGCAGGGCCGCGAGGGCCTGGAGCCACTCGTTGCGTCCGGGGTCCGCGGAGCAGATGAACGCGAGGCGGCCACCGGGGCGGAGCGCGCGTCCGACGGTGGCGAAGGCGGCGACGGGGTCGGCGAAGAACATCACCCCGAAGCGGCTGATCACGGCGTCGAAGGAGCCGGGCCCGAAGGCATGGACCTGGGCGTCCCCCTGGACGAAGGTCACGTTGCCCACGCCCTCGCGCCGCGCGCTCTCGCGTGCGCGCTCCAGCATCGGCGCCGACAGGTCCAGGCCCGTGGCCCGGCCGCTCCCGGCCCGGCGTGCGGCCAGCCGGGTGGTCTGCCCCGCCCCGCAGCCGATGTCGAGGACGCGGTCGCCCTCCTCAATCGCGGCGGCGGCGAGCAGGGGCTCGTCGAAGCGTTCGTTCACGGCGTTCCAGCGGTCGTGGTTGCGGGCCCAGTGCGTGCCCTCGTAGCCGTTCCACGCCTGGGCCTGACCGGTGTTCACGATGTGCTGCATACGGAGCCTCCTGCGGGACGGGTGTCTGCCGGGATTAGAGTGGGCGAGCGCCCATACAGTATGGGCGCTCGCCCATACTGGCAATCCCCCGCCCTGGGGACGTGCCGTGTCTCGTACCGGGAGAAGGCCTGATGTCACCGCGTGGAGTAGCGATTCCTGATGTGCGCGAGCGGCTCTTCGACGCCGCGGAGCGGGTGCTGGCGCGTGAGGGACCGGCCGCCCTGACCAGCAGGGCGATCACCGGCGAGGCCGGTTGCGCGAAGGGGCTGTTGCACGCCCACTTCGACGGGCTGGACGCATTCGTGGCCGAGCTGGTCCTCGACCGCTTCGCCCGCGTCGCGGGGCGGGCCGGGCTGCTTGCCGGACAGGCGGGGCAGGCGACGGTGGCCGAGAACCTCGGCACGGTCGCGCTCGCCCTGCTGGACTCGCTGGACCCCACGGTGACCGGCCTCGCGTTGACGCGGCCCGCCGCCTCGCAGCGGATCCGCCTGGCACTGGAGGCCGGCGCGCCCGGTTTCACCGCCGTCCAGGACGCGATCACCGCCTACCTGGACGCCGAACAGCGCCTCGGACGCCTCGCGGAGGGCGCCGACACCGCCGCAGTAGCACTCGGCCTCGTCGGCACTGTCCACCATCTCCTGATGACGGCCCGGCCCGGTGCGCCGGCCCCCCGCGCACAGGCGGAGCGGCTCGTCGTCCTGCTCGTCGGTGCCGTGTCCGGCGGCGGAGCGGCCGCGGGCCGGGCGGCGCCGTAGCGGGCGCGAAGGAGTGCGAGGTCCTGCTCCGGGGCCCGTACGTGGTCAGCCGGTGGTCACCCGTCCGCCGTGCCGTGACGGTCAGGGGCGAGCGCGCCGTCGCAAGCGTGCACAGCGCCGGTACGAGAGACCAGCGGCCCGGTCGCCCCCGGAGTGGCCCTCGGCGGTGCCGATCCAGGGCTTCCTGGTAGCGGCACTGCACTCGTGTCGGCGCTGTGGCGGGGTCATCGAGGAGAGCGCGAGCCGCAACAGGGTCGCGCCACCCACCTCCCGGTGCGCCGGACGCGGGCCCGTCCACGGCTGCGATCACGTGCAGCATGAACCGGCGACGGGACAACCCTCGGCGCCCCGGACTCCCCGGACTCCCCGGAGACGATCCGCACGACCCCCGCCAGGACCGGAGCACCGTGGCCCTGACCCACGGCGTTTCCGTTCACGAGGTGTCTCGCCGGGCCGGACATCGTTCGGTCAAGGTCACGGTGGACCGGCAGGGGCACCTCACCCGGGACGGCCGGGGCGCTGCCGTCACGCCGGCGAGGCGCCCGTGGGGCCTCACATGATCAGGCCAACCCGAGCGACCGCAGAACGCGGTCCTGACTCGGTGCCGGCCGGACCGGCCAGAAGAGGTAGCAGACGCCTCCCGTACCGCTCCTCACCCTGCCGTTCGCGTCGTACCTCTTCGTCCGCAGCCAGATGTTCTCCCACTCGGACCGGCGGTAGACGCGGCGGACGGCGTCGTTGTCCGCGGACGCGGGGTCGTTGGCGATCACGTCGCCGTCGGCGGTGAAGCCGATGACCGTCATCAGGTGGCCGGAGGTGCCGTAGCCGGCGCCGGTCAGCTCCTCCTTGAGGAAGGACTGGGACGTGATGACGGGAATGCCCGCACCCACGAGTCGTTCCACGTCGGTGAGCGAACCGAGCCGGGTGACGACCGCGTTCATCTCCTTGTACGTCGCCGCGTAGGCGGCGTTGAAGGGCCAGTTGCCGCATCCCTCGTACTGGTGGTCGTAGGTGTGGCGGGCCGCGTGGCAGACCTGCGGGTCCGCGATGTCCGGCCGCACCCAGGCCAGATCCTCCGCGGTGGGCCGGCGACCCCAGTACTCGATGATCATCTGCGAGGAGGTCGGACTGCACCAGGCCTCGCCCCCGTTGTCGTACTCGGGGTACTCCCCCACGTGGACGTTCTGCGAGTAGCGGGGCACCGTCAGTTCCCTGCTCATCCCGGGTGTGCTCGGCGGGACGGTGAAGCGGTCCGGGACGTCCGAGGCCATCGCGCCGATCCGGTGGACCGTGGGCGTGAGACCGCTGCCCGGGGTGCGGTACAGGGTGAGCCGCAGCCGGTAGGAGACCAGCCGGAGCCCGCTCGCCGCGTCGTCCACGGAGAAGGTGTCCGTCCAGACCGTGCTCCTGCCGTCGGTCTGGTCGTCGACGGACGTGCGGCGGATGTCGGTGTCGCCCGCCGCCCACCGGCCCATCACGTACCAGGGGGTGTCCGTCCCGTCCGAGTACCGGCCGCGGAGCTCCACCTGGAGCCAGGTGCCGGCCGGTGTCCGTGCGTTCCAGGAGGCGATCACCTCGGTCGCCGGAACGCCGCAGCGGTGGAGGGGGGAGGTCCAGGTCGCGTACTCCCAGGCGGCGGTCGTGCCGCTGTGCGGGTCGGTGTACTCGGTGGTGCCGGCGGGGGCGGCGATCACCAGGCCCGGCCTCGGTCCGGCGACGGCACGGGTCCCGGCCGCCGAGCCGCAGCGCCAGTCGGTGTAGGTGCTCCAGAAACGGTTGTCCACGAGCGAGGCGGCCGCCGGCGACGAGAAGGTGGACGAGGGGGTACGGGAAGGGGCGGCCGCGGTGGGGGCCGCGGAGGCCACCGTGCCCGCTCCGGCCGCTGCCGCGAGCGCGGCGCTGAGCACGGTCCTGCGTGTGGTCGGTCCGGTCATGGGCGAGACCCCCGGTCGCGAGTGGGTTGGGGCTGCGGGTGCCGATCAGTGCGCCAACTATCGCGGGTGGGAGCCGGATCCTGCCAGCGATTCGGCCCGTGCCGCCGGAAGAATATTGGTCTGGTCCACTGGTGTGACCTGCGGGGAGGGACGGGCCAGGCTCCGCCGTCCTAGGGCGTGTGTCGAAAGTAGCGCCGTCTGCCCGAAGGGCAGGCTCGGCGGTGTCCGGTGCGTGCGATCGCAAGGCGGAGGGTCGCCCCGATACTGGATGTATCGGGGCGATCCCGACAACGCGGCGAGTGTGCGTGCCGGGCGCCGCCGGGCAGGCGCTCCTTTCGATACACGCCCTGGCGGCCGGGGCGGCTCTCGTAGGCTGGGGGGATGAACGACCTGGCGGACCACGCACGCCGTCTGCGCTCCCTGCCGCCGTCCTGCGGGCCCGTACGGATCATCGCCGTCGACGGGCACGCGGGGTCGGGCAAGACCACCTTCGCCGGCCGGCTGGCCTCCGCGCTCGGCGGTGCCCCCGTGCTGCACCTGGACGACCTGGCCACCCACGGCGCGCTCTTCGCCTGGACGGACCGCCTGCGGGCCCAGGTCCTGGATCCGCTGTCGCGCGGAGAGACCGCGAGATACGCCCCGTACGACTGGACGCTCCGGCGCTTCGGTGCGGCGCGGGAGCTCCGGCCCGCGCCCGTGGTGGTGGTCGAGGGGGTGGGCGCGGGCCGCGCCGCCGTCCGGCCGTACCTCGCGGAGCTGCTGTGGCTGGAGGGGGACAGCGAACGGTCCTGGCAGCGGGGCAGGCGGCGCGACGGGCCGGCACTGTCGGAGTTCTGGGACGGCTGGACCGTCGCGGAGGAGCGGCATTTCGCCGACGACCCCTCATATCCGTTCGCTCACGCGGTGATCCGTCAGATGCCGGGTGGATACGCGTGGCTGGACGGCCCCCATGTGACAACGGGGGCGAGTCACCCCCTCACGGAGAGTGAAGAGTGAGGGTAGCCTTGCCGGTCAGCCGTCATTCGGGCCGGCTGTACCTCAACTCCGCTTGACCGAGGGGCCGGACAGGTTCTACGTTCTCATTGTGCGGCTTTTCGAAGCCCCGCAGACACGAAGCCCCCGGTTGTTCCCCCGTGACCGGGGGCTTCGTTCTGCCCTCAGCCCGGCCTCTCCCGGGACCCGGACAGGCTCTCGCGCTCACCCTGCGTCACCGGACCGACGTCCCGGCCAGGCCCGCAGGGCGTGATCGCACGGGTACGATGCCTCTCGCGTGTGGTCAATTCCCGTCCCCGGCACGGTGATTACCGACGCTCCGATGGGCATGCTGTGCGGGCAGGGCATTCTGGGGGCACGGTTTGTGGGGGACGTGATGGACATCGGCACGCCGGGCACACAGGCCCCCGCCGACCTCGCCTGGCTGCGGGGCGTGGACGCCTACACGATGGGCGCGTACCCGCAGGCCGAGGAGGAGTTCAGGACCGCGGTGCGCGTCGACCCCGGCATGGCGGACGGCTGGCTCGGCCTCCACGCCCTGCGGATCGACACCTCCACGGCGCTGCTGCGCATGTACCGCCACCGCGACCGCTTCGGCGAGCAGCGCGCCCGGTACCGCCGCACACTCAACTCCTGGTACTGGCTGGGCTGGTGGGTGCAGCCGGTGCTGGAGAGCCCACGCGACCTGCTGCTGGCGCACGCCTCCCACTGGCTGGACGGCCGCCATGTGCCGGAGCTGGACCGGGCGCTCGCGGGCCTGCCGCCGGTCGACGCGGACCGGCACGTGCGGTTCCTGCACGCGTGTCGCGCGTACCTGGTCAAGGACTGGGAGCAGCTCGTACGCACCACCGAACCGCTCGTCGACGATCCACTGCTCGGCATCGAGTCAGGTCTCTTCGGCGGCATGGCCCGGGTGCGCCTGGAGATGTACGGGCAGGCCGAGCCCCTGCTGTCCGCGGCCCTGATGCGCTGCCGGAGCGAGCAGCCCCAGCGCAAGGAGCTGCGCTACTGGCTGGCCCGGGCCCACGAGGGCACCGGGCGCAGCGCGGCGGCCCTCCCCCTGTACCGGGCGGTGCACCGTGTCGACCCGGCGTTCATGGACACCTCCGCCCGGCTCGCGGCGATCTCCGACGGCGACGGCTACGACGAGGCCACCGGCCTCGCCGCCCTCTCCCTGACGGGGCCGGCCTCGGACGGCGTGGGCACGGAGACACAGCCGGACGGCGAGACGGCGCTGGGAACCGGCCTGGTGGACGGCCCCGACCCCTGGCTCGGCGGGGACCCGCTGGACCTGCCGGGGTCCGCCACGCCGCCGACCCGGCCCGAAGGGGTGCGGGAGAAGTCGGGGACGTCCGGCCGGCAGGCGCGCGGCGCCGTCCCGGCGGGGCCGAGCGATCCGGTGCTGCTCGCCGAAGCGCTGGCGGAGCTCGAGCGCATGGTCGGCCTCGAACCCGTGAAACGCCAGGTCAAAGCATTGTCCGCGCAGCTGAACATGGCGCGTCTACGGGCCGAGCAGGCCCTGCCCGTACAGCCGCCGAAGCGGCACTTCGTCTTCTCCGGCCCGTCCGGGACGGGCAAGACCACGGTCGCCCGCATCCTGGGCCGGGTGTTCTACGCGCTCGGGCTGCTCGGCGGCGATCACCTCGTGGAGGCCCAGCGCTCCGACCTGGTGGGCGAGTTCCTCGGCCAGACCGCCGTGAAGGCCAACGAGCTGATCGATTCGGCACTCGGCGGGGTGCTCTTCGTCGACGAGGCGTACAGCCTCTCCAACTCCGGTTACAGCAAGGGCGACGCGTACGGCGACGAGGCACTGCAGGTCCTCCTCAAGAGGGCCGAGGACAACCGGGACCATCTCGTCGTCATCCTGGCGGGCTACCCCGAGGGCATGGACCGGCTGCTGTCCACCAACCCGGGCCTCTCCTCGCGCTTCACCACCCGGGTCGACTTCCCCAGCTACCGCCCCCCGGAACTCACCGCGATCGGCGAGGTGCTGGCCGCCGAGAACGGCGACACGTGGGACGAGGAGTCCCTGGAGGAGCTGCGCAGCATCAGCGGCCATGTGGTCGACCAGGGGTGGATCGACGAGCTGGGCAACGGCCGCTTCATGCGCACGCTGTACGAGAAGAGCTGCGCCTACCGCGACCTGCGGCTCTCCGGGTACACGGTGGCGCCGACCCGTGGCGATCTGTCGACGCTGCGGCTCGCGGACCTGATGCAGGCGTACGGCGAAGTGCTGTCCGGGCGGGGCCCGGTGGACCGGGGGACGCAGGAGCCGGGGGCGCTGTGACGCGCCGGGGCCGCCGGGCGGGGCCGTAGCCCGCCCGGCGGTCGTCGTCGCGGGTCAGCCCAGCGGGGCCATGGCCTGCGGCGCATCCACCGTGCGGCGGGCCACCGAGACGCGGTGCGCCGGGTCGCGCACCTCTCCCACGAGCATCTCCAGCACGTCCTCCATGGCGACGAGGCCGAGCACCTTGCCCGAGGCGTCGGCGACCTGCGCCAGATGCGTCGCCGCGCGCCGCATCACGGTCAGGGCGTCGTCCAGCGGAAGCTCCGCCCGTACGGTCGCCATCGGGCGCCAGACGTGCTGCGGGACGGCTCGTTCGCCGTCCTCCAGCTCCAGGACGTCCTTGACGTGCAGGTAGCCCATGAAGGGGCCGCCGCCCTCCGCGCAGACGGGGAAGCGTGAGTAGCCGGTCCGTACGGTCAGCTCCTCGATCCGGCGCGGGGTGACGGACGGGTCGACCGTCACCAGCGCCGCCCGGTCGAGCAGCACGTCGGTGACCGGCCTGCTGCCCAGCTCCAGCGCGTCCTCCAGGCGTTCCTGTGCCTCCGGTTCCAGCAGTCCGGCCTGTCCGGAGTCCTCGACCAGCCGGTTGAGCTGCTCGCTGGTGAAGACGGCCTCGACCTCGTCCTTCGGTTCGACGCCGAAGAGCCGCAGTACCAGCCGGGCGCAGGCGCCGAGCGCGGAGGTGACCGGCCGGCAGAGCCGGGCGAAGCCGACCAGGCCGGGGCTGAGCCACAGGGCGGCCTTGTCGGGCGCGGCCATCGCCAGGTTCTTCGGGACCATCTCGCCGATGACGAGGTGGAGGAAGACGACGAGGACGAGGGCCAGGGCGTAGCCGAGCGGGTGGATCAGCGCCTCCGGCAGGTGCACGGCGTGGAAGACCGGCTCCAGCAGGTGGGCGACGGCCGGCTCGGCCACGGCTCCGAGGGTCAGGGAGCAGACGGTGATGCCGAACTGCGCGGCGGCCATCATCTGCGGCAGGTTCTCCAGGCCGTACAGGACCTGTGCGGCCCGGCCGGATCCCTTCGCGGCGAGGGGTTCCACCTGGCTGCGGCGTACGGAGACGAGGGCGAACTCGGCGCCGACGAAGAAGCCGTTCGCCAGCACGAGGAAGCCGGCGAGGAGGAGGTGGACGAGGCTCATCGCACGACCTCCAGCAGCTCCTGGGTGAGTTCGGCCGCCTCGGGCCGGGGTGGGGCCGTGGCGGGCCGCGCCAGGTCCGCCAGGCGGACGAAGCGGACCTGCTCGGCGCGGTAGTGGCCGACCTGGCGGACCAGGACCCGCCAGCCGGGCAGTTCGGCGCGGTCGCCGGGGGCGGGGATGCGTCCCAGCAGGTCGGCGACCAGCCCGGCCACGGTCTCGTACGGCCCCTCGGGTACCTCGAGGCCTATGCGCCGCAGGGTCAGTACCCGGCAGCTGCCTTCCGCGTCCCAGCCGGGCCGTCCGTCGTCGGCGACCACGGGGGTCAGGTCGGGCCGGTCGGCGCCTTCCGCGTCGTGCTCGTCGCGGACCTCGCCGACGAGTTCCTCGATGATGTCCTCGAGGGTGACGACGCCGGCGGTGCCGCCGTACTCGTCGACCACGACGGCTATCGGCTGCTCGTTGCGGAGCCTCTGGAGCAGCTGTTCGACGGGCAGGGTCTCCGGTACCAGGAGCGGCGGCACGGCGATGCGGCCGGCCGGGGTACGCAGCCGGTGCTGGGCGGGGACGGCGAGGGCGTCCTTGAGGTGGACCATCCCGACGACCTCGTCGATGCGCTCGCGGTAGACCGGGAAGCGGGAGAGCCCGGTGGCGCGGGTGAGGTTGAGGACGTCCGCCGCGGTCGCCGACGACTGCAGCGCGCTGACCCGCACGCGGGGCGTCATGACGTGCTGGGCGGTGAGCCCGGCCAGCGACAGGGTCCGTACGAAGAGGTCGGCGGTGTCCTGTTCCAGGGTGCCCGCCTCGGCCGAGTGCCGGGCCAGCGAGACCAGTTCGCCGGGGGTCCGGGCGGAGGCCAGCTCGTCGGTGGGCTCGACGCCCAGCAGCCGTACCAGCCGGTTGGCCACCGTGTTCAGCACGGTGATCACGGGGCGCAGGACGGTGGAGAAGCGGTGCTGGGGGCCGGCCACGAACCGGGCGACCTGGAGCGGCCGGGAGACCGCCCAGTTCTTCGGTACGAGTTCCCCGATCACCATCTGGACGGCGGAGGCGACCAGCATGCCGGTCACGACGCTCACCCCGGGAACGACCCCTCGGGGCAGGCCCGTGGCGGTGAGCGGTCCGGCCAGCAGCCGTGCGAGCGCCGGTTCGGCGAGCATGCCCACGACCAGTGAGGTGATGGTGATGCCCAGCTGGGTGCCGGAGAGCTGGAAGGAGAGTTCGCGCAGGGAGGCGACGACGGTGCCGGCCCGGCGGTCGCCTTCGGCGGCCGCGCGTTCGGCGTCCGGCCGTTCCACCGTGACGAGCCCGAATTCGGCCGCCACGAAGAAACCGTTGGCGAGGATGAGAAGGAATGCCGCGGTGAGCAGCAACAGGGGGGTGGTCATGCCGCCGCCTCCGGGGGGAGGGCGGCGCGGGTACTACCGGACGATCCGTCCATTGCTGGAGGGAGTCACTCCTTGGGTCGCAGGAAAGCCCCGCGGGCCTCGTGGCCTCCGGTGCGGGGCGGGGCGCGCGCGGGGCGCCACCGCCCTCCAGAGTAGTCAAGAAGGGGCCGTGCGGGGCAGGGGGCTCAGCCGTTCTCCGTGCTCCCGTTCACTCCGCTGCCGTGGAATTCGGCGAGCGCGCGAAGGGTACGGGCGTCACGGATGGCGTGTTCCTTGGCGATTCCGGGCTGGATGCCGAGGGCGGGCAGGCTGGTGCCGTCGCTGAGGTCGAGGAAGACCCAGGGGTCACCGGCACGCAGGTTGACGCGCAGGATCTCCGCCCAGGCCAGCCGGCGCGTACGGGTGATGTTGACGACGGTGACCCCGGCCTCGTCCGCGACGACGCGGGGCCTGCTGAGCAGGGCGAGGACGCCGGAGAACAGCAGGGCGACGAAGATGAAGCTGGTCCGCTCCCCCGGGCTGAGCTGCTCCAGTATCAGCGCGATCGCGGTGATGACGACGAACATCGCCGCCCCGACGGCGAGCAGGACCACCCGGCTGCGCGTGGGCCTGAACGTGGCCGGAAGTGCGGGGAGTTCGGGCGGCCGGGGCGCGGGGGCGGACATGGGTGCTGTCGTCCTTCGGTGTTCTGCGGTCCCTGCCGCCCCAGGGGCGGCAGGTGCGGACCGGGCGGGGCTGTCAGAGACGGCAGGCGTGGATGGCCGTCGTGAGGATGGCGCGGGCGCCGAGCTCGTACAGGTCGTCCATGATCCGCTGGGCCTCCTTGGCGGCGACCATGGAGCGGACGGCGACCCAACCCTCGTGGTGCAGGGGGGAGATGGTCGGCGACTCCAGGCCCGGGGTGAGGGCCACCGCGCGCTCCAGGTGCTCGACGCGGCAGTCGTAGTCCATCATCACGTAGCTGCGGGCGACGAGCACGCCCTGCAGGCGGCGCAGGAACTGCTGCACCTTGGGCTCGTCGGCCGGGGCACCCTTGCGGCGGATCACGACGGCTTCCGAGGTCATGATCGGTTCGCCGATGACCTCGAGCCCGGCGTTGCGCAGGCTGGTGCCCGTCTCGACGACGTCGGCGATGACCTGGGCGACGCCGAGCTCGACGGCCGTCTCGACCGCGCCGTCGAGGTGGACGACGGAGGCGTTGACGCCGACGTCGGCGAGGTGCTTGGCGACGATGCCCTCGTAGGAGGTGGCGATCGTCATGCCGTCGAAGTCCTGCGGGCCGTCGGCCGTGCCGGGCTTGGTGGCGTAGCGGAAGGTGGAACGCGCGAAGCCGAGCTGGAGGATCTCCTCGGCCTCGGCTCCGGAGTCCAGCAGCAGGTCACGGCCGGTGATGCCGATGTCGAGCCGGCCGGAGCTGACGTAGATCGCGATGTCGCGCGGCCGGAGGTAGAAGAACTCGACCTCGTTGGCGGGGTCGACGAGGACGAGCTCCTTCGACTCCTTGCGCTGCTGGTAGCCGGCCTCATGGAGCATCGCCATCGCAGGCCCGGAGAGTGAACCCTTGTTGGGGACGGCGATGCGCAGCATGGGGCGGGGTCCTTTGTGCGGAGTGATGTGGGAACGTACGGAATCCGGCCCGACTGGGCCGCAGTGCGGATGCCGGAGGCTCAGAGGTGGGCGTAGACGTCGTCGAGGGAGATCCCGCGGGCGACCATCATCACCTGGACGTGGTAGAGCAGCTGCGAGATCTCCTCGGCGGCGGCTTCCTTGCCCTCGTACTCGGCGGCCATCCAGACCTCGGCCGCCTCCTCGACGACCTTCTTGCCGATGGCATGCACGCCCTTGTCCACCAGTTCGGCGGTGCGGGAGGTGGAGGGGTCGCCGTCGGCGGCCTTGAGCTGCAGCTCGGCGAAGAGCTCTTCGAAGGTTTTGTTCGCCATGATGGTCCTTAGAATACGGGGTCCCGGGCCGCCGCTCAGCGCCAGGGTTCGCTGACGGTGCGCAGGGTGGCGGCGGTGGCGACGGCCGCGGTGACCGCTTCGTGCCCCTTGTCCTCGTGGGACCCCTCGAGCCCGGCCCGGTCCAGGGCCTGCTCCTCGGTGTCGCAGGTGAGGACGCCGAAGCCGACGGGGACTCCGGTGTCGACGGTGACCTGGGTGAGGCCGCTGGTGACCCCCTGGGACACGTACTCGAAGTGCGGGGTGCCGCCGCGGATGATCACGCCGAGGGCGACGATCGCGTCGTACCCGCGCCCGGCGAGGACCTTGGCGACCACCGGGAGCTCGAAGCTGCCGGGGACCCTGAGCAGCGTCGGCTCGTCGATGCCCAGGTCGTGCAGGGCGCGCAGGGCGCCGTCGACGAGGCCGTCCATGACCTTCTCGTGCCACTGGGCCGCGATGACGGCCACCCGCAGGTCACCGCAGTTGCGTACGGACAGTTCTGGTGCGCCCTTGCCGCTCATGTCTCTCCTGGTTGTCTGGTCGGTGCGGTGTTCCGCCGGTGGGGTGTTCCGCCGGTGCGGTGTGCCGGTGTTCTGCCGGTGGTCACTGGTTGCCGCAGGTCGACGCGGTGGTGGCGTCGAGCCAGGGCAGGTCGTGGCCCATGCGGTCGCGCTTGGTGCGCAGGTAGCGGAGGTTGTGCTCGCCGGCCTGGACGGGCATGGGCTCGCGTCCGGTGATTCCGAGGCCGTATCGCACGAGGGCCGCCGTCTTCTCCGGGTTGTTGGTCATCAGCCGGAGCGTGTGGACGCCGAGGTCGGCGAGGATCCGGGCGCCGGCCGCGTAGTCCCGCGCGTCGGCGGGCAGGCCGAGTTCGAGGTTGGCGTCGAGGGTGTCGGCGCCGCGCTCCTGGAGCTCGTACGCCCGCAGTTTGGACAGCAGCCCGATGCCGCGCCCCTCGTGGCCGCGCAGGTAGACGATGACACCGCGGCCCTCCGCCGTGATGCGTTCCATGGAGGCGTGCAACTGAGGGCCGCAGTCGCAGCGCTGGGACTGGAAGATGTCCCCGGTCAGGCATTCGGAGTGGACGCGTACGAGGACGTCCTCGCCGTCGCCGAGGTCGCCGTGGACGAGCGCGACGTGTTCGACGCCGTCGACGGTGGAGCGGTAGCCGTACGCGGTGAACAGGCCGAAGGCGGTCGGCAGTCGCACCTCGGCCTCCCGGCGGACGGTGGGCTCGGCGCTGCGCCGGTAGGCGATGAGGTCCTCGATGGAGATGATCGTCAGGCCGTGCTTGCGGGCGAAGGGGACGAGCTCGGGCAGGCGCAGCATCACGCCGTCCTCGCCTGCGATCTCGACGATGGCGCCGGCCGGGCGCAGTCCGGCGAGGCGGGCCAGGTCGACGGCGGCCTCGGTGTGGCCGTCGCGGACGAGGACGCCGCCGGAACGGGCGCGGAGCGGGAAGACGTGGCCGGGGCGTACGAAGTCGCCGGGGCCGGCGACGCCGCCCGCCAGCATCCGCAGGGTGGTGGCCCGGTCGGCGGCGGAGATGCCGGTGCTCACCCCGTGGGCGGCGGAGGCGTCCACGGAGACGGTGAAGGCGGTCTTCATCGACTCGGTGTTGTGTTCGACCATCTGCGGGAGCTGGAGGCGGTCCAGCTCGTCGTCCTCCATGGGGGCGCAGATCAGACCGCGGCACTCGCTCATCATGAAGGCGACGATCTCGGGGGTGGCCTTCTCGGCGGCGATGACGAGGTCGCCCTCGTTCTCCCGGTCCTCGTCGTCGACGACGACGACGGGCCGTCCGGCGGCGATGTCGCTGATCGCCTGTGCGACGGGGTCGAGGGAGAGGTCCTCGGCGGCGAGGCCGTGCAACCAGCTGGGCTGGGCAGTCATGCCGTGGCTCCTTCCAGAGCGGGTGTCCGCGTACGCAGCCACCAGTCGCGCATGCCCCACAGGACGAGGGCGCCGTAGACGACGTAGATGAGACCGGAGAAGGCGAGTCCGCTGTGGAAGTTGAGCGGGACGCCGACGAGGTCGACGAGCAGCCAGGCGAACCAGAACTCGACCATGCCGCGGGCCTGGGCCAGCATCGCCACGAGCGTGCCGGCGAAGATGTACGCGTCCGCCCAGGGGCTCCAGGAGAGCGACGGGAAGGCCGTGAACAGGGCGCCGACGGCGAGGGTGCCGAGCGCGGCGCCGCCCACCAGGTACGCGCGTTCGCGCCAGGTGGCGAAGCGTACGGCGATGGAGCCGTCCTGCGCCTGCTGCCTGCCGCGGGTCCACTGCTGCCAGCCCCATACGGCGACGGCGACGACGATCAGCTGCTTGCCGACGCTGCCCGCCTGCTGCACGGAGACGTTGGCGGCGATGAGCACGAGGCCGGACAGGAGCTGGGCGGGCCAGGTCCACACGGAGCGCAGCCAGCCGAGGGCCAGGGCGATCAGGCCGACGGTGTTGCCGATCATGTCCGACCAGATGATGTGCTGCCCGAAGGCGGTGAACGCCTCCGCGTTCAGCCAGTCCAGAGTGCTCATGCGACCGGCTCCCCGGGCTCGGTGGCTGATGCCGGGCTCGCGGACGCGGCAGTCGCGGTCCCGGCGTCCGGGGCCGGGGTCGCGGCGTCGGGGGCCGACGCCCCGGCGTTCGGGCCGAGCAGCCGCTCGACGTACTTCGCGAGGACGTCCACCTCGAGGTTGACGGGGTCGCCGGCCTTCTTGATGCCGAGCGTCGTCAGCGCGAGGGTGGTCGGGATGAGGCTGATGGTGAAGTGGTCGGGGCCGGCGTCGACGACGGTCAGGCTCACGCCGTCCACGGTGATCGACCCCTTCTCCACGACGTAACGGGTCAGCTCTGCGGGGAGGGAGATCTTCACGACCTCCCAGTTCTCGGAGACCGTGCGCGCGAGGATGCGGCCCGTGCCGTCCACGTGTCCTTGGACGATGTGCCCGCCGAGCCGGCCGCCGAGCGCCATGGGCCGCTCCAGATTGACCCGGGACCCGGTCTCCAGCGCACCGAGGCTGGAACGCTTCAGCGTCTCGGCCATCACGTCGGCGGTGAACTCCTGATCGCCGAGGTCCACGACGGTGAGGCAGACGCCGTTGACGGCGATGGAGTCACCGTGCTTGGCGCCTTCGGTGACCACGGGGCCGCGCAGGCGGAAGCGGGAGGCGTCGCCGAGTTTCTCGACGGCGGTGACCTCACCCAGTTCTTCGACGATTCCGGTGAACACTCAGTTTCCCTTCCGAGCAGGAACGGGGACGGCGGTGATGCGCAGATCCGGGCCGAAACGGGCGGTCTCGGTCACATCCAGGCGCAACGCCTGCGAGAGGGTGGAGATTCCGGCGTCGGCGAGGGCCGCGGGGCCCGCGCCGAGGAGGACCGGGGCGAGATAGCCGACGACGGTGTCGACCACTCCCGCGGCGACGAAGGAGCCGGCCAGGACCGGGCCGCCCTCGAGGAGTACGGAGCGGATGCCGCGCGCGTGCAGGGCGGCGAGCAGGGCCGCGATGTCCAGCCCGGGGCCGGTGGCGGCGCGCGGGAGCCGCAGCACGGCGTCCTCGGGGAGGTGCGCGGTGTCCGCGTCCTCCCCGACGGCGATCAGCGTGGGCGCGGTGCCGTCCAGGACCCGGGCCCCGGGCCGGACTGCGGTGGCGGCGGTGTCGACGACGACCCGCAGCGGCTGCACGGCGCCCTCGATGCCGCGTACACCCAGCTGCGGGTCGTCGGCTCGGGCGGTGCCGGAGCCGACGACGACGGCGTCGGCCTCGGCGCGCAGCCGGTGCACGTCGGCCCGGGACTCGGGCGAGGTGATCCAGCGGCTCGTGGCGTCGGCGGCGGCGGTACGGCCGTCGAGGGTGGCCGCGTACTTCCAGAGGACGTAGGGGCGGCCCAGGCGTACGGAGGTGAGCCACGCGGTGTTCCCGGCCTCCGCCTCCTCGGCGAGGAGGCCCTGCTCCACCTGGACCCCTGCGGCACGCAGGGTGTCCGCACCGCCGGTGGCCTGCGGATTCGGGTCGGCGACCGCGTACACGACGCGGCGGACACCGGCGTCCAGGAGTGCCTGGGCGCAGGGGCCGGTGCGGCCCGTGTGGTTGCAGGGTTCGAGGGTGACGTAGGCGGTGCCGCCGCGGGCGGCTTCGCCGGCCTCGCGCAGGGCGTGGATCTCGGCGTGCGGCCCTCCGGCACGCCGGTGGTAGCCCTCGCCGGCCTGCTGCCCGGTGACGTCGAGGACGACGCACCCGACGACCGGGTTGGGGCTGGTGGCGCCGAGTCCGCGGGCCGCGAGCGTGATCGCTCGCCGCATGGCGGTGATGTCGGCTGCGGTTGCCACCGGGTCCTCCTGCCTCTTCGGGCACGGACTCCGGGGCCTGTCGATGACGACAGATGAAGCGGAACGCAACAGGGGACGCCGAAACCGAAAGCACGGATGCGCCTGTCCCGGGACGATCTCCCGGAACGCATCCGCCTACGGCGACGTACCTGTGACGGCCCGCCGCGCACTGCCTCCCATCCGGACTTTAACCGTCGGTCCAGGAATCCCACCTGGTCAACCGGCCGCTGGATGCGGACGGGTCGCGGACTATAACCGCCGGTTCGGAATTGCACCGACCCCGGAGTGCGCTGCTACTGGTACATCACTCATTGTGCCACGGCCGCCCCTGGGCCAAACGGGTGCCCGCTGTGGAGCGACCCACAGGGCGTGTGCCACGACCGCGCCCTGGCCCACTCACCGGCGAGATGGTCCAGACCTATTGACTCACTGGTCTAGTCCTCTTAATCTCTGCGTCACCTCCGAGGAACGCCTGCCGGGTGTGCGCACACCCGGGCCCCGTGCACCTTCCGCTTGCCCGTTGTGTCAGTCGACCTCCCCAGGAGGACCACACATGCTGTCCCCCACCCGTGCGAGAGCCACCCTGCTCGCAGCCGCCGCAGCCGCCGCCGGACTGCTGCTGGGCTCGCTCACCGCGACCCCGTCGGCCGCCGCCGACCAGGAGTCCTGCCGGCCCGACGGGCTCTACCGGACCCCTGGCGTCGCCGTGCCGTACTGCTCGGTCTACGACTCCGAGGGCCGCGAGAAGATGGGCGCCGACCACCAGCGGCGAGTCATCGGATACTTCACCAACTGGCGGACCGGCAAGGACGGCATGCCGGCCTACCTCGTCCCGGACATCCCGTGGGACAAGGTCACGCATCTGAACTACGCGTTCGCGCACGTCGACGGCGACAACAAGATCTCGGTGGGCACCGACGGCCCGCAGAACGCGTCCACGGGCATGACCTGGCCCGGTGTGGCGGGCGCCGAAATGGACCCCGGCTTCCCCTACAAGGGCCACTTCAACCTGCTCAACAAGTTCAAGAAGCAGCATCCGGCCGTGAAGACCCTGGTCTCGGTGGGCGGTTGGGCCGAGACCGGCGGCTACTTCGACGACAAGGGCACCCGGGTGGACTCGGGCGGCTTCTACTCGATGGCCACGAACGCCGACGGCTCGGTCAACCAGAAGGGCATCGACACCTTCGCCGACTCCACCGTGGCGTTCATCAAGAAGTACGGGTTCAACGGCGTCGACATCGACTACGAGTACCCGACGACGATGAAGGACGCCGGCAACCCGCTCGACCACACCCTGGCCAACGCCCGCCGGGCCGGTCTCGTCAAGGGCTACGGCGCGCTGATGAAGACGCTGCGCGAGAAGCTGGACCGCGCGTCCGCCGCCGACGGCACGCACTACCTCCTGACCGTCGCGGCCCCCTCCTCGGGCTATCTGCTGCGCGGCATGGAGACCTTCCAGGTCCAGAAGTACCTGGACTACGTCAACATCATGTCCTACGACCTGCACGGCGCCTGGAACGAGTACGTCGGCCCGAACGCCTCGCTCTACGACGACGGCAAGGACGCCGAACTGGCCCAGGCAGGCGTCTACTCGACGTCCCAGTACGGCGGGACCGGCTACCTCAACACCGACTGGGCGTACCACTACTTCCGCGGTTCCATGCCGGCCGGCCGGATCAACATCGGGCTGCCCTACTACACCCGTGGCTTCAAGAACGTGCAGGGCGGCACGAACGGGCTGTGGGGCAAGGCAGCGACCACCGACTGCCCGGCGGGTGCCGGGCTGACGAAGTGCGGTGACGGTGCCGTCGGTATCGACAACCTCTGGCACGACCTGGACACGAACGGCAAGGAGTCCCCGGCCGGCTCCAACCCGATGTGGCACGCGAAGAACCTGGAGAAGGGGGTCGTGGGCGACTACGTCACCCGCTACGGCTTCCCGGCCGGCACGAAGCTGACCGGCACCTATGCTCGCAACTACGACCCGACGCTGGTCGCGCCCTGGCTGTGGAACGCCGAGAAGAAGGTCTTCCTGTCCACCGAGGACGAGCAGTCGGTGGCCGCCAAGGCGGACTACGTCCTCGACAAGGGCATCGGCGGAACGATGATCTGGGAGCTCGCCGGCGACTACGGCTGGAACGCCGCCAAGGGGCAGTACGAGCCCGGCTCCACACTGACGTCCGCGATGTACGAGAAGTTCAGGTCCGCCACCCCGTACGGTGCCACCCGGTCGACCATCGACCTGCCCGCCAAGGCCCTGGACATCGACGTGGCCTTCGAGCAGTTCCCGCTCGGCGACTCGAACTACCCGATAGGCCCGAAGCTGAAGATCACCAACAACACGACGGCGACCCTGCCGGGCGGCACGGAGTTCCGGTTCGACTACGCGACCTCCGCCCCGCCCAACGCCAAGGACCAGTCGGGCTTCGGCACCACCATCGTCCGCAGCGACCACACCGCGGCGAACAACATCGGCGGTCTCAAGGGCGACTACAACCGCGTGTCACTGAAGCTGCCGGCCTGGCAGACGCTGGCCCCGGGCGCCTCGGTACAGCTGGACTTCGTCTACTACCTGCCGACCTCGACGCCGTCGAACTGGACGGTGACCTTCGGCGGGGCGACGTACGCCCTCGCCGGGGACCTGGCACGCGGCACCACCGTCGTCCAGCCGGGCACCGGGACCGGAACCGGCCCCACCCCGACGCCGACGCCCACCCCGACGCCGACACCCGGCACCTGCACGGCGACGGCCTGGAGTGCGTCCGCGGAGTACGGGGCGGGGGCGACCGTGAGCTACGGCGCGCACACGTGGAAGGCCAAGTGGTGGACCAAGGGCGAGACACCCGGTTCCACCGGTGAGTGGGGCGTCTGGCAGGACCTCGGGACCTGCTGAACCCGGCTCCGACCGCCCGGCGGCGACCGGCACCACCGTCGCCGCCGGGCTCACCGCTGCCCGGCCGAACCCACGGCCGCCGGCACGGGGCGCCCGTTGCGGGGCCGGCTGACGGACCCGCGCCCGGGCCGGGTTTCGATCAGTGGGGCACAGTGAGGGCATGACCACGTACGAGACGATGTCGTTCCACCTTGAGACCGAGCGGCTGATACTGCGGCCATGGGTCGAGTCGGACGCCGCCGAGTTCTGCGCCCTCCTCTCCGAACGCGGCAAGGGGACCCCCACGGTCGAGCACATCCGGACGTCCATCGCGGAGCTGCTCGCCGCGACGGCGACTACGGGGATAGCCCTGTTGCCCATCCAGCGCCGTGACGAAGGCGACTTCATCGGCTACTGCGGGCTGATCATCGGCCGCTCCACCGTGGAAGAGCCTGAAATCGCGTACGAGTTGTTCCAGCGCGCGCATGGGCGTGGCTACGCCACCGAGGCCGCCGGCGCGGTGCTCGATGCCGCTGCCGCAACCGGGCGAAAACGGCTCTGGTCGACCGTCGGCGCGTGGAACACACCGTCGCTCCGTGTCCTCGAGAAGCTCGGGTTCGAGCGGGATCACGTTTCCACGGAGGACAATGGTGAAGTGGTCTGGCTCACACGCACGTTGCCGTGACCAGGTATGCGTGATCGATGCATGCCGGAGGCGCGATGTGGAGTCCGGCGATGTCCGCCTTCTCGCCGCTCAGCGGCGGACCTGCGTCCGCCCGCTGTGGCGCCGGAGCGGATCGCCGAGCCGCACGGGCCTAACCTCTACAGCCGCTGCCTCCTCGACCCCCTTCCCCTCGGGCGGACGGTGGCGTCGACATTGGGGTGATCGACCTCAGCCACCTGCGGGTGGAGAAGACGGGCGAGTACGACGTCTCTCTCACCCCCGAGGGCTCGACGGAGCCGCCCGGCTTCGGTGAGGGTGCGGGCGGCGCAGCGGAGGCGGAGAAGTCGCTGCTGTCGGAGCTGATCGAGGCGTTCAACACCACGTTCGGCACGGACTTCACCGAAGAGGACGTTCGGAAGCCGTTCAACAAGACCACCAAAGACCCCAAGGTCCGGGCGGCGGCCGTCGTCAATGACGAGACCAACTTCGGCAAGGTCTTCGACCGGGCCTTCGCCGACAACATGGCCGACCACATCGAGACGACCGCCGGCATAGGGCGCCAGTACTTCGGCCCCGACAAGAGCTTCCGGTCCAACCTGGACCGCAGCGCATGCCGGGCAGCGTGGCGGATGATCCGCCGCGAGGAGAACGTGGACGAGTAGGTCCCCCGTATGGGAGAGCCCCGCTGCAACGCCGGATCGGCGCGCGGCGGGGCTCTCCCGCCTACTTTGCTCAGCCGAGGACGAACCCGACGAACCCGGCCCATGCGCCGGGGCCGACGGTCAGCACTGAGCCCTCGGGCTGCTTCGAGTCCCGGACGTGTACGTGTGTGGCCACGGCAGCGAACTCCACGCACTCGCCACCTTCAGCCCCGCTGTAGCTGCTCTTGCGCCAGGCGACCTCAAGACAGTCGCCACCTTCAGCCCCGCTGTAGCTGCTCTTGTACCAAGCAAGCTCCTGCGAGGCAGAGACTTCGGCGGTGTTCATAGCTCTCCCAGCAACTTCTCGATGAACCCCAAGGACTCTCGCGGAGTGAGAGCCTGGCTCCGGATGATCCCATAGCGGGCTGCGGCAAGCCGCGTCTCGTCCCGATCACTTAGCCAATTACTGCGCCCCTGCGCCTCGGTATACACGAGCTGTTCGCCGCCCTTGCGCGTAACCACGGTGAAGGCACCGTCCACCCCGGCGTTGTCGTCGCGATCAAGCGGCATCACTTGGATTTCAACATTACGGAACCGGCCGAACTTCAGCAGCTGCGACAACTGGCCACGCAAAACGGCTGGACCGCCCAACGGGCGTCGCAGAACGGGCTCCTCCACAACAAAGCTCATGAGTGGTGCGGGCCAGCGGCTGAAAATCTCCTGCCGCGCCAAGCGCGCAGATACTCGTTGCTCGATGGTGTCCCCGTCGAGCAAGGGTCGTCGCATGGCGAGAACGGCCCGCGTGTACTCCTCGGTCTGCAACAGGCCCTTGACCATATGGGTGTCGTACGCACACAGCTCGACCGCCTCAGCCTCCAGCCTCGCCATGTCCCGAAAGAACGCCGGATACTGCGACCGCGCCAGCTCCTCCTTCAACGCCACCAGCAACCCACCGGCCTCCAGCAACCGGTCCGCCTTGTCGACGAAGCCCGGCTGCGGAATCCGCCGCCCCTGCTCGAACGAGGCCACCGACTGAGCCGCGTACCCGACCCGCTTCCCGAACTCCACGCGGTCCAGCCCCGCCCGCACCCGCAACAGCTTCAGCTGCCGCCCGAACGCGACCGCAACCCCGTTCTCCGACCTGCCCTCCGACTGCGCCCCCGCCGAGGACTCCGTGCCCTCCCCCGCGCCCACGCCCGCAACCATCTCGTCCTGCGTCATCCGCCACCGCCCGTCCCCGTACGTACACGCCCCACGTCCCTCGCGCCCAACCGTCACACGGAAAAAGGCACTTCACCGCTCAACCACCAGGCCGACAACACCCGCGCCCGCAGCCCCTCGATCGCAGCGCCCGCCTTGGCTCGCCCCGCTCGGGCACCGTAATCACGCGCTCCTCCGCCTGCACGACGTTCCCAGGTGGTTCCCTCCAAAGAGTGGGTACGAGCGAGCCAACGTCCAACCATCCCCGCCACCCACGGATCACATGGCTCCTGCAGTGGCGCACCGAGTCCGCCCGTGAGAGGACACCTCCATGGCCAAGACCACCCAGCTCCGCACCTACACCGTCCGCGACGGCCTGCTGGACGAGTGGGCGCAGCGGTGGAAGGCCGACATCCTGCCGCTGCGGCTCGAGTGGGGATTCGCAATCGGTGGGGCCTGGGTGGACCGGGAGCTCAATCAGTTCGTCTGGCTGATCTCCTACGACGGCCCGGAGACCTTCGCCGAGCGCAACGCGAGGTACTGGGACTCGCCGGCCCGCAGGTCGATGGATCTCGATCCGGACGCCTACCTCGTCAGCACCGAGGAGCGGACGGTGGAGGAGTGGTACTGAGCCGACGCACCGGTTACGCGCCGGCCAAGGGCAGCAGGTGCCATCGTCGTCCGTCCTCGTCGAGGGTCCGGAAAGACGTGTCCAGTCACGCGGGGAGGACGGGGCCCACCGCGTGGTCGGCCTTGGAGCAGAACCACATCGCTGCGGGGCCGAGGCGGAAGGGGTGCAGGCCTGATCCGTGGTCCGGGCACAGCGGCCAGATCAGACGGTCCCGGTCGGCCAGCAAGCACTGGAAGCCCTCTGCGGCCTCGACGGCGATCGCGGGAGCGTCGATTCCGTGGACGGGCTCGTCGCCCACCCAGACCTGGCCGGCCGGTTCGCACGCCGTCGGCGCGTTGACGTGGACAGGGACGGTGACCGGCCGCCCTGTCTGCTGGTGGACTGTGGCCGCCAGGGAGTCGACCGCGTGCTGGGCGAGGGCACGGCGGCGCTCGATGAGCAGAGGAACGAAGTACGCGGGCGGCATCGCGCCGTTGTTCTCGAAGGCCGACCACAGAAATCCGCGGACGTCGTCGTTCTCCAGTACGGCTTCAAGTTCCAGGTCGAGGGTCCGATCGAGCAGGCGGACCCAGTCCCTGAAATGGGCATCCATTGTCTCTCCGGATGAGTACGGCCCCCCGGACTGTGAGGTCGCGGGCCGGGGGCCTTCTGCTGTCGGGGGAACCGTGAGCTGATGGCCCAGCTCAACCGCTGACCAATCAGCGCCGTTAGCCTCGCGCTTTCACGAGGTGGGCTGTCCAGTGGTTGATCAGAAACGCAGAAAGTGCCTCTGACCAGCAAGAATGAGGATTGTCGAGGTC
>NZ_JBIRTB010000022.1:0-89691 GCF_044334475.1 Streptomyces sp. NPDC020780 | reverse complement strand
GGACGCGACCTCACCACCCCGCGCCCCGACGGCTTCGAGATCCCGAAGTCCCTCCTGGCGGAAGCATCCGAACTGTACGGCGGCGTCATCCTCGGTCCGCCGCGCTGAACCGCTCACGGACCCGAGCACCCGTGCACCCGTGCCGGACCAGCCGCCACGTCGGCGCGGTCCGTTCCGAATTCAACTGCGGACGGTGAACGAGTTGTCGTGCACCTCGCGTGCCGCGGATGTGGCGGCGGGCCGAGGAGTCCGGGCGGTGATCATGGCGGTTGCTTTCCGTGCGTGTCGCGGGCTGCGGGCTGATCCGGTGCGGGAGCCGTCTCGTCACCGCCGTCGGCGGGAGAACTCCCGGTCGCGGCCGGGACGCCGCCGGGGGCCGCGTCCTGGCCGCGGGTGGCGATCAGGGACCAGGCGATGGAGACGGTGATGGTCACCGCGATGACGCCGAGGGTGAGTGGGACGGGGAGCTTGCCGACGGGGGTCTCGGACAGGATGAGCTTGACGCCGGCGAAGGCCAGGAGGACCGCGAGTCCGTAGTGGAGGTAGGCGAAGCGGCGGAGGAGTCCGGCGAGGCAGAAGTACAGACTTCGCAGGCCCAGGACGGCGAAGGCGTTGGCGGTCCACACCAGGAAGGTGTTGGCGGTGATCGCCAGAACGGCGGCGACGGAGTCGACGGCGAAGATCAGGTCGGTGGCCTCCACCGCGACCAGGGCCACGAACAGCAGCGTCGCCACGCGCTTGCCACCCTTGCGGATGAAGAACCTGTCGCCGTGGAACGTCGGGTCGGTGGGGATGAGCTTCTTGACCAGGCGGACGACGGGGTTGCGGTCGGGGTGGACCTCTTCGTCCTTGGAGACGGCCATCTTCCAACCGGTCCAGATCAGGAACGCACCGAAGACATAGGCGGTCCAGAAGAACACCTGCAGCAGCTCGGCGCCGACGAAGATGAACACCAGGCGGGCGGCGAGTGCGCCGAGGACTCCCCAGAACAGCACCTTGTGCTGGTAGGCGTCAGGGACCGCGAAGAACGAGAAGACCAGCGCGAAGACGAAGACGTTGTCGATCGACAGGGCCTTTTCGATCAGGTAGCCGGCGTAGTAGGTGGAGGACACCTCCCCGCCCTGCCACACCAGCAGGATCAGGCCGAATCCGAGGCCGATGGCGATCCAGACCGAGCTCCAGATCGCGGCTTCGCGAAAGCCGATGACGTGGTTGTCGCGGTGGGCGATCAGGTCGACAGCGAGCATCACGCAGATGCCGACGGTGACCGCGGCCCATACCCACAGCGGGACGGGGAACGACAGGTCATTCATCGCGCGTTTCCTCTCCAGGAGCCGGACGGCACGTCACCAGCGGGCGGCGAGGGCGATCGCAGGGGTGTCCAGGCGGCGGATGCGATGGCGTGGACGAACGGGCCGCCGCGCAGGGCCGCGGCCTCGATCAGAGTGTGCGCGTCGAGCCCGTGCGGGCCGCGGCGGGCGGCCACCACGTCCGAGGCCCGATGGCGGGACGCCAGTGCCATCAGCTCCGTCGCCGCCGCCAGGCGCGAACCTCTGCCCGGGTGCAGGTGGAACACCTCGGGGATGTAGCCGGTGGCGTGCGGGCCGACCCGGGGCACGACCCGGGCCAGGACCGCCCGCACCGGCGCGGAGGCCGGACCGAAGGAGGCACGCCCGACGGGCGGGGACATCACGGCGATCAGCAGCAGCGGTACCCGGCGGGCCAGCGCCATGCGGGCGGCCGCCTCGGCCACCGCGACATCGTCGAAGCGATCGGTCAGCACCGCCGCCACCGGCTGGACCAGCCCCGCCCGCGCGGGGCGGTGGGCGCTGTGGTGTACCGGGTGGGAGAGCAGTCGGGCCATGGTACTTATCCGCCTTCCTCGCGAGAGCAATTCCCTACAGAACGGGATGAATCCCCTCCAGCGTCACCGGCCAACCAGACATACGTCAACAGTTACGCGAAAATTTTTTCGCTAATAAAGGTTCGCACGACGGAATCAACAGACGAAGCAGGGTTCGTATGATGGAGCTCATGAGCAGCTCATCGGCTCGGGGCGGCCAGTGGACGTTCCTGACCAACCACGCACGCGTGCTGCTGTGGCTCGCCCGCGACCCGGAAGTGCGGCTGCGCGACGTCGCCGCCGGGATCGGCATAACCGAGCGAGCGGTGCAGATCATCGTCGCGGACCTGGAGGCAGCCGGGTACCTGACCCGGACCCGGGTGGGCCGACGCAACCGCTACACCATCGACGCCACCGTGGCTCTGCGCCACCCGTCCGAGGCCGACCACCCCGTCGGCGATCTCCTGAGTGCCTTTGTCCACCGCGAGGACGCCCCGGAGGCCGCAGGTACCGAACCGGAGTCGGCCGCCGGGCCGTGACCGGGGAACCACTGCCGCCCGGCGTACGTGAGGTCGTCCCAAGCCTCGTCGATACGGTGGGCGCTGGAGGCCCGCGCGTTCGGCGATACCGAGGCCCGTCGCGAGTAGGCGGAGCACCTCGAGCTCCCGCGGGGGCAGGCCGGGCAGGACGCGATGCGGGGCGATGGTCCACGGTCTACGCGACCTGGACGGCCTGCGGCGCCGGTGGTGGCGCCTTCGGCGAAGAAGGGCGCTCGGTCCCGGCAGATGACCTCAACGCCTGGTCGTTCGGCCAGCCAGGCTGCCGAACTGGATGCCTCCCGGTCGGGTAGCAGGTCGAGGGGGCGGCGGGTTTCGATCTCGACGAGGCCGGTGCCGTAGCCTCCGCGTCCGCCGGGCAAGCCCCGGTTCGTGGCCTGTCACGGCAGCAGGTTTCCCGTACCCAAGGGAAGGATGGCTCCGCCGGCGATACCGAGCCCGAGGGCGAGGGTCCCTGCGGTGTAGGCGGTGGTGGCAGTCCAGGGGCCGAGGACTGCTTGTGTGGCACTCGGTGCAGATCTGGTGGTGGTGAAGAGAGGGGCAAGCCAGCGTAGGTAGTAGAAGAGGGAGGCCACGGTGTTGGCGACGGCGAGGGCGGCGAGCCAGGTGTAGCCGCCGTCGATGGTGGCGCTGAAGATCTCCAGTTTGCCGAGGAAGATACCGGTGGGTGGGGTGCCGACGAGGCCGAGGAGGCAGACGGCGAGGACGGCTGCGAGGTCGGGGCAGCGGCGGGCGAGGCCGCGGTAGTCCTCCAGGGTGCGGGCGGCGGGGAGCGCGGTGACGACGGCGAAGGCGCCGAGGTTGGTGGCGGCGTAGGCGGCCAGGTAGAACAGCAGGCTCTGTTGGGCGAGGCCCGTGCGGGTGGCCACGGCGAGGGCGATAAGGAGGTAGCCGACCTGGCTGATGGCGGAGTAGGCGAGCAGGCGTTTGACGGAAGTCTGGAAGAACGCCGCCAGATTGCCCAGGGTCATCGTGACGGCGGCCAGGACCGCCAGCAGCAGCGGCCAGTTGACGGCGCTGTCGGGCAGGGCCTGGTGGAGTAGACGGTAGCCCGCGACCAGCGCGCCGATCTTGGGCACCGTGGTGACGTAGGCGGCGACGGGAGCAGGTGCGCCGTCGGTGACATCGGGGACCCAGAAGTGGGCGGGCACGGCACCGGCCTTGAACAGCAGCCCGGCCAGAACGGCAACCAGGGCTACGGCAACAGGGCCGTAGGGAGCCTCAGGCAGTGCGGGGCGTAGTTCGCGGTAGAGCGTCGCGTGCCCGGCGCCGTAGAACAGGGCGGTCCCGGCGAGCATGGTGGTGCCGAGGAGGGCGCCCATGAGGTAGTACTTCAGGGCTGCTTCGGTACCGGAGTTGTCCTTGGCGAAGGCGGCCAGGGCGTAGGCGGGGATGCTGGCGAGGAGGTAGGCCGCGAACAGCATCAGCAGGTCGTTCGCCCCGAGGAGGGCAAGGGTGCCCGCGCCGGTCAGCAGGAGCAGAACCCAGTACTCGGTTTCGCGTTTGTGGCCTCGTACGGTCTCCACCGACATGGTGATGACCAGCAGCAGGGCCCCCAGAACGGTGAGACGGCCGGCGTTGGCGGCGGTATCGACGGCGAAAGCGTTCGAGAAGACGGTCTGTTCCCGGCCGGTGGCCATGGTGATGCCCGTGGCCACCAAGCCGGCGGTACAGGCCACGCCGGCGAGGACGGCGACGGTCCACTGGCGGCGGCGCGGCAGCCAGGAACCTGCCAGAAGGCCGATCACGGCAGCGCCGAGCAGGGCCAGTTCGGGGATGAGGGCGGCGAGGTTCTCGTTCACCGCGCCACCAGATCGGTCACGGTGCGGCTGGCGGGTTCGATGACGTCCAGCAGCCAGCGCGGCGCGACGCCGATGACCAGGGCGAGGGCGAGCAGGCTGATGCTGGAGACCGCTTCGCCGGCCTTCAGGTCGCCGAAGCCGGTGGTGTGCGCTGACGGGGGCAGGCGCGGGGGGCCGAGGAGCATGCCGCGCAGCGCGCGTAGGAACAGGGCGGCGGTGATGAGGATGCCGGTCACGGCGATCGCGGTGGCGATGGTCTGGGAGGCGAGGGATCCGGTGAGGATCTGGAACTCGGCGATGAACCCGGAGAAGCCCGGAATGCCGAGGCTCGCGAACGCGGCGATGCCGGCGGCGGCCGCGAAGCGGGGCGCGTGGGCGGCCAGTCCGGCGTAGGCGTCGATCTCGTAGGTCTGTCCGCGGTCGTGGAGGACGCCGGAGAGCAGGAACAGGGCACCGGTGATCAGGCCGTGGCTGACCATCTGGCTGACCGCGCCGGTGACGGCCAGGGAACGGGCCTGGGCGTCGGTGTCGGCCAGGGTCCCGGCCGCGCCGACGGCCAGGATGATGTAGCCCATGTGGTTGACGGAGGTGTAGGCGATCATGCGCTTGAAGTCGGTCTGCGCGAGCGCGACCAGGGCTCCGTAGACGACGGAGACGGTGCCGACGATCACGATGGCCAGGGCGTAGCGGCGCCAGCTGCCGGGCAGCAGCGGCATCGCGATGCGGACGAAGCCGTAGGTGCCCATCTTCAGCAGGACCGCGGCCAGGATCGCCGATCCGGCGGCGGGGGCTTCGGTGTGGGCGGGCGGCAGCCAGGTGTGGAAGGGAACGGTCGGGGTCTTGACGGCCAGCCCCAAGCCGATCGCCAGCAGCACCAGGCCCGCGTACGCACCGTGGCCGGCGAGCGGGTTGGTACGGGTGAGGTCGACGATGTCGAAGGTGTGCGGGTCGGCGGCCAAGGAGAGGCCGATGAAGCCGAGCAGCAGGGCGAGTGAGCCGATGAAGGTGTAGAGGAAGAACTTCAGCGCCGCCGCCCGGGCGCGCTCGCCGTGGCCCCAGCCTGCGATGACGAAGAACATGCCGACGATGGACAGGTCGAAGAAGACGAAGAACAGGATCAGGTCAAGGGCGACGAACAGTCCGAGACTCGCCGTCTGCAAGAAGAGGAACAGGCACACGTACGGGCGCACCCGGCTCGTCCCGCGCAGCGAGTACACAGCGACGGCTAGGAACAGTACGCAGGTCAGAGCGGTCAGCGGCAGGGAAAGACCGTCGACGCCGACGTGATAGCCCACCCCCGCTCCGGGAATCCAGCGGACCCGCTGCTCGTACTGCATTCCGCCCTGGGAGTCGAACTCCGCCCACAGCACGACGACCAGGGCGAGTTCGACGGCGGTGGTGGTGATCCACACCCACAGGTACGCCCGCTCGGGGAACCTGCCGGCCGACAGCATCAGCGCAACGCACACCAGCAGCGGCAGGAACGTCACAACACTCAGCACAGGGAGCTACCTCACCAACAGCACGATCAGGACGAGCACGGAGAAGCCGACGGCGGCTTGGGCGTAGTACTGATGCAACAGCCCGGTCTGCGGACGGCGCGCCCACCGCCCCATGCTTCCAGCGCCCGAGGCGACAGCGCTGACGGCGGCGTCAATGCCTTCGTCATCCAGACGGCGGGCCTGCCGAGCAGCGGCCAGGCCACCACGGCCGACAGCGTCGACGACGGTGTCGATGCCTGAGTCGTCCACGCGGCGCGCCTTGTGGGCGAGGGCGAGTCCGCCACGGGCCACCTGCCGCACGGCGCCGTCCACGACCCGGTCGTCGAAGACGGCCAGCGCGCGGGCCGTCACCATCACCGGCCTGACGACGGCGGCGTGGGCGGCACGTTCCAGATGGAGCCAGCCGTCAGCCCACCGCACCACGGCCGGTGGCACGAGAGTGCGCGGGGAGAAGGGCCGCCACCAGGACATCCCGGCGGCCGCGAGCGCGACGGTGGCGGACAATCCCAGCTCCCACGCCTCGGGTGAAGGTTGGCCGGGGACGCCGAGCAAGTCGCGCAGCCACCCGGCCGGTCCCGGCAGGGCGAGAACGCCCAGGACGGCCGCCGCGCCTGCCAGAACGAGCAGCGGGGCAGCCGACGTGGCGGGGACACGCCGGGTACCGCGCCGCTCGGTGTCGTACCCGGCCTGGGGGTCCTCGGGGAGCGGACGGGTGACGTACCACAGGGCCTTGATGCTGTAGACGGCGGCGACGGCGGCCGCGACGAGCCCGACCAGGTACAGGCCGGCGCTCTCGGCGCGGGCGGAGGCGAGGACATCGTCCTTGGCCCACCACAGCGACAGGGGCGGCAGCCCGGCCAGCGTGAGCGCGCCGACGGTGAAGCAGACGCCGACCACGCGGTGGGTGCGCGCGGCCCCGCGCAGGGAAGGAAGCTGCTTGGTGCCCAGTGCGGTCAGCCAGGCCCCGGCAGCGAGGAACAGGCCGGACTTGGCGGCGGCGTGCGCGACGAGCTGGAAGGTGCCGCCGGCCACACCGCCGCTGCCGGCGGCCAGCACCATGAAGCCGGTCTGCGAGGCGGTCGACGCGGCGAGCAGCTGCTTCAGATCGCGCTGCGTCACAGCCACCGCGCCGAGAATCAGGGCGGTCGCGGCGCCGGTCCAGGCGACCACCGGCCCCGCCCAGCCGGTCGCGGCCAGCAGCGGGTGCAGGCGCAGCAGCAGGTAGGCCCCGGCGGCGACCATGGTCGCCGAGTGCAACAGTGCGGACACCGGGCTGGGGCCCTGCATGGCGCGTGACAGCCAGAAGGAGAAAGGCAGTTGCGCGGACTTGCCCAGCGTGGCGGCAACGATTCCGGCGGTTACGAGGTGCAGCCAAGGAGACACGGTGCGCGGGAGGACGTCGAGGCTCAAGGACCCGGCGCCACCGGCCATGGCCGCACCGGCTGCCAGGTATAGGCCCAGGTCCGCGGTGCGGGTGGTGAGGAAGGCGGTGTCCGCCGCGCGTGCCCGTTCCGGGTCGCGCCACCAGTAGCCGATCAGTGCCCAGCTGGTTGCGCCCATCACCTCCCAGGCCATCAGCAGCAACGGCAGGGTGGTCGCGGTGACGGTGACCAGCATGGAGCCGGCGAACAGCAGCATCAGGCCGAAGAACCGCCCCCGGTTCTCGTCCTCACCGAACTCCCCGGCGGAGAAGACCAGGACGGCGGTGGTGACCGCGGAGACGGTGATCATCATGACCGCGGACAGGCCGTCCACCGCCAGTCCAGCCCGGATTCCGGTGAACAGTGGCACGCTCGCCGACGGCCGGGTCAACGCGGCAGCGACAGCCAGGCCCAGCGTCACCGTGGCCACCAGCACGCCGAGGGCGGACGCCTGCCGGTTCAGGCGTTTTCCGGTCACCGTGAGGGCGGCTCCCGCTGCCAGGGGCAGGGCGATCAGCGGCCAGATCAGCGCGCTCATCCCTTCAGGTCCTCGGCCATGTCGGTCGTGTCCACCTGCCGGGCCCGGTAGATCGCGGTGGTGACGGCGAAGCCCATGGCCATCTCCACCGCCATCGCCACCACCGCCGCCACGATCACCACCTGCCCGCTGCCCACCGTGGGGGCCAGGAAGTGCCAGAAGTCCGCGGCGGCGACGATGATCCCGCCGATCATCAGCTCGATCCCCATCATGATCATGACGATGGACTGCTGGGTCAGGGCTCCGAACAGGCCGATCGAGAACAGGCCCGCGGCCAGGACCAGGAGCAGTTCGAAGGTCACCGGCCCACCCCTCCCCCGGCCGGATCGCGGGCGGGCCGCTGGTCGAGGTCGTCGCCGAACCGGTCGTAGCGGCCGCGGTGGGTGGCCAGCACGGTCGCGCCGACCATCGTCGCCAGCAGGACGAACCCGAGCGTGACCATCGTCAGCATCTGATCGCCCATCAACGACATGCCCACCTGGACGGTCGTGTCCGCCGGTCGTACGCGCACACGGTCGGGCCAGGGCACCACGAAGACCGCGGTGGTCAACGCGGCGAACACCACGCTGCTGATGGCCGGCGCTCCGCGCTTGTTGTGGAGCATCGACATCGGCATCAGACCGGCCGGATTCATCATGTACGCAATCATGAAAACAGCCATGATGACCATCTCCATGACCATCATCAGCACGATGACCACCCCGAGGTAGGGCAGTCCCAGGACGGTCACCACGCCGCCGACGCACACCAGGGAACCCAGGAGCGCGAACGTGACCCGAGCCATCGAGTTCAGTGTGAACACCAGGACGCCGCCGACCAGGGCCGGCAGGCCCAGCGTCCACAGCAACACAGCGGCCGTTGTTCCCATCGAACGGGCCCTCCTTCCTAACTGTCGAGGTTGATCAGAGCCGGGAGGAGGGTCTGCACGATCGTCAGCGGGATGAGGGCGACCCAGGCGAACTCCACGTACCGGTCGGCCCGGATCACCGGCAGCCGCCGCGCCGCGACCACCAGGACGGCCAGCACCAGCAGAGTCTTGATCAGCGACCACACCCAGGCGGGCAAGCCCGGCCCCGCGCCCCCGCCCAGGAACAGAGGCACCGCCATTGCCGCACCGGCCGCCAGCCACAGCCACCGCCCGGCCTGCAACAGCAGCCGGTCGACCCCGGAAGTCTCGCTCAGCACGCCGCCGGCGATGTCCAGACCGGCCGGGTAGGCGAACGGCCCCAGGAAACTGAACGCGAGGACGCCTGCCAGGTAGACGACGAAGGCGACGGGCATCCACACCGCGTACCACAGGCCGTCCTGCGCTGCGGCGATGTCACCGACCCGCAGGGACTGCGCGCCGGTCGCGGTCGAGATCAGCGCGAACATCAGCGGAAGCTCGTAAGCCAAGCCCTGGGCGAGGAAACGGTAGCCGCCGATCAAGGAGAACGCCGCGTTCGGACCCCACCCTGCCAGCCACAGACCGGCCCAGGTCAGCACCTCCATGGCGTTGAACCACACCACTCCCACCGACAGATCGGCGACCACCACGTTCCCCAGCGGGATGACCAGCGTCGACAGCACGGCGGCCACCGGCACGGTCACCACACCGGCCCGCCACAGCATCCGGTCCGGAGCCGGCATCCGCCGGGGCTGCGCCACCAGTGCCCGCGGCACCGCGAGCAGCGGCCGCATCGCGACGGACACGGTGACCGGCCGGCCCGCGTCCCGGGCCGTCAGAGCCGCGTCTGCCGCCACGGCCAGCACAGCGAAGCCCAGCAGCAGCGCCGGGGCGGCCAGCAGGGTCCACCACGCCCCTGCCTCAACCACGCGCCGCCCCCTCCAGCGAGTGGGCCGCGAGTTCGTCCAGGTCCGGATCGAGACTGGCCACGATCAAGCGGGCGGCGGCCAGTTCGGCCCCGTCCAGCAGCCGGGGAAGCAGGGCGACCAGGGCAGCCGACGGCGGCTGCCGCGCGTCCCACCGGCCCCGCGGGCTCTCCTCCGCCGGGTCCAGCGACGAAAGCCCCTCCAGCCGCGCCACGTCGCGGCGGATGTCGGTCAGCCACTGCCGGTAGCGAGCTGCCACATCCCCATCGGCCCGGGCCGCAGGACCGCTCACCCCGGACGCTTGTGCGTCCTGCGCGGTCACCACGCCCAGCCCGCGGGTCAGCCAGAACAAGGTTCGCGACCGGCCGACCCGTCGGGCCAGGCGCTCCAGCCGGGAAACGAGCGCGGCAGCAGGGGCATCCTCGAGCAGGTCATCACGCAACCGGCGGGCCTTCGTCGCCTCGGTAGGCCAGCCCGCCACCACCAGCAACCGCCCCAGACTGTCCAGACGGGCCGCCGCCCGCCGCCGCGCCGCCTCCCCGGAACCCACCACTTCACCGGCCGCGGCCCGCAACCAGGGCTGCACCCAGAACGGCTCGACAGGACGCGGGACGGAAAAGGGCACCTCGTCGAGGTCGGCCGCCTGAATGACGTCACCTTGCAGGACGAGGCGGAGCGTCAGCCCGGCGGGCCAGTCGGACAGGAACGGGCCCAGCGGCACATGCAGCCGGTCGAGCATCAAACCGTCGCGGTCCTCGCCCAGCTCGGCCATCGGCAAGCCGCCCGGCATCTCCATCCCACCCTGTCCCTCGTGCCCCTCATGACCGCCGTGACCGCCGTGACCGCCGTGACCGCCGTGATCCTGATGGTCTTCGTGGGCGTCACGGCCGCGGCCGTCACCTCTCTCCTCTTCTCCGCCGTGGTCACCGTGGTGCTGCTCCTGAGAAGAGCGAGCGCCGCCTGAGCCGGTAAGACTGCTGTCGGCCCGGTGCGGACCGGACTCTTCGCCGTGCTCACCGGCCCAGGCGGCTCTCTCCCGGGGGGTGTGGCCCCCGGTTCCCTCTTGCTCCGCGCTCTGCTCATGACGGCGATCGTGCGGTGAGCGGCCGTCCGGATCGGTCGGGGTGGCCTGCTCGCGCTGGGCTGCCGGCGAGGCCAGGTGGGCGCGGGCGGCCTCGAGGGCGGCCAGTACTCCATCGGCGGTGCGGGCATGTGCGCGGGCGCGTGGGGCGGGCAGGTCCTGCCACAGCCGTTCCAGCGCGGTGTGCAGGTCCGGGCAGTGGGGCCCGGCGACGAGCAGCAGGTCGGCCTGCGCCGGGGTCGCGGCCGGTGGCCAGTCCCGAAGCCGTAGGTGCCGCTCGGCGGCCAGCCGCACGGCCGTTCCGCCCGGCGTGCTGACCACCAGGACGCGAGGTCGGGCGGCTACCGCGCGCAGCATCGTGCCGGTCAGGTCCATCGCAGGGCCCCCTCCCGCCAGGCGTAGACGACTCCGGCGAGCAGGATCGCGAGGAAGACGAACATCTCGATCACCGCGCTGGGCCCCATGGCCGAGATGATCAGCGTCCACGGGTACATGAAGACCATCTCCATGTCGAAGGCGAGAAAGAGCATCGTGACCGTGTACCAGCGCACGTGGAACCGGCTGACCGCATGCCCGGCCGGCTCCAGCCCCGACCCGAACGGAGCGGCTGCCAGAGGCTCCGAGGGAATCCGCAGCGCCCGACCCGCCCCGTGAACTCCGGCGATGGCCAGCGCGACCACACCCAGCAGGGACAGTGCGGCTGTGAAGCCGTTCACCGCCCGTCACCGTGCCCACAGGCGGCGGAGTACGGCCGCCCGGGGACAGCCGGACAGAAAGCGACGCGTGAGCTCCGCCGGTCCCCTACCACTCCCATTTCTGCTCCCGTTCCGTCGCCCGTCGAGCCGGTCGCGTACCCCCAGGGGGCATAGTGAACCCCCGGTATGTGCACGCATCCCGTGGGATCTGACATCCGAGCATCCCGGTTGCGGTGCGGGAAGGCGCCTGCGGCGCGCCCGCCCGAGGCGGACATTCCAGGGCGGCTGCCACCCACTTCTGGCCGCCGGGCGTCCAGCCGGCCGAACATGGTGGTGCTCTCCGGGTGCTCGAGGCTTCTCGCTCTTCGCGGCGAGGTCCTTGACGGCCTGCGCCTGCTGCGCGAAGCAGCCTGGAAGAACCACAAAGGCTCCCGCCGCGCCGTGCCGCCGCTGCCCCGGCCGCCGGCCCGGACCGCCGCACCCGCGGCCCGCTGTTCCTCACCGGACGCAAGGCCCCGGGCCGGAACGCCCACGCTGGACGTGTACCAAAAAGGCCGGGCCTGGCTCTCCTACCGCCGTGCCGAAGAGATCTGTGACCGGAAACGGTGCTCGTCAGAATTCGGCGGGGGCGAAGATGGACACCGGCGAACACATCAGGGCCCGGAGGCGCGCAGGTGCGCAACGAGCGGACTGATCGGAACCCCGCCCTCGCTGAACTCCGCGCGAGGCTGAGTAGCAGTCTCGCCTAGCTCGACAAGACACAGCTTGCCGGGAGGTCGGGGCTGGGCCGCACACCTGTGTCGGAGGCCTTCCAGGCCGATGGTTCAGTGCCGTCCGCGAAGACGGTGGCGGCACTTGCCCGTGCGCTACGGGGTCGGCTCCGGTAGCCCTTCGGGTGTTGGCCCCGGGACGACGCGTCTGTCGGGTGTCGCCGAACTCGCCGTTGACGAGGGCTGCCACCGCCGATCCGGATGGCCCCGGCCATCACCGACCGCTCGGCCGGCCGCGGGCTCGACGTCATCACTCCCGCGCCGGCGGACCGCGCGTCCACCCGGCGTTGTTGTCAGTCCGAGCGAGGGAACATGCGCTCGACGGCGGCCACCAGTGCGGCGCGGCGGGCGGCGATGGAGGGGTCCACGGCCTGGTCTGCGGCAGCGGCGGCGATTTCGGGCTGACCTGCCCAGGTCATGGCGATCTGGTTGATCAGGGCGAGGACGTCGACCGGGTCCCAGGCAGAGTCGAGCAGCCCGATGCGCTGTGCGTCGCGGAGTTGGTCGAGCTTGCCGGCGATCGTGGCCTGGAGGGGGCTGGTGGTGGTGTCGGCGGGCTCGGCCAGTTCCAGGCGGCCCCACATGATCAGGCGGTAGTGGTCCGGGCGTGCCGTGAAGTGGTCGAAGAGGATGCCGGCATAACCGGGTAGGTCGGCCGGGTCCAGCTGGGTGGCCTCGACGAGTGCGGTCGTCTCGCGTTCGGCGACGTGCGCGTAAAGGGCTTCCTTGCTGCGGAAGTAGGCGTAGACACGTTCCTTGCTCGTCCTGGCCCGCTTGGCGATGCGGTCCACGCGGGCGCCGGCGATCCCGTGCCGGGCGAACTCCTCCTTGGCTGCGGCGACGATCCGCTGGCGCGTGGAGTCGGCGGACTCGCCCGCGATGGTGGCGTCCGAGGTCTGGCCAGGGGTGGTGGAGCGAGGCATGAACCCAGGATAGGCGACCGAACCGTTCGGTTTTGCGTTGCACTCCGAACAGGGTAGATTCACACCGAACAGTTTGGTTTGGTCAGCCAGGGGCTGGCTGACGACATGACACGAGGAGCAATCTCATGCAGCACCGCACCCTGGGACAGCGGGGACTGCGCGTCTCCGCGCTCGGACTGGGCGTGATGGGGATGTCCCTGGCCTACGGCCCCTCGAACGACGAGGACGGCATCTCCACCATCCGCCGCGCCCACGAACTCGGAGTCGACTTCTTCGACACCGCCGAGCTGTACGGCCAAGGCGCCGGCAGCAACGAGACGCTGCTCGGCAGCGCGGTCAAGGACTTCCGCGACGAAGTCGTCCTGGCCACCAAGTTCGGCTTCGACATGACCGGCAAGACGCCGGGGATCGACGTCAACAGCCGCCCGGAGAACATCCGCAAGGTCGCCGAGAACAGCCTGCGCTACCTCCAGACCGACCGCATCGACCTCTTCTACCAGCACATCTCCGACCCCGACGTACCGGCCGAGGAGGTCGCCGGCACTGTCGGTGACCTGATCGCCGAGGGCAAGGTGCAGTACTTCGGCCTGAGTAACGTCGGCCCGCAGTACATCCGCCGCGCCCACACCGTCACCCCGGTCACAGCCCTTCAGTACGAGTACTCGGTCTTCGAACGCGAAGTAGAGGACGAGATCCTGCCGGTCCTGCGAGAGTTGGGGATCGGCCTGGTCCCGTACTCGCCGCTCGGCCGCGGCTTCCTCTCCGGCGTGGTCAAGCCCGCTGACGAGTACCCCGAGGGCGACATGCGCCGCTGGGACGAGCGCTGGCAGGGCGAGAACTACACCTACAACCTGAACGCCGCCGAGCAGCTCCGAAAGCTCGCCGCCACCAAGGGCATCACACCCGCCCAGCTTGCCCTGGCCTGGCTGCTCGCCCAGGGCGAGGACGTCATCCCGATCCCGGGTACACGCAGCGCCACACGTCTGGAGGAGAACCTCGGCGCCACCGACGTAGAACTCACCGAGGCCGACCTGGCCCGTATCCGGGAGGTCCTCCCCCGGGGCTCCGCGGGCAGCCGCTACCCGGCATCGATAATGGCCGGCTACCGCACCGACTGACAGCCCGCACACCACGTTCGGCGGTCCCGGACAGCGGCGGCGAGCAGCGGCGGCAGGTGTCCTCCCAGGCGGGGCGTGACCGGGGTCCGTGCCCACGTGCGCACCGGCTACGGCGAGTGGTGCTTCGTGAGGTCTGCTGGTCCTGGCCGGCTGGGGGCATGGCGGAGGGATGTGGCCGGCGCAAGTCGATGCAGCTGACGGCCGAGCGGTTGCCGGACGGGAACACACGCGAGGCGCCGCTACGGCTGACGTCCACCGGTAGGGCGCCGCGTGGCGAGCGTCCGTGAAAAGTGGTGAGCGGGCGGGGCAACCTTGCCCCCGCCTCATGAGTCACACAGGCGTCACCCGTTTCACATGCTTTCCCTTGGTCCAGAAGGGGCCCACTCTCCTGATGACTCGTACCCGGCTGTCCGCGCTGGCCGCGACGGCGGCGCTCGCCACCACCACCGGCGGCCTGATCACCGCCGCCCCCGCCTCCGCGGCTGTCACCTGCACCTCTCCCGTCTGGAGGGCGCAGTACTTCGGCAACTCCACCTTCAGCGGCACCCCGAAGCTGACCGCCTGCGACTCCGCCATCAGCGAGAACTACGGGTACGGCGACCCGGCCGGCGTCACGCTGCCCAAGGACAACTTCTCCGTCCGCTGGTCCCTCACCCGTGACTTCGGCTCCGGCGGCCCCTTCCGGCTCTCCGCCGCCACACAGGACGGCATGCGCGTCTACGTCGACGGCGTCCGGAAGATCGACCTGTGGAAGAACGTCTCCACCACCGCCCGCAAGACCGTCGACCTGACCATCCCGGCCGGCAAGCACACGCTCCGCGTGGACTACGTCGCCTGGACCGGCGTCGCCAACGCCGCCTTCACGTACACCCCGCGCACCGAGGCCGCCGTCGACACGGTCAAGCCGCTCGCTCCGGCCGGCCTCACCGCCGCGTACAGCCGCGACACCGGCAAGACGACCCTGCGCTGGGCCGCCAACAAGGAGATGGACCTCGCCGGGTACCGCGTGTACCGCAGGCTGAGCACCACGAGCTGGGCGAAGGTCAGCGGCACGTCGCTGCTCACCACCCCGTCCTTCGTCGACGCGGCGCCCGCGACCGGCCAGACCTTCCTGTACGAGGTCCGCGCCGTCGACAGGGCCGGCCGCGAGTCCACCGGCAGCCCGGACGTGACGGCGACGACCGTGGACCGCACGGGCCCGGTGCCCCCGACCGGTCTCACGGTCGTCAGCGACGCGTGGTGGGCCGCCCTGAACTGGCAGGCCGTCGCCGACGCGGCGAAGTACGAGGTGTACGCCTCGTCCGAGGCCACCGGCCCGTTCACGCTGCTGGGCACGACGACCACGGCGTCGTACCGGACCGACGCTCCCCCGAACGCCCCGCGCTACTACCGCGTCCGCGGCATCGACGCGCTCGGCAACGCGGGGGCGTACGCCACGGTCACCGGCGACGGCGTCGACCGTACGCCGCCGGGGTCCCCGACCGGCCTGAACTCCTACGCCGTTCCCGGCTCCACCTCGGTGAACTGGACGGCGCCCGGCGGCCGCTGGGTCGAGGACTGGGACAACGGCGGGCACTACCGCGTGTACCGCTCGCCCGGCAAGACCTTCGACCCGGCCGCGCGCACCGCGGTGGCCTGCGCCGAGGGGAGCGACGAGGCGGGCAACGGGGGCCGGTGCGTCGACCTGGACATGCCCGTGAACACGTACGTGACGTACGCCGTCACGGCGGTGGACCCGGACGGCAACGAGTCGGCGTACTCCGCGCCGCTCGTCGTCCGCACCGGCGACACCGTGGCGCCCGGCCCGGTCTCGGGCGTGGAGGTCACCCCGCGCGCCGACGGCATGCTGGTGAGCTGGGCCGCCTCGCCCGAGGACGACATCGACGAGTACGTGGTGTGGGCGGGCGTCCGGCAGGCCGACGGCACGGTCACGTGGCTCGGCCCCGACACCTGCGCGGAGGGGACGAGCAACCCGCTCGCGATCCTGTGCGGCGGCCTGCCGGACGGCGAGACGCGCGTGTACGCGGTGATGGCCAAGGACCGCTGGGGCAACACGCTGCACCCGAGCGACCCGAAGGTCACCGTGGTCGAGGCCACCGAGCTCGACGTCCGGCCGTCCGTGACCGTCACCCGTGACTGGAACCTCGGCAGGTTGAGCCACAACGCGACGGCCACCCGTCCGTCCGTCGACTGGCAGTGCACCGACACGGCCGGCTGCGCCACGGTCACCGGCTACCGCGTGAGCCGGTGGAACCCGGTGACCAGGGCGTACGAGCCCCAGCACGACGGACTGCTCCCGGCGGACACCCGGACGTGGGCGGACACCCCGGCGACGAAGGGGAACACGTACTTCTACACGCTGGAGGCCGTGACGGCCGACGGCGCCGTGGTGGGCACGTACCCCTGGTACACCGTCTTCCAGGACCGCGTCTAGCTTCGTCCGGTCCTGGTTCTGACTCTGCTTCTGTGTGCGGTGAGGGGACGGCCGCAGGCGCCGGGACACACCTCCTGTCGCGAAGGGGGCCGCCGGGCGCACGGTCTGCATGTCTCTTTCGGCACGGCCAGGGATGCTCCCCGCATCACTCGCTCTGCTGTGCAACGACGTGGGGAGTTCCAAGGGGCGTGGCCCGGTCCGGCAGCTCGGGTTTCCCGCTCGTGGAGTGTGCGGGCCGTGTCCAGACGTCGAGGCGCCGGCTTCGTGTCGGTGGCCGAGCCGGGATCCTCACGCCCGGCCACGCCAGCGATCACCTGCCTGCGGAGAGGTCCCCGTCAAGGAGCCGTGCCGTGAGTTCCATGCACCGCGTCCGGGCCGCGGAGAGGCCATAGGGCATCTTGGTTACCGCTTCGAAGGCACTCATCCGGGCGTCCTCCTCACCGCTCGCCTCGGCGTCGTGGATCTCGAAGAGTTCCTCCTCGGCCACGTCCAGTCCGGCCGCTTCAACGGCCTGGAGCAGGGCCTTGTGGTGGGCGCAGTGCTGCGCGGCGAGTTCCTCGACCTGCGGGTCGTGGGGGTCGACGGTGTCATCGAGGGCAGCGTCGGCCGCGTCGAGGCGGTCTGCCTCGGCCCGCAGGCCGGGATGGGTCGCCAGGGTGATGAACACGCTGGCCTGGATTGCGGCTCCCAGCGGCCCGAAGATCCGTTCCGTGACCAGCAGGGCGTCCAGGTCGGAGGGGCGCAGTGCGCCAGAAGGCAGGTGGCCGAGCCGGTCCGTGACCAACGGGGAGAGCAAGCCCAGCGGGCTGCCCACGGCCCGCAGGCGCTGGACCGCCGCGCGCTGACGCTTGATGTCGGCCTCCTGGGCGGCCAGGTTGTCCTCCAGCCGGCTCAGGACGTCCTCAACGTCCCCGGCTTCGTCGAAGGCGGCCCGCATGTCGTCCAGGCTGATGCCGGCCGCGGACATCTTGCGGATCCACAGCAGGCGGATCATGTCGTCGTAGCCGTAGCGGCGACGTCCGTCTCCGCCTCGCTCGGGCTCCGGCAGCAGACCGATCTGGTGGTAGTGACGAATGGCGCGTGGGGTGGTTCCGGCGAAGGCGGCGGCATCGCCGATCTTGACCTCGCGGGGAGGCGTGGCGGAGGGGTACATCGCAGACAGGGCCTTTCGTGCGGTGGGGCCCTCGACGACACCACATGCCGCTACGGCATGTGCAACTACGTACCACGCGGATCCTGACGGGCTGTCGGGCGTCCCCTCGCCACCGGTGTCCCGTCCCAGGACAGGCCCGGAACGGGTGGGGAGATCCGTCGAGCAGGTCTGAGGGCACCCAGAGCAGGGGGTGGGGATCTTCAGGGCCCCCTGGCGCTCCCCTGAAAATCGCCACCCGGTACTCGGGGAGACCACACCTACACGATGGACCTCCCCACCCACCGGCCGCCTCGGACTCGGGGGGGAAGCGCCCGTTCTCTCACATGCTCGAGAATGCGGCCTGCCGCTCACCGGCAAGGCCTGCGTCAACCGGAATATCAGACCGCCGTGTCTTCCCGCAGTGAGCGCTGGTACTGACCAGGCGTCCGTCCGACGAGTGTCGTGAAAGCGTCGATGAAGGCGCTCGGGTTCGCCCATCCGCAGGCGCTCGCCGTGCTGATCACCGAGACCTCGCCGGCGAGCAGCAGAAGTGCGTGGTGGACGCGGAGCTGTGTGCGCCATTGAGGGAAGCTCATTCCGGTCTCCTGCCGGAAGAGCCTGCTCAGCGTGCGCTCGCTCGCGCCGACCTGGTGCCCGAGTTCGCTCAGCGTGAGAGGGTTCGAGATCCCCTCCTCCACCAGGGCGGCAGCGGCACGGAGCCGGTCGTCATGGGGCTCGGGCAGATGCAACGGCTGTTCGGGCGCGGTGGTGATGTCGTCGATGACCACCCGGCGCAGACGCGAGCGCGCGCCCGCTGACCGGCGCTCGGGCCCGGTCAGGGTCAGAGTCGCTTCGCGCGCGAGCGGCGTCATGACGAGCACCGCGGGATGCGCGGGCAACAACGCGGCCAGGCTCGGCGCCATGAAGACGATGCGCATGTCGGTCCGGCCGTGGGCGCGGTGCTGGTGCTCGAAGCCCGCCGGAATCCATACGACCCGATTCGACGGGGCGATCCACGCACCCACCGAGGTCACGAGCGAGAGCACGCCGGTGGCCGGGTAGACCAGGTGTCCGCGCGTGTGCTTGTGCTCGGCTGTGCGTTCGTCGTGCCCGAGCAGGAAGACGTGCTCACGGAGGACGTGTGCGCGCGGTTTCGGCGCGTGGCGGGTTTCAGGCATCACTCGTCAGATTATCAGTTGTCCGCCTCGGCCCCCCTCAGCTGGACTGGGCAGACCCGGCGACTCCTGGCCGGCGGCAATCGTGCGCCATACCGGGCGCATCCCCGGCCGGGAACCGAAAGGACAGCTGACGTGACCAGTCTTCTCCAGGAACCGACACCCCGAACACAGCTCGGTCGAGGTGTCCGCGGCAGGCTCGGCACCGCCGTGACTGCGGTCGGCCTGCTCGCGGCCGCCTTCAACCTGCGCACTGGTGTCGCTTCGGTCGGCCCGGTTCTCTCGGACATCAAGGCGGATCTCGGTCTCTCCGAGGTCGTCGTGAGCCTCCTCACCACCATTCCCGTCGTCGCTTTCGGTGCCTTCGCGTTCGTCACTCCGGCATTGAGCCGCCGCCTGGGCCTGCATCGGCTTCTCGGAGCTACGATGCTCGCGCTCGCCGCCGGCATCGCCCTGCGTCTCTGGCCCGGCCTCGCCGGCCTCTTCACCGGCACCGTCGTCATCGGTGCGTCGATCGCGATCGCCAACGTCATCATGCCCGCCGCCATCAAGCGGGACTTCTCCCACCGCGTCGGCCTGATGATGGGGCTGTACGCGACCGCGCTCTCCGTCGGTGCCGCGTTCGCGGCGGGCGCCACGGTGCCGTTGCTCGCATGGGCGGGCGGCGGCTGGCGACCCGCTCTGGGAATGTGGGCCGTTCCCGCCCTCATCGCCTTCGCCGCCCTCGTCCCGCGGTTGCGGCCCGCCCCCGTCCGCGATCCCCGCACCCATGATGTCGCCGACGCCCCCTCCGATGCCGGTGAACCCTCCGTCCGCGCCCTGACGCACGATCCGGTCGCCTGGGCCGTGACCGCGCTCATGGGCCTCCAGAGCATGAGCTACTACGCGGCCCTGACCTGGATTCCCACCCTGTTCCAGGACGCGGGTACGAACACGGACACGGCAGGCTGGATGCTGTCGTACTCGGCCCTGCTCGGCATCGCCGCCTCACTCGTGACACCCGCGATCGCCAGGCGGACCCGCCCGGCATGGCTTCCCGTCGCGGTCGCCGTCATGTTGACCGGCAGCGCCTTCGTCGGCCTGGCCGTGGCGCCCGTGCCGGCGGCGTATGTCTGGATGACCATGCTCGGACTCGGCCAGGGGGCCTCGCTCAGCCTGTCCCTCACCTACATCGTCTGGCGCTCGCCCGACGCCAGGCACACGGGCCACGTCTCGATGATGGCCCAGGGACTCGGCTACCTCATGGCCGGCCTGGGCCCCATCGGCCTGGGCGCGCTCCACACCACCACACGGGGCTGGACCATCCCGCTCCTGGCCCTCGTCGGCCTGCTCGTCCTGCAACTGTGGGCCGGCGTACTCGCAAGCCGTGAACGTCACGTTCTGGACGGCCGCTGCTGACGGACAACGGTGCTCGAGCCCGGGCAGCACAAGGCCTGTTGCGAACGTGGGTGGTAGGGCGCAAGAGCCGTGGAATGCCTCGAACGTCAGGGGAGTTGCCCATGACCCAAGGACCAGCGCCTCGCCCACTGTCCGACGAGGCCCTCTCCGATCTACTCGCCAGGCAGCAGTTCGGGACCCTCGCCACTGTCAAGCGAAGTGGCCATCCGCACCTGACCACCATGCTCTACAGCTGGGACCCCGAGGCCCGCATCGTGAGGCTGTCCACCACGGCCGACCGCATCAAGGTCAAGCACCTGCAGCGCAACCCGCGCGCGGCGCTGCATGTGCAGGGGGGCGACGTCTGGTCGTTCGCCGTCGCCGAGGGCGCGGCGCGGGCTTCCGAGATCACGACGGTCCCCGGCGACGCGGTCGGGCGGGAACTGCTCGCGATGATCCCGCAGGCCACGAAGCCGGAGGACGAAGAGGTGTTCCTCAACCAACTGGTCGCCGAGCGAAGGGTCGTCATCCGGTTGAGGGTGGAGAGGCTGTACGGGACGGCATTGGACATCAACGGCCAGTTGTGACCGTGCCGGTCACAGCCCCTCGTCGAGAGCTGGTGATCGACGAACTCGCCCCGCCCGGGCACGAACCCGATCCGCCCGAACAGGCCACCGCCCACCAGACCATCGTGAACGCCTTCTTCCTCACCCCACCCGGACGAGGTGGCAGCAGAAGCGGGCTTGACGCCCTCTGAAGCCTTCGCCGAGCGGGAGGGTTCACCAGCTCGGGATCGCTTCGCTCGCGCCGGCTGGGGCCGTGGAGATCTCCGGTGGGCATCGCGTAGATCATTTACGGTGGAGGCCTTGCAGCTCGCCCACGCTGAACACCCGTACGCCGCAAGCTGATTTGAACGGCTGGGCGTTCCTCGCGGCTGCACGCCCGTCTGCGCGTTCCGTCTTCGTAAAGGAAGCCCCATGCCTCAGGACATCCGGTTCGACGTTCCCTTCGACACGCCTGTCAGCCCCTATCTCGCGAAGGCCGCCGAGTCCCATCTGGTGTGGGTGCGGGAACGTGGCCTGGTGCGCAGTACAGCCGGCTTCGAGGAGTACCGGTCCTGGGACCTCGCGCAGGCGGCGGCACGTACCTATCCGTATGCCTCGCCCGCTGACCTCGTCGTGCTGATGAACTGGTTCTCTCTGGCCTTTCTCTTCGATGACCAGTTCGACTCGGCCCGGCCGGACCGGGCCGACCGTATAGCGGAGGTGGCGCGCGAGCTGATTCTCACCCCTTTGCGTCCGGCCGGTGCGGAGCCGCGGGTGGTGTGCCCCATCACCCTGGCGTGGAGGGAAGTGTGGGAGCAGTTGTCGGATGGCATGTCCCTGGCCTGGCAGTCGCGTTTCGCCGCCTCGTGGGGCCGCTTTCTGGCCGCGCACTGCGAGGAGGTGGACCTGGCTGCCGGGGGGCTCGCGGCCACGCTCGATCTGGACGCGTACGTCGGCTTCCGCAGGCGTACGGTCGGTATCCACCACAGCATCGACGCAGGAGAGCGCAGTCGGCGTTTCGAGGTTCCGCCGGCTGCGATGGCGCACCCCCTGATGGTGCGGATACGGGACGTGGCCGCGGACACCATCGGGTTCATGAACGACGTCCACTCCTTCGAGCGCGAGCGGCGCCGCGGGGACGGGCACAACCTCATCGCCGTCCTGCGCCGGGAGCGGGACTGCTCGTGGCAGGAGGCCATTGACGAGGCGTACCGCATGACGACGCGGTGCATCGAGGAGTACCTCGCCCTGGAGGGCGAGGTCCCCCGGATGTGCCAGGAGCTGTGCCTGGAGGAGGAGGCTCGGGCCCGTGTGTGGATGGGAGTGGAGGCCGTCCGGCACTGGATCAACGGCAACTACGAGTGGGCGCTGACGACGGGCCGGTACGCGGCGGACAAGGACGGTCCCGTGGCCACGGCCGAGTCGTCCGGGCGCGGCTCGGTGGATGACCTGCTGACGATGTGACGGGTATCCGGTCCCGGCGAGTGACGCCCGCCGGGACCGGAGTTCACACCGTGAACTCGACCGGCAGGCTGTCGAGCCGGGATTCCCACGTGGAGGCGGTGGAGGTGAGTTCGTCCGGCTGCACGGCCAGGCGCAGTCCGTGCAGCCGGTGCAGCAGGACACCGATGGCCGTTTCGATGATGGCGTGACCGATGTTCTGTGCGGGGCATTCGTGCGGGCCGGCGCTGAAGGCGAGATGCGAGGCGTTGCCCTGGACCGAGACGCCGGCGTCGGGACGGATCTCGGGATCGTGGTTGCCCGCCGCGAGACCGAGGACGAGGAGATCGCCCTTCTTGACCGGGCAGCCGTCGAGTTCCAGGTCAGCGGTGGCGAATCGCCCCGGCAGCACGGCCAGCGGCGGCGAGTTCCACATCACTTCCTCCACGACCGTGGACATACTCACCTGCCCGCTGGCCAGTCCCGACAGCCAGGAGGTGTCAGTGAGGATGAACTGCAGGGTGCGGGCGAGCAGGTTGCTGGTCGTGGTGTGAGCGGTGATCAGCACGAGACGCAGGTGGTTGACGATCTCGTCCTCGTCCAGGGCCGCTGGGTGCGCGATGAGGCCGGAAGTGAAGTCCGTCCCCGGGTCCGTGCGTTTACGGGCGGCGAGCTCACCGAGGATGTCCATGATGCGCCCGTTGTACACAAGGGCTTCTTCGCCGCCCTTGATGACCTGCTTGCTGGACTCGGCGAGGCTGCGCCCCTCCTTCGCGGGCAGGCCGAAAACGCGGGTCAGTACCAGCATCGGCAGGTACTCCGCGAAGTCGGCGACCAGATCGGCCCGGCCGTCGTCGGCGAACGCGTCGATCTGCTGGTTCGCGAAGTACGTGGCGTGACGGCGGATGCCCCGTCCCGCCGCTGCGTACAGGTTGTCGGTCACCGCGCCGCGCAGTCGGCGGTGGGGTTCGCCGTCCTGGGAGACGCAGTCCGGGCGCCAGCCCAGCATCTGTATCAAAGGGGAGGTGGCCTCGACGCGGCCTTCCTCGAAGTCCCGCCAGGTGCGCGAGTCCCGGCTGAACTGCGAGGGGTTGTCAAGCACCCGGCGGTTCTCCCGGTAGCCGAGTACGAGCCAGGCGGGGACGTCGCCTTCCAGGAGCACGGGGGCGACGGATCCATGCTGCTCGCGCAGGTGCGTGTAGACGGCCTGGGAGACGTCCTCGGCGCCTTGGCCGTAGAGCCGGGTGGCTCCCTCACCATGGGCGACGGGGCAGCCACCCGCAGGCGTCGAAGGAGTCGGGTCGGTCATCGGGGCTCCAGGGCAGCGGCTGAACGGGCTTTGAGGTGCCGGATGAGGGTGACCAGCACGTCCCGGCTGGAGGTTCGGCTGCGGGCGTCGAAAGACACCACCGGTGTGTGCGGGGGGATGTCCAAGGCGTCACGGATCTCCTCGGCGGGGAACTGCTGGGAGTCCGGAAAGATGTTGAGCGCGATGACAAAGGGGACGTCCTGACGCTCCATCTCTTCGATCGCCCGGAAGCTCGACGCCAGCCGGCGGGTGTCCACCAGCACGACAGCGCCGAGAGCGCCCTTGAACAGGCCGTTCCACAGGAACCAGAACCGCTCCTGGCCGGGAGTTCCGAACAGGTACAGCATCAAGGTGTCGCTGAGGCCGATCTTGCCGAAATCCAGGCTGACAGTGGTCTCTGCCTTGTCGGCGACGCCGATGAGGTGATCGTCCTCGGCACTGGCCTGGGTGAGCGTCTCCTCGGTGGTCAGAGGCTTGATGTCACTGACCGAACGGACCATGGTGGTCTTGCCCGTGCCGAACCCTCCGGCGATCATGACCTTCACCGAGCGGGTGCCACCGGCCGCTGTCCCGCCGTGTCGGTCAAAGCCGTTGAAGTCCACTGAGTACCTCCTCAAGGAGTGCGATGTCGGGCCCGCGACCGGCGTCGTATGCCGGGACAGGGTCGCGGGCCTCGACACGGCCTGCCTGTAACAGGTCGGACAGCAGCACCGCAAGGATGTTGAAGGGCAGATGCAGGTGAGCACCGAGCTCGGCCACCGACAGAGGCTCACGGCAACGACGGAGGATCTCCTCGTACTCGTGCCGCATGCCGGCGGAGGGAACGCCCCGCGTGAGGACGAGCGTCGCCACATCGAGGGTCGACGCCGCCTCCCCCGGACCGCTGCGCCCCCCTGTGAGGACGTAGTAGCGCTCGAGACCCGGTGGGTCTGTCGGCCGTCGCGGGGCACTCATCCAGAGTGCTCCTCCAGCCGCGGCGTGGTCCCCAGGAGTTCACCCATTCGCCGGGCGAGGTCCCTCATCTGGTGACCGAGCAACCCTTGGTCAAGGCCTTCACGGGCGAGGACGCCAAGGTACGTTTCCGTGCCCGCGCGGACGACGAAGAGGTGCCCGCCGTCCACTTCGATCATCGCCAGCCGCAACTGCCCGGCGTGTTGCGGGAACTGCTCGGCGACCGGCTGGGCCAGGGCCTGCAACCCGGCGACGACTGCGGCGAAGCGGTCCACATCGTCGGGGTCCTCGGCGCCGTAGGAGGTGATGGCCTTGCCGTCGCTGGAGGCCACGAGGGCGAAACGGATTTCCTTGATGCTCTCCGTGAGGTCGCGGAGAGCCCAGCTCAGGTCAGTCGTCATGGGACTAGTCGCTCTCTTCAGTGCGGTGCTCGGTCGATGCGTCACCCGTGGTGTCACGGCCGTCGGAATCGTCGGTCGTCTGCCCGCCGGTTCTCTCGCCGGTGTCGCGACCGGCCGCAGCGAACGCGGCAAGACCCGCGAACGAGGCGTCAGGCGGTACAGCCCCGAAGGCGGATGGTGCGCTCCGAGCCTCCGGGATGGTCCCCGAGGAGGAGGCCTCACGTCGGCTCCGCCGTCGGGGCAGACCCCCCGGGGTGGTTTCCCCGCTACCGCCGCCGTTCGCTTCGGGCCGGGCGGGCTCCTCCTCGTGGACCGGCGGGGCGACGGTGCCGGGAGCCGGTGTGCTCGACGGCGCCTGAGGCTCGACAGGAGCGGGCATGACGGCCGGGCTGACTGTCGGCAGCGGCCTGAAGTACTTGTGCGGTACGACGACGACGACGGACGTACCCAGCCACGGTGAGTCGGCGAAAGTGACACGGATGCCATATCGGCGGGCGAGGATGCCGACCACCCGGAGCCCGATGTTGGCGTCCTCGGAGACGCCGCCCAGACCGGCGCCGGGCATGGAGCCCGCGAGCGCGTTCGCGACCTCGCGCTTCTTCTCCTCGCTCAGCCCCTTGCCGGAGTCCTGGATCTCGATGCCGACACCGTTGGGAACCTCCTTGCCGGAGACGACCACCGGTTCCGTGGGAGGCGAATAGCGCGCGGCGTTGTCCAGCAGGTGAGCCAGGATGAGTGCGAGGTGGTCCACCAGCCCGCCATCGACACCCAGCTCAGGCAGCTGGCGCAGCTCGACACGGTCGAAGTCCTTGACCCAGCCGATACCGCCACGTACCACGCTCAGCAGACGCTGCGGTTCCTGCCACTGCCGACCCGGGCGGGCTGAACCGCCCAGCACACCGATACTCGCTGCCAGACAGTCGGCGGGACCGATGGCCTGATCGAGCTCCATCAGGCCCTGGGCGACAGCGGGCTGGCGGCCGTGCTCGCCCTGCATCTCATGCAGCCGGCCGCGGAGCATGCTGGTCAGAACGTGGATGCGGCTACCGATGCCGATCACGGCCTGCTCGGCCGAAGTCGACCGGTCCAGCTCGGCCTCCACACCCATCAACGCGGTCCTGAGCACCTTGACGAGCCCGACCCGCAGCTCATCACCAGCCATCGCCCGTTGTTCCACCGTCGGCAGGATGTCGTCGATGGCCTCGCCGGCGCGCAACCGCGCGATCGCCTCGGGCAGATCCCGCTCGTTGAGCAGCGCCACTGCGGCCAGATGATCCTCCAGCCGTTGCTGCCATGCTGCGGCCTGTTCGGCGAGCTGGGCCTCATGCGTACCGGTCTGCTCGGCCAGCCGGCTCTCGTGGGCCCGGACGGACTCCGTGATCCGCGCCTCGTACGTCTGTGCCTGCTCGCCGAACCGCGCTTCCGCCGCGGCGCGCTCGGAGGCTAAACCGTTCTGCAGTTCCGCCAAGCGGTGTTGCCATTGCCGGGCCTGCTCGGAGTACTGGGCGCGTTCGGCTTCCTCCCGGGTCTTCGCTCGGTCCAAGCGGGCGCGGGTACGCACGTACAGGCCTACGCACACGGTGCTGGCGGCCGTCGCAGCGAAGCCGACGACAGCCATTGATATGCGATCCGAGCTCATGAACGTGGCGGCTGACGCGCCGCCGCCCAGGCCCAGAGGCATCAGCCACCAGCCGTGCCGAGCAACAGGTGCCCGTGCCGCCGGAGACGGTGTGGCGAGGTCCATCGACATCCTTCGGGAAGTGGCCGAACAGGGGTGCGCACGGGGACGGCACGTGTGTGTGGCATATCTCGAGCCGACGAGTCACGGCCGTCAACTTGCGTCTACCGCCCGGAGCTTATCGGCAGAGCAGCGAGAATGATCAATTCTCCAGTGGCGCAAGGGTCAGAATCCCGCCAGACCCAGCGATGGGCCGGAGAACCGACGCGTCGCGGTGGGGCCTTGGCCCCTGATGCTGGACACACGAGACACTGGGTCCTGAGGATCGACCTACGGGGCCCCGAGAATCACCGCCGAGCTCCGCGAGACGAGCGGTGAGGCAGTCAATCAGAAGCGGGTCGCAAGGATCATGCGGCCCGTCGGCATCGAAGGGGTCCGGTTGCGCCGCCGGCACCGCACCACCGTCCCCGACCCGGCCGCGGCCCAAGCCCCCGGACCTGATCGGCCGCGACTTCACCGCCACGGTCCCGGACACGAAGTCCGTCGGCGACATCACCTGCCTGCCCCTCGCCGACGGCACGTTCCTCTACCTCGCGACGGTTCTGGGCTGCTTCAGCCGCAAGGTCGTCGGCTGGTCCATCGCCGACCACATGCGCACCAGCCTGGTCGCCGACGCCCTCCACATGGCGGCCCGGACCCGCGGCAGTCTGGACGGTTCCGTCTTTCACTCCGAGCGGTGGTGCGCTGCCAGGGGCTGGCCGGCCAGGGCTGTCAGCGGCCTTGGCCGACACGTAAGCCGGCCCCGTCCCAGGGATGGGCGGGACCGGCTTTCTGCCGTTCGGCGGTGAGTGCCGGCCGTCACACCACCGCTTGCCGGTGCGCCGGTTGATCCCGACGATCCGCGCCGCATCCCTCGTGCTGCAGCCCTGCTCCATGAGCTCGACGTATGCGGCGCGTTCCCGTACGAGCCTCCCGCCGCCCGGCTACCGGTTCTCCCGGATCTCGAGAAGCCCATCGCATCCTCCCTGAGCTGGGGTGTTGCGACGATCACCAGAACGCAAGCAAGTCGGTGGAGCTCCGTGCTGCGGGCGTACGACCAGGGCGGGTCGCCGGCCGTACGCGCTTTCCTACGGGTGCTTGCTCAGGTCGGCCCCGAAGAGGTTCAGGAGTCTGTCCTCGACCAGCGGGGTGAGGGCTTCGACGTAGGCGTCGGCGAGGTGGCCGTAGTCGCGGTAGACCATGGTGTTGCCGACGACGATGGGGCAGTTGCCGGAGGGGGCGCAGATCCAGTCGTAGGGGTCGATGGTGGCGACGTGCTGGGCCTCGGCGGCGGCGAGGATCGCCTTCGTGACGGCGGGGTTGCGGTCGGCCTCGGAGCGGTCGCGGGCACAGGCGGCGAGGTCGTCCGGGTGGGCGACCGCGCAGTCCACGGCGTTGCTCTTCGGCCAGGGGCTGTCCAGCAGGGTCAGCACGCGGGTGCGGCCCTGCTGGAGCATCCGGTAGGTCTCGGCCTGCCCCTTGCCCCAGACCTCGGCGATGTCGCCGTCGCCCCACAGCTTCGCGGACTGGGAGCTGGAGGTGATGACCAGCTCCGGCTGCATCTTCCGGATCTTTTCGATGCTGACGTCGCGCCACGTGTCACAGGTGGCGTACGGCTGGCCCGGGTTTCCCTCGATGGTGATCTGGGAGACCTTGCACGAGTTCTTGGTGAATACGTACAGCCGCCAGTGGTACTTCTTCGCGATGGCGTCCATCGCCGGGAACCACTGGGCGATGTGCGAGTCGCCGAAGAGGACCACACTGTGCTCACCCTTGGTGTCGCCGTACAGGCAGGGCTGGGTCTGCACCACGTCGAACGTCGTCAGGGCGCAGTCGTCGGTGACCACCGCGGTCCGCTTGTACGCCACGTCATGCATGCTCGGCGAGAGGTTGGAGGGGAGCTTGTCGATCCGCTCCCCCAGCAGCCGGGTCAGCGCGGCCTGCGGGTCGGAGGCGCCGTCGAGGGTCTCGCGGGTGTCCTGGTGGGCGGAGCCGGACGCCAGACCCGGCGGGAACTGAGCGGCGACGACCGCGGCCAGCGCGGCGACGGCGGACAGGCTCAGGCCCACCGTCAGACCGCGGCCCGTGCGGGTCTTGAGCGCGCGGTGGAAGCGCATCGGGTTCTCGACCAGGCGCAGGGTCAGCCAGGCCAGCGGGATGCCGCACAGGGCGGCGGCCAGCCGCAGCCGTCCGTGCTCGCCGAACCCGGCGGCGGCCGGGACGAGCAGGATCAGCGGCCAGTGCCATAGGTACCAGGCGTACGAGATGCCGCCGACCCACACGGCCGGACGCAGCGAGAGCAGTGCGCCCGCCCCGTAGCGGCCGCCTGCGGAGCCGCAGGCCAGAACGGCGGCGGCGCCGATGACCGGGACGACGGCGTTGTAGCCGGGGAAGACGGTGCTGTCGTCGAAGACCACGGCGCCGTAGGCGATGGCGGCAAGGCCGGCCCAGCTCAGCACTGCCGCGATCGCCTGCGGGATCTCGTGCAGCCGGTGCGCCGCCAGCGCGAGCAGCGCGCCGACCGCGAGTTCCCAGATACGGCCCTGGGAGCCGAAGTAGGCCCAGGCGGGGGACGTCTCGGTGAGGTGCAGGTTCACGGCGAAGGAGGCCGCGGCCAGGACGAACAGTGGGATGCCCAGCAGGACCCGGCGCCGGAACACCTTCAGGGCGACGATCAGCAGGATCGGCCAGATCAGGTAGAACTGCTCCTCGACCGCCAGCGACCAGAAGTGCTGGAAGGGCGAGGGCGGTACGTCCGTGTTGAAGTAGTCGGTTCCGGTTTCGGCGAGCCGGAAGTTGACGACGTACCAGGCGGAGGCGATGGCGTCCTTGGCGTAGTCCGCGAAGCGCAGCGGGCCGAGAAAGAGCCAGGAGCCGGCCAGGGTCGCCATCACAACGAGCGTGGAGGCGGGCAGCAGGCGCAGCGCGCGGCGGGCGTAGAACCTGCCGAGCCCGATCCTGCCCTCCTTCGCGTGCTCGCGGAGCATCAGCGCGGTGATCAGGAAGCCGGAGATCACGAAGAAGACGTCCACGCCGATGTAGCCGCCGGCGACCTGGGTGACCCCTGCGTGGGAGAGCGCGACGAGGGAGACGGCCACCGCACGCAGACCCTGGATGTCCAGCCGCAGTGCCGCGTGGCCCGCCCCGGTTGTTCCCTTGCCGCCTGTGCCGCCGATATTCGCCGCCGGGGGCGGCTGGGCTTCGTCGGCTGCGGAGCGCGGTCGGCGCGCGATGGGGAGGACGGGCACCGTGAGGTTCTCCTTGCTCGTGAACATCACCGAGGCGCGCGCTCGCGCCCGCCCCGGTACGGTCCAGGGCTCGTCGTCGTCGGGTTCGTCCTCGCCGCGACCGGCGCACCGGATGAACGTCAGTGAAGCCCCGGAGGTAGGCGATCGAACTTAACGTCAACAATGAGCGCACAGGGCGCCATAGCGGTCACATAGTCATAACAAAGGATGCAGCAGGGTTTGACTTGCGGTGGTGACCGTAGTTGGTGACCTCGGTCGGTGACCTCAACTTCACCTGAGGTCGAGCGCCGGCCTACTGAACGTCGGCCGCCGCCACGGCGGCGTGGAACGCCATGGAAGATCCGCCATTCTGAAAATTTGCAGGTCACAGAGGGTGGTGCGGCTCTGGAGTGGGAAGCTCGGGCCGGCCGGGAGCGAGATCGACAGCATCGCCCGTCACGAAACGTTCGAGGGTAGTGCCCGAATCCTTGATGCAGGCGTAGGGGGGCGATTTTGGCGGACATGGAATGGGAACGGCTTCGGCCGTTTCTTCCGGTCAGCAACGGCCGTTGCGAATCGGTGGCGGGATCGAGCACCGGCAGGTGATCGACGGGATCCAGCACCGGGTGCGGACCGGGGTGCAATGGCGTGATCTGCCCGAGCGGTACGGACCGTGGAAGAAGGCGTACGAACGCCACCGGCTGTGGTCGGCCGACGGTACCGGTACCTGGGAACGGCTGCTGTCTGTGAGTCCCATCTGACCTACTCTCACCACTTCCCGCATCTCGGGGGAACCTCAAACCGCTCACCCGACGACTTCACCTGCCCAGGCCTTGGCACAACACATCCAACGACCAACACAGATCAAAGTCATCGGTATTGCACCTAAGCCTTGATTCGTGCGGCCGATCTGGCGGCCTGCTCGATCTTCGCGCAGTGGGCTGCACGGGCTTCCTCGTCGATCTGCTTTTCGTGTTCGGCGCGCAACCCGGTCCGGCCGTCGAGGCTCTCGCGCAGGATGTCGGCGTGCCCGGCATGCCGGATGGTCTCGCCGAGGACATGGATCATGGTGGCGAACAGGTTCGTGTGGGAATAAGGCTCCGGCCACCACGGCGCGTAGCCGGGGGCCTCGAGGGGAAGCTCGTTGATCGTCGCGTCCGAGCGGTCCCATGTGCGCTGGCAGAACCCGATGATTTGATCGCGGGTCTCGTCCTCGGCAGCCCACTGATCGCTGCCGTCGGAGTCCTGCCACCGGGGCAGCGGTTCCGGGGAAGGACGGTCGAAGACCTCGCCGAAGTACCTGGCCTCGACAGTGGCCACGTGCTTGACCAGGCCGAGGAGGTTGGTTCCGGTCGCTGTCAAAGGCCGTCGGGCGTCGTATTCGGACAAGCCGTCGAGTTTCCAGAGCAGCGCCGTGCGGTCCCGCCTCAGTCTGCCGTGCAGGTTGTCCTTCGCGATTTCATCGATCATGCGGCCTGAGCCTTCCATGGACTGTTCGTGGTCTCAGGAACCCGTACGTGCTCCGCAACAGCTGGCAGAGCCACGGTTAAGGCACTCCTCACCCAACCAGCTCCCGGGCATGACTGTCTGCCAGAAAGACACGGGGGTGTGGGTGGGGGCGTGACGGCTCGCGGCCGACCTGACCTGCGACGGTTACTGCGCAGGAGAATTACACGCATGCTGATCGGTGCCGTTCTCTGATCCCGTTGAACAGTTCGGAACGGGGGCCGGGGAGGTGGGCGGGTGCCAAGTGGTGATCCAACACCCCGTAGCAAGTCCTCCGGTCTCCAAGATCATCCGTGGCGGGCGTTCTGGCGTATCTGGGTTGTGCCCCTCGATCCGCGCGGGCTCGCGGAAACTGAAGGTTCCTCAGCATGAATCCGCCGGCTCGTTGCCCTGATTTTGCGGGATGGACCTGCGGGTTGGAGCTCAACCCGCAGGGTCGACGTCGGCGGACTGCGCCAGCAGGGCGCGTGCGGAGTCCGCTTAGCGCATCGCGGTCTCTCATCGTGCCCGAAGACCTCGGCAAGGTGGAGGGAGTCGGGGTCTCGGACCATGGCCTCTCTACGTTGCCGGTCGACGCGTAGCCGCCGCCTGCCCGCGCACCGCAGCACTGATCCAATGGTTGCCGGCTCGGCTGGCCCAGGGGAACTCACGGGATGGCGCACGAGCACAATACAGCCGGTCACGCCTGGCCTACGGCGCGTAGGGCCCGAGCCAGCCATTCCAGCTCCTTTGTCGCGTCGGGCGCCGAATCCTGCCCACGCACGCGGGCGACAAGCCTGCGGTAGTGCTCCGCCCGTGCCTCGAACCCGGCCTCCAAGCTGCGCAGCACGGCGGCCCGATCGGCGTCGCCGAACAGCTCGGACAACATTTCGGCCGCCTCCGGTCCTTCGGGGGCGACCCCGCGTTCTCTGACCACCGCGACGGTCTGCGCGACCTGCCTGGCCCACCAGATGGACGCCCCGGGGGGACGACCCTGCCCCGGTACGGGCGTGTTGAGCTTCATCCATGTGCGCAACCGGGCGCGAAAGCCGGGGTCCCGCACCAGTTCGGCCAGTTCGATCCACGCGTCGACTTGCTCAGGTGTGGGATCGTCGGGCAATTCGATACTCAAGGTGCGCAGGCGGTCGCGCAGACGCGGCTCGACCTCGAGGCCGCCGAACACCTCCTCCTTGAATTCGTCGATGATCTGCTTGCGTTCGGCGGCGGAAAGCCGCGCCAACCGGTTCATCAGTGCTGTCTCCTCAGCGGTGGAACCACGTGTCGCCACGGTGGACAGGACGGCCCGGCTCACCTTGAGCGAGCGGATCTGTGTGTCGAGCGCGGCCACGTGCGCGTCGGCGACCTCGGCGACCGTGGTCCGACCGCTCAGCACCCCGCACACGTCGTCGAGCCCGAGGCCCAGCTCCCGAAGGGTACGGACCAGCTCGACGCGGGCCACGGACTCAGCGTCGTACAGCCGGTAGCCGCGCGCGGAGCGGGCCACGGGCGGCACCGCTCCCTCGTCCGACCAGAAGCGCAGGGTACGCACCGGAAGTCCGGTGCGGTGGGAGAGCTGGCCGATGGTGAGCACGTCGGGGCGTTCGTCGTCCATGGGAAAGATCCTGGAGCCTCCAGCCGCTGGAGACTCAAGAGCCTCAGTGCGACCACCCGTGAGTTCTCCAGAGCTCTGCTGAGTTCCCTCACCCCCGCCGGCGCCGACAGCATGCGCCTCCTCGCTTTCGATCAGACCGCAGATTGATCAGATCGAATGAGGAAACCTCAGGAATTCCGAAGTTACGTCACCCGCTGGCCGAGCACGCAAACGAGACTGAGCCCCAGGCCAGGGGCTCAGGACCCCAGCAGGGGCGACGGGAACTCACGAGATGTCGCACATTCGCGCCGGGCGCGTCGTCTATGCCGAAAGAAAAGACCCCCCTCGCCTGCCGTTCCCTGGGAAAGGGTCGTGGGGTCGGTTCCGTTGATGTGTGGAGGTAGCCCGTGGGCCTGGACCTGAGCCGTGTGATGCGCTCTTCGCCGTACTGGCCGGTGATCAGTCACACGACGCTGCGGCGGGTCCTCCCGGGGTTCGCCGTCTCCTCGCTGGGTGACGGCATGGCCGTGGTGGCGGTGAGCTGGCTGGCGATCGAGCTGGCGCCGGCCGCGGAGCGTAGCGTCTGGGTGGCGCTGGCGGCGGCCGCCTACACCCTGTCCGGGGCGGTGGGCGCGCTGCTGCTCGGCCGCTTCCTGCGCCACCGCCGTCCCACCCAACTGGCTGGCTGGGATGCGGCGTTGCGGGCGGGCGCGCTGGGGGCCATCCCGGTGCTGCACGCCTTCGGAGCGCTCGGCATCGAAGGGTACGTCGCGCTGCTGGCGGTCTCCTCTGTACTGCATGCCTGGGGGCAGGCGGGTGTCTACACGCTGATCGCCAGGGTGCTGCCGGAACGCGACCACCTGGCGGGCAACGCCGTGCTGTCCGGTGTGGGGTCGATCGCCACGGTGGTCGGGCCGCCCCTGGCCACGCTGCTGATCGTGTTCGGGGGCCCAGCGACGGTGCTGGCCGTGGACGCGACGACGTTCCTCGTCCTTGCGGTCACCCACCTCGTCGCCGTCCCCAAGGACGCGGTCCCGGAGCCCGAGGACGACACGGCCTCGCGAACGGCCGGTTTCGCGGTGATCCAGCGCATCCCCGCACTGTCCGGCCTCCTCGCCCTGAGCTTCGCGTTCTTCTTCCTCTTCGGCCCGGTGTACGTGGCACTCCCGCTGCACGTGTCGGACGACCTGGGCGCCTCGGCCGGTGTGCTGGCGGCGTTCTACACGGCCTTCGGCATCGGCGCGGTACTGGGTTCGGTGCTCACCGGCTTCCTCAGCCGGTGGCGGTTGTGGCCCACAACGGTCGGCATCGTCATCGGCTTCGGCGCGCTGATGCTCCCCCTGGGCCTGGGTGCCCCGACGGCCGTGTCGGTCGTCTGCTTCGGGATGACCGGACTGCTCTGGCCGCCGTACTCGTCGCTGTCGACCGCCCTCTTCCAGCGCTCGGCACCCAGCGCGCTGCTGCCGCAGGCACTCGCGGCGAGCTCCGCCGTCCGGGTGCTGTCGGTGCCCCTGGGCACCGCACTCGGCGGACCGCTGGTGGCCGGCCTCGGCGCGGTCGGAGCGCTGCGCCTGTCCGGTGCGGGCATCGCGGTGGTGGGTGTGGTCGCCGCCGCCGCGCTGACCCTGCGCGCCGCGCACACGCGCCCCGAGCCGACGGCGGGCGCCACGGAGTCGGCCGGCACGGACACGGGGACAGGGGCGGAGGCACGGCCGTAGCCCGGCAGCTGAGGGCTACCGCCTGGGCGGGGGCGCGATAGGCCTGTTCGGGTCGGCGACCTTCAAGGCCGAACAGGTCCTGCGGCGCCGCCCCAGCTACGACGAACGCTCACCCGACAGGGTGGCCCGTGGTCACGAGCCTCCGACGGGATCGCTGCACCCCGCCCCAGTCATTGGCAACTGTAGTTGACTATCTTCGTTAGTCAACTACAGTTGCTTGCATGTCCGTCGGTGAGAATTCCCTTCCTCCTGAGCCCGCTGACGCTCTGGCGGCTGTCGTGGCGTTGCGGCGTCTTGCCGATCAACTGGAGGACGCCGCTGTCGAGCAGGCCATGCGGACGGGCTGGAGCTGGCCGCAGGTCTCCGAGGCTCTCGGTGTAACCCGCCAAGCCGTCCACAAGAAGCACGCCAAGCGGCTCATCGCTTCCGGAGTCAAGCTGAGGAGGCGCGGCGATGAGCGCGTTTGACAAGTACCTGCATGCGGTCATCGTGCGGGCGATGGACGAAGCTCAGGATGATGGGTCGGCGACCATCGACGCGCACCATCTTCTGTTGTCGCTCGCCGCCGATCAGGGGTCTACCGCTCAGCAGGTCCTGGCCTCGGCCGGGCTCGATCGCGCTGCTGTCCGCGAGGCACTGGATCGAGAGTTCGAGCACAGCCTGAGCATGGTTGGAGTGTCTCCAGCCGCATATGGCCTTCCCCAGCCGGGCCACGCTTCCCAGCAGCCAAAGATGGGTGCGTCCGCCAGACTCGCACTGGAGCGGAGCTTCGCCTCCGCTCGCAAGGAGGACCTGCAGTCAGCGCATCTGCTGCTCGGGATCCTGCAGGCTCGAATCGGCACCGTGCCACGTGCTCTCGCCTTGGCCGGTGTCGATCCGGCCAAGCTGGCGGACCGCGCACGGCAGACGCTCACCAGCCAGGATCAGTGACCACCGGAAACAGCTGACCCAGCCAGTTCACCCGGCGGCCGTGCCCTTGCCGTGGTGTGCAGTGAGTCCTGAGGCGTGCGTGATGTATCGCACGCTGAGCTGGGCACTAAGCCCCAGGTGAGAGCGGGTTGGCCAGTGATTCACGCTGTGGAGAGGGGCCGGGCGGTCATCCACGGGTCACATACGACAAGGAGGACCACATGCACCAACACACCGCTCATACAGACAACGGCCGACCGGGTGCCGAACCGGCCAAAGCCGGGGACGCGGTATCCGAGTCCGCGCCGGCCTCAGGGGCCGAGGGCCACGAGGCGGTCCAGCGCTTACTTCAGCAAGCTGTGACTCAAGGTGGCCTTCCGGGCATTCTCGCTGAGATTTGCGACGGCGACCGGCAGTGGTTCGGGATCGCAGGTGTGGCCGACACCCGAACCGGCCGCAAGCGTTCACAGCAGGACCGGTTCCGCATCGGTAGCATCAGTAAGACGTTCGTGGCCACCGTCGTGCTGCAGCTGGCGGCGGAAGGCAGGCTGAGCCTGGATGACACCACGGAACAGTGGCTGCCCGGCGTGATCCACGGCCACCACCACGACGGTGCCAGGGTGAACATCAGGACGCTGCTCAACCACACCAGCGGGATCTTCAACTACACCGATGACCAGGAAGCGCTGAACCGTTACGAGACACACCCGCCTGAGTCGCTGGTGCAGATCGCCATGTCCCATCCGCCCACCTTCACCCCGGGTTCGGGCTGGGCGTATTCCAACACCAACTACGTCCTCGCGGGCATGATCATCGAACGGGCCACCGGCCGCGCGCTTGCCGAGGAGATCACAGAGCGGATATCCCACCCATTCGGCCTGACTGGTACGTACCTGCCGCACAACAGCGACCCGACGATCCACGGGCCACACTCCCGGCACTACACGAAGCTGTTCCAGATCGACCCCGGCGCGCCGGTCCACGACGCGACCGAACTTGATTCATCCATGTTCTGGGCAGCCGGCGGCATGATCTCCACCGCCGGGGACCTCAACCGGTTCTTCCGCGCCCTGCTGGGGGGCCGGATACTGCCACCGGACCAACAACGCGACATGTTCACCACCGTGCCCACCCACGACTGGATTCCCAACGCCGCCTACGGCCTCGGCGTATCCTCAGTGAGACTGCCCTGCCGGGAAACGGTCTGGGGCATGGGGGGTGCGCTCTTCGGATCGTGGTCCTATGCCTACGGCAGCCGCGATGGCGAACAGATGATCACCATCAACGTCAACGGTGACTGGAGCAATGGCGGTTGGGACGACCCCATCGGCATCTTCACCGATCTACTTCAGGCGAAGTTCTGCCGCCGGAGCCATACCTGAACACCGATCACGGGTTGGCCTTGGCCGGCTCCTGATACTCACGCCTGCCCGTCGTCGTCCTCGTCCAGCTCCGGCGCACCCGGGTCGTACAGCGGGCGCAGACCACCGTCGACCGGGGTGGACGTGCCTGTCCTCGGCGTGTATGTGAGGGCACTGTGGCGGAGCCGGTGGAGCGTCCAGCCACCAGGTCCTCGATGTCGTTAGGTGAGGCCAGCGGATTGGCCAGCAGCCGTGTGTTCTCCTCGAAGATCTCCTCGGCCCGGCGGTAGGAGAGCCGGGCCCGGCGGGTCTCCTCGCACACGTCCAGCGTCGCCGTCCCGGCCGGCGCCCTTCGGCCGGTGCGAACAGCGGGCCGCGCGGGCGGCGGGCGATGAGGCGGGGCAGGGGCGGGGCGGTGCCGGACTGACTGCCAGTGGATCCACTCCGTCGCCCCGCCCTTCGCAGTGATCTTCCCGCGCTTGTCCTGCGGGTATAGATCCTCCGCGCTCAGGCAGAGCACGTCATCGGCGCGGGCGGCGGATTCGTAGAGCATCCTCCAGAACGACTTCTCCCGCAGGGCGACGTCGAGACGCCACAGAGCGGCGATCTGGTTCTCCGCGAGGGCTTCGGTGCGGTCCGACGGTGCCCTCCGCCGCTCGATGCCGATCGTCGAATCGCCGAGGATCCAGCCCTGGCGCTGCCACCAGCCGATCGCCTTGCGTACAATGGACTGCTCTCGGTTGACGGTATCGGCGTCCATCTCGTCAGCCCGCGCGGCAACCGGCTCCGCCAGGACCTCTGGCAGCGCGGGAGTGTCGATTGCGGCCACCGGGGAAACGGGCGGCTTCGCACCCTGGCGGGCCGGCCCGGTCTGCGGCGATTCGCCGGCGAACATCCACCCCATGTCGGCAGCGAGATCCGGTAGACCCTGGCGGAGGACTTCGCGATGCCCGCGCCGGTGAGGTATCGCTCGACCGCTGCGGTGAACGTGGCCGGAGGCGCGGACAGGGGCTTCACCCGGGCGCGCGGCAACCTGAGCGCGCCCCCGGTCGCGATGATCACAGTAGGGGCTCTGGCGCGGTAGATCCGACACTTACTGCGGCCGCACCCTGATGAGCCATCGGGCCACGAAAGTCCGAGAAGCCGACCTTGCAACCGCATCGTCGCTGCCAACCGCTGCACCGCAAACCTTCACGGCGAACGCACCCCCGAGCGTTACCCAGCGCTACATGTCCGTTCGCCGTAGCCACTCGAGAACAGGGCCTGGACGACCGGGGACGGCCGTAAGCCGTTCTTCGACGCAGCTGCGGGATGGCTGCGCGGCACTGGGAGGACATCCCCGACAGTTGGCCGGCCGTCTCACTGGTCGCGCCGTTGTGCGCTGGTGACGGCGAGCACGGCTGCGGTGAGCGCCCACACCGCATAGACGGTCCAGGCTCCGCCGGTCGTCCACGGGAAGTCGGTCTGGCGGGGGCCTACCTCCACGAGCCGCAACCACGCCTGATAGAGCGTGGCGTGCCCGGCGACCGCCGACCAGTGGCGGCCTTCGGTGAAGACGATGGGCAGCACGAGGATGACCGCCACCGCGGCGATCATGGTGGCCGAGGTGTGCCTGATGACGGAGCCGATGGCCATGCCGACGACCGCGCACACGGGCGCAAGGAGGGCGGACGCCACTACGGCACGCAGGGCGCCCGGGTAGCTGATCGAGATGCCTGCGTCCCGGCCGTCGAGGATCGCCTGCGTCAGGCCGAACGAGGCCCCCGCGACGATCAAGCCGAAGACGGTGGCGACCGCGGTGACGACCACCGTTTTGGCGGCCATCACCGAACGGCGGGCCGGAACGGCCGCGAACGTCGTACGAATGGTGCCCGTGCTGTACTCGCCGATGATCGCGACTGCGCCGATGGCACCGAGGGCGAGCATCATGACCACGGCGGCGTTCGCCGTGAACGCCTCCTGCAGCGGAATTCCGGCCCGGACGTAGTCGGCCCGGTCTGCCGCGCTCCGCTCCGGCCAGTAGTTGTAGGTGTCGTAGGCGGTCCCCGCGTTGAACGCGATGACGGCCAGGGCGCTGGCCCCGTACGCGATCCAGGTCGAGCGCAGCGACCGGAGCTTGATCCACTCGGCGACCACCAGGTCGTAATAGCGGGCGCGGGGTTCGTCGGGGCCAAGTCCGCCAACGGGAGCGTACGTCGTGGTCACTGGGGGTCTCCTGCGAGGTATTGCACGCTGTCGGCGGTGAGCTCCATGAACGCCTCTTCCAAGGAGGCGGACCGGGTGCTGAGGTGATGCAGCGGAATACGCTGCTCCATGGCGATCTCACCGATCCGGACCGCGGTCACACCAGTCACAGCAAGCAGTTCGCCCGCCGTGTCCACTACCGCGCCCTCGGCCGTCAGCAGATCTCTCAGGACGTCAGCGGCGGGCGTACCCACCGTGACGCTCAGCCCAGTGCCGCTAGCGGAGAACTCCGTGAGGCTCTCGGCCGCAATCAGCTCACCGCGGCCGATGACGATCAGCTCGTCGGCGGTGTGCTCCATCTCGGACATGAGATGGCTGGAGACAAACACCGTGCGGCCCTCGGCGGCCAGACGCCTGAACAGGTCACGCACCCACTTCACGCCTTCCGGGTCAAGGCCGTTGAGCGGCTCGTCGAAGAGCAATACCGGTGGTTCGCCAAGCAGGGCGGAAGCGATGCCGAGCCGCTGCTTCATGCCGAGCGAGAATCCGCCGATGCGGCGCCGGGCGACCTCGGCGAGGCCGACCTCCCGCAGAACCTCCTCCACCCGGCGCTGCGGGATGCGGTTGCTGCGGGCCAGGGCGGACAGCTGCGCCACCGCGCTGCGCCCGCCGTGCACATCGTGCGCGTCGAGAAGGGAGCCGACATGACGCAGGCCGCGGGGCCGGTCGCGGAAAGGGCGGCCGTCGACGGTGACGGTGCCACTGGTGGGCTCATGCAAGCCGAGGATCATCCGCAGCGTGGTGCTCTTGCCGGCGCCGTTCGGACCGAGAAACCCGGTCACCTGGCCGGGCCGCACAGTGAAGGTCAGATCTTTGACGGCCGTCGTGCCGCCGTATCGCTTCGTGAGCTCGTTGACTTGGATCACGGGGACAACGGTGCCGGTGGGCGACCCCGCCCGTAATCGGACCACCGATGACAATCGGAGAGGACGGGTGTCAACCCTGGTTGTACGGCCACGGTCGGATGTGCCGTCAGATGCAGGTGCCTACGATCAATGCATGTCCGCCTCACCGCCGCTGCCGTTGCCATTGGTCAAACGCATACCGCCGGGCCTGTGGACGGCACTGGCGTGGTACGCGGCAGCAGTGGAACCCATCGTCGAGTACGTAGTGATGCCGCAAGTGCCGACATACTCGCTCAACTACCCCCAGGACGGGCTCGACTCGCTCGGAGCCCAGGCGCTGCTCGCCGTCGCCTTCGTGCTGATCCTGGCCGGCAGCGCGGTGCTGCGTCGCAGGACCTCCGCGGCGTACGGTCTGGTGATCGTCGGTACGGTCATCTCGACGGCGGCCTGGCGTCAGGATGAGATTCCGCCCACGCAGTTCCTGGCCGTGGATATCGCCCTCTGCTACATCGCAGCCACCCGGCCTCGGCGGAGCTCGCTCACCGCGGCCGCCGCAGCGCTCGGCACACTCGCCGGCTACCTCGTCCTGCGGTTGATCACGGGCGACGATTCCAGCATCGCACAGGAGCCGTTCGTGGCGCTGACCGTGGTCATCGCCTGGCTCATCGGTAATTCGTCGCATCAGGCCCGGGCCCACACCGCAGAGTTGCACGCCCGGGCCGCCGCCGAGGCCGTCACCGCCGAACGGCTGCGCATCGCCCGCGAGATGCACGACACCGTCGCCCACAGCATCGGCATCATCGCCCTGCAGGCCGGCGCCGCAGCCCGGGTCATCGAAACCCAGCCAGCCAAAGCCCGCGAGGCGATGCTCACCGTGGAGATGGCGGGCCGCGAGACGCTGTCCGGGCTGCGAAGGATGCTCGGCGCGCTGCGCCAGGCCGACCACGGTGAGGAACGCCAAGGCCGTGCGCACGGGCCGGCGCCCCTGCGCCAGGCCGCCGGCCTGGCGAACGTGGAACAGCTCGCCGCGACGACCACGGCCGCCGGAGTCCGCGTGGAGGTGCGGTGGCAGGGCAGGCGTCGCCCGCTGCCAGCCGACATCGACCTCGCGGCGTTCCGGATCGTCCAGGAGTCGGTGACCAACGCCGTACGGCACTCGGGTGCCGATTCCTGCCAGGTGCGCCTCGACTACCGCGCGGACGAACTCGCCGTCGAGGTCTCGGACCGAGGGAAAGGCGGCGGCACCAGCACGGACACCGGATACGGCCTGATCGGCATGCGCGAGCGGGCCGCCCTGCTGCATGGCGATTTCACGGCCGGGCCCCGTCCCGGGGGCGGCTTCCTGGTAGCGGCCAGACTCCCGGTACCGGCCGGGACCGAGGCAGAAGCGAAGGCAGGAGCCAGATGACCATCCGTGTCGTGCTCACCGACGACCAGCCCCTGGTCCGGGCCGCCCTGCAGATGGTCATCACCGACACCGCTGACATCGAGGTGGTGGGCGAGGCAGAAGACGGCGCGGAAGCGGTACGACTGACGGAGGAACTCGCCCCCGACGTCGTCGTGATGGACCTCCGGATGCCCGGCATGGACGGCATCGAGGCCACCCGGCTGATCACGACGGGCACCGGCTCCACACGCGTCGTCGTCCTCACGACTTTCGACGACGACGACTACGTCTACGGGGCGCTGTACGCCGGCGCCTCCGGATTCCTCGTCAAGGACATGGCCCTGGACGACATCCTCGCCGCAATCCGGATCATTGCCGCCGGGGACGCTCTGATCGCACCAGCCGTCACACGCAGGCTGATCAAAAGGTTCACCACCCGACCCCCAGCGTCACCGCCGCGGCGGTCGGAGCTCGACGGCATCACCGCCCGGGAACGCGAGGTGCTGACCCTCGTCGGCCGGGGCCTGTCCAACACGGAGATCGCAGGCGAGCTCTCCATCAGCATCGCCACCGCCAAGACCTACCTGACCCGCCTGCTCGCCAAGCTCAATGCCCGTGACCGGGTGCAGCTGGTGATCCTGGCCTACGAGGCGGGCCTGGTGGCAACATCCCAGTGAGTGGACGGACTCCCCGCACAGCGAGCACCGGCGGACGGTGCGCGATCCACCCGAGTCCTATCCAACCCCGCCTGCCGTCACCCTCTCTGTCAGCCTTGGGTGAGACACCTCGCCGCGGTGGGTTAGCCTGAGAGGGCACGACAGGAGAATCACCCCTTATGCCACGCGCTGAGCCCGTCGGGTCCGATCCGGCGCCGAGGCCGAAGCGCCGTACCTTCACCTCGGAGTACAAGCTGCGAATGGCTGCTGCTGATCACGCCCTGCAGGACAGATCGTTGCCAGCGGGTGAGGAACTGCTCGGCTCTCCTGCTGGAATGCGCGAGAGGAGTTGCCCATCACCGCGGCGACCGGTGCGTAACGGAGACCAGCTCTTTCGTCCTTGCAGGGTCTCGCGTTTGAAGGTCGCGTTGAAGGACTCGGCGAGTGCGTTGTCCGCGCTGGACCCGACCGCGCTCATGCCGCGCCGGACCCCTGCTGATCTGCAGGCTTCGGCGAATGCCCTGCTGGCGTACTGGGCTCCGTGGTGGGTGTGCATGATCGATCCGGCGAAGCTGCCGCCGGTGCGGACTGCCGCGGCGAGGCCGCCGGTGAGGAGGTCCGCGCGCATGTGGTCGGCGATCGCCCAGCCGGCCAGACAGCGCGAGGCGAGGTCGATGACGGTCGCCAGGTAACAGAACGTCCCGCCGCCGATGGGCAAGTAGGCGATGTCGCTCTCGTGGTCACTGACGAAGAACATGGTGTGATCGCCGCCGCCGATCACGCCAAGCTGGGCATTACTGTTCCTGACCCCCAGGCGTGAACGGACCGCTCGCGGGGGCCACGCATGTCTCGACGACGGTCGCCTCGCCGGCCGCCGATCCCTCCAGGCAGAGCCGGCCGCCCTTCTCCCGCAGGTCGAGGAAGAACCGCGTGGTCGCACCGGACTGCTCCAGGTCATAGATGCGCTCGTCGACGTAGCCCAGGTTATTCAGGATCGTCTTGACCTTCGTGGGGGTGGGGTCCGCCAGATCCCAGAGGGCCTGGGCGATGCGCTCCTCGTGGAGGTGGCTCGCGCACCAGTCGCGCCCGTCCAGCTCCACTTCCGGTCCCGCCGTGGGCGAGATCGGCACGACCGTGTCGAGCGGCGGCTCCACGCCGGGCGGTGCCGCCGGCGGAGTGCTCGGCTGGGCCACGGGCGGGGCGCCCGGAGGGGGGCACGACCGCTCGATGTACTCCTGTATCTCCGCAAGGGGCGGATCAGGCTGCTGGCTTTCCACGGCCTGTGCGCGCACGACCTGCTCTTCGCCGGCGGTCGTCTTCATGGTGCCGCACCCGCCCAGTGCCAGCACGGCGAGGGCGGTAAGGGCCAGGGTGAGCCGCGGCCGACCCGAGGAGCGGGTGAATGTTCTGGTCGAGGCGGGGATTCGTCTCATGGGCACAGCCTCTACTCAAGCCGCCCCCCGAGCGTGAGTACGCGTACTCACGTGGGCCGCAAGAGTCACTCACACCTTGGTGACGGGCCAGGACGTCGAGGCGCGGGCCGGCGGTGTCCCCCTCGGGCGGGACGTACCGCAGGGCGACACGGGATCCGTCGCGCCCCGCCGGGGAGCCGGCCGCTGAGGGAGCGCGCGGTGAGCCCGGGTGTGCTGTACCTGGGCAGAGGGCGGCCTGGTTGCTCCTGCCAGGTGGGCCGAGGCTGGGGTCACCGTCCCCCCGGCCCGGGCTCCGCGCCCTGGCCCGATGAACAGGATCCCCTCTTGAGTTCCTCCGACACCACCAGCCCGGCTGTGCTCGAACAGCTTCAGCAGCGGTCCGCCGACCCGAGGCGGCGCGTCCTGTTCGCCGGGGCGACCCTCGTCACCATGGACGCGGACCTCGGTGTCCTGCACGGCGCCGACCTGCTCGTCGAGGGCGACACGATCACCGCGATCGGTACCGGCCTGAGTCGGGACGGTGCGGTGGTCGTCGACGCGGCGGGCACGATCCTCACTCCGGGCTTCGTCGACACCCACCGACACGCCTGGCAGACGCAGCTGCGCCGGATCATGCCGGACGTCGACGACCTCGGCGCCTACGTGATGTCCACCCTCGCCGGATATGCCACCGTCTACCGGCCCCACGACATGTACGTCGGCACGAAACTGGCCGCGCTGACGGCGATCGACAGCGGCATCACGACCATGCTCGACTTCTCCCACAACTCCCGCACTCCCGAGCACTCCGACGCCGCCGTCCAGGCGCTGATCGACACGGGCATCCGCGGGGTGCACGCCTCGATGGGGCCGCACTTCGGGGACTGGGACAAGCAGTGGCCCGGTAACCTGGCCCGGCTCAAGGACTCGTACTTCGCCGCCGGGGACCAGATGCTGACCCTGCGCCTGGCCGCTCTGGCCACCGACGAGATCGCCGGGCCCGCTCTCGCCTACGGTCCCGAACTCGCCCGCACGGCCATGGATCTGGGCATCGGGGTGAGCGTCGACGCCGTCTTCGGTGCCTCCTCCTCGGCGGCCGTCGTGAAGTGGGCGAAGGACGGCCTTCTGGGTCCGGACCTCACCCTCGTCCACGCCACCGGGCTGACCCAGGCGGCGTGGAAGGCGGTCGGGGAAAGCGGTACGACGATCGCCCTGGCCCCGACCTCGGACGCCCAGATCGGTCTGGAGACCGCGATCCCCGCGATCGACGAGGCCCTGGCCGTCGGGGTGCGACCCGGGTTGAGTATCGACGTGGAGGTGGCACTGGTCAGCGACATGTTCACGCAGATGCGGACCCTGCACGCCATCCAGCGGATGCGCGCGGTCAACGCCGTCCACGGCACCGAGCAGCAGCCTGCCCGGATCACCACCCACGACGTCCTGGACTTCGCCACCCTCCAAGGCGCCCGCACCAACGGCCTGGAAGGCGTCACCGGCTCGCTCACCCCGGGCAAGAAGGCCGACCTGCTGGTCATCCGGGCCGAGGACCTCAACAACATGCCGCTCAACGACGCCGTCGGCACCGTCGTGCTCGGCTCCGACGCCCGCAACATCAGCGCCGTCCTCGTCAACGGGCAGCCCCGCAAGTGGAACGGCCAGGTCCTCGACGTCGACCTGCCCGCCCTGCGCGACGAGGTCCACGCTTCCCGCGAGTACGTACTGAACACCCCGGCGGCCTGATCCCGCCGCTCCTTCCGGCCGCGACGGCCCCCTCCCCCTGCTGCCCCTCCTGCTTCCCGCAGGGCGGCAGTAGGGGCAGCCGCTCTCCTCTCCTTGCGACCGAAGCAGGTACTGGCATGTCCTTCGCCCTTGGTTGAGCCCTCACCGTGACGGCAGCGCGCTGCGTGACCCGCGCACACCGCCTCGCCACAGCGAGCGGCTTGTCCTCGCGGCTGGGCCTGGCCGCGGTCACCGTGCCGGCAGCGTTCCTGCTCCGCGGCCCCGGTCGTGCTGGTGGTGGCGCGGCTGAAGTTCGCGGCGCCGTAGCGACCGCGGCACCCGCCGTCGTCGAGACCGTCGACGCCACCACCCGGCACGCGGTGCGGCCGTCACCCTCTACGGGTGCACCACGAGTAACCGGGTGCGGGGCTCTGCACCGGGGTTACTGCTCCGGGGCGCTCCCCCGCTGGTGAGTGGCGTGGAGACTACCGAGCAGCGAGAGCGCCTGGGCGCTGGAGCTTCCCGGTCCGGCGTGGTAGATCACCAGCTGCTGGCCCGGCGCACCGCGGACGTCGAAGGTCTGATAAGTGAGATCGAGGCGTCCGACGTCGGGGTGGAGAAGGACCTTGCCATCACCTGACTTCCCGTGGACGGTGTGCGAGGCCCATAGGGCGGCGAACTCCTCGCTCTCTTCGGTCAGAGATTCGACGAGGTCGTGCAGGCGCGCATAGTGCGGGTCGAGACCCGTGGCGTGGCGCAGTCCGGCGACGACCGCCTTCGCCGCCCGCTCCCACTGGGTGAAGAAGCTCCGGGCGGCGGGGTCGAGGAAGGTCATGCGGGCCAGGTTGTCCATGGTCTCGAACGGGGAGAACAGCGCGTCGGCCAGCGCGTTCGAGGCCAGGAAGTCGTCGGCCGGGTTCAGGACGAACGCCGCGGCGTGCGGGTATCCGTCCAGCAGCTGCCGCAACGGGGTACTCACCACTTCTCTCGGCCGGGGACGCTCGCCTTCCGGTGCGGTGCCTGCCAGGCGGAACATGTGCTGGCGCGCTGCATCGTCCATCAGCAGCGCGCTGCTGATCGCTTCGAGGATCTGCGGAGACGGGCTGCGCTCACGGCCCTGTTCGAGACGCGCGTAGTAGTCGCTGTTCATGCCCGCCAGGACGGCGACCTCCTCCCGTCGCAGCCCCGCCACCCGCCGGGCGCCGTAAGAGGCGAGCCCGACGTCGTCAGGGCGCAGGCGGGCGCGGTGGGCGCGCAGGAATTCTCCAAGATCGTTGCTGGTCACCCCTGCAGGCTAAGCCGCGCCCTGGCCCATGTCCTGGGTGCGCCGTACCCAGGCACGACTCGCCCTGGCTCCCTTCCCCCGTACCGAACAGGCTGGTGGCCACACCCCCCGAGCGAGAAGGAGCGCATCGTGAGGAACCAGTCAGGCCCGCCGCAGCACGCTGTCGGGCGACGGGCCGGTGACGTGGACGTGGTCGGGATGTGGGTGACCGCAGACGGGCACATCCGCCAGGAACTGCGTGCTGACGGCCGCTACGATGAAGCGCGCGGCACCCGCCCCAGCGCGTACACCGGCCGCTACACGGTCACCGGCAACCACCTCGACTACGTCGACGACACCGGCTTCACCGCCACCGGCGACATCCGCGACGGCGTGCTCTTCCACGAGCACCTCGTCCTGTACAGGGAAGATTTCCCCCGGGAGGGGACGACGGGTGAGTAGACGCCCCACCCGGTACGAAACCGCAGGTGAGAGGGGTGTCAAGACAGCGCCAAGACAGCAGGGAAGCCTCACACGGTGCCCGCCGCCTCCGGGCAGGACGCCGTGGTCGGGCCCGTCGGTCCGGCAGCCGTTCTGCATGGCTACCGGGTCCCGGATGACAGCTCCCACGGCACAGCGTCTGACATTCTCGCCGCAGCCGACACATCTGCGGACTTGACGAGCACCGGGCCGCATGTGGTCCGCGGACAACACGCGAGACCGAGGCGCCCCTGAGGCTACGGCGACGTCGTCAGGCCCTGGACCATCGGGAAGGTCACTGTCTCGGCGAAGAAGGACACCGGGCCTGGTCACCCGCGGTGCGTGCGGACTTGGGCACCCCGGACCTGCTCGCGCTCGTCAGCGCCGTCTCGCTCGCCGCGGTGGACGACGACGGCACGCAGGCGGACCGGCTGCTGGGCATCACGATCGACGGACTACGCCCACGCGCCTGAGTCGGGGGCTCCACGGTCATGGCTCCTGTCCTCACAACCCCGCAGCAGACCGGCGCGTCGAGTCGGCAAGTCGGCCAAGCGCCTGAAGTCTTCTCCCTGACCACCCGCCCCGTCGGCGGATCAGGAAAGCGCCGGAAGCCGGTGTGACGGAGGAAAGACGGGAGGCCAGGATGAACAACCCCATCCGCCTGTATATGTCGATGTCGCTCGACGGCTATATCGCCGGCCCGGACGATCAACCAGGGCAGGAGCTCGGACGCGACGGTGGACGGCTCTTCAACTGGCTGGACGACCGGGAGTCCGACAGTCCGAGCGGCCAGGTCTACCGCGAAGCGCTGGCGACCGGCGCGCTGATCTCCGGCCGTCGGACCTTCGAACTCGCCGGGCGCTGGCAGGGCGATCACCACGACGGCGTGCCGATCTTCGTCCTCACCCACCAGGTGGATGACGGGGACGTGCCACCCGGCCACGCGCGTTTCGTCACCGATGTAGAGGAGTGCGCGCGTCTGGCTCGCGCAGCTGCTGGTGACCGGCCGGTCATGGTCCATGGGGCGGCGGCAGCCCAAGCACTGCTCCGCGCCGGGCAGATGGACGAGATGGAGATCCACCTGATTCCGGTCCTCCTCGGGGACGGTCGACAGCTGTTCGATCACGTGGGGAGCGAGCACATCGAACTCGACCTCGTGCGAAGGCTCGAGGACCGAGACGTGACGCATCTCCGCTACCGAGTGCATCGACCCGGGGAGGCGTGAAGACACTCTTCACCTGGGCCGCGCAGATCGCGCCGCACCACCCCTGGCCGGACAAGAAGGACAAGTCGTTCGGCCCCCTGTGGACCGGCTGGGCCGGAGCGGACCGTACGGCGCTGCACACCCTGACCCTTCCCACGCTCCCCTGGGGCTCCCATGCCCGCTGAACTGAAGGATCGATGCAGGAGTTACCGCTCATATCGAGTGCCGACCCCACACGCGCCCTCGACGCGCTGTTCGTGAACGCGCCGCTGCGCGACTACGGCCGGCGGCCTCGCACCAACGACTACACCCTGCCGGTACTGGGCATGGCGTACATCGCCACGTACGCCCAGCGGGCCGGCTTCAACGTCGGGGTACTCGACGCGGAGGCACACGGACTCGGCCTTGCCGAGACCGCCGAACTCGTCAACACTCCCAGGCCCCGGTGGGCGGCCATGAACCTCCTCCCCCCACCTATGAGATGTCCGCACGCATCGCGGCCCGCCTCGACCCCGGCATCGCACTGATGGTCGGCGGTCACCACGCCAAGGCGATGCCCGACCGGATTCTGGCCGACCCGCGTATGGCCCATCTTCGGGCCCTCGTTCTCGGGGAGGGAGAGCTACGCGTCGCCGCGCTCCTGGAGGACGAACAGCGTCGCCGTGAGCTGCCCGGGGTGCTCTGGCGCGACCGGCTGCTCGGCACCCGGGCCGCCGGCATCCCGTCGGGCAGACCGAACCCGCGGACCAACCGCAGCACCTCCTCCACCGGGGATTCAGAGGGAGCGCGGAGAGCCGCCCATCCGGTGCGGCCCACGGCCTACGCAGGAAGGCAGCTCGGATGCGTGGCCCAAAGCTTGACGTGCAGCAACCCAAAGGGGAAAAACTTCCTGTCCGCCGCAAAAGCGACGCACAGAATGATGCCCTGGAGGGCCGAACTCGACCTTCTCGGTATGGCGAGACCTGTGCGTACCCGAAAGGCTCGCAGGTGGGCATACGGTCGTTTCCTGCCTCCCCTGGGCGGAGGGAAGGCGCCCGAGAGGCTGGAATCGGCTCCGGTGGTCGAGCGACCAAGCTGACCCATCGGCTCTTGAGTGACTGCTGACGCAGAGAACCGAACCGGACGCCCCCAGCTGTCACCCGTGCGCGAGACTGCAAGGACGGCCAACGTGGCGGCTCCCACCGGCAACAGGGTCCGGACTGCGGGGTCGGTGCGAGCGCTTTCGCGGTGCGCCGGTGAGACGTTCGTTCAATGCCGCTCAAACGCGGCCTGGTGGTCATCGAGCAGAACACGCAGCAGTCGCTGGTCAGCCGTCAGGATCCCGGGGGGCGACGCCTTCTGTCCCGCGACTACGCCATCCCGGGTCGCGGTGTCGGGTGATGCTGTGGGCATGCGCGCTGACGCCGATGACGCGGCGGAACCACGTGGCGAAGCTCATGGCCCCCTACAGTGCGCTGACCAAGCGCAACGACTCAGGGGGCCGGGCATGTTCGGCGGCTCACAGGGGCGATGCGGGCCGGTAGATGGGCCGAGACGACCGGGACGCAAGACCAATGAGTCATGCGGACAGCAACTGGTTCAGCTTCAACGAGGAAGGGCAATATTACGGCGTAATACTCTTCTTTACTAGCGCGCCTATCCTCACTCTGACCTTGCGTGTTAGTAAGGTATCCACCATGACTTCGCCCTCCCCCAGCGGCGACCGCGAGAAGGTCGTCTCCAAGATCCCTGCGTCGCTGCAGCTTGACCTCAAGATCAGGGCCGCCCAGCACGGGATCGACATCCAGCACGCAGTCGAGGCCGGCATCGAGGCATGGCGTGGCCTCGGTGCCAACCTCTCCCCCATCGATACCTCAGGCGCCAAGTCCTTTGCCACCTTCCTCCCGGAAGGCCAGTGGGACGGCTTCCGCGCCGACTGCTCCTCCCGCGGTGTATCCCTCATCCAAGGACTGGCGCAGTCCATCCAGATGTGGCTCGAGACCAACCCCGCACCCACCGTCGTGCGTCCTGAGCACCCGCGACGGATCGTCGTCTGCAACCAGAAGGGCGGTGTCGGAAAAACCGCAATCACAGCCGGTACCGGCGAAGCGTTCGCTGAGGACGCCAACCAGCTCCACCCCGTGCGGATCTCCAAGCACTTCGCGGCCGCGCTCTCCGAACCGGACGATTCCCCACTCCAGTACGAAGACCTCCCCGGCATCGGCCTGCGCGTCCTGCTGGTGGACTTCGACCCGCAAAACCACCTCACCAAGCAACTCGGTCAAGAACCCCTGCCGCTGGACGGTGACAGCCTCACCAAACACATGGCCGGCGAAGCCAAGGGTGACCTCCGTGACTTGATCGTGCCGGTAGCAGATCCGCGCTTCGGAGACCGTCTACACCTGCTGCCTGCCTGCACCGACGCCTTCCTCCTGGACGTCAAGCTCTCGGGCGTACGCGCACGCGAGGCCGCCCTGGAAAGAGCCCTGGCCCCGATCGAAGACGACTATGACGCCATCCTGATCGACTGTCCTCCCAGCCTCGGCCTGAGCATGGACGCCGCGGCCTACTACGGTCGCCGTCGCTCAGCAGAAGCCCCGGGCAACTCAGGCATCCTGGTGGTCGTTCAGGCCGAAGACAGCTCCGCTGATGCCTACGGGCTGCTTACGTCCCAGATCGAGGACCTGCGAAACGACATGCACCTCGAGCTCGACTACCTGGGAATCGTGGTGAACCACTACGACGCACGGCGCGGCTACATCGCCACCTCTTCCCTCGATTCGTGGATGGACATAAAGGACCCGCGAGTGGTCGGCGTGATCGGCGACCTCAAGGAACAGAAGGAAGCGGTCCGGGTGAAGAAGCCCTTGTTGGCCTACTCCCCCCGCTGTGACCAGGCCGTCGGAATGCGGGCACTCGCCCGGGAGATCTCATGAGCAAGGCAGCCAAGCTGGGAGCTGGCACATCGTTCGGCCAGACACAGACCATCAGCGCACGCCGCGCGGCAATCAACGCAGTCGCTGCAGCGCCTACGGAAGGGGCTCCCCCGCCCGTCAAGTTGTCGGTCGATCTCGTCAGCCTGAACCCTGACAACCCGCGTACTGTGCTGGGTGATCTGACGGACCTCGGAGCCAGCCTCCGGGACCACGGCCAGAAGACCGCGATCAGCATCATGGGCCGCTTCGCCTACATCGAAGGCAACCCTGGGCGGGAAGCGGACCTGGAGCCAGGTACCAAGTACGTCGTCGTTGACGGGAACTCTCGTCTTGCCGCCGCTCGAGAGGTCGGGCTCACCGAGATCAAGGTCATGCTCGACGACGAACTCGGCAGTGACCCCGACGGGATACTGGAGTCGGCCCTCGTCGCCAACATCCACCGTCAAGACCTCGACCCACTCGACGAGGCGAAAGCCCTTGAGCAACTCCTCAAGGCACACGGCACGCAGGAAGCTCTCGCGCAACGGCTACACCGCTCACAGGGATGGGTCTCCCAGCGACTCGCCCTCCTCACTCTCACCCCCGAACTGAAGCAGAAGCTGCAAGCAGGTGAAGAATCAGCCGCCCTCCTGCGCCGGGTGGGGAAGAAGAAGGCAGAGGAACAAGAGGAGCACCTCAAGCGGCTGAAGGAGAAGGCCACCCGACAGACAGCAGACGCAGGCCAACTGGCTGAGCAGCGCTCCAGCAGTGACGTCGAGCACAAGGCGCCCGTAGCCCAGCCTCGCGCCGGCGCGGCAACCACCCGGCGGACGATTGAGCAGCCGTCGCACACCTCGACCCAGGCACTAGGCCAGCCGCACACAAACAGTCCCGGCGCTGGCCGATCGCAGCTTCCGTCGCACGACCCCGAGACCCTGTACGAAGTGATCATTGCCGAGCTCGACGTTCCGACGAGACGACGGCTCACCGAACTGCTGGTGGACTACAAGATCAAAGAGTCGCTGCGGATGAAGGGCGAAGGAGAACCAACTCCCTGACACCACTGACGAACCATGCAACGGCCCCGCCGCCTTCTCACTGGAAAGCAGCGGGGCCGTTGCATGTCCCAGGGAAGGATGGCGGGCCTGCGACCTCGACGGCGATTATTACGCCGTAATGAACCAGCGGGTGCTGGCGCCAAACAGTCCGTCATTGGCGTTGCGTCCCGCCGTCAGCTGTGGCTGCCCCCGTGACAGACGCCCGGTCCTCGGGTGGCCGTGACCGGCTAGTGCTCAGACCACATTGGCTCGCCGGTTCGGTGGTCAGGACGCGTGGATGTGCGGTGATGTCCAGTCCGAGGACTGGGGGTGCGGTGGCCGAGCTCGTCCGCGTCCGCGGGTTGACCGACCAGGAGGGGCAGAAACTGCTGCAGATCCTCCGCCGAGGCGGCACCCGGAGGTCGCGCAGGAGGTGAGGCGCTCGGTCGCTTCCGAGGAGGCTTCACCACCACCATTCACCTGACTGCCGACGGGCGCTGCCGTGCACTTCCCCTGTTACTGACGGCAGGCCAGCGGGCGGACTGTACGCAGTTCAAGCCAGTCACAGGAACGCATTCGGGTGTCTCGACTCGGGCCCGGCCGCCCGCGCACCACACCGGACAGCGTGAGCGCCGATAGCGCGTACAGCAATCGCCGGACCCACCGCTACCTGCAGCGGCGCGGTATCCGCCACGTCATCCCGGAGAAGAGCGATCAGGCCGTGAACCGCGTACGCCGGGACCGGGCACGAGGGCAGCTCACGTACACCAGCAGCATGGCCTCCATACCGGCACCGTCTGCGCCCGGCCGGACCCCGGGAGCCCCCGTGCAAGGCGCGCACAACCAAGGTGTCTTGGCCTTGTCAACGCCACTGGCGGGAGACTTGCCCAGCTCAGGTCGAAACTGTGTTCACCGCGGACCGGCGCGGTCTTGAGGGCTGTCTCATCGCCGACAGACTGTCGTGGATGCGGCAACGTACTTGGGGGATGCGTGGTGCTGGTGTCAGAGTTCTCGACCGAGAATCTGCCCGTGGCCGAACGGGTGGTTCGGCTCCTGGCGCGACATGACGACCAGCGCGTTGATACCGAACGCGCTCCGCAGCGACCACGAGGCGGACTTCCGGGCGAGCGTGCGACTGCTGGCCCTGAGGCGCGTTGCAGGTGCCCCCGTCGGCCCACCCCCCGCCGGAGACCCGCCGGACGGCGAAGCTGATCCGGCCCTCCGATCCCGAGTCCTACCAGTTGATGCTGAACCTGCGCGGGAGCCACCGGCTCGTCCAAGGCGGCCGGGACAACGCCAGCGGCCGCCCTTTCCGCCGCCACTACACCCCAGGCGTCGCCCGCCGGGCGTATCGAAAGCGTGATGCCCTCAGCCCCAGGGCGGGGGCGCGGCAGGCCGCGCCCGTAACGATGAGACCAGCCGGGACAGCCAACCCGCTCTCTTCGTCACTCCTCGCCGAGGCTTCCGAATCCGTGCAGAGGGCGCGGGCCCTCCAGTAACTCAGGGAGCTGGGGGGCAAACGCCAAAGAAGCCTGGGGCGCGCGGACGGGGCGGCAGTGCTGTAGTCGGGCGCCCTCGAGGCAGGGGGACCGAACCTCTTCAGTCCCTGGTCCGTTCAGTCCCTCTGCAAAAGCCCAGGTCAGAGCGATCTGCTCGGGACCGAAGGGACTGAAGGGACCGAAACTCCCTGTTCCAGCTGCGTGGGCGCGTGCGTATGCGCGCGTACGTAAAACGTAGTACCTATATCTCTGGTGCGCTCATAACTAGAGAAATGAGTCCCTTCAGTCCCTCGGTACCTGGCCACATGTGCTCTGACCTGCGGAAATAGGAGCGGGACTGAAAGGGGACCGATGAGTCCCTCGCCCTTGGCAGGCTTTCGGTCCCTCCGGGGGGCACGGTCGGGGCGGACCTGCCGGGGCACTGGCCCCCCTCGCAGGCGGAGGGACCGAAGGGACTGATTCTGCAATACGTGCTCATGCCTCCCACGGAGACACGGTGCCGTGCGCTACGCTCGATCCGCTATATGGAAAGTTCAGTCCCTTCAGTCCCTCAGTCCCTCGCTTCACCTTTTCTGAGCTGGGGAAACTGTGAGCTCGGGGGAGGAGGGACCAAGTCTCACCGCACAAGAGGACGGATCGACGAACGTGCAGCGCCCCGCCGACACCGCCTCGTCCGAAGTCGCGCAGCAGCCGCGACCCGCGGACGTGGCCCGTTGGCTCGCAGGCCGTCGGTGGCCGGTCCATCCACTGGCTCCGGGACGGAAGACGCCGGCTGCCAACTGTGAGCAGTGCCGTGCCCGCAGGCACGAGCCCTCGCAGTGCCCTTGTCACGAGCAGGGCAAGTGGTGTCACGGCTTTCACAGCGCGACCACCGACCTGGCGCGCATCGCCGACTGGTGGAGCCGCGAACCCCGCGCGGGCGTCGGGGTGTCGTGCGGGCCGGCGAACCTGGTGGTCCTGGACGTCGACGCCCACGCGGCACAGGTACCTGACCGTGACCGGCTCCTGCCGGGCATTCGGATCCCCGAACAGGTCGACCTCTCCGGGCTCGCCTCCGGCTTCGACACGATGGCCCTCCTCGCCGCGTACCGCAGGGAACCGAACCCGGCGGAGGACGAGACGACGCTGCGTGTCCGCACGCCGTCCGGGGGACTGCACATCTGGTACGTCAACCCCGAACCCGCCGTCCGCTACCGCTCGTCCACCGGATCCAGCCCCAGGACAGCGTTCGCCTGGCAGGTCGACGTACGAGCTCACGGCGGATACATCGTGGCCCCCACCACCCGTACGTCGGCGGGCATCTACACACCCGTCGGGCCTGTCCGGGACCCGGCCCCGCTCCCCGCGTGGCTGTCTGCCGAGCTGAAGCGCACGGGTCATGTCATAGAGGCGTCCCCGGTTCCCCGTCCGCGGCCGGCCCGACAAGCCGGGCTCCCTCGGACCGGTGCCGCGCAGGCGCTCCTGCGGACCCTCGTCGAGACCGTCCGGGAATGTGCGGCCTTCGCCGAAGGCACCGGCTTCACGGAGAAGCTCAACTGCGCGGCGTACACCGCAGGAGGACTCGCAGGAGCCGGGCACCTTGATCAGGCCGAAGCCCGCCAGAAACTGACAGAAGCCGCTCACTATGCTCGTCCGCATCAGACCCGCCGTAGTGAGACGATCATCGACGCAGCCCTTTCCGCAGGCGCCAGCCGCCCGTTCCATCCCAAAGGACTCGCATGAGTAGCGCCGAGAGCAGCCGCTTCGACGCGGCCGCCGCCGCTCAGCAGATGCTCGACTTCGAGGCTGCTGCCCCCGCGTGGGTCCCTCCCCAGCAGGTACAGGCCCCTGCCGCGCCGGACTCCCCGGTTCTGCTGCCGCCCATGCTCACCGACCGGGGTAACGCCAAGCTCTTCGCCCAGCTGTACAGCGACCAGTTCCGTCACGTCGAAGGGCTCGGCTGGTACAGCTGGGACCAGTTCCGCTGGAAGCGGGTGGGCGGCGAGAAGGCCGCCCTGTGGGCCGCCGGAGACATGGCGGAGCAGATGTCACCCACCGACCCCCGGGGCGTCTTCAGCGACCGGGAGATCGCCCAGCACCGCCGCCGCACCATGTCGACGAGCGGGATGAAGGCGCTGCTCCACCAGGCGAAGGCCGCGCCCGCGCTCAGTCTCGACCCCGACGTCCTCGACGGGGACGCCTACTCCCTGTGCACGCCCGCAGGCGTCGTGGACCTGCGTAACGGCCGCCTGCACAAGCCTGATCCCCTGCGGGACCTGCACTCGCGTGCCACCAACGTGGCTCCCCAGGCCACGCCGACCCCGCGCTGGCACGCTTTTCTGGACGACACCTTCGGCGACGACGCCAAGGGTCAGGAGATGATCGACTTCCTGCACCTGCTCCTCGGGTACTCCATCACCGGAGACGTCGGCGCACAGGTCCTGCCGTTCCTCTGGGGCAAGGGCGCCAACGGGAAGTCGGTGCTCCTCGACGTCATGATCCAGGTGATGGGGGACTACGCCGACGCGGCCCCGCCCGGCTTCCTGATGGACAAGGGCAACTTCGCCGAGCACTCGACGGAGCTCACGGAGCTGCACGGCCGGCGCATCTTCGTCTGCAGCGAGCTGAAGCCGAACGACAAGTTCGACGAGGCCCGGGTCAAGCTCCTCACCGGGGGGGACAAGATCAAGGCTCGCCGCATGCGGCAGGACTACTTCAGTTTCACCCCGACCCACAAGCTCTGGCTGCTCGGCAACCACCAGCCCGAGGTCGGTACCGGCGGGCACGCCTTCTGGCGCCGTATCCGCCTCATTCCCTTCGAACGCGTCGTCGCCGCCGACCGGAAGATCGACAACCTGGCCGGGGAGCTCGTCCAGGAGGAGGGCCCCGGTATCCTGCACTGGCTGATCCAGGGCGCGATGCGCTACCTGACCAGCCGTGACCCGCTCACCGGCCCGTCCTCCGTGCGACTGGCCACCGCCGCGTACGAGACCACCGAGGACCACATCGGGCGCTTCCTGGGCGAGTGCTGCATGCGCCAGGGACCCGACACCGGGGACCTGCGCGTCGAACAGGGGCTCCTCTACGCGACCTACACCGCATGGTGCAGCTCCGAAGGCATCAGGGCCGACACCGCCCGGGCCTTCGCCGGCCGCATCAGGCAGGAGATCGGACTCGCGTCTCCTGCCGAGATGCTGAAGTCCAGCGGCAAGAAGTACTACCCCGCCCTGGCGTTGCTGCCGGACGATCTCGTCCGCTCCGACGGACAGGCAGGTAGACGTTCATGAGCCGTCAAGGCGTGATGCCCAGGATCAGGGCATTCTTCTACCGTGGGCATGTCCCCGGTCACCGTCCCGCAGGGTCCGCACCGAGTTGCTGTGTCGCCCCGCACCACCACATCACCGACAAGGAGCTACGTCCATGAGCTCGCTGCTGCAGGAAAGCCAGCTCACACACGAAGCGAACGTGGTGTGGCTGGAAGACCCTCACGAACTCGACTACGTCCGCCAGGCGCTCGACAAGAGCGCCCGCCGCAGTGGGAAGCCCCGCTACGCACGGGACGGACGCATGGTCGGCTACGCGGAACTCGACAAGGACGCCGAGGCCAACCCGGACAGCGGTCTCTTCCAGCGCCGCACCTTCTTCCTGCTGCCCCACGACAGGCCCAACGATCCCGAGGGCCTCTACAAGGAGGGCGCCCCGGGCGAGGCGGTCGACCCGCGGACGATCGAGCCGCGCCGGGTGGGGGAGAAGACCCCGCGTTCGCAGGGGAAGCACAGAAACCAGATAGTGCCTTCCTGACGGAGCCCTCGAGCGGAGCCCCACCGGCCGAAGAGCCCGCGTTCCCACGTTCCTGCAGTTCACTGGCAGCGGGAGGACTCGGTGGACGGTCGGCGTGAGCGCCGTGGTTCCCGCACTGCGGCGTCGGCGCCCAGGGCTGTCCCGTGATCCCAGGTGGATCAGCGCGCGGCGTCAGATGCGATGCATCGCAAGGCGGAGGGACATCTGCGTACCGGATGTATTCGGGCGTTCCGACAACGCGGCGAGGCGCCGTAGCTGACGCCGCGCGCCCGCCAGGGATCACGGGACAGCCCTTAGGGTGGGCACTCGGGACACACGAGGGGTGGGGTCGAGCTATGGCGAGACGGCCGGACGGCGCAGAGGTCACGGCGATGGTGCAACGGATCTTCCGCGACGGGTTATTGAGCGGGAGGTCGGCGTTCCAGCCGGAACTGGCCGCGTGGACCGACGCGACCGCTTCCGATCTGCGCGCCCGCTTCGTCGACCGGCCCGACGAATCGTCGGACACCTTTCTCGTCAAGCTGCGCCGGCAACTCTCCGACGCTCCTGACGAGACGATCGTCCTCGCCGCCGAACTGCTCTTCGTGAACATGGCCCCGCTGGTCCCCGCGCAGATCGGCCTTCCGAAGAAGCTCGAGATCCTCCGCGAGGTGCTGTCCTGGGCCGGCCGGCGTCTGGACGTGCCCCCGGACACGAAGCCCGCCCTGACGGGCTTCCTCCACGGTGGGCAGGGATTCCTCAACTACCGCTGGGCGCAGTTCCAGATCCTGGTCCTCCTCGTGGAGCGGCTGGCCAGGACGGAGCGCCCGGAGCGGAAGGCACTGCTCGAAGACCCTTGGCGGTTCCGGGCCCTCTGCTTCGGGATCCAGGATTCCGTCGGCCACAAGAAGGGCCGTGCCCAGATCCACGTACTGCTCTACACGCTCTTCCCGGACGACTTCCAGCCCATCGCCAGTGCCCATCACAAGCACGAGATCCTCACGGCGTTCGCGGACGAGCTCCCGGACCCGACCGGCAACGACGACAAGGACCTGCTGACGCTCAGCGGAACGCTCGAGGCCCAGACAGGCCGGCCCGTCGACTTCTACGACGAGCCGTGGGTCGGCCGCTGGCGCAAGGGTGCCGTGCAGCATGAGCAGCGCGGCTGGCTGGTCCGCGGCCACAACGTCGACGGTCACGACTTCGTCCCGGCCTGGCTCGGCCAGGGCTACTGCTCGGTTTCCTGGCGGGAGGCCCCGGAGATTCCCGCCGGTGCCACCAAGGAGCAGGTCCGGCAGGCGGTCGCCGAGGCCCTGCCCGAAGCCACCGCCCGGATGCGCGCGGCAGCCGCCTACCAGCTCCACGTCTTCCTGACCGTCATGCAGCCCGGCGACCTGGTCGTCACCGTCACCACGGACGAGGTGCACGTCGGCACCGTCCAGGGCCCACCGGTGTACGACCCCTCCGAAGGCCTCGACAACGCCCGCCGCCGCCCGGTGCGCTGGGCCACCGCCGAACGCCCCCTCGTCCGGGCCGACCTCCCCGAGAAGGTCAAGGCACGGCTGCCGTTGCCGCCGACGGTGTACGACATCAGCAGCGTCGCCGCCGACCTGGCGGAACGCGCGGGTCTCGAAGCGGTCGTCGCCGAGGAACTCGCGGACGTCGACGTCACCAAACCGCTCGAACTTCCCCCGGTCACCCAGGAGCTCGCGGACGAACTCCTCATGCCGCTGGACTGGCTGGAGGAGACCGCCGAACAGCTCCAGGACCAGCTGCAGCTGATCCTGCACGGTCCGCCCGGCACCGGGAAGACCCATGTCGCCCGTGCGCTGGCCAGACATCTGGCGGGCCCGGACCGGGTGGAGCTGATCCAGTTCCACCCCTCCTACACCTACGAGGACTTCTTCGAGGGCTTCCGTCCCGTGCGCGGCGACAGCGGCTCGGTCGTCTTCGATGTGCTGCCGGGCCCGTGCAAGCTGCTGGCCGAGCGGGCGCGGAGAGATCCGGCGAACCCGTACGTCCTGATCATCGACGAGATCAACCGGGCCAACCTGGCGAAGGTCTTCGGCGAGCTGTACTTCCTGCTGGAGTACCGCGAGGAGCCCGTCACCACCCAGTACAGCCCCCACGAGCCGTTCCACCTGCCCGCCAACCTCTTCCTCATCGGCACGATGAACACCGCCGACCGCTCGATCGCTCTGGTCGACGCGGCGATGCGCCGCCGTTTCGCCTTCCGCCGGCTCTCCCCCGAGAAGCCGCCGGTGCGGGGGCTCCTGGCCCGCTGGCTGCACGCCCGAGGCCTCCCGGACACCGGCGCCCGGCTGCTGGACGAGCTCAACTCCCGCCTCGGCGACGCCGACCGCGCCATCGGCCCGTCGTACCTGATGAAGCCCGGCGCGGCCCGCCCAGGGGGCCTGGAGCTCATCTGGCGCACCCAGATCCTGCCGCTCCTGGAGGACCAGCTCTACGGAACGGGCGTCGACGTCGAGGCCACGTACGGCTTGGACTCCCTGCGCGAGACCGCCGCACCGCCGAACTCCCCGGCCGGCCTCCCCTCCCAGGCCGTCGCCCCGCCGGACACGCCGGTCGCTCCGTCGCCCCCGGCCGCCGAATCGTGAGCCCCGATCTCACCCTCACCGTTCAGGAGACCGGTTCCGGCGACACCCACGAACTGACGGGCGACCAGGTGGCGGCCCTCATTGCCGTGCCGCACCTGGTACGGCTGACGCCGGCACCGGGTGGGCGCTGGAGTGTGCGTGGCAACCAGAAGGTGGGCACGGTGCGCCTGCGCACGCGATCCGGCGGGGCGATCCATCTGCGTCTGCGCCCCAAACTCGGCATCCGGGACCTTCTCTTCCTCCTCACGTACGCTCCCACCGACCCCTGGCGCCCGGAACCGGTCACCGCGGCCACGGCGGACGACCTCCTGCCCGCCCTCGCCGACCTCCTGGCCCGCATTGCCCGCCGCACCCTGGAAGCAGGTGTCCTGCACGGCTACCGCGAGGTGGAGGAGGAGCTTCCCCTGATCAGAGGGAGCATCCACACCACGGCTCAGCTCCGCCGCACCGGCCTGCCGCTGCCGATATCGGTCCGGTACGACGATCACACCCCGGACATCGCCGAGAACCGCATCCTGCTGGCCGCCCTGCACCTGGCCGCGTATCTGCCGGGCGTACCCCAGCGGACGCGCCTGGCCCTCCGCCATCTCGCCGACCGTCTCCACGGGGTCCGCCGCCCCCACCCCGGCGAACCTCTTCCCAGCTGGACCCCGACACGCCTGAACGCCCGCTACACCCAGGCACTCAGGCTGGCCGAGCTGTTCCTGTCCGGCCGCTCGATACGGCAGGCGGGCGGCGCACCGACCGCGGCGGACGGCTTCCTGCTGGACCTGCCGAAGGTCTTCGAACGCTTCGTGACCGTGACACTCGGCGAGGCCCTGTCCCGCCACGGCATTCGCTGCGTTCCCCAGGACGGCCACCGCCTGGACGAAGCCGGCCGGGCTTCCATACGCCCTGACCTGGTTCTCTACCGCGGGGGTCGCCCGGTTTCCGTGATGGACGCGAAGTACACGTTCCTCAGGATCACAGCGCCACCCGTGGAGCACCTCTACCAAGTTCTTGCCTACTGCACCGCCCTGGGCATCACCCACGGGCACCTCGTTTATGCGGCCACGGCCTCCGGTACGGCTCCCGTCGACCACATGATCCGCCGTTCCTCCGTCACGGTCACCGCCCACGCCCTGGACCTGCACGAACCCCCCGCCCGCATCCTGGCGCAGATGGCAGCCCTGGCCGATCTGGCCGCCGGAACGGCGACGGCCGCCCCTTCTGGGCTCGCGTAGAGGACGCGCCGGTCACCGGTGGCCCGCACCCCCGCCTCAGACCGACTTCGCCACTGCGCACGCCCGCAGTACCCGGCTCACCGCCCAGATCCGGCGTCTGGAGTCCCGGGGAACGCGGGCGAACGCGCACCTGGTTCTCGGTGTCGGGGGCACGGGTGCGGGGCGGTCAGTCGGTGGATGCCCGGGACGCGCCGACGGGGGAGCGGTGCTGAGCCACGATTCCCTCGACGATTCTCATCAATCGGTCTCCCGCTCGATCGATGCTTCCGTTGTGGGCGCTGACCTGCGCGCCCTCTCCGGCGCCGACTCCTCCTGATGCGGCGTTTCCGTCGCGCCGGGCTGGTGACGTTCGGGCGTACCGCGACACCGGAGATGGCCTACAGCAACACGACGGAACCAGTGCTGTGCGCCTGCTCGAATCCCTCGGCCACCAGGTGGAGGAGGCCGAGGTCGGCCTCGGGGTCGACTGGGAGGAGTTCGTCCTGGCCAGTGCCCGTCGGCCCCGCGCCGGACGGATCGACGGCCGACGTAGGACCGCTCCGGTTCCCGCGCCCGGAGCCGGCGGGCGTCAGCCCCGTACGGGGCGGGTGCGGCGTGCGGTGTGTGCGGGCCGCCCGACTGCGGCATACCAGACCAGGGCCGTACATATGAAGGCCGTCGCCGCGGAGACCAGTGACCTTGTGAGGGTGTCGCTTCGTGCGCCGGAAACGAGAGCGATGGCCAATGCCACCGTCAGGGTGACGACGGTCAGCGCACGGGTGCTCCGTGTGGCGCCCGGCGCGGCGGTCGGCGGCAGCAGCCAGGTTGCGAGGCCGTAACAGGCACAGGCCAACAGCGTGGCCCCCAGCACTTCGCTGGGCCGGTGGCCGCCCATGGTCGCGCTGGCGGCGGCGATGCAAGCGAGCCACAGCACACCGGCCGTGGCGACATACGGGCGGATGCGGGGGGAAACCACGAGGACGGCAGCGAGAGTCAACGCAGCGGGGATGGCGGTGTGCCCGCTGGGGAAACCCTGATCAAGGAGATTCTCGGGCGCGCCCACCAGATCGGGGCGGGGCAGGGTCGATTTGAGCACCTCCTTGCCCCCGGTCGTGAGAACGACGACCCCGAGCGCCGCGCACCCCGGCCACCAGCACCGCCGCACCAGGGTGAGGACCACGATGACGGCCAGGCCCACCATCAGGGTGGGTTTGGCGCTCAATTCCATCGGCGGCAGGGGCGTCGAGCCGTACGTCGCGCCGGACAGGGGGTAGATCCATGCTTCTTCGCTGCCCTGTTTCCCCAGACCGAACAGGGCGTTCTCAGCTCGTTGCCCCCACGGGGTGCAGATGGCGAGCAGATAGACCGTCAGGAACCCCAGGGTGTACAGCAGGGCCGGCATCCACGGCCGTTCCGTACGCGACGGGCTGGGGGTGTCGGCGGCCTCGGGGGCTTGCATCGAGGCCCCCGGACGGTGCGCGGGCAGGGCCGGAGAATCGTGCTGAGCCATCGCTCTGTTTCTTTCGTCAAGGGGAGTTGGGTCACGCACGTCGTGTGGCATGACGTGGGCCGCCGGGCTCGGCCGCCCACCAGGGGGCCGCTCCTATTCGGAGAGTGCCTGCCCCTGCCGGCGTCGGGCGGTGATCGCCAGGGCGGGAAGGGGCGCGATCAGGAGGAGGAGAACGACCAGCTCCGGAAAGGACTGCATGAACGCGTCCGGCTGAACGACGATCGCCTGCGTGCGGACGATCGCGACCGCCGCGACGGGGATCAGCCACCGGTGGTCGCCGGTGGCGGCCGTCGCCACCCACGCGCCGAGCAGCGCGGCGACCTCGAGGACGAACAGGCCGCGCTGGAAGGCCGGGCTGACAGAGATGACGTGCAGGCCTCCGGCCACGAACATGGCGAGCACGACGGGGGCCAGCCACCGGTACGAGCGGCGTCGCAGTCGGCTGGGCCGGCAGAGTGCCAGCACGGCGCACGCGGCGCACAGTGCCCCCGAGAGCGCCAGGTCACGGGCCGTCAGCGGGGCGCCCAACCCGTAGTAGCTCAAGCCCGCCTTGCCCTCGCTGCCGAAGAGGGTGCGGCCGGGGGAAGTAGCGCCGGCCCAGATCATGGCTGCCGCGGCCGGCAGCGCGATCCACGCTCTGCCACGCAGCAGGGCGATCAGGCAGCCCAGCGGGAGCAGACCGTAGGGCAGCAGCCGTATCCGCGTGGGACCTCCGGCCCACGGATACCAGCCGGAGAACTGGAAGGCGATGGCGTGTTGTCCGGGGTCGATGTGCAGGGCCCAGTGCCACACATCCTGCAGGTACGGAACGAGCGCCAGCGCGGCGAGGGCCAGGGCGGCCAGATGGATGCCGTCCAGCCACCACGGCCGAGTGGTGTCGTCGACGGTGGCACGGGCACGGGCCTGCACCCCGGCGCGCACCAAGGCGGCAACTTCCCGCGGCGGGGGCCAGGAGCGGCCGGGATACGCCTCGGCCAGGCAGGTCAGCAGCTCCTCGCCCTGCCGGGAACGGTAGGGCTCGGGATAGGCCGCAAGCAGCAGACGGTTCATGCCAGAGCCGCTCCGGCGTCCCGCGAACGTCCGATGACGACGGCCGCCGCCTGCTGCATCCGCAGCGCCTCCCGGCCGAGCATCGCCGTGCCGTCCTCGGTGAGCCGGTAGTAGCGCCGCGCCCGCCCGTCCACGATCTCCTCGTCGCCGGCGGCCACCAGTCCCGCCCGCTCCATCCGCTCCAGCGCGCCGTAGAGAGTACCGACAGGGATCCGGAGCCGCCCGTCGGTGGCCTGCTCGGCAGCCTTGATGATGCCGTAACCGTGCAACGGCCCGTCCATGAGTGCAGCAAGGATGAAGTATTGCGGTTCCGTCAAGGACGGGTTCTGCCGTGTCATGCACCGAGTATATATCGAGACACGAAATATATCTGCCACCCTTGGGTGAGCACCGGTAGTGCCTGCACGCCTGCGGCGAGCGCCCTGTCCTCTACCGGCCGGCGGGCGCGGAGGCGGTGCTGACGTGCACCGACGCGGACCGGAGCAGGTGCGGGGCGAGCATGGAGACCTCCCTTCGGGCGCTCGGGAGACGCGCTGGGGGCTGGTAGTAGGACTTACCAGCCTCCAGGGTGACGTCACGGCATGCCCACCCGTCCGACTGCGTGTGGTGCCGGTACAAGTGCGTCGTGATCAACAACGCCGGGCGGGGCCCTGCCGCCGCTGCCCTCACCCTTGTGTCCCCGCTTGCCGCCTCTGCCGTCCAGGCTGCCGATGTCTCCGCCCTCGTTCCGCGCGGCGAGGCGGTCGAGAAGTGTCACGCCGTCGAGGGCGGCCGGCAGACCCTGAGCAACCTGGCTGCCTACGGCACCGAGATCGTTCGGAAGGGGGCGGAGGGCTGATGGCCAGGAAGGTGTTCTTCAGTGTGTCGATGTCGCTGGACGGGTTCATCGCACCCGGTTCCCTCGGGGACCTGATGGGGAAGCAGTGGATGGAGCTCCAGCGGTGGATCTTCCCCCTGCGGTTCTTCCGGGAGAACCTGAAGCTCGGCGGTGGCGGCGAGGAAGGGCGCGACAACGACATCGTGCGGGAGACGTTCGAGCGCACCGGCGCGAGCGTCATGGGCAAGCGCATGTTCGACGCCGGCGAGAAGATGTGGCCGGAGGAGGCGCCGTTCCACACTCCGGTGTTCGTCGTGACGCACGAGAAGCGTGACCCCTGGGAGCGACCCGGCGGGACCACCTTCCACTTCGTCAACGACGGCATCGAGACCGCGCTCGACCGGGCCCGCGAGGTCGCCGGCGCCCGCGACGTCCGCATCGCGGGCGGCGGCGCGACGATCCTGGAGTACGTGAACGCGGGCCTGGTGGACGAGTTCTCGGTCGCGCTGGCACCCGTGCTCTTCGGCTCCGGAATCCGCCTGTTCGAAGGCGTGGACGCGAGCCGCGTGGCCCTGGAACAGGTCCGCGCCGAGCCCTCTCCAAGGGTGACGCACTTGACCTACGCCGTCCGGGAGCGGTAACCGCCCCGAACTCGGCGCTCTCCCGCCGAGGCCGACTGCTCCCCGTGTGCGGCCCGGCGGTGCGGCGGACGGTGACATGCTCACCTACGGGGCGGGGCGTCGGCCACGTACGACACGCTGTCCGGACCGCTGTCCGCAGCGATCCCGGCACCCGGCCCTCCACCCGGGCAGTGATCAGCACGACCGTCGAGGAGCCCCTGAAGAAGCCCGGGTAGAAGCGTCCAGGCGCCCGGGAGGCTTACGACCGGGGGAGGGGTGTCAGCTCCCGGATCTGCCTGGCGGCCTGGGGCTCTGCGCGATCAGGATGCCGCTGAGGAGGAGCGACGCCGGTCAGGCGGATCGCGGTCGCCGCAGTCGTGACCGGCGCGGCTCGGTCAGGGAGTGGACCTCAGCGGCGGTGCCTGCCACGCGATCAAGGGCGGCTGGAGCAGGGGCGAGGGCTCGGGTCCGGGGTCATCGGTGTCGACGACTCCGGCGGCCGTGTGGTCGAAATCGGCGGGCCAGCGGGTGCACTCGCTGGCCAGAGCGCCGGTCAGACGTGCTTCTGCAAGGTTGGCGGTGCTCAGGTCGGCGCCGCGCAGGTCGGCCATGCGGAGGTCGGCGCGGTGGAAGACCGCGCCGTGGGCGTCAGCCTTGCGCACGTTGGCCTCGCGCAGATCGGTCTCGGTGAAGTCGGCGTCACGCAGGTCGGTTTCGACCAGCTTCGCGGCCCGCAGGTCGGACAGGACACAGCGGGCCCGGCGGAGAATCGCCGTCGTGAGATCGGCGTGCCGCAGGTTGACGGAGACCAGGGACGCCTGGGTCAGATTCGCGTGGTAGAGGCTCGCCGCCTCCATGCAAGCGCGGTCGAAGTTGACCTCGGGGAACCACAGTCCGTCGCAGTCGGCCCGGCGCAAGTCGGTGAGGCTGAGATTGACCCAGGACTGCTCCCTGTGCTGGCACAGCACGCCGAGCGCGGTCAGCGCCACCTGGGCGTCGGCGGCACGGGTCTCCAGGGGTGCGATGTCGTTGATGGGCACATCTGCCGCCGGTGCTGGGGGCCCGGCCGGGGGCCAGGGCAGGTGTGTACGCAGATACGCGGCCTGGATGGAGATGATGGCCTCCCGGTCGCGGGCGGACTGCTCCGCGATCCGCCACAGCGCGTGCAACCCGCCGATGCGCACATCCAGCTTGTCGCTGCCGAGCTGGTCGACGGCCCGGCTGAAACGGTCGGTGACGTAGCCCTCCTGGGTGGCGCGCAAACCGTCCTGACTCACCCGCAGTTGCCGCCAGGTGGCGAACGCGCCGAAGAGCACGACCAGGCCGCCGACCACCTGCAGAAGCGTCGTACGGACATCGTTCACCGCCTTCAGCCGATCCTGCGGGGCAACGCTCGCCCCGGCGAGATCATGGTCGACCACCACCCCTGGCAGTACGACGAACACCGTGCCCAGAACGACCAGCCCCGCCCCCGCCAGCAGACCTGCGGCTGCACGACGCCCGAGGTGCCTGTCACGCCATACCCGGCGCCTGCGGTCCGGTTCCCCTGTCTCCACGGACATGGGAGCCTAAGCGCCGCACAGAAGACGATCAAGAGTGCCGTGCCACCGGCCCGTGAATGGGAAAGGCCGTACGAGTCAGGAGAGTTGTGAGGTGTACCCGGGCCCGTGCGACCTGTGCACATCCTGCCCTGTCCGGCATCCCGCGCGCCCGCTACGGCGAGTTGTCGAAGAACTCGCGCCCCGGTGACAGGCCACGCGGAAGTCGGCGCTGCCCGAGCGGCGTGGCGGAGACCGGAGGCGGGCGGCCGGCGCCGGGCCCGAACACGACCTCTCAGTATCCCCAAGCGGCGTAGATGGTGACGTTCTCACCATGGTCCCTCGCTCCGACGCACACATCACGCCAGTCGAGCAGCCAGCCGCTGGGGCGGCAGCTCTCCTTCTGGAGGCCCAGTTCGCGGATGATCTCCGGGCGGGACAGGCCGTCCTCGCTGGTGACCGTCGCGGCGCGCCAGCAGCCGCCGGAACCGCAGCCGGTGCCTTCGTCGACCATGCTGATGCCTGGCGGCAATGAGGGGAGGGCCTTGGACGGCGGGGCGTCCGAGCCTTCGCCGAGCATCAGCGCGTACAGGAGGCCAGCCACGAGAGTGAGGGCGAACTGCGTCCCCAGGAAGCCGATCGCTCCGTTGCGGCGGGAGGTCCATTCCGGGGGAGGAGAGTGCTCGTGCCGTCCTTCCAGTCCCGCGCCGCACGCGATGAGCAGGGGCGCGAGAGCCGTGAACGCGAGATGGGCGTCGGGTCCGGGGGCCTCGATCCAGCCCTGTTGGACACCGATCAGCAGACCGGCTCCGGCGAGCAGCGTGCCGCCGATCGCGAAGCCGACGGCGCGGGTGCGGGCGATCGTCGTCCAGACGACGGCAGGCGCGACGGCGAAGAGTATCCCCAGGACGATCAGCATGTACGGGGGGACGTGCGGTTCCGGGCGCCCGGTTCCCCAGGGCTCCCGCGCCGCCGAGGGCCGCACTTGTGGGCGGACCGGTGGCCTTCGAGGGTACGGTCGCGGATGCACGCGCGCTCCGTGCCGGACAGGGCGGCGAGCACGGGGAACGCGATGCCGGAGGGGCCGTGCGCGCCCTTCAGCTCTCCGGTGCGGAACCCCGGGCCGACGTCGCTCAGCCAGGGGGTGGCGGGGAGCAGCCGTCGACGGGGCGTGGGCGTTGCTGTGTCGATTCACCGGTGTCCGCGACCAGGCGGACGAGGGTGTCGACGAGTTCGTCGGCGGTGGTGCGCCATGTGTCCTCGCTGAGGTGGCCGCTGAGTTCCATGTCTGCGATGCCGTGGGCGCCGGCCAGGAGCAAGGCTCCGTAGCGGCGTGCGTGCCGCTCCCCTACGAGGGCGGCGACGATCGCCAGGAACTCGTCCTGAAAGCGCGCTGAGGCGCGGACGGCTGCGGCGGGGTCGCCCTCCGGTCCGCAGAACTGGCGCATGACGCGGTCGAGCCCTTCACCGCGCTCTCCCGGACCGTGCCCGGGCCGCTTGAACAACAACTGGTACCTGTACGGCTGGTCCCTGCCGATGCCGATGAGGGCGCGGAGAGCGCCGCACAGCTTCTCGGAGGCCGGCAGGGCCGGGTCGGTCCGCAGGGCGTGCACCTGGTCGCCGATCCGATCCCAGCTCTCGGTCGCCACGGCATCCAGCAAGCCGTCCTTGCCCATGAAGTGCCGGTACGGTGCTCCCCGCGTCACGCCTGCCCGCGCGCCGACCTCGCGCAGGGTGACGGCTTCCGAGCCGCCGAGGTCGAGGAGCTCGGCGGCCGCGTCGAGCAGAGCTCGGCGGGTGAGGGCGGCGGATTCCGAGCGGGTGACCATGGCGCCCATCGTACATTCAGTTGACGATGTCATCTGAGGGGGTAACGTGGTTCAGGTGACAATGTCATCTGAAACCCAGAAGCTGATCGTCGTAACCGGCGCCTCCACGGGCATGGGTGCGGCGGCCGCCCGCGCACTGGCCCGTCAGGGATTCCACGTCCTGGCCGGGGTGCGACGCGTCCGTGATGCCGACTCCATCCGATCGGCCGGTATCGAGCCGGTCATCCTCGACATCACCGAGCCCGAGCAGGTGGAGGCACTTGCCGCGCGCGTCGCCGACGACCCGCGCGCGTTGCACGCGCTCGTCAACAACGCCGGCATCCAGGTGAACGCCGCTGTCGAAACCCTGCCGCTCGCGGAGTGGCGGCGGGTGTTCGAAGTCAACCTGTTCGGCCACATCGCCGTCACTCAGGCGCTCCTGCCCGCACTGCTGCGCAGCAAGGGCCGCGTGATCAACATCAGCTCGGTCGGCGGCACGGCCGCCATGGCCACGTACGGCGCTTACGCCGGCACGAAGTTCGCTCTTGAGGCGGTCAGCGACTCACTCCGTCGTGAGGTCGCGCCGCTGGGCGTACAGGTGGTCGTGGTCCAGCCCGGCGGCGTCCGCACGGAGATGGCCGCTCGCGGGGTCCAGGCGGCGAACGAGCTGGCCGCCGGGATGACGCCGGAGCAGGACGAGCGCTACGGCAGCCTCATCCGGGCGAACAACGAACTGATGGCTACGGGCACCGCATCGGGCCTGACCGCCGACGCCGCCGCCCGGGTCATCGCGAAGGCCGTGACAACCCGCAAGCCGCGCACCCGCTACACCGCCGGCCGGGACGCCGCCCTGATCACCCGCCTGGTCCGGATCCTGCCCGACCGCATCCTCGACCGCGTCCTCGCCACCAACCTGCGCCGACACCACCCGAAGGGAGCCCTCGCTTGACGACTCCACACCCAGCTCCAGTCGTGGAGCGGCCACCGATGAGCTGGGCGGCCGGGTCCTCGTCCGTGGCAGTCGGGTCCTGGCGCATGACGCCGGAATCGCGGAGCGCACCGTCCTGATCGAGTTCGACAGCTTCGAGCAGACCGTCGCGGCACATGAGAGTGCGGCCTACCAGGAGGCGCTGGTCGCGCTCTCCGGCGGCGTCGAGCGTGACTTCCGTGAAGTCCGCTGGCACACGCGCGTTCGATGCTCCGTCCGTGCAGGCCGCAACGATCCGGGCCCGCTCCGCCGCACGAGCTGGGACGCACCACACAAGGCCGCGTACCTCACGTGTGATGAACTGGGGCCCGGTTTCGAGATGTTGATCTCGTCTCGAACAAGAGAGTGGGAGGGACCGTGGGCCTTGGTGGGGGGACGTGGCAGCGACTGACCGCCGTGGTGCTCGTCATGGCGGTGGCGGCCGGGTGTACGGGGCAGGGCGAAGGCGCGGGCGACGGAAACGACGAAGACCTGCTGCGGAACCACGACTGGACGCAGATGCCGGGTACCACCGCGCGGAACGACGTCCTGCGGGTCAGCGCATTGGATCGGCACATCGTGGAGCAGGACGCCTCCGGCGGCCAGCCCAACCCCCCGCTGAACCTGGCCGGCCCTCATCTCAGGTCCGATGGCGACTTCACCGTCACCGCGCGCATGTCCGGTGTGGATGACGATGACGGCGACTCATGGCTGCGGCTGTACGGACGTGTACCGGTCATCTACGACGAGTGGCGGCAGGAGCGGCCCTCACTCCGCGTCGGCGTGACCGCTGACGGACACGTGAAGGTACAGATATGGGACGGCGAGGGCGATGAGCCAGCCACCTCCAAGGAATTCGACTGCGGCTGCTCCGGGACGGTGACGCTCGCGGTGTCGAGCATCGGTGACACCATCCGCGTGAAAGCCGACGGGCGGCGGCTGGGAACCGTGCCGGACCCGGGGGTGTTCGCCGAGGGCACTGTCTGGTTCGGTCTGGAGGCGGACGCGGGCGAAGACGAGCGCCGCGAGGGATGGCGTCTGACGCAGCTGACCGCGCGGGCGGAGAGCGGTGACTCGCTCCGCGTGATCAAGGCGCCGCAGCTACGCCAGGAGCAGTCCGGCGACTCGCTGCGTGCGCGGGCCGCAGACGTGGGGCGGCCGTTCGACGTCGGCACCGCCCTGGCCGAGAACCCGCTGCTCACCGACTCACGCTACCGGGCGCTCGCGGGGAGCCAGTTCTCCATGCTCACTCCGGAGAACGCGTTCAAGCCACAGTTTGTCCACCCACGCCGGGGCGTCTACGACTTCCGCGACGCGGACCTACTCGTACGCTTCGCCCGCGCGAACAACATGAAGGTGCACGCGCACACCCTCGTCTGGCACGAGGCTCTGCCCGACTGGATGCGGGAGAACGACGACCCCGAGGAGGTGCGCCGGACCATGCTCCGGCACATCGCCATGGTCGCCGGGCACTTCAAGGGAAAGGTCGCGGAATGGGATGTGGTCAACGAGCCCATGTCCGACGACGAGAAGAGCTACACCAACGGGGATCTCGGTCTGCGCTCCGAGCAGAGCCCGTGGTTCGAGGCCATGGGTGAGGAGTACATCGACGAGGCGTTCAGGGCCGCCCACCGGGCCGATCCGAAGGCACGGCTGTTCCTCAACGAGTACGGGGCCGAGGAGGAAGGCGAGCGGTGGGACGCCCTTTACGATCTGGTCACGCGGCTCAAGGAACGCGGCGTACCGATCGACGGCGTGGGTTTCCAGAACCATGAGTACGCACCCGGCGACCGCATCGACCCGGAGACCTTCCGCAGCCATGTGCGGGATCTGGCGGAGCTCGGGGTTCAGGCGCGGGTGTCGGAGATGGACGTCCCCGTAGGTGAGGACGAGGAGGACGGGCAGCAGACCCAGGCTGATGAGATGGCGGGCAAACTGCGGGTCTGCCTGGAGGAGCCGAACTGCACATCGTTCTCCACATGGGGATTCACCGACCGGTACGGTTCCACCGCCGACACCAAGACCTATCCTCCGCGCACGGCCGATTCCCTGCCGTGGGACGCGGCCCTGCGGCCGAAGCTGGCGTACGAGCGCTTGCGCGAGGCCTTTGACGACGCGTGAGGAAGCAAGGTGCGATCTCTCGGTTCGGTGTCGATGGTAGTGAGAGTCGAAGAGCGTCTTGTTCGGCCCGGTAGTCCTAGCTCGGACACCAGGGAACAAGTAACCCGCCAGTAGGTTCCGGAGGCTCAACCTTTGCGGCGGGCGGCCGGGTCTCGCTCGGCGACGTGTCGGGCGACGGCGTCGACGCCGGGGCGGGCGTATCGCTCCAGGGAGCGGACGGAGGCGTGGCGGGAGCGGGCCAGCAGTATCGGGGTGGAGGTGCCGCCCTCGGCGTCGTGCGTCAAGGCGCTGGGGCGGAGTTGGTGCAGCGTGAAGCCGTCCTGGTCCTCGATGTCCTCGGGTGAGGCGAGGGGTTGGCCAGCAGTCGGGTGTTCTCCTCGAGATCTCCTCAGCCCGGCGGTAGGAGAGCCGACCCCGGCCGGTCTCCGGGCACACGTCCGGCGTCGGTGTCCCGGCCGGAGCTTTGCGTCCGGTGAGGAACAGCGGGCCGCGGGTGCGGCCCGCGATCAGGCGGGGCAGGAGCTGGGCGGTGCCGGACTGCCAGTGAATCCACTCGGTCGCCCCGCCCTTGGCCAGGGTTCGGCCCGCTTGTCGCCCGGGTACAGGTCTTCTACGTTCAGGCACAGCACCTCATCGGCTCTCGCCGCCGATTCGTAGAGCATCTTCCAACACGTTTTCTCCCGGAGTCCGACCTCCAGGCGCCACAGGGCGGCGATCTGGTTCTCGGCTAAGAGGTCCTAACAAAGGCGTTGGACGTGGCGGTGGGTGATGAGGCAGGTCGCGAGGCCGAGGAAGGCTTCGTGTATGTCGTCGCGTCTTTCCCACCGGACGCGGAGTCGTCGGAAGCCGTGGAACCAGGCGATCGTGTGCTCGACAACCCAGCGATGAACACCGAGGCCGGAGCCGTGCGCTACTCCGCGGCGGGCGATGACCGGCTTGATGCCCTGAGCCCGGACCAGGCGGCGGTACTTGTCGTGGTCATAGCCGCGGTCGCCGAGCAGGACGTCGGGCCGTCGACGTGGCCGTCCCACGAGTCCTGGGACCGACGGGATCTTGGCGAGCAGGGGCATCAGCTGGGTGACGTCGTTGCGGTTTCCGCCGGTCAGGGACACCGCGAGGGGGATGCCCTGGCCATCGACCAGGATGTGATGCTTGCTGCCCGGCCGCGCGCGGTCGACCGGACTGGTGCCGCTCTTGGGCCGCGCCGAGCGGCCCGGACGTGGGGGGAGTCGATCACCGCCCGCGACCAGTCGAGCTGTTTCGCCGCTCGCAGCCTGGCCAGCAGCACGACGTGGAGCCGGTCCCAGACGCCGGCCTCATTCCAGGCAGCGAGCCGGCGCCAGCACGTCATGCCTGAACCGAAGCCCAGCTCCTGCGGTAGATACTCCCACTGGATCCCGGTATGCAGCACAAACAGGATCCCGCAGAGCGCTTGACGGTCAGGAACTCTCGGCCGACCGGACACCAGCTTCGGTGCCGGAACAGGCAACAACGGCTCTACCAGGGACCACAGTTCGTCCGAGACGATCCACGGACGTGACTCTCTCTTCCCCACGAACAACCCAACGAGCAACCAAGCCGACAGTCACATCATCTGAGGCTTCTGTTAGGACCTCTTAGGGCGTCCGCCAGTAGGTCATCTGATGCGTGGGTTTCGAGGGCGGGTGTTCCAGCGGTAGAGGGTCCAGGCGCGTCAGATCAGGCAGCGGACCGTGATGACGGTGCAGGGATCCGGCCAATGGCTTCGGGTCAGGTCCGCTTGCGGCTCGCGATCTCCTCGGAGAGCCGCTGCACGTGGGCGGGGTCCGCGTCCCGGGCAAGGGCGACGTAGTGGTCCCTGACGGCTGGCCGGTAGCGCACGGGCAACGTCTGTCCTGGGGCGAGTCGGGTGAGCTCGGTGATCGTGAGGTCTTCGTCTGCGATACCGCGGAACGAGCGGCCGCCGGCGGTCTCCACGTCGAACATCAAGACCACCCGCGGGTTGCTGTTGATCTCCCGCCAGTCGACGAGAACGCCGAGCGCAAGCGCCCCCGTACGCAGTTCCGCATTGCGCTGCCGTGCATCACTGCTCAGGAGCGGGTTCGGGGCGACGCCCGGGAAGTCGGGCCCGACACCGAGCGATTCCCGACTCAGGTCGGGCCTGAGCTGCGCCATCACATCGTTGAGCTTCTTCTGCGAACTGAACATGTTGATGGTGAGCTTCTTCTTCGAACCGCACATCCTGACCCCTCCCTCACGCCGGTGCCGGAATCTCGGCCGGGTGCTTCGCACTCCGCGCGATTGTACGAGCGTCCGGCAGTAGGTGCTGGCAGCAGGGCAGGCACGGTTCACCCGATCATGGAGTTCTCTACGCTTCATGATCACCGAGGGATCCGTGCCTGCCGTCCCATCATGCATTCTCGACCCGATCCGCGACCAGTTCCTCGCGCTCGTGCCCGTGCGCGAGGACCGGCACCCGCTGGGCTGTCACAACCCCCGGATCAGCGACGCCGTCGTCTTCGACCGGCTGGTGCAGGTCCTGGTCCTCGGCTGCGGATACGAACGCGCCGCCTACGAACACTGCTCGGCCACCACCTTGCGCCGACGCCGCGACGAGTGGATCTCCGAAGGCGTGATGGAGAGCCTGCGGCTGCTCGCGCTCGCCGCCTACGACCGCATGATCGGCCTCGAACTCGACCGCCTGAGCGCCGACGGCTGCATCACCAAGGCGCCCTCCGGCGGTGAATGCGCCGGGAAGAGCCCGGTTGACCGTGCCAAACTCGGTCTGAAAAGCTCGCAGTTGACCGACGGCACCGGCATACCCCTGGTAGCTTGGGCCGACCCCCGCGTCCGTAGGCGGCTGCATCGGCGGTGGCGGCTCGGTAACGGTCTCGGCCGCCGTTGCGGGCGATCTCACGGGAGACGGTCGAAGGAGATCGGCCCAGCCGCTTGGCCAGCTGCCGGGCCGATTCTCCCGCCGCGATGCCGCGAGAGATCTCCTCCCTCTCGCGGCCATTCAAATGCCGCTCTGACCGCGCTTGCGGAGCGAGGCGGACGCCGCCGCTCTGGCACAGGAACCGGCGGGCGCTGTACATCGGTGCCCCGAGCGCCCGCCCGATCAAGCTGAACGACTGCCCCTCGCGCCAGCGTCTCCAGATCTCATCCTCCTGAGCTGGCGAAAACCCGTAGTCACGCACCTGTGCCTCCACGATCACATGATCACCCGTGGGTGGTGCGTTGATCACTTGAGGGTGCCATCGTTTGACGACACGCGCGGCTCAGTGGACGGCGACCGGCTCAGGCCGTACGCAGGCAGAAAGGGTGTCCGGCCGGGCTGGCGTAGACGCGGCTACCGGTGCGGGTTTCCGGGGTGATCTCGTCGGTGGGGCGCAGTCGGGTGGCGCCGGCGTCGGTGGCCGTGCGGTCGGCGGTTGCGAGGTCGTCGACGCCGAAGTCGAGGTGCATCTGCTGGGAGGTGCCGTCCGGCCAGTTCGGGGCGGTGTGTCCGGGGGCGGACTGGACCACGATCACCGGGAGGCCGGGAGCCTGAACGAAGTGGTGCGTCGGCGTGGGGGTGAGGGAGCCGCCGAGCAGCCGGTGCCAGAAGGAGCTTTCCTTCTCGATGTCGGCGGCGTCGATGATCACGGAGGCCAGGGTGATGGGCATGGGGTGTCCTGTTCGTGCTGTCGGTGGTTGCTCAGACGGTCGGGATGATGCCGCCGTCGACGCGGAACTGCGCTCCGGTGAGCCATTTCGCGCGGTCGGAGGCGAGGAAGGCGATCATCTCGGCGACATCCTCGGGATCTCCGGGGCGGCCCATGGGGACGTTCAGGTGGTCCACGATCCGCCGGGTGACCTCTTCAGTGGTCATGCCCTGCTTCTCGGCCATGCGCTTCAGATGGGCGGTGGCGCCGTCGGTGACGACGAAGCCGGGAAGGACGCAGACCACGCGCACGCCATGCTCACCGACCTCGGTTGCCAGTTCACGGCTGTAGGTGTTGAGCGCCGCCTTAGCGGCGGCGTAGGACGCCTCGGTGCGCTGAGGCAGTTGGCTGGCGATCGAGGAGACGTGCACGACGACGCCGGAGCCCCGCTCAACCATTCCCGGCACCAAGGCCCGGTCCAGGCGCACGGCGCTGAGGAGGTTCATCTCCAGGTCCGCCTGCCAGGATTCGTCCGACCGGCTCAGGGTCGGCGCCGGGGCGCTCGCCGCGCCCGCGTTGTTCACGAGCACGTCCACACCGCCCACCTGGTCGACGACCCGGCGGCCGAGTTCGGCCACACCCTGCTGCGTGGAGAGGTCTGCCGCAAGGAATGTGGCACCGCTGTCCTTCTCGGGCCGGCTGCGGGAGGCCGTCAGCACGGTCGCGCCCGCGGCGACGAAGCGGCGCACGGTCGCCGCGCCCAGGCCCCGGCTGCCGCCGGTGACCAGTACTCGAAGGCCGTCGAGGCTGTTGTCCGTGATGGCCATGGGGTTTCTCCTCCGTAAGATGAACCTGACTCCGGAAACGGTACACACAAACGGAACCAGACTCACCTTATGGAGGTTTTCTTGTCGGCATCACGCCCGCTGCGCGCCGACGCGCGACGCAACCGCGAGGCACTGCTGTCTGCGGCCCGCCAGGCGTTCCTCGGCGGCGACACCGACGCGCACGTCGAGGACATCGCCCGCAGCGCCGGCGTCGCCGTCGGAACGCTCTACCGCCACTTCGAAACCCGCGACGCTCTGATCGAGGAGGTCTACCGCAAAGAGGTCGACGACCTGTGCACCGCGCCCGGCGTCCTGCTGGACCAACACGCTCCGGAGGAGGCGCTGCGGCGCTTCCTGCTGCTGCTCGTGGACCACGCGGCGGTGGGCAAGGGGATGTCCGGTGTGCTGGAAAGCATCATGGCGACGGACTCACCGGTCTTCGACGACGCCCGTACGCGGATGGCCGGCGCCCTCTCTCTACTGCTCGAAGCCGGCAGCGCGGCTGGCACCGTCCGCGACGACGTCACAGGGCCCACTCTGCTGCGTGCCCTGGGCGGCATCTGCGGAATGCGCGCCACGGAGGGCTGGCTGGTAGAGGCCCGGCAGATCACCGCCCTCCTCTTCGACGGCCTGCAACACGGCGCCCCGCAGGCACTTTGAGTCGGAGGCCGCGCGCCGTGCGCCGTCGGCCAGGTCCTGCTCGTCACTCCTGGCTGCTCCCGTCGTCGTCCTCGTCCAGCTCGGGCGTGTCGGGGTCGCGCAGCGGGCGCAGGGCGCCGGCGACAGGGGGGGAGGCGGTGAAGCTGTAGCGGCCGAGCAGGTTCAGGTTGCGGTCGATAGATGAACGCGAGCGCATGCCCTGGCTATCGGGGGGATCGCCGAGGTGAGCCCAGAAGCCGCCAGTAGTTGCTCTTGGAGGCGTCGGTGCTTCTGGCGGGCGGCGGGGTCGCGTCCGGGGCGTCGGGCGACCGCGTCGACGCCGGGGCGGGCGTAGTGTTCCAGGAGTGCGTCTACCACCGTGAAGGAACAGCTGAGGCCCGGCGCGGGCAGCCAAACTACGTCCTTGGATGCACAATGCATTTTCCCGATCGATCGCACAGTCTCCATGGCTGGACAATGAAACCCCACGTCTGTCGGGCGTCCGCGGGTAAGGAGTCGGTGCGTATACGCAGGGGCTTGCCGTTGCCGTCCTTCAGTTGGACCCAGCGTGCGGTCTGGTAGGGGTCGGTGTAGCGGACGTTGATGCCCCACTGGCACGACTTCCCCCATGGGGCGATCGCGTTCACCTTGAGACCGCCTGAGGACTGGCCGCCTCCGACCTCGATGTAATGGGTGCTGAAGTAGGACTCGCCTTGTCCATCGGTCTCATCGGTCAGCACCGGTTCGCCGACGAGGGGCGGAATATGGAGCTGTAGACCTTCGTAGGTTGTTCCGCCCTGCTCCGGAAGCACGACGACGGTGTACCCGGTCATGTTCCGGCAGGTAACGTCGGTGACCTGCCAGCCGTTGATGACCACCGAGGTGGACCGGGTGCTCATCACGTTCATCTGGAACACGTCGGCGTACCCTCCGAGGGTGCTTGACACCAGCTGATCCGTGTACCGCTTGGGGGCGTTCTCCAGCGTGGCCACGGAGGCGAGCGGGCGACCGCCCAGTTTCTTCAGGTATGAGAAGGCGCCCGAGCGGTCGTTCTCGACGGCTACCAGTTTCTGCTTCTCTTCGGGCGTCAGTGCCCGGTCGAGAACCACGGCCCATGCCTCGGGCTCGTCTTCCTCGGGCCGCACGGACACCGTGAACGGCACCTTGTTGGCGTCGTACTCCTCGTTGGCTTCGTTCTCCCTGTTCACACTGGGTTTGATCATGAGGTAGCCGGTCAGTGTGTCCCGGAAGACGGCCATGAAAGCGATCGACAGCATCACCGTGTTTCGAGCAGGCCGAGGACCGCTGTCATCGCAAGGTCATCTGTGACATGGCCCGGGCCGATCACGGCCTGGATGTGGCCGCCTTGGGCTAGGGTAGCCCGCCTTGGGCTAGGGCAGCCCGCCTTGCCCGCGTGTCAGGCCGGGTATCTGCTCGACGAAGGTACGGCGTGCGCAGCCCGAGTTCCCGCAGGTGAACCGACGGACCTTCAGCCGGAGGACAACGCTTCGGCCACCGCTCGGCACATCTGTGGAAACCGCAGGCAGGAACCGTGAACCCGGTTCGACCAAACTCCGCAGACCGGGCACACGGCGCCGTCCGCGATGCATTGCGCATCAACGCGCACCATCTCGATGCTCACGTCCACGATCGACGGGAACAACAACTCCTTCAGCTGGAGCACGACCTCTTCGTCTCGAAGGGGCCTGGCTGTCACTCCGAGTGGCCGAGTCACAGAAGTAGGGCCAAAGGCGCTTGCCGCTTACGAAGCCACCACCCCGTGGCTCACTTCAGCACCAACAGCACCGCCAGAGCGACGAGGAGGGAGTCGATCCGGTCGAGGATGCCGCCGGAGCCGGGCAGCCACCGGCCGGCGTCCTTGGCGCCGGCGCCCCGCTTGACCATCGACTCCAGCAGGTCCCCGAGCGGGCCGCCGACCGCCACGGCCACCGCCGTCTGCCACGTCAGGGAGGACAGCACGGCCAGTGTGAGGAGACCGGCCGCGGCCCCAGCCAGCGTGCCGCTCCACCGCTTGGCGGGCGACAGCACGGAGAGCCGGGGGCCGCCGATTCGGCGACCCGCCGCGTACGCGACGATGTCGGCGATCGACACGGCCACGAACAGGACGAGGCCGAGGGCGCCGGACGATACGAGGCCGGCCAGGGCGCCCAGCCACACGAGCCCCAGCAGGCCTGCCCCCAGGCGGCGGAGCCCGTGCTCCGCGTCGCCCGAAAGCAACGGCACCCCGGCGATGGCAAGCGCCCCGGTCGCCGCCACCCGGAGCACCTCCCCGGGGGCCAGCCAGGCGGTGAGGACGAGTCCGACGATCGCCGCGCCCAGCACTGCCCGGTCCACCGGACCGAGCAGGAGCAGCCCGCCGAACTCCGCCACGGCGACCACACCGACCACAGCCACGAGCACCGCGATCCCTGGTGGACCGAGCCAGAAAGCGGCGGTCACGAGGGGCACTCCGAGCGCCCACACGCACCAGCGGACCATCAGTTCACGGCGCCGGGTCGCCGCCACGGTGACGCCTCCGACCGCCAGTGCCCCGCCGAGGTACGGTACGAGACCGGCGACCGTCGTCACCGGGAGGCCCGTCCCGGCGCGGCCGACACCACTGCGGCCGGCGTGCGCAGCGCGTCCAGGGCGCTCTGGCACGCCGCCACGATTCTCGCGTTCTCCGCCGTGTCGCGCACGGCGATCCGGACGGTCCGCCCCTCGTACGCCGGGGACATCGGCGACAGGTCACGCAGGAACACGTCATGCCGCCGGCACTCGCGTACCAGCCGTGCCGCGCTCGGTCCGTCCGGCGGCAGGGTCACCGTGAGGAAGTTCGCCACCCCCTCGTCGACCGAGGAGAACCCGTCCAACTCCTCGAGGTCGTACGCCAGCCCCCGGCGCAGCACATGGGTGCGGGCCCAGCGCTCCGCGTAGTATGCGGGGTCGCGCAGCGCTGTCACGGCAGCCAGCTGGGCCGGCAGGCTCACGGGCCACGGCGGCGTCCAGCGCCGCAGATCCCCGGCCGTCTCCGGACCAGCCACCAGGTACGCGGCCCGCATCCCCGACAGCGCGTACATCTTCGACAGCGAGGTGCAGACCACGACCCGGGCGTCGACCGCGGCGAGCCCGGCGAGCGAGTCCCCCGGATTGACATACCCCAGGTACGCCTCGTCGATCCACCACCGGGTCCGCACGGGCGAGGCTTCGATCACCGCGCGCAGCGCGTCGGCCGGGGCGTGGCGGCCGGTCGGGTTGTTCGGATTGACCACCACCACGAGGTCGTACCGTCCATCGCCGGTCGCGGTGGCGAGCAGGGCCGGGTCGAGCAGCCAGCCGTCCTCCCGGCGCAGCTGGAGCCGGTCGACCCGGCAGCCGATCACCCGCTCGGTGACATGGGCGTACTCCCCATAGCCGGGATCGAGCAGGAGCACCCGGCTCCCCGGCGTCAGCCACCGGCCGAACGCGCGGAAGATCAGATCGGACGAGCCCGCCCCGACGACCAGCGACTCCGCCGGGAGCCCACGGACCGCGGCGATCTCCGCGAGCAGTCCCTCCGCGCCCGTCGGTGGCGAGGTCCGGGCCGCCCACCCCGGATCCTCCGAGAGGACCGCGCGGACGCCTGGGGACGGTGGGAACCAGGCGTCCAGCACATCCGCCGCGACCACCTCGTGACGGCGGGGCAGGGTCCGGAAGTCCGGGCCGATCGCCGAGAAGAACGCCCCGCCGTGCTCACAGCCGTCCGCACGCGGCGTGAAGGGCACGTCGAGCCGCCAGTCGAGGCCCGTCCTCAGCCGCTCAAGGACCCGGCCGTGCCGCTCCGCGACCGTCCTCGTCAGCTCGGCCACGGAGCCGCTGAGGACCTCGAACGAGATCGCGCCCGAGCGGACCGTGCGCCCCACCGGCCGCAGCCCGGCGGCGAGGTACATGTTGAGCAGTTCCGTGCGTCCCATCGCCACCACTCGGCGGCCGCCCCGCGCCGCGACCCAGCGCAGCGCCGCGTACATGAGGAGTGGCGCCACCGCGGTGGACCGCCAGTGTTCCTCGACGGTCAGGACGCGGACCTCGAACGGCGCCTCCTCGGTCAGGACCGGCAGCTCCTCGCGCGTCAGGTACTTGTCGAGGGAGTAACGGCCGACCCACGGCGGAGTGAGGCTGACGAAGCCGATCCGTGTCTCGCCGCGCGCGGCCACGAGATAGATGTTGTCGCCGTCGAGTCCGTCACTCAGCCTTCCCGACGGATCCACCGGATGCTGACCGAGCTCCTCCGCGTACACGCGGTGGCGCAGTTCGTGGATCCAGTCGTGATCCCGAGGCGTGGCAGTGCGCAGCTGTAGGGCGTGGTCCATGCGTATGTCCCCCGAGACGGTCCGGCGTTCGCGCCCCAGCATGGAGGAGTCCGGCAGCCAGCACCTGAGTACGCGTACTCAGCCGGGCGGCGAAGGAGTTGGAAGCGGCGCAGGTCAGGGCCGAGTCCATGGGCAGGCGCCGAACCACCGGCGCCGGCCGTGCCCCGGCACAGATGTTCGGCCGCTGCTCCCCAGAAGTTGTGCCAGAGCCCGATCTCGTGAACAGAGCCAACCAGTCCGACTTCGGTGGCGAACAATCCAACGTCGATGTCAGAGGACAGCGCGCGCGGAGATGGGAATCCGCCCAGCCGAGTTCGAGGCAGCATGGCTCGAAGCGCGTCATATCGGCAGCGAGCAATGAAGGACGTCGCCACCGCGCAGCGTTGTCAGACGAGATCCACCAGGAACCCTGGCAGCATCTGTCTCACCGAACACAGTCCGCGCAGGTCAGCAGGACCCACCCGACTAACTTCGTTGCGACAGGTCAGGCGCGAAGTGTCGCCGCGCAGAGCTCGGAGACGATCGCGAACGAGGTCGTCACCATCGGCACCGACATGGCCGGCGGCATCACCGCGTGCGCGGTGTGGCCGTGCACCAGGCGGTTGCGGATCTTACGCCCGTCATCAAGGTACTCCGCCTGCCGGGCCGTGAGGAGGCCCGCGTCGGCGCCCTGCTTGATGAGCTGGTGCAGCGGCTTCTTGCCCGCGTCCGGGATGCGGTCGCGCAGCACGATCTCCACAGCGATCAGGGAGTGCATGACCGCCACGGTGGAGAACTCGTAGCAGTAGTACGACTGGCCCAGCAGCTCGCGTGCCGTACGCAGGACCGTCGCCGCGGCCTCGGGCACACCACCCGTCTACCAGGAGCTTCGCTGTTCTGCAGAGCTGTCCAACACGCGACCAGCACCGTCAGGTTGGAAAAGGCTCATTCTACGGCCGGGCCTGGGCCGGTATGTGGCGGATGCCCTAGCCACGGGGGCCGCGTCGACGGTCGCCTTGACCGTCTTCACCCCGGTCGATCGCGCAACTGGACGCCGCCATGGCGCAGCAGGCCGACCCTGGTAACTCGGCTCCATCCACCAGCTTGACTTCTTACCCCCCTGAGATGTCTTGCCCGGGTCCGCTACCGGCCACGGTCAGACCGCGGACAAGGGGGTCGGTTGCACGCTGCTCCCTCGAGTCCCCACCCACCAGGGCGGCCCGAAGCGAAGGAGCCACCGCGATGACCACGCACCGACCCACGGCAGGCGCCCGGCGCGCCCGCCCCGACCACGGGCCCGACCAGCACCGGGCAACCCGCCCCGGCCTCCTGCGGTGCGCACCCGGGAGGCCACTGTGGAACCCACTTTGGCGCCCGGCACCGAGCCGGATGAAGAAAGCCCAGGTCACCATGCGGATACGGCCGCGCGCCGCGTTGTCACAACCCTCTTCTCTCCTCCTCTCACTGACCAAGCCCTGGGAAATAGGTGGGGTTGGGGTGTCAGTGGTGGAGGCCCGCTGTCGAGCGCCACCCTGGACCTGGTCGCCGGCCTGGTCCGCGGCCACCTGAAGAAGATCCGCTCCCGCTGGCGCAAGCTCCCACCCGGCCGGATCGCCCTGATCGTCCTGGCAGTCCTCCGCCACGACCAGCGGCTTTCCGACATCGCGGGCGGCAACGACGTCTCCGCCTCCACCGTGCGCCGCTGGCTGCTGGAAGTGATCGAGTTACTGTCGGCCCGTGCCCCGCGCCTGGACCGCGCCCGGAAGAATGGGTCGTCGTCCTGCTCGACGGCACCCTCGTCCACACCCGCCGACGCACCGGGGATAGGAACAGGCCGAACTATTCGGGCAAACACAAGGCCCACGGCCTGCTGTTCCTCGCCCTGACCGACGAGACGGGCAAGCTGATATGGATCTCGGCGGCGAAGCCGGAACGCTCCAGCGAGGTCACCACCGCCCGCCACAATAGGATCACCACCCGCCTGCGGGAAACCGGTCTGGGCGCCCTGGCCGAGAACCGCATCCGCGCTGCCCGCCATTGGACTGCGCCAGGGGAAACTTGCCGAGACCCACGCTGCAAGCGCTTACAGTTGGGCCACTATCCAATTTCCAACGATTCGGTTGTGCCCGATCTGTTGGATGTGAGAAACGGGGGGAGCTCTTGTTCCGCCGATTAATCTCCGCAGCGGTGATGATGGCCGGGCTGGCAGCGTTACTTGTCGTTCCGGCCGCTGCCACCGATTTCCCTGCGGCCTCCACGCCCTTGATCTCCTGGAACATGCAGGGGGCCAGTAACAGCGACGAGAACGGCAGCAAGTGGTCCAACACGGTCCAGCAGCTGGCCTTGCAGGCACCGATCCTGATGCTTCAGGAGGTCGGCCCGCACCCGCCTTGGGACAGCGACCCACAGCCTGACCAGACCTTCACCACGGTCGACAGCCAGGGCGCCACGCACCAGTTCACCGTGCTGCACCGTACCTGGATCGTCGGCAGCGGTTACCGCAATGCCATCCCGACCCGTGAGGTCTACTTCCTGCAGACCGGCGACGACGCGACCAACCCGCGCCGGATCGGCGGCCGGGTCAACAGCGCGCTCGTCCTGAGCGAGGCGCCCGACGAGCTGATCGTCGTCGGCAACCCGATCGACGCCGGCCGGAACGCGCTCGGTGCGCGGTTCGGCAACGAGTGGTATTTCACCATGCACGGCCTGTCCAACGGTGGTGGTGACTCCGGGACGATGCTGAACGCCATCGACGACCGGATCGAGGCCCTCGGGAACCAGCGTGGCGTCACCTACCACGCGACGATCGGTGGCGACTTCAACGTCGACCCGCAGGTCCTCGCCGGCCGGGACAGCTTCCCGCCGACCATGCGGATCCACCGCTCGGGTCAGGCGACCCACCAGCACGGTGGTGAGCTGGACTACTTCGTCACCACCCACTTCGACCACACGCCGCCGGTCACGGTCCGGTCCGAGGGCAACTCCGACCACCGGCCGGTCCAGTCAGGCCAGCTCAACGCGGCCGGGACCAGCCCGTCGCCCAGCGCCGACCCGCCGATCGACGAGCTCCGGGTGATGCCGGTCGGTGACGGGATCACGGTCGGTGCGAACAGCACCGACGAGACCGGCTACCGGGACGGACTGAGCACCCAGGCGAAGGGCATGACCGTCGCTGCGTTGTTCGGTGGCGCGCTCATCAGTCTCATCTTCAAGCGCACGGATTTCGTCGGTGAGCAGAAGAACGGCAAGCGCGGCGACCCCGACCACATGGGGTTCGCGGGCAAGGGGATCGACGACATCAAGGCCCAGACGATCCCCGCGCTGACAACACTGCGGCCGAACATGATGACCCTGATCGCGGGCACGGCCGACCTGACCGGCGGTGCCGACGGCGCTGCGACGGCCGGGAAGATGCGGGGCTTCCTGGACGAGATCTACCGGACCTCGCCGACGACGACTGTCCTGCTCGGCACCCTGCCGCTGTCGACGAACCCGACGTACCAGGCCCGGATCGACGCCTACAACAGCGCGCTCCGCACGATGGCCTACGCCAAGATCCAGGGCGGCGCACGGCTAGTGCTGGTCGACATGGGCGCGGTGACCACGGAGGACATCACCAACGAGATCTACCCGACCGACACCGGCTACAAGAAGATCGCGGACGCCTTCGCCGCAGGCACTCGGATCGCGCTCCTGCAGCACATGATCAGCGGCCGCTCGTACGTCTGGAAGCCGATCGGCAAGATCCGGGACGCCGCCGCGACCGGCTCGAAGATCGCCTTCCCCGACCTGAACGGCGACGGCAAGGCCGACTACGCGGTGGTCGGTACGGACGGCAAGGTCACCGGCTGGCGCAACGACGACCCGACCAAGGAAGCGGTCTCACTGGGCGACATCAGCCCGGCCGACCGCGGGAGCAACTCGGACGAGGTCTACTTCGCCGACCTGGACGGTGACGGCAAGGACGACTACATCCGGATCCTGCCGCCGGCCGACTCGCCGACCGGCATCGTCGCGATGCGGATGTCGCGCAACACCAGCAGCGGCAACAGCATCAGTTGGGGCACCGCGACGATCGTCGCGAACAACCTCGGCTACCCGCCACAGATGTACTTCACCGACCTCGACGGTGACCACCGCGACGACCTGATCACGGTGGACCGGATGAGCTTCCCGACCGCCTGGCAGAACAAGGGCAAGGAAATGCCGACTCCGGGCGGCTGGAGCAAGATCTCGGGCTTCGCCACTCCGGGTGAGTCAAGCGCCGCGCAGGTCGCCTTCGCCGACATCACCGGTGACGGCAAGGCCGACACGGTCCGGGTCGAGTTCACCACCGGTGACGTCCGGGCCTGGGAGAACACCGGCTCGCCGTGGAGCGTCACCTCCGGCTGGAAGTCGCTGGGCGTGATCCGCGCCGACGACCCGTTCCAGGGCACCACCGGGGCCTTCGCCGACCTCGACGGCGACGGGATCCAGGACTTCACCCTGACCCGCTCCGGGGCTACGACTACGGCTACGACGGCGAAGACCGTCCTCAAGGCAGCCAAGGCGGCCCAGGAGGCCGCGGCGAGTGGTGCCGGTGACATCGAGGGCTGGCTGGTGCCGAGCTACGGCGACGGCAGCCGCACCGACGGCGGCGCCGGTGATCTCGGTGTCAATGGCGGTGTCGGCGACCCTATGGAGTCGCACCCCGGTGGCGACGACGGCGGTACGCGGCCGGCCGCGACCGGCGACTGCCGACCGGACGGTCTGGCGACCACTCCGGGTGTGGCGACGCCGTACTGCAAGATCTATCAGAGCGACGGCCGCGAATGGCTCGGCGAGGGCCGCAGCCGCCGGGTCGTGGGCTACTTCAACGGTGGCCGTACGGGCGCCGACGGCACGCCGCACTACCTCGTGAAGAACATCCCGTGGTCGAAGGTGACCCACCTCAACTACGCGTTCGCGTCGGTGGAGAACAACAAGATCAAGGTCGACTCGAACGCCACCCAGAAGGAGTGGCCCGGCGAGGTCGGCGCCGAGATGGATCCCTCGCTGCCCTACAAGGGGCACTTCAACCTGCTGACGAAGTACAAGCGCCTGCACCCGCGAGTGAAGACGCTGATATCCGTCGGTGGCTGGGCCGGTTCCGGTGGCTTCTACACGATGACCACCAACGCCGACGGCTCGGTCAACCAGGGCGGGATCGACACGTTCTCGAGCTCGGTCGTGGACTTCCTGCGGACCTACGGGTTCGACGGTGTCGACATCGACTTCGAGTACCCCACGGTCCTCGAGGACACCGGCAATCCGGCCGACTGGGCGGTGTCGAACCCGCGCCGCAAGGGCCTGCCCACGACATACGCCGCGCTGATGAAGGCGCTACGGGACTCGCTGAACCGGGCTTCGGCCGCGGACGGCAAGTACTACCTGCTCACCTCGGCGTCGTCGGCCTCCGGCTACCTGGCCCGCGGGATGGCGAACCAGACCGCGCTGAAGTACCAGGACTTCACCAACCTGATGGCGTACGACTACCACGGCACCTGGAACGACGTCGTGGGCCCGAACGCGGCTCTGTTCGATGACGGCAAGGACCCCGAACTGGCCGACCAGTACGCCACCCCGGAGAACGGGAAGATCGGGTACTTCAACACCGACTGGGCGATGAAGTACATGCGCGGCGCGATGCAGGCCGGGCGCGTCAACATCGGTGTGCCCTACTACACGCGCGGCTGGCAGAACGTTACCGGCGGCACCAACGGCCTGTGGGGTACGTCGCCCAAGCCGAACGGCTGCGAGCCGGGTACGGGCATCAAACGGCCGTGCGGTGACGGTGCCTTCGGCATCGACAACATCTGGCACGACGAGACCAACAACGGCAGCGAGCTCGGCTCCGGGACGAACCCGCTGTGGCACGCCAAGAACCTGGAGAAGAACATCACCCCGGTCTACGCCCCCAGCGTCGGGCTGAAGCCGCACACCGACGTCACCGACCGGCGCACGGGCCACTACACCCGGTACTGGGACGACACCACCAAGACGTCGTGGCTGTGGAACGCCGAGAAGAAGGTGTTCCTTTCGACCGAGGACGAGCAGGGCATCGACGCGGTCACCGATCTGGTCAAGTCGACCGGTGCGGGCGGCGTGATGATGTGGGAACTCGGCGGCGACTACGCCTGCCCGGCCGACGTCCAGCCGGACACCTCGTGCGGGATGGGGTACACGCTGACCACCCGGCTGAACCAGAAGCTGGGCAATGCCACGGCCTACGACAACAATCTGCGCACCGGCAGCATCGGTGCCGCGCCGACAGTGACGGCCAACGTGAGCGTCGAGTTGGTCAACTACCCGACTTCGACGGCGAACCTGTGGCCGTTGCAGCCGACCGTCCGGATCACCAACAACACCGGGCGCACGCTCGGCGGTGGCAAGGACACCAAGCTGTCGTTCGACATCCCGGCCTCGACGTCATGGCTGGTCAAGGACGGCAACTGGCAAACCGATGCCCAAGGCGGCCAGTGGAAACTGACACCCGGTACGACGCTCCACCGGATCAGTACGACGCTGGACTACTGTCAGATCATCCCGGCCGGGAAGTCGCTCGACTTGCCGATCGTCTACTACCTCCCGATCACCGGTCCGGTGAACACGAGTCTGTCGATCGGCGGTACGGCGTACGCGCCGGTGACCGACAACCTCAAGGGACTCGGTACGGCGACCCCGCCGGCCGGTGGCTGCAGCGCCGGGAACTGGGACGCGACCAAGGTCTACTCCCCGGCCAGCCAGCCGATCGAGCAGACCACGGTCAAGTACAACGGCAGGGTCTGGAAGGCCAAGTGGTGGACGCAGGGCAATGCCCCCGGCACCGGGGCCGACGCCGACCACGAGCCCTGGAAGCTGATCGGCAACGCCAGCTGACCGTTCTCAGCCACCCAGCCTGACACTCCACGTCCTGACCGAATAACCGGAGAGTGCTTCTGACCTGCAACGATGGGACATGTCTAGGGTCCTGTTGGCTGCACGGAAAGAAGCACTCTCCAGGTGAGCAAGCGTGTCGGGTTGTACCCGCGTGCTCGTGTCGAGGGCGGTGGCAGTGGGTTGGTCTCGCAGGCCGGGGCGGTGCCGTTGGTTGAGACGGTCCGCAAGGTGGGCCTGGACACCGCGATATCGGCGGCCCCGACGCCGTGGCGCAAACTGCCGACGGCGCACGACCCGGGCACGGTCCTGCCGGATATCGCGCTCGCGACGGCTCCGGGCGGAACCTGCCTGGCCGATGTCACCATGCTGTGGGCCGAGCCCCACAAGTTCGGCCAGGTGGCATCCGACCCGACGGTCTCCCGGCTGGTTGATGTCCTTGCGGCGGCAGGGCCGAAGGCGCTCACCGCGATTCGCACGGCACGAGCCGAAGTGCGCCAGTGTGTGAGGGAGTCGGCCGGTGCGGACGGTCCGGCCGCCGAGGGCGGCGTGATCGTGCACCTCGAACGGTGGCCCCAGCTGTGTATCGCTTCACGCACGCGGCTGGACCTGTCACCGATCCGGCTGGCTCTTTTCTGAGAATCTCAACCCGAGCGACCGATTTTCGGTTCGAATGGTGCCGTGGCAAGGAGAATGCCCCGAGCAGGGGCCCGCAGAGTGCAGCTTCAGCGCGTCCTGCAAAGGAGGAGACGGGCACCGCTCCGGCGGATCTCCGCCCCCTTGGGAGCGCGACAACGCGGGCAGCGGCGAGGAGCCGTTGAACGAACAAGCGCGGGCAGTAGTGCATCCCGCACTGTAGAAGCAACCACGAGTGGAGATGACGGTGCCCCCGTCAGTTGGTGGTCGCGTCTCGAACGTGCCGTCGGGCTGCTCGCCACGATGGCCACGCTGGCCGTCGCCGCTTTCACCTGGATATCGATCACGCAGGTCCGGGATGAACAGGGCATTGCCCGCGAGGGACAAATTACTGACAGGTACAATGCAGCTATCGGAAACCTTGGCGATGACTCTCCCGACGTCCGCCTCGGCGGCGTCTACGCCCTGCAACGCATCATGCAGGACTCACAGCGCGATCAGCCCACCGTGATGAACGTGCTCTCGGCGTACGTCCGCGCTCACGCTCCCCTTCCCAAGGATGACAAGCCCGGCCCGTCAGATCCGCCCCACGATGTCGCGGCCGCACTCGTTGTCCTGAGCAACAGAGACCGACAGCGCGACGGAACAAGCACCGTGGACCTTCAGTGGAGCTACCTCAGGCGCGCCGCATTGGGTTCCGCGGACCTCGGTAGGGCGAAACTGGTCGGCTCGGACCTGAGCGATGCATGGCTATACGGTGCGAACCTGGAGGGCGCGGACCTGGACCTTGCGACGCTGCAGGGTGCATACCTGGGCGAGGCGAACCTGCGCAAAGCACAGCTGCTCAATGCAAACATGAGGGGCGCGGATTTGAGCGACGCGGACATGGGCCGCGCGAACCTGGACGAGGCGGATTTACGCGATACTTCCCTGACGGGGGCGAACCTTCACAGCGCTTACCTCAGCGGCTTGGACTTGCGCGGCGCCTCCCTAATCGACGCGGACCTGCGAAATGCTGTCCTGGAGCATGCGGATCTACGCGGCGCGAACCTCGGCCGCGCGGACCTGCGCGGCGCGAGCCTGCTAACTGCGAATTTGCGTGACGCAGATTTGGGCGGCGCGGACCTGCGGCGTGTGGACCTTCGCGGGGCGGACCTTTCCCTTAGACCGTGTCCTATGTGGTGAGTCGAGCGAGTCGTTTGTAGCAGCAGAGGGCGGCGGCGATGCCGAGAAAGGCCAGGTAGTTGCGGGGATGACGT
>NZ_JBIRTB010000021.1:0-106391 GCF_044334475.1 Streptomyces sp. NPDC020780 | reverse complement strand
CGACACTCGGGCCCTCGCCCTGCCCGCCCTCAGCCCACAGCACGAAAACGGTCCACCGACTCCGTCGGCGGACCGTCACGAAAGATCGAGGTTAGTTGGTGTCTGGCGACCTGGAATGCGATCAGTTCGGGTATTCAGTGTGGACGGAGAATCCTTCTGCTCGAAGGCTCTCAAGAATCAATATTGGGCCTACGTCGTCACGCTGCCGCAGACTGTCGAGAGCCTCACAGAATGCCCGCTCCTGGCTTTTGTCGGGAAAATCGACCCATAGATAGGAAGGTTCTTCCGTTTCTGCAGACATGCGGGTCATCGTCATCAGTATCAGTTCGGCACTGGGATTCTCGGTCAAGCGGACCATCCACCCCGGGCAGATTGCTAGTAGATCAAGGAAGCCAAGAATCTCGGAGACGCCCGAAGCGCCCTGCCATCCCTTCGATTTGAGGGCGAGAGAAATATCTTTTCCAGACATGAAACCTCACTCGTCAGAAAGAATTGCGCGTTGTGTAGTTGACTTGCCCCAGTGCATTCCTCAAGGCATCTGCATATTTATCGTTCCGGCCGAACATCATTTTCGTGAATCCTGTCATATCGGCATGTGATATTCTCCCGGCCTCATATGCTGCATAAATGTCATCGAACGAAGCGTCATGGAGAGTGAGAACCTCCTGTTCAATTCCTGCATTCTGGAGAATTCCTATGCCTGCGTTTCCGCCGTCCCTGGAGCCTGTCGTGGGAACCGGGCGGCGGAAGGTGAAGTCCTGCTCTCCCCCGGCGTAGAGTCCGATGGAACTGGTGACTATCTTAAAGTTCTTATGCCAATCCTGACGGACCTTCGTCTGCGTGGCATCCATCAGCGTGGCACACAACGGGCAGGGACTACGGGTCACCTTGATCATCAAATGTGCCCACGGATCCTGGTTCGGTGACCTAGCCGCGACCTCGGCTGGCGAAGACAGATACGACGTTAGATTGCCGGCGAACAATGTGAGTACCTGTTCCTCCGCATGCCAGCCGCGATGGTTCGCATCAGCGATGATGTCCGGTATCGGCTTACCGCCGTTCGGATGCACCTTGAAGTATGACTCCACCGCCTTCTTAAACGCCTTGGTACTGCTCTTGCTTTCCCCTCGAATGTACTCCCGAAACTCATCGGACCGTTTCAGTGCGCCGATGGCCACCGTAGGCACTCGGGCGGTAATCCATCCGTATTTGGGCTTAGATTTTTTGCTACCATAGGCTTCACCGCGCAAGTCGTTCAGCCTGAACCGGGAACTGAGCCCATTGATCAGAGCGCGAAGAAAGTGGAGCGCCATAATTACTCGAGAGGGGCTCGCAGTAATGCTGACCTTCGACTTTCCTTCCCTCGTGGAGGAGATAGATATCTCCTTGAGGGCAAAAATCTTGAACTTCCGAGCCGCTGCATCAAGGATGTGACGAACCTCGCCCGCCGAAGCGCTTTCGAGGTTCCGGTTCTTAAGCTCCCTGGAAACCCGCGCGTTCAGTTCCGAGTCCGAGATTTTCTTCTCACGCCCGCCCGGCCCATCAGCCTGCTCCGGGCCGCCGCGGTTCGGACGCTTCAGCTTTTGCCAGAGGGTCCTGCCCTGCTTGGCGATGAAGTCGACGATCTTGTCGATGGCCCGGTTCACCGGACGGGCCACCGCGTGGAATACGCTCTTGACCTTGTTGGCCAGGCTGCCGATGCCCAGCAGTGAGGCCAGGAAGCCGATGAGAAGCGGCACGCTCGATGCCAGGGCGGCTTCCACCAGCTTCGGGACGCCCGCCTGGCCGCCGTTGGCTATGGCGATGACGGCGTCCAGGACCGCGTTGACGAAGTCCGCTATCTGGGCGCCCTGGGTCACGATGAACGTGACGATGTCAATAATTCCCTTGACCGCGCGGATGAACGCCGAGGCGGGATTGAGGAGGGAGAGGATCCAGGTGATGCCCGCGATGATGACCGTCGGGATCAGGTAGGTCGTGAGTTTGGAGAGGATCGTGGACTTGAGGTCGCCGGCCTCGGCCTGGATCTCCTTGACCGCGCCCGCCGGGCCCTCGCGGGCGATGTTCTTCGCGACGGGGACGCTGGTCTCGACCGCCGCCATCGCCTCGTCGGGGACGCCTTTTCGGGTGACGCGGGCCCTGATGTTGTCCCAGGTCAGACCGAGCAGCGAGCCGATGAGCTGGATGATGCCCTTCATGTCGAACTTCTGGGGGAGTTCGAGGCCCGCCTTGACCGCGGTGCCGAGCAGCCAGGAGACGACTCCGGTCTTCAGGTGGTCGGCGATGTTCGTGATGAAGAGGTTGAGGCCTGCTCCGACCGCCTTGACCAGGTTTCCCAAAAAGCCGATCGGGTCCTTGATGATCTTCATGATCGCTGAGGCGGCCTTGGCGAGGATTCCCAGCAGCAGGTTCTTCAGTTCATTGATCGTCTTGATGACGCCGACAATCGCGTCCTTCGCCTTGTCGATCAGGCCCTTGTTGGCTTCCTGGAGCTTCTTGATCTCCTCGTCGATCTTGTTCAGGGCCGCCGTGTACTTCGACGCCAGGTCCTGGACCAGTTGTTCCGACTTCTCGTTGACGGTGGTTTCCAGGTCGTCGAACTTCCCCGCGAAGTCCTTGGCCGCCTCCTCGCCGAACTGCTTCAGGTCCGCGGGGAGTTTGTCGACCTCCGACTTGAGTTCCGCGCGGCCCTTGGCTATGCGGGCCTTTGCCTTGCCCAGTTCCGTCCCGATGATGTCGGCGACCGAGGAGATCACCGTCTGCATCTGGGAGACGTAGAGCTTGCGGGCCTCCTGATAGAGGCTGTTCGCCTCCTTGGGGAGGCCGGCGAACTTGTCCTTCACCCAGCGGCCCTTGCCCATCAGGCCCGAGTAGCGCTTGTCCTTGTACTTCTTCATCCGGCGCTTGTGGTCCGCCGTGAACGCGTCCCGGGCCGCCTTCTCGCCCGAGGTGAACGCCGTGTCGACCTTCTTGTCCAGGTCGGAGAGCGTGGTCTCGACGTCCTTCTTGGTGCCGTCGTAGACCTTCTGGAGTCTCGCCGTGACTTCGGCGCGCTTCTTCTCGTCGTTCGACTTCGTCTCGCCCTTGCCGCCGTCCACCTGCCGGCCCGCCTGGGCGCGGGTCGCGGTGAGAGCGGTCATGGCCTGGGCGCCGGAGGCCGCCGCGCCGGCCTTGGCGGTGGAGAGCTGCTGGTCCTCCGCGGATCTGCCCTTGGCCGGGGCCTTGGCGGAGTCCGTTTCGGCCGTCTTCTTCGCCGACAGGGCCTCGTTGAACTCCGGCTCGTTGCCCTTGGCCAGTTGTTCCTCGGTGACCTCTGCGTCCGCCAGCACCTGGTCGTTGGCGGCAGGGCCCTCGGAGAAGTCCGTGACGGCCGCGGGTTGTTTCGCCGGGATCGCTGCTTCGGCGGAAGGGGAGCCAGGGTTGCCCGGGGGCTGGTCCGGGGTGAGGGGAGTGACCTCCTTGTCCTTGGCGGCCGAGGTGTCCGGCGGGGCCTTCGTGGCGGTGTCGATGTCCTTGGCCGAGGACTCCTTGCCGTCCGTGACCTTCCCGTCGACCTCGGCCTTGACCCGGTCGGCCTTGCCGGACCCGGAGAACTTGTCGGCCTCGTCGAGGTTCTTCGGGGCCTGGGCGTCGATCGCCTTGCCGACCGCGTCGATGAACGCCTTCTTGTCGAACTCGCCCGGCTTCGCCGCGTTCATCTTCTCGGCGTTGGCCGCCTTGCCCTGGGCTTCCTTGTCGTCCGGGGGTGCGACCGCCGCGTCCTGGGCGGCCTTCGACTCGGCGGCCGCCGGGGGATGGTGGGACAGCCGTTGCTTCTTCGCCGCCACGTCCGCCTTCACGGTGCGGAAGCCGGGGGCCTGGGCGGGGGAGGGGGTGACCGGGGCCGTGTAGCGCTGGGCGACCAGGCGGGAGACCGCCGCGTTGCCGGCCGACCGTTGCAGGTGCTGGATGCTCCGACGGTCGGCCGGCAACGGGGCCGCGGGCGCTGGGGACGAGCCCGCGCGGGGGGCGTCGGTACGGGTCGGTGCGGCGGGGGCCTTCTCCGGAACCGCCTTCATCCGTCCCTCCCGCCAGCCACAGTTCGCCCGGACGTGATGTGTCACGGTGCCGGGCGCGCAGTCGGCGGCCGGAGGGCGGACGGGTCGGATCTGGGGCACATCCGGTTGGTGTGTACGGGCCGTGGCGTTGCCTTTTCGGGCAGCCTCCGCTGCACGGCGGGGCGGCCGACTATCCGTTCCCGGTGATCGAACGAGTGGCGAGAATCGCCGGTGTTCCCCGGTTGAGGATCGGATGGGGCGACCGGGCCAAGGAGAGCGTCAAGGAGAGGCTTATATGCCGTCGTACCTGTCCCCGGGCGTCTACGTCGAAGAGGTCGAGTCCGGGTCCCGCCCGATCGAAGGGGTGGGCACCTCTGTCGCCGCCTTCGTCGGCTTCGCCCAACGGGGGCCGTACGACGAGCCGACGCTGATCACGAACTGGAGCCAGTTCGTCAGCACCTTCGGCGACTTCGTCGACGGTACGTACCTCGCTTCCTCCGTCTACGGCTTCTTCGCCAACGGAGGCGGTGTCTGTTACGTGGTGCGGATCGGTGAGGGGCCGCGTACGGGGGACGAGGGAGAGAGGGCCGGGGAGCCGGCCGTCGGCGCCGAGGTACAGGTCGGGCCCTACGCCGTGAAGCCCCGGCCGGGCGTCGTCGGCGAGATCAGTGTGGAGGTGGCGGACGCGGAGGGCGACGATCCGCCCTCCGACGTCTTCCAGCTGATCGTGCGGCGGGACGGGCAGGTCGTGGAGACGTATCCGTCCGTCACGACCAAGCGCAGCAAGGACAACGTCGCCACCCGCGTCAACGCGAAGTCCGAGCTGATCGAGGTACGGGAGACGGGGCGCGGGGCCGCACCCGCCAGGCCCGCCGCCCAGTCGGTCACGCTCGCACCGGCCGCGCCCGCCGCGGGCAGTTCCGGTGCGCTGGCACCCGAGGTGTACGTCGGTGACGCCGACCGCCGTACGGGCCTGGGCGGTCTGGAAGCCGTCGACGAGATCACGATGGTCGCCGTGCCCGACCTGATGAGCGCCTACGAACGAGGGCTGCTCGACCTGGAGTCGGTGATCGCCGTCCAGCAGGGCCTGATCTCCCACTGCGAGCTGATGGGCGACCGGGTCGCCATCCTCGATCCACCGCCGGGGCTCTCGCCGCAGCAGGTCAGGGCCTGGCGTACGGACCGGGCGAACTTCGACTCCAGGTACGCCACGCTCTACTACCCCTGGATCAGCGTCGCCGACCCGGCCTCGAGCCGCGCCACCCTCGTACCGCCGAGTGGGCACGTCGCCGGCGTCTGGGCGCGCAACGACGACTCACGCGGGGTGCACAAGGCGCCGGCGAACGAGGTGGTGCGCGGGGCCGTCGCCCTGCAGACCCAGCTGACCAAGGGCGAGCACGATCTGCTGAACCCGATCGGGCTGAACTGCATCCGCGCCTTTCCCGGGCGCGGCATCCGTGTCTGGGGCGCGCGGACGCTCGCGTCGGACCCGGCCTGGCGGTACCTGAACGTGCGGCGGCTCTTCAACTACCTGGAGGAGTCGATCCTCGCCGGTACCCAGTGGGTCGTCTTCGAACCGAACGACGACGCGCTGTGGGCCCGCATCCGGCGCACGGTCTCGGCCTTCCTGGTCAACGAATGGCGCAAGGGTTCCCTGTTCGGACTCACCCCGGACGAGGCGTTCTACGTGAAGTGCGACCGCGAGACCAATCCCCCCGAGAGCGTCGACGCGGGTCAGGTCATCTGCGAGGTCGGGGTCGCACCGGTCAAGCCGGCCGAGTTCGTGGTGTTCCGGCTCTCCCAGCTGACCGGCGGCACCGGAGGGGTCGACGAATGACCGGACGACCCAGGATCGGGCCGACCCCGGACCGGTCGACGAGTGACCCGACGCCCCACAACCGGACGCCCGACAACCGGACGCCCAGCAACCGGACGCCCCACACCGGGCACCTCTCGACCGGGCACCCCACGACCGGACGACGAGTGACCGGACGACCCCGGACCGGTGGACGTGGGACCGCTTCGTTTCTGAGCATGGCGTAAGGAGTCTGTTGTGCCACTTCCCGATCTCGACAGTTCCGTCGGGCATTCCTTCGGCCTGGAGTTCGACAGCGTCATCATCAAGCAGATCACCGAGGTCAGTGGTCTGAAGATGGAGCAGGACGTCATCGAGCTGAAGCAGAACACCGCCGACGGCAAGTACGCCATCAAGAAGCTGCCGGGCAGGCCCAAGGCCGGCGAGGTCACCGTCACGCGCGGCCTCACGGAGGACAACAGTTTCGAGCGCTGGATCAAGGACTCGCGGTTCGGCCGCATGACGGACGCCCGTCGCAACGGCGCGGTCATCGTCTACGACTACGAGGGCCTGCCGATCAAGCGGTACAAGCTGATCAACGCCTGGCCGAAATCGCTGGAGATCGGCACGCTCAAGGCCGGTGACACCTCGGTCCTGACGGAGAAGCTGGCGATCACGTACGAAAGCATGGAGCTCGACTGATGCGGCGGACGGTCCAGTTCCAGGCACCTGACCGGGAACCCGGGGAGCAGGGGAGGGCCGGGCGGCCCGAGCCCCTGCGCACCGAGTTCGGCTTCGAGCTGCCCCGCGGATACGTCGACGATTCCGGCACCGTCCACCGCACCGGGGTGATGCGGCTCGCGACCGCGCGTGACGAGCTGGTGCCGTTGCGGGACGACCGGGTGCGGGAGAACTCCGCGTACCTGTCGGTCGTCCTGATCTCCCGGGTCGTGACCCGGATCGGAACGGTCGAGGACATCCACCCGGGCGTCATCGAGGATCTTTTCGCCTCTGATCTGGCGTTTCTGCAGGACTTCTACCGCCGGATCAACGCGGAGGGGCACACCCGGGCCGCTGTCGCGTGTCCGTCGTGCCACGAGGAGTTCGCGGTGGATCTCGCCGGTGGTGGGCGCCTGGGGGAATCGTGACGTACGCGGCCGACCTGCTCTACGAGGAGGTCGCGTACCTCGCTTATCACTTCCACTGGCCGCTCGATGACCTGCTGGATCTGGAACACCCGGAACGCCTGAATTTCGTCGCACAGGTCGCTCGCCTGAACGGGCGGTAGCGAGTAGCGCAGGGGAGGACGAGGGATCCATGGGGCTGATGTCCTGGCTGCGCGGCGGTCGTTCGACGAGTGGTGCCGGGCCCGAGGCCGCGGAGTCGCCGAGGCGGGACCGGAGTGACCGGGTCGATGTGGACCGGCTGGTGCCCATCCAGCGGACCGTGGCCGGGCAGGATCTCGTCATCGATCCCTCCGCGTTCCAGGAGGCGTTGACCACCCGGCAGCAGACGACGCTCGGTGCGCCGCTGGGCCATCTGATCAGCCCGGAGGCACCGGCCGGGCTGGTGCACGGAGTGGCAGGTGCGGTGCCGGGGAGTCCCGTCCCGGCACCGGTGCAGCGGACTGCCGACATGCCCGTGCGGGGCAGATCGGCAGCTGTGCCCGTACAGCGCGCCGTGGCGGGTGGTGCTCCGGCCCTGACGTCAGCCGGGGCGGCGGGGGCGGTCGCGGACCTCCCCGTACGGCAGTTGGTGGGCGAGCAACCCCTCGTCACGCAGGCACAGACGCAGGCACAGACGCAGGCAGAAGCGGAAGCAGAAGCGGAAGCAGAAGCGGAGCCGAAGTCGGCGGCGGCCGTCGCCCCGGATGCCGGGGTCGTGCAGCGAGCGGTGGAGCCCGGCCCGGCGCGGCCGCCCCGGCGCGCACCCGGGATCGGCGCGCCCCTGCCGGGTCTGCCGCCGACGGCTCAGCGGCAGGCGGCCGCAGTGGTGCCCGGGGACGGGGGTGGAGACGGAAGCGGTAGGGGGAGTGCCAGCAGCGGTGGCGGGGGAGCGCCCGTGGACGCTCCCCCGCCAGGGGACGCACGCCTGGCGTTCACCGGCCCCGCCGTCCCGGAAGTTCCCGAAGGGGGTCCGGCGGAGGAAGCGGACCTGCCCGCCGCCCCGTTGCTGGGGGACCGGCCGTTGGCCGGGGCCCCGCCCGCAGGAGAGCCGGCGACGGAGGTGCCGGGTGCTTCGGTCCAGCGAGCCGCCGCCGTGCCCCCCGGCAACCCGTTGCCGGGTGACCTCCCTGTGTCCCCACCGGTCACCGGGCCCACCGCCCCCCTGCTCGGCGAGCGCCCGCTGACCCTGCGTACCGCCGGTCCGGAGACGGCCGGTCCCGCTTCCGTGAACGGGGCGACCGTCCAGCGCTCGGCCGGGGACGGGCGGGCACCGTGGACGCAACCACCGGAGGGCACGACCGCCGCCGTCCCCGTGCGGTGGACCCCGATGACTCCAGGCGCTGCGGGGGCCTCCGCCTCCGTTCCCACAGCCGCGCCCCTGCAGAGAGCGGTTGCGGTTCCCGCGACCCGGACACCGCCCGTCGCCTCCCTGCAACGGCAGTCGGGTGGGCGGCCTCCGGCGCCGGGACCGGCTCACGGTTCCGACGGTCGCGCCCCCTTGCCGACCGCCGGCGCCTTCGCCGTGGCGGCCGGTGTTGCCCAGCGCATGGCCGACGGGAGCGTCGTCTTCGGGGCCGCGCCTCCTGGGGACCTGTCCCGCCCCGTCGTCCAGCGTGACGTGGAGAGCGCCGAGGAGCCTTCGCCGCTGCCCGGACCCCAGCTGGACACCGGGCCCGATCCGGTACCGGAACCGGAATCGGACGCCGTGTCGGCCGACGGGGGAGCCGGTGCCGAGTCCCGGACCGCACCGGCGACCGGTGATCAGGCGGCTGCGCCGACGGTGACGGACGAGCTGGTCCGGGCCCTGTACGCGCCGCTCAGCCGGCTCCTCAAGGCCGACCTCCGCCTGGAGCGCGAACGGGCCGGCTTCCTGATCAGCACCCGCCACTGAGCCATCGAGAGTCACCGACCGAGAGGCACGTGCCATGGCCACCGCCCAGGACAGCGACCCCGCCGTCAGCGTCTGCTTCGTCGTGACGATCGACGACATAGAGCTCGGGTCGTTCAACACGTGTGACGGTCTCGGCTGCGAGGTCGTCCTGGAAACCCGTGAGGAGGGCGGCAACAACGGGCACCTGTGGCAGCTGCCGACCCGGCTGAAGTACTCCCACGTGAAGCTGTCCCGTCCGCTGACCCGCGAGACGGAGAAGGTGGCGCGCTGGTTCGCCACGATGACGACCGGGTTCAGCCGCAGGACGGCGCACATCGAGGCCCGGACCGGGGACGGGCGGAAGGTGGCCCGGTGGGGGTTGCTGGAGGTGGTGCCGGTGCGCTGGACCGGCCCGTCGTTCACGCCCGAGTCGCCCAAGGTCGCGATGGAGACCATCGAGATCGCCCACCACGGTTATGTGATGGAGGGCTGACGGCGTGAGCGGAGCGGGACCCATCGCCTTCAGCGCAGCCGGTACGTCCGGGCCGGTGTCCGCGGCCAAGGGCGGTTCGGCCAGGCCCAAGCTGGAGCACGCGTACCTGGAGTTGCGGACCCCGCCCACCGGTGGCGGACTCACGCCCGGCGGGCCGTGCGGGCGGATCGACTTCCAGTTCAACCCGAAGGAGCTGAGCCTCACGAAGGCGGCGTCCTGGAAGCGGACGCCGGCCAAGGGGGCGAAGAGCTCGGGACCGCCGGAGTACCAGGGGTCGCAACCCAGCAAACTCACCGTCGAGATGTTCTTCGACGCCAGCGACACCCAGGACACCAGGGTGGTGACCTCGGTGGAGCAGCTGTTCGCGTGCTGTGTGCCGACCAACGAGACCAGGCAGCAGCAGCGGTCCTCGCCGCCGTGGGTGGTCTTCCACTGGGGCGGGCTCACCGGGTTTCCCGGATACGTCAGCCAGGTGGCGGCGAAGTACACCCTGTTCACGACGTCAGGGGTGCCGATCCGGGCCGTCTGCCAGGTCACGATGGAGGAGATCAGCGGGGAGACGCCGGGCCAGAACCCGACGTCGGGCGCGCTGGCCGCCCGGCGCGTGCACCGGGTGGACGCCGGGGACTCGCTGCCCTCACTGGCCCACCGGGAGTACGGGGACGCCGGTGCCTGGCGGATCATCGCCGAGGCCAACGGCATCGACGATCCGATGCGGCTCGCGCCGGGGACGCAGCTCCTGCTGCCCGCACCCGACGAGTTGAACCGGCTCCGGGACGACTCGGGCACCGACCGGGGGCTGGGCTGATGGCGCAGCAGGGCGTGGCGACCGCACTGGTCGTGGAGTTCGGCGGGACACCGCTGCCGGTGAAGTTCGTGAACACCCTTGTCGAGGGATACGTCGACGACAGCCGCCTGCTTCCGGACCTGTTCCTGCTGCGGTTCCGGGACCCCGGCCGGGTCCTGCTGGAACACACCGGCCTGAGGATCGGTACCGAGGCCCGGCTGCTGGCCCGCGCGGGCGGTGACACGGTACCTCAGCCACTGCTGGAGGGGGTGGTCACCGCCCTGGAGGTGGAGCTGGACGAGACCGGCACGTTCACCGTCGTACGCGGTCTCGACGAGTCCCACCGGCTGCTGAGAGGGCGGCGGGTCGCCAGTTACCAGAACGTGACCCTCGCCGACATCTGCGGTCAGGTCGCCCGGCGCGCCGGGCTGAAGCCCGGGACGGTGGACGTGGCCGGACCCGTACTCGAACACATCGCCCAGCCCAACGTCACCGACTGGGAATTCGTGCGCGGACTCGCCGAGGAGGCCGGTGCGCAGGCCTACGTACGCGACGGGCGACTGCACGTCACCCGGCCCGCCGAGGCGAGCGGGGCGCCGGGCGCCTCGGCACGCGCCGAACGTGATCCGCTGGTCCTGGAACTGGGCAGCAACCTGCTGCGCTGCCGCGCCGGGGTCTCGGCTGCCGAACAGGTGTCCGAGGTGGAGGTGCGCGGCTGGGACGTCCGGGCCAAGCAGCCGCTGGTGGGCAGAGCCCCGGCCGGGAAGTCGTCGACGCTGGAGCTCGGGGTGACGGCCGCGGAGGTGTCCTCGCCGTTCGGCGAGGCACGGTTCGTCGTCACCGACGCGGTGTACGGGACGCAGGCCCAGGTGGACGGGGCGGCGAAGGCCCTGGCAGAACGGATCGCCGGATCCTTCGCGGAGCTGGAGGCGGTGATCCGGGGCAACCCGGAGGTACGGGCGGGCACTGCCGTGGCGCTGAACGCGGTGGGAGCGCCGTTCGAGGGCCGGTACACGGTGACCTCCTCACGCCATGTCTTCGACGCGGTGAGGGGATACGAGACCTGGATCACGGTGTCCGGGCAGCAGGAGCGATCGCTGTTCGGGCTGACCGGGGGCGGCGGGCCGGGAGCCGCGGGCACGCCGGGCGATGGTTCGCGCTGTGCCGGGCTGGTCAACGGGACGGTGACGGACACCCAGGATCCCGAGGGATCCGGGAGGGTCAAGGTCCGCTTCCCCTGGCTGTCGGACGAGTACGCGAGCGACTGGGCACGTACGGCGCAGTCGGGCGGTACCGGGGGCGGCGAGGCGTTCATTCCCGAGGTGGGCGACGAGGTGCTGGTCGGTTTCGAGCACGGGCGTCTGGACCGGCCGTATGTGCTGGCAGGGCTGTACAACGGGAAGGACCGGCCCGGCCAGGGGGGCGGGTCCGGCGACGGCACGGCCCCTGCCTCCGCCCCCGGCGATGCACTGGTCGATCCCACCACCGGCGCGGTGAACCGCCGTGCCTTCGCGTCCAGGAGCGGCAACCAACTCGAGCTGCTGGACGCGGCGAACGGCCCGCAGGGGGTCAGGCTCCGCACCGGCGACGGCAAACTCACGATCGACCTGGACCGCAAGGGCACCGCGATCGTCGTCAACAGCGACGGCAGCGTGACGATCGAGGCCAAGGAGCGGGTCTCCATCACGGCGGCCGACGGGGTCGCGCTCGACGCCGGCCGAGGGGCTCTCGAACTCGCGGGTGACAGCGTCTCGCTGACCTCCCGCAGCGGCGTGGCCCTCGACGGCGGCAACGGCAAGGTGGCGCTCTCCACCGGCGGAACGGTGGAGGTCCAGGGCGGCGAGGTCACCGTGGTCGGCAACCGCCGCACCGCCATCAGGAGCAGCGGTTCGGTGTCGGTCGACGCTCCCCTGATCAAGCTCAACTGACGCATCCACGCACGTCCCACCCCGCACCAGCCCAGGACAGGAGTTGGACCGCATGCCGGCATCAGCAGCCGCCGCACGGGTCGGCGATCCCACCGGACACCCCGGCACGGTCGGGCCACCCGGGGTGCCGTCCGTACTCATCGGCGGCAGGCCCGCCGCGACGGTGGGGACCGCGCACACGTGCGGCTCTCCCCTCGCCCACCCGCCGTCCACGATCGCGCCGCCCGGCAGTTCCACCGTGCTGATCGGCTCGAGGCCCGCCGCCCGCGTCGGGGACCTGGCGGGCTGCGGATCGCCGGTCGTGTCCGGCTGTGCGACGGTGCTGATCGGGGGCTGAGACGGTATGGGACAGCAGTTCATCGGTGCCGGCTGGGCGTTCCCGCCGCGTACGGACGCCACCGGGTCCATCGCGCTGGTACGCGGCGAGCACGAGCTGGAGGAGTCGATCCGGCTGATCCTGGCGACGTCGCCGGGGGAGCGGCCGATGCGGCCCGAGTTCGGCTGCGCCGTCAACGACTACGTGTTCGCGCCCGCCGACGCGGGGACGGCCGGGCAGCTCGCGTACGAGGTCCGTCTCGCGCTGGAGCGCTGGGAGCCCCGGATCGAGGTCATCGAGGTCACCGTGCGCTTCGACGAGGCGGACGACGGTGTTCTCTACATCGACATCGGCTATGCGGTGAGCGGCTCCAACGACCCCCGGAATCTCGTCTTCCCGTTCTACGTGATCCCGCAGCACACGCCGGAAGCGACCCATGACGACGAGGAGGCCGGCACGTGACGCTGCCCAGTCCGCATCTGGACGACCGCCGCTTCCAGGGCCTGGTGGACGAGGCCAAGCGACTGGTGCAGCAGCGCTGCCCGGAATGGACCGACCACAACGTGTCGGACCCCGGCGTCACCCTCATCGAGGCGTTCGCGACCATGGTCGACCAGTTGGTCTACCGGGTGAACCGGGTGCCGGAGAAAAGCTATCTGAGCTTCCTCGACCTGATCGGGGTCCAGCTCCACCCGCCCACCGCCGCGCACACCGACGTGACGTTCCGGCTGTCCGCGCCACAGCCCGAACCGGTGCTGGTGCGGGCGGGCACGGAGATCGCCACCGTCCGTACGGAGACGGAGGAGGCGGTCGTCTTCACGACGTCCGAACCTCTGGCCGTCGTGCCGTGCGCGTTCGCCCATCTGGCCACCTGGCCGTCGGCCGGGCAGGCCACCGACCGGACCGAGGAACTCGCGCTCGGCCGGGACGTGGCCTGCTTCGGTGCCACCCCCGTGCCCGGTGACTGCCTCTATGTGGGCCTGTCGGCGGCCGTACCCGCCGGTGTCGTCGTCCTGCGGCTGGACTGCAAGGTCGAGGGGGTGGGCGTCGACCCGCTGCGGCCACCGCTGCTCTGGGAGGCGTGGGACGGCACCTCCTGGGCGGTCTGCGAGATCGAGAAGGACGACACCGGCGGCTTCAACCGGTCCGGTGAGCTGATCCTGCATCTGCCCAGGACGCACACCCCGGCGGCGGTGGTGCGGCGTACCGGCGGCTGGCTGCGCTGCCGCCTGATCGAGGCGGAACCGGGCCGGCCGACGTACGTGGCGCCGCCCGTGGTCCGACGGATCACCGCGTTCACCATCGGCGCGACCGTGGCCGCCGAGCATGCGGAGACCGTGTCGGACGAGGTGCTCGGAGCAGCGGAAGGCGTACCCGGTCAGGTGTTCACGCTCGCCCGTCCGCCCGTGGTGCCCGGCGAGTTCGTCGTCGAGGTGTCCGATCCGTCGGACGGTGCCGAGTTCACCCGGTGGACCCGGGTCGACGACTTCGCGCACTCCGGGCCGGAGGACCGCCACGTGACCCTCGACCCGAACTCCGGCCGGGTCGAGTTCGGACCGGCCGTCCGGGAGCGGGACGGCGGTATCCGCTACTACGGCGGCGTCCCGGTGAAGGGAGCCACGGTCCGGGTGCGTGCCTACCGCACCGGAGGCGGACTGCGCGGCAACGTCGCGCGCTCGACGCTGAAGGTCCTGCGCAGCGCGATCCCTTACGTGGCCCGGGTGGAGAACCGCCGGCCCGCGCTCGGCGGGGTCGACGGCGAGAGCGTCGGCAGCGCGCGGGTGCGCGGGCCGATGACGCTGCGCACCCTGCACCGTGCCGTCGTCCCGCACGACTACGAACTACTGGCCCGCGAGATCGCGCCCGACGCGGCCCGTGTGCACTGCATCCGCGCCGCCGGCTCCGGGGAAGTCGACGGGGAGGGAGACCCGGGGGGCGGGGTGCGGCTGCTCGTCGTACCGGCCGGGCGCGGTGACGAGCAGGGCCGGATCGATTTCGACGAGCTCATCCCGCCCGCACACACCCTGGCGCTCATCGCCGGGCATCTGGACGCCCGGCGCCCGATCGGAGCCCGACTGGTCGTCGAGCCGCCCTTCTACCAGGGCGTCACCGTCGTCGCCTCGGTACAGGCCGAGCGCGGGGTCCCGGCCGAACAGATCCGTGAGGCGGCGCTGGCCGCCCTGTACGGGTACTTCAATCCGCTGACCGGCGGGCCGAACGGGCAGGGCTGGCCGTTCGGCCGGCCGGTCCAGTCGGGCGAGGCGTTCGCCGTGCTCCAGCAGGTGCCGGGAGTGGACCTCGTCGAGGACGTACGGCTCTACCCGGCCGACCCGGTGACCGGTGAACGCACCGATCCCACCGCGAAGATCGCGCTGGACCGGCACGCACTGGTCTTCAGTTACGAACACCAGCTGCGGGTCAGGGAGGGCTGATCCGATGCGCACCGGCGTCACCGGTCTCCCGACCCCGCACCCGCTGATCGAGCAACTGCCCGCCGTCTACCTGGAGCAGGACTTCCTCCGTCGGTTCCTCGGCGCGCTCGACGACGTGCTCGCCCCCGTCCTGCTCACGATCGACAACCTCCCCGCCCATCTGGACCCCCGCACCGCCCCCGACGACTTCCTGGGCTGGCTGGCCCAGTGGGTGGCGGTGGAACCGCATGAGGACAGTCCGCCCGCCCACCGGCGTGACGCCCTGCGCGGAGCGGTGGCCCGGCACGCACGGCGCGGGACACTGCGGGGGCTGGCCGAGGCGGTGGCCCTGGAGACCGGCGAGGAGCCGGAGCTCGTGGAGAGCGGAGGCACGGCCTGGTCGACCCGGCCGCACAACGCCCTGCCGGGCGGGGCACGCCCCTGGGTGACGATCCGGGTCCGGTCGGGGGCGGGGCGCGCCTTCGATCGCGTACGGCTGGAGGAGCTGATCTGTACGGAGATCCCCGCGCATGTCGGGTTCACGCTGGAGCTGCTGCCGGCGGCAGGGGGAGCGGGGGGTGGTGCGGCGTGATCTGCGAAGCGTGCGGGCATCGGAACGCGCCGGGGCGGGAGTTCTGCGCTTCCTGCGAAACATTCCTGGCGTGGGATGCGGAGGCGGGGACGGAGACGGGGACGGAGACGGGGACGGGCCAGGCGGGGCCTGGGACGGGCCCTGTCCTGCCGGCTGCTCCCGAGACCGGTCCCGCCCCCCGCCCCGTACCCCTGGCCTCGCCACCGACTGCCGCCGTTCCGGCCACCGCATCCCGTACACCCCCTCCGTCCACGCCACCCCTTCCAGCGGTCCCGGCACCCGTGCCGTCGCAGCCTGCCGGGGCCGCTCCCCGGCGTCCCGGGGACTGTGCCGACGGGCCCGCTCCCGGGCCCGAGGCATGGCCCGACCCAGGGCCGCGCCCGTCCGAACCAGGGCCACCGGGCCCGGTGGCCGGCCCGGGCCCCGTCGTCTGTCCCAACTGCCGTACGGAGAACGCGCCTGAGCGCGCACTCTGCGTCCGCTGCGCCCTGCTCCTCGACCCGGGGCCGGAGCCCGCCCTCCGCCCGCCCTGGTGGCGCTGGATCTTCCGCCACGGCCCCCGGCAGGCTCCCGCCGCCGGGTCGCGACCGCGACGGGGGTGGCGTAGGCCGAGGCTCGGGCTGCCCCTTGTACTGCTCCTGGCAGCGGCGGGCGTCTGGTTCGCCCTTCCCCATCTGGGCGGCCTGTTCGGTCTCGCCAAGGAGGAGACGGGGGCGCCCGAGTCGGTGCCTCCCTCGGCGTCCCGCGGTTCGAGCGCGGTGTCCGGCCATCCCCCGGGTGCGGCCTTCGACGGGTTCAGCAACCGGTACTGGGCTCCGAAAGAACCGGGCGAGGGCACGGGCGAGTACCTGGAGTGCGACTTCGCGCAGCCCGTGAAACTGACGAAGATGGTGGTGTTCTCCGGGACCTCGGCACGGAAGGACGAGTTCCTCACCCAGGCCCGCCCGGCGAGGATCACCGTCGTCCTGACCTCGAAGGACGGTGAGGAGACGAGCAGGCCGATCCGGCTGCGGGACCAGCCGGGGCAGCAGACCTTCGACGTCCGGGGCTCCGGAACCGTCCGCGCCCGGCTCGTCGTCGAGTCGGCGTACGGCACCGGGAAGGGGCGCCGGACGGCCGTCGCGGAGGTCGAGTTCTTCGGGCGCAGGTCCTGACCGACGGCTAGGGCGTTGTGTCGAAAGTAGCGCCGTCTGCCCGAAGGGCAGGCTCGGCGGTGTCCGGTGCGTGCGATCGCAAGGCGGAGGGTCGCCCCGATACTGGATGTATCGGGGCGATCCCGACAACGCGGCGAGTGTGCGTGCCGGGCGCCGCCGGGCAGGCGGGACTTTCGACACACGCCCTAGGACGGGCTGCCCCCTGCCGTGGCGGTGCCGACCTCCGGACCGGCGTGCGGTCCGGCCTGGCCCGGGTCCCGGCAGGCCTGGGTCCCGGCAGGCCTGGGTCCCGGCAGGCCTGGGTCCCGACCTGGCCCGGGTCCCGGCAGGCCTGGGGCCCGGCCTGGCCCGGGTCCCGCCTGGCCTGGGTCCCGGCCTGGCCTGGGTCCTGGCCGGCCTGGGTACCGACCTGGCCTGGGTCCTGGCCGGGCCGGACAGTAAAGTTCGGGAGCGTCGTCCCACCAACTCCGAGGTAGCCGCGTGTCTTCCGCACTCCCCGAACCACCGGCGCCGATACCGGCTCCGGCCGTGGCCGTCGTGGGCATCGGCGCCGACGGGTGGGCGGGCCTGCCGGACACGGCGCGCTCCGCGCTCCTGGTAGCCGACGTGGTCCTGGGCGGTGAGCGCCACCTGGGTCTGCTCCCGTCCGGGTGCGCGGGCCGGCGCGTGCCCTGGCCATCGCCGCTGCGGCCCGCCCTGCGGGGTCTGCTCGCCGCCCACGCGGGCCACCGGATCGCGGTGCTGGCCAGCGGCGACCCCATGTTCTACGGCATCGGCCGGGCCCTGACCGAGGAGCTGGGTGCCGGGGCGCTCCGGGTGCTGCCGCACCCCTCCTCCGTGTCGTACGCCTGTGCCCGGCTCGGCTGGCCGGTCGAGGACACCGAGACCGTCACCCTGGTCGGCCGCCCCACGGCACGGCTGACCGCCGCGCTCCACGACGGGCGCCGGCTGCTGGTCCTGAGCGCGGACGGCGCCACGCCCGCCGCGGTGGCCGCCCTGCTCCGGGGCCACGGCTTCGGGCCCAGCCGGATGCGGGTGCTCGAACAACTGGGCGGCCCGGACGAGGGCTGCCTGGACGGCACCGCCGATACGTGGGACCACCCGCCGGGGGACCCGCTCAACGTCATCGCCCTGGAGTGCCGGAGCACCCCGGACACCGTGCGCCTCGGAGCCGTACCGGGGCTTCCCGACGAGGCGTACGAGAGCGACGGGCAGCTCACCAAACGCCATGTGCGGGCCGCCACCCTCGGTGTGCTCGCGCCCGCGCCCGGTGAGCTCCTGTGGGACGTGGGCGGGGGTTCCGGGTCGATCGCCGTGGAGTGGCTGCGGACCCACCCGTCCTGCCGTGCGCTCACCGTCGAACGCGACCCGGTACGCGCCGCCCGCATCACGCGCAACGCGGACCGGCTCGGCGTCCCCGCCCTGCGCGTCGTCACCGGCCGGGCGCCGGACGCCCTGGCCGGACTGCCCGCGCCCGACGCGGTGTTCATCGGCGGCGGACTCACCGCACCCGGACTGCTCGACGCCTGCTGGGACGCGTTGCCCCCGGGCGGTCGGCTCGTCGCCAACACGGTCACGCTGGAGTCCGAGGCGCTGCTCACGCAGTGGTACCGGCGGCTCGGCGGGGAGCTCGTGCGGCTGGCGGTGGCACACGCGGTGCCGGTCGGCGGGTTCACGGGCTGGCGTCAGGCCATGCCCGTCACCCAGTGGTCCGTACGCAAGGCCCCTTCGACCCCCTCAGGAGACAACAGATGACCGTGTACTTCATCGGCGCGGGCCCCGGTGCCGCCGACCTGATCACGGTGCGCGGTGCCCGCATCCTCGCCGCCAGCCCCGTCTGTCTCTACGCGGGCAGCCTGGTGCCGCGTGAACTCCTGGACGCGTGCCCGCGGGACGCCCGGCTCGTGGACACGGCCCAGCTGGACATCGACCGGATCACCGCCGAACTGGTGCGCGCGCACGGGGAAGGCCACGACGTCGCACGGCTGCACTCCGGCGACCCCTCGGTCTTCAGCGCCGTCAACGAGCAGATGCGGCGGCTCGACGAGGCGGGCGTGCCGTACGACGTCGTGCCCGGGGTCCCCGCGTTCGCCGCTGCCGCCGCCGCCCTCAAGCGGGAGCTGACGGTCCCCACGGTCGGCCAGACGGTCATCCTCACCCGGATCGCCCAGCGGGCGACGGCGATGCCGGAGGGCGAGGACCTCGCCACCCTCGGCCGCAGCGGCGCGCTGATCGTGCTGCACCTGGCGGCGCGGTACGTGGACCGGGTGGTCGACGAGCTGCTTCCGCACTACGGGGCCGACTGCCCGGCCGCCGTCGTGGCGATGGCCTCGCGCCCGGACGAGATCGTCCTGCGCGGGACGCTCGACTCCATCGCGGACCAGGTGAAGGAGGCGGGGGTGATCCGGACCGCCGTGATCATGGTGGGCCGGACCCTGGGCGCGGAGCAGTTCCGGGACAGCCACCTGTACTCCCCGCACCGGGACCGCCACTCCTGCTGAAACCGGGTGGCGGCGCCGGGGTCGGGGACGGCCGCCGGGGCCTGGGGGCGGTCCCTCCAGCTGCGCCCCGCGTCACCGCACGGAGCTTCGCCCCACCACCGTTCCCGCCCGGTCGATGCAGATCACGTCCACCGTCACCGGTGCACCCCGCAGCACCGACAGCGCCTGGTCCCGCGCGGCCACCGCCACCAGGTCCCCCAGGGGCACCCCGGCCGCCAAGCACAACTGCAGTGCCGCCAGACCGGTGTTGGCCACCTCGATCTCCGCGGCCAGTCGCTCGCTCGCCCCGCCCTGCCGCGCCAGCCGCGCCAGAAACGGTTTGTCGACCTGGGAGCGGCCCGAGTGCAGGTCCAGGTGGCCCGCCGCGAGTTTGGACAGCTTGGCGAACCCGCCGCAGATCGTCAGCCGCTCCACGGGATGCCGGCGTACGTACTTCAGTACGGCCCCGGCGAAGTCCCCCATGTCCAGCAGGGCGATCTCCGGGAGCCCGTACTCGGCGACCACCGTCTTCTCCGAGGTCGAGCCCGTGCACCCCGCCACATGCCGGTGGCCGGCCGCCAGTGCCACGTCCACCCCGCGGCGGATCGAGTCGATCCAGGCCGAGCAGGAGTACGGCACGACGACGCCCGTCGTGCCGAGGATCGAGAGCCCGCCCAGGATGCCGAGGCGAATGTTCCACGTGAAACGTGCGATCTCCTCGCCGTCGTCCACCGAAACCGTGATCTCGACATCGCCGGTGCCCCCGTGCCCGGCCGCCACCCGCGCGATGTGGTCCCGCATCATCTGGCGGGGGACCGGGTTGATCGCGGGCTCCCCGACCTCCAGAGGCAGCCCGGGGAGGGTCACCGTCCCCACACCCGGGCCTGCCCGGAACACCACTCCGGAGCCGGGCGGCAGCAGCCGAACGGTGGCGCGCACCAGCGCGCCGTGCGTCACGTCCGGGTCGTCGCCCGCGTCCTTGACCACGCCCGCCATGGCCCGGCCGTCGGTCAGTTCCTCGACGGCGAGCGCGAAGGCCGGAGTCTGGCCCCGGGGCAGCGTGACGGTCACCGGGTCGGGGAACTCCCCGGTGAGCAGCGCCGTGTACGCGGCGGTGGCCGCTGCCGTCGCGCAGGCACCGGTCGTCCAGCCCGGCCGCAGACCGGTGTGCTTGAGTTGGGCGGTGCGCCCGCCCAGCGCCTCACTGCTCATGGATGGACCGGTCCCATGCCCTTGCACCTGCTCGTCCTCGGCGGCACGACGGAGGCCCGTCGGCTCGCGGAGTCACTGACGGCCGAGAAGGGGATCAAGGTCACCAGTTCGCTCGCCGGACGCGTCGCCCGGCCCCGGCTCCCACCGGGCGAGGTACGCGTCGGGGGCTTCGGCGGAGCCGACGGCATGGCCGAATGGCTCCGTGCGCACCGAGTGGATGCGGTCATCGACGCCACCCATCCTTTCGCCGGGACGATCAGTTTCAACGCGGCAGCGGCCGCCGCTACCGTTCATGTTCCCCTGCTGGCTCTCCGCCGGCCCGGCTGGGTGCCCTCGGACGGCGATCGGTGGCACACCACGGACTCCTTGGCCGGCGCGGCGGAGCTGCTGCCCGGACTGGGCCGTCGGGTCTTCCTCACGACGGGACGCATGGGGCTGGCGGCGTTCGCCGGACTGGACGCGCTGTGGTTCCTGATGCGGTCGGTGGACGCCCCCGACGCCCCGTATCCGGCGAGCATGGAGGTCCTGCTGGACCGGGGCCCGTTCACCCTGGACGGTGAGCGGGCGCTGCTCCGGCGCCACGGCATCGACGTCCTGGTCACGAAGGACAGCGGCGGTGCCGCGACCGCCCCCAAGCTCTTGGCCGCCCGGGAGGCCGGAATCCCGGTGGTCGTGGTGCGCCGGCCGCCCGTCCCCGAAGGCGTACCGGTGGCCGGAACGCCCGAGGACGCCCTCGCCTGGCTGCGGAGCATCACGGGAGCCCGCGCGTAGCGGGCAGCCTGCCGGGCCGGGCCTGCGACGCCGACGCTGCGGCCGACGCCGACGCTGGTGGGCGCGGACAGGGGCGGGGGCGGCAGTCGCTGTCCGTGGGCTGCGGGAGCCGGGGCGGGTGGTGGCCGCCGGCGGTCGGCGCCCACCGGATCCGGTGCCGTCCCTGCGCCGCGTCGTCCCCTGCCCTGCCCTGCCGGGCCCGTACCCGCCGTGCCGCTCCCGGCCCGCCCCTGTCCTCCCCGGTGCCCGGTCAGGCCTCCGGATAGCGGCGCGGCGTCCAGACGATCTGCCGGCCGTCGCCCCGGTGCACCCAGCGGGTCTGCGAGGACCCCACGATCAGGATCGTCCGCATGTCCACCTCCATCGGGTCCAGGTCGGCCAGCCGGACCGTGCGCACGCTCTCCGCAGGTCCGCCGACATCGCGGCCGAGCACCACGGGCGTGTCCGGGGAGCGGTGTTCCAGCAGCAGGTCGCGGGCTTTGCCGACCTGCCAGGTCCGGCTGCGGGAGCCCGGGTTGTACAGCGCCAGGACCAGGTCGGCCGTGGCCGCCGCGCGTAGCCGCTCGGCGATGACCTCCCACGGCTTGAGCCGGTCCGAGAGCGAGAGGGTGGCGTAGTCGTGGCCCAGCGGGGCGCCCGCACGGGCGGCGGCGGCGTTCGCGGCGGTCACCCCGGGCAGCACCCGTACGGCGATGTCCGTGTACGCCTCCTGCGAGGCCACTTCGAGCACGGCCGTCGCCATCGCGAAGACCCCGGGGTCGCCCCCGGACACCACGGCCACGCGGCGCCCACGGCGTGCCAGGTCCAGCGCGAACTCGGCGCGCTCCGACTCCACCTTGTTGTCGGAGCCGTGGCGCTGCTGCCCGGGACGGACCGGCACCCGGTCCAGATACGTGGTGTAGCCGACCACGTCGTCGGCGGCGGCCAGCGCACCCCGCGTCTCGGGTGTCAGCCACAGCGGCCCGGCCGGCCCGGTGCCGACCACGACGACCTCGCCGGAACCCGGGGCCCGCTCGGGCCTGGGGGCGTCGATCCGGCTGGGCAGCACGGCGACCGCGAAGTACGGCACGGAGTCCGCGTCGGTGTCCGCGAGGTCTCCGGTGCGCTCGCCCGCCATGGTGGCGCGCTCGACGTACCGCGCCTCCGGCAGCCGCCCGGACGCCTCGAACGCACGGCGTACGGCGGGGAACGTACGGCCCAGCTTCATCACGACCGCGGAGTCCGTGGCCGCCAGACGGGCCGTCAGTTCCTCCTCCGGCAGGGTGCCGGGCAGGATCGTCAGCACCTCCTCGGCCTCGACGAGCGGGGTGCCGAGCCGGGCCGCGGCGGCGCTGACCGAGGTGACACCGGGGATGACCTCGGTCTCGTACCGGTCGGCGAGCCGCTTGTGCATGTGCTGGTACGAGCCGTAGAAGAGCGGGTCGCCCTCGGCGAGGACGGCGACGGTGCGGCCGGCGTCGAGATGTGCCGCGAGGCGGCCGGCGGCCTCGGCGTAGAACTCGTCCAGCGCACCCCGGTAGCCGCCCGGGTGGTCCGTGGTCTCCGTCGTGACGGGGTAGACCAGCGCCTCCTCGATGTGGTCGGCACGGATGTGCGACGCCGCGATGGAGCGGGCGATGGAGCGGCCGTGCCGGGCCGAGTGGTAGGCGACGACGTCGGCCTCGCCGATGACCTGCACGGCCCGTACGGTCATCAGGGACGGGTCGCCCGGGCCGAGCCCGACCCCGTACAGCCGCCCGCTACCCGCACTGCCCCCGGTGGTTCCTGCCGTCCCGGACCGCTGCTGCTCGGGCACGTTCATTCCTCCTCGCTGGCGATCGCGTTGAGGGCGGCGGCCGCGAGGGCGCTGCCGCCCCGCCTGCCCCGCACGACGAGGTGCTCCAGTCCCGACGGGTGGGCGGCCAGGGCCTCCTTCGACTCGGCGGCCCCGATGAAGCCGACGGGCACGCCGATGACGGCGGCGGGCCGTGGCGCGCCCTCCTCGATCATCTCCAGCAGCCGGAAGAGCGCAGTGGGCGCGTTGCCGACGGCGACGACCGCCCCCTCCATCCGGTCCCGCCACAGCTCCAGGGCGGCGGCGCTGCGGGTGGTCCCGAGCTCCGCGGCCAGCCCGGGCACGGAGGGGTCGGAGAGGGTGCAGATCACCTCGTTGTCCGCCGGCAGGCGCTTGCGGGTGACACCGCTGGCGACCATGGCGACGTCGCACAGGATCGGCGCGCCGGAGCGCAGTGCCGCGCGGGCGTCGGCCACGGCGTTCGGTGAGAAGGCGAGGTCGCGTACGAGGTCGACCATGCCGCAGGCGTGGATCATGCGGACGGCGACCTGGCGCACGTCGGCGGGCAGCCCTGCCAGATCCGCTTCCGCGCGGATGGTGGCGAAGGACTGGCGGTAGATCGCCGGTCCGTCCTTCTCGTACTGGTGCACAGTGCTGTCGCTTTCCTCATCGAACGGGGGGTGATACGTGATGGTCAGGTGCGGGTGCCGCGGGCGGCCGCCACGGCGGCGGCGAGCGCGGCCGGGTCGGGCCCGACCGTCGCCGCCCCGGTGGTCCGGTCTCCCCGTACATGGGAGATCCGGTGTCCGCCGGGGGTGGCGACCACGTCGATCCACTCCCCGTGCGGATGGCCGCAGCGGCGTTCGCACCCGGACCAGTACACAGGGAGCCGTCCTGCGGGGCCGACGGCGGCCCCCGCCTCGGCCCGTACGTCGGCCAGCGACCTCGCGCAGCCGGGCCGCCCGATACAAGCTCCGACTCCGGTCCACGGGGAGCCGGGCCCGGTGATCAGGCCGGCCGCGGAGAGGTCGTCGAGCAGGCTGTCCACCCGGTGGGAGGGCACCCCGGTGACGACGGCGCCCCGCCACGGGGTGAGCCGCAGTCCGCCCGAGCCCGACAGCAGGCGCCACTGCGCCCGGTCCAGCCGTCCGAGCGGTACGCCGACGGACAGGGCGGCCTCACCACGGCGGCCGGTGACGGGTCCGGGAGCCGGGGGCACGGCCTCAGGGGGGCGGGGCAGGACCTCTTCGGAGACGTCGATGCCGGCCTGTCCGAGTCGGCGTCGGACGTCACCGGGCAGGCGGGCCGCCGCACGGTCCGGCAGGTCCTTGATCCGCCAGGCGCCTGTCTCCGGGGCCGCGTCCAGGAAGGCCTCGACGGCGAGGAGCACGGCGCGGGGGGCGTCGGGGGCGGGTACGCGCAGGACGGCGTCCGTGGCCCCGACGCGCAGCAGCGCGCCACCGTCCTCCCGGGCCAGGAGGGTGAGGTCGGCGCCGAGGGCGTCCACGTCGCCGCGGCCGTCGTCGAGGGCGAAGAGGAAGCGTCCGGAGAGAGCCGCGGCCCGGTCGCTCGCGCAGAGGAGGCGGTCCAGCGCGGTCAGCCACGGCCCGATGCCGACGGCCCCCAGGGAGTCGAGCCCGGAGAGCGGGGAGGCGACCACGTTGCGTACCCGCTCGTGGCGTTCGGAGGGCAGCAGCCCGGCGGCACCGAGCAGTCCGGCCAACTCCGCGCCGCAGTCCGGGGAGAGCCCGCGCACCTGCACGTTGCCCCGGGAGGTGAGATGCAGCTCACCGTCCCCCAGCCGCTCGGCGGCCTCCAGCAGGGCGGCGGACTGAGGGGGCGTCAGCACGCCGCCCGGTATGCGGATCCGTGCCAGTGCGCCGTCGTCCGCCCGGTGCAGCCGCAGGGCGCCCGGGCATGCGTCACCGCTGCTCCGGGCACTCGCGTCGCCCGGAGAACGGGACGGAAGGGGGGAGACGGACATGGCGGCGAGCATACCGACCGTGACCGGAGCGCACCCCTACGGTCACTGTGACCTACGGGACATCCGCCGCCGTGCCGGCCCGGGGCGGAGGCCGTCTGGTCAGGACCCCCCTCCCCCCGCCTACTATGCCTAGCGGCGGTCCGTTCGGTCCGCCATCGCCGTACGGCGACCTGGGAGGAAGCCCGGTGAGATTCCGGCGCGGTCCCGCCACTGTGAGCCCGGCCCCCCGGCCGTGCGAGTCAGGAACTCCCTTTCCCAGGCGCTCGGTCCCGTCCGAGCGCCGAACCGACACTGCCCGGGGCGTGGACACCCCGAGGAGGGCTGACGCCGCATGATCCTGCTCCTGTCGACGTCCGACACGGACCTGCTGAGCGCCCGCGCCTCCGGCGGCCCGGTCAGCTACCGCTACGCCAACCCTTCCCGGCTCCCCCTCGAAGACCTCCCGCCCCTGCTGGACGGCACCGACCTCGTGGTCGTACGCCTCCTCGGCGGCGTACGCGCCTGGCAGGACGGGCTGGACCAGGTGCTGGCCACCGGCCGCCCCGTCGTCGTCCTGACCGGTGAACAGGCCCCCGACGCACAGCTGATGGCCGCGTCGACCGTGCCCATCGGCATCGCGGCCGAGGCACACGCCTACCTCGCGCACGGCGGGCCCGCCAACCTGGAGCAGCTGGCCCGGTTCCTCTCCGACACCGTGCTGCTCACCGGCCACGGCTTCGAGCCGCCCGCCCCCGCCCCCGCCTGGGGGCCGCTGGAGCGGACCGCCCGGGAGGTCACGGGGCCGACTGTCGCGGTGCTCTACTACCGCGCCCACCACATGAGCGGCAACACCGCGTTCGTCGAGGCGCTCTGCAGCGCGGTCGAGGACGCGGGCGCCCGCCCCCTCCCGCTGTACGTCGCCTCGCTCCGCACCCCCGAGCCGGAACTCGTCGACCGGCTCCGCGCCGCCGACGCCATCGTGACCACGGTGCTCGCGGCGGGCGGCACCAAGCCCGCCACGGCCTCAGCGGGCGGGGACGACGAGTCCTGGGACGCGGGCGCCCTCACCGGCCTCGACGTACCGGTCCTCCAGGCGCTCTGCCTGACCAGCCCGCGCGCCGCCTGGCAGGAGAACGACGAGGGTGTCTCCCCGCTGGACGCGGCCACCCAGATCGCCGTCCCCGAGTTCGACGGCCGCCTGATCACCGTCCCGTTCTCCTTCAAGGAGATCGACGAGGACGGCCTGCCCGCGTACGTCGCCGATCCCGAGCGGGCCGCCCGGGTCGCCGGGATCGCCGTACGTCACGCCCGGCTCCGGCACATCCCGGCCGCCGCGAAGCGGATCGCGCTCGTCCTGTCCGCCTACCCGACCAAGCACTCCCGCATCGGCAACGCGGTCGGGCTCGACACCCCCGCGAGCGCAATCGCCCTGCTGCGCAGACTGCGCGCCGAGGGCTACGACTTCGGCCCCGAGGAAGAGATCCCGGGGCTGGTCTCCGGTGACGGCGACGAGCTGATCTACGCGCTCATCGAGGCCGGCGGCCACGATCAGGAGTGGCTCACCGAGGAGCAGTTGGCCCGCAACCCGGTCCGCATCCCCGCCGCCGACTACCGCCGCTGGTTCGCCACCCTGCCCGCCGAACTCCGCGAGGCCGTGGAGGAGCACTGGGGCCCGGCGCCCGGCGAGATGTTCGTCGACCGGTCCCGCAACCCCGAGGGCGACATCGTGCTCGCCGCCCTGCGCCGCGGCAACCTGCTGATCCTCATCCAGCCCCCGCGCGGCTTCGGCGAGAACCCGATCGCGATCTACCACGACCCCGATCTGCCGCCCTCGCACCACTACCTGGCCGCGTACCGCTGGATCGCGGCGTCCGCCGACGACAACGGCTTCGGCGCCGACGCGATGATCCACCTGGGCAAGCACGGCAACCTGGAATGGCTGCCCGGCAAGAACGCGGGCCTCTCCGCCGCCTGCGGCCCCGACGCCGCCCTGGGTGATCTGCCGCTGGTCTACCCGTTCCTGGTGAACGACCCGGGCGAGGGCACCCAGGCCAAGCGCCGCGTGCACGCCACCCTCGTCGACCACCTCGTACCGCCGATGGCCCGCGCGGACAGCTACGGGGACATCGCCCGCCTCGAACAACTCCTGGACGAGCACGCGCAGATCGCCGCCATGGACCCGGCGAAGCTGCCGGCGGTCCGGGCCCAGATCTGGACCCTCATCCAGGCCGCGAAGCTCGACCACGACCTGGGTCTTGAGGGCCGGCCGGAGGACGAGGGCTTCGACGAGTTCATCATGCATCTCGACGGCTGGCTCTGTGAGATCAAGGACGTCCAGATCCGCGACGGTCTGCACGTCCTGGGCGGCGCCCCGGCGGGCAAGGACCGCGTCAACCTCGTCCTCGCCGTCCTGCGGGCCCGTCAGATCTGGGGCGGCACGGCGTCGCTGCCCGGTCTGCGGGAGGCACTGGGCCTGGACGAGTCGGCGGCCACCCGCACCGCGGCCGACGCCGTCGAGGAGAGCGCCCGCGCACTCGTACAGGCGATGGAGGACGCGGACTGGGACCCGGCGGCGGTCGCCGGGGTGGCGGCCGGGCACCCGGGACCCGTGGCCGACATCCTCGACTTCGCCGCCCGGGAGGTCGTCCCCCGCCTCGCCGCGACGACCGACGAGCTCGACCACGCCGTCCACGCGCTGAACGGCGGCTTCGTCCCGGCGGGCCCGTCCGGCTCCCCCCTGCGCGGTCTGGTCAACGTCCTGCCGACCGGCCGCAACTTCTACTCCGTCGACCCGAAGGCGGTCCCTTCCCGCCTCGCCTGGGAGACCGGCCAGGCCCTCGCGGACTCGCTCCTGGAGCGCTACCGCGCCGACAACGGCGACTGGCCCACCTCCGTGGGCCTCTCCCTGTGGGGCACGAGCGCGATGCGCACCGCGGGCGACGACATCGCCGAGGCCTTCGCCCTGCTGGGCGTACGCCCCGTCTGGGACGACGCCTCCCGCCGTGTCACCGGCCTCGAACCGATCCCGTACGAGGAACTCGGCCGCCCCCGCATCGACGTCACCCTGCGCATCTCCGGATTCTTCCGGGACGCGTTCCCGCACACCATCGGCCTCCTCGACGACGCCGTACGCCTCGCCGCCTCGCTCGACGAGCCGGCCGAGCGGAACTTCGTGCGCGCCCACACCCAGGCCGACCTCGCCGAACACGGCGACGAACGGCGGGCGACCACCCGCATCTTCGGCTCCAGGCCCGGTACGTACGGGGCCGGGCTGCTCCAGCTCATCGACTCCCGCGACTGGCGCACGGACGCCGACCTCGCCGAGGTCTACACCGTCTGGGGCGGCTACGCCTACGGACGCGAGCTCGACGGACGCCCCGCCCGGGACGAGATGGAGAGCGCCTACAAGCGGATCGAGGTCGCGGCGAAGAACACCGACACCCGCGAGCACGACATCGCGGACTCGGACGACTACTTCCAGTACCACGGAGGCATGGTCGCGACCGTGCGCGCCCTCAAGGGCGCGGCCCCCCAGGCGTACATCGGCGACTCGACCCGCCCCGAGACGGTCCGCACGCGGACCCTGGTCGAGGAGACGTCCCGAGTCTTCCGCGCCCGGGTCGTCAACCCGAAGTGGATCGAGGCGATGCGCCGCCACGGGTACAAGGGCGCCTTCGAACTCGCCGCGACGGTCGACTACCTGTTCGGGTACGACGCGACGACGGGTGTGGTCGCCGACTGGATGTACGACAAGCTGACCGAGACGTACGTACTGGACCCGGAGAACCGCGAGTTCCTCCAGCAGGCCAATCCGTGGGCGCTGCACGGCATCGCCGAGCGCCTCCTGGAGGCCGAGTCCCGCGGTATGTGGGCCAAGCCCGACCCGGCCGTGCTCGAAGCCCTGCGCCAGGTCTTCCTGGAGACGGAAGGCGACCTGGAGGGCGAGGACTGAGCGCCGGGGGCGGGGGCCGGCCTCCGGTCGTACCCCCGTCCCGCACGGCCGCGACCGACGGGGTCGGGGCGAGGACGGGAACGCGCCGGTACGCCGGTGCCGTCCCGAGGTCAGCCGTGGTCGCCGATGCCGGCCATGAGCGCGTCGGCCGTACGCAGAAGAACGGCGCGGGCGTCGCTGCCGTCGAGGTATCCCCCGACCATCGCCCCGTCACGCGCCAGCAGCAGTGAGGCCGCGGCGGCGCCCGGGTCCGGGTGGCCTGCCGCGCGCAGCAGCCCGGCGAGGGTGTCGCGGAACCAGGTGCGGTGCTCGGCCACCAGCAGCCGGACCGGGTGGTCCGGGTCCGGGTACTCGGCCGCCGCGTTGATGAACGGGCAGCCCCGGAACCCGGGGCCGCACACCTCGTCGGCCAGCCATCCCATGACGGAGCCCACCTGGCCGCGAGGGTCGTCGGCCGCGGCGACGGCACGCTCGATGTCGGCGCGGATGGCGTCGTCGCGCAGCCGCAGGTAGGCGAGGACGAGGTCTTCCTTCGAGGGGAAGTGCCGGTAGAACGTCGCCTTGGTGACTCCGGCCGCCGCGATCAGCCGGTCCACGCCCACGGCGTGGATGCCGTCCGCGTAGAAGACGTCGGCCGCGGCGGCGACGAGCCGGTCGCGAGCCGCTGAGCGCGGGGGTGCTGCGGGCGGTGTCGGCTTCGCGGGCATGGACGCCACGTTAACAGACCGATCTGTCTCCTTGCGGCCTTGACAAAGGTCTCGGGCAGCCGCACTCTGTGGGAGACAGAACGGTCTGTCTTTCAGCTCCCGTCCGCCGGCCCCGCGTCCCCTCGGTGACGTACTCCGGTCCCGCGGGGTCGCCTGGGCCGGCCCCTGGTTCTGTCCCCCGTTCCTGTTCCGCAGCGCTACCGACCGAAAGAGGCCCGTCCCATGAGCGACTTCACGACCACCGACGGCACACGTATCCACTACAAGGACTGGGGCAGCGGCCGGCCCGTCGTCTTCAGCCACGGCTGGCCCCTCAACGCCGACGCCTGGGACGGCCAGTTGCGGCTCGTCGCGGAGAACGGCTTCCGGGCGATCGCCCACGACCGGCGCGGCCACGGCCGCTCCGACCAGCCCTGGCAGGGCAACGACATGGACACCTACGCAGACGACCTGGCGCAGCTGATCGACCACCTCGGCCTGGACGACGTGATCCTCGTCGGCCACTCCACCGGTGGCGGCGAAGTCGCCCGCTACATCGGACGGCACGGGACCGCACGGGTCGCGAAGGCCGTCCTGCTCGGGGCCGTACCTCCGCAGATGCTCAGGACCGACAGCAACCCGGAGGGCCTGCCCATCGAGGTCTTCGACGGCATCCGAGAAGGGGTACGGAGCGACCGCTCGGCGTTCTACCAGGCGCTGAGCGAGAGCTTCTACGGCGCGAACCGGCCCGGATCCACCGTCTCGCAGGGTGCGCGCGACGCGTTCTGGCTCATGAGCATGCAGGCGGGGCTCAAGGCGGCGTACGACTGTGTCGCCCAGTTCTCGGAGACCGACTTCACCCAGGACCTCGAGCGGTTCGGGGACGTCCCCACGCTGATCGCCCACGGTGACGACGACCAGATCGTGCCGATCGCCGACTCCGCCCACAAGGCGGCCCGGATCGTCCCGAACGCGACGCTGAAGGTCTACCCGAACGCCCCGCACGGTCTGACCGGCGCGTTCGAGGAGGCGTTCAACGCCGACCTGCTCGACTTCATCAAGCAGTAGGCGTCCACGGGCCGTTCGGGTCCGGGCCGCCGGGCCCGCGCGGTGCGGGGAGGGACGTTGCGTAGCCGCCTCCCCGCACCGCATCCACGCTCGGCGCACGGGTGACCGGTCTGGTTCCTCGCGCCGGGCGTCCGTGGGAGCGGGCGTTCCGTCCGGTGGAGCCGCAGTGGTCCCAGGGGAGCGGGTCCCTCCGGGACGGCCGGCGCGCGAGGAAGGCAGCGAGCCGGCCGTCGCGGACGAGGTCCCGCGGCACGCTCCCCGGGACGGATGCCTGGGGGCAGTACACCTGGACGGCAGCGGCGGGCTCGAGCGGCCGCGACGGTGAGCCGCGAGAAGGGCGGGCTCACCGGTGTCCGGCCCACCCTCGCCGGTCCGCAGGACCGACGCTTCGGCGCTGGCCGAAGGGTCCCACCCCTAGCGTCGCCCGCATGACCAGCACCTTTGACGACGTCACCCCGAACGCGGACACCTGCGCAGCCCTCAACGAGCCCCGCCCCGCGCTCGGCCCGGCCGCCCCGCTCGGCCCCGCTCCGGGCCCGGACAGCAGGGCCGCGCACAGCCTGACGACGGACACCCCGGCGACGGGTGTCACCACGGCGGATGTCGCGGGGGCGGATGCCGCAGGGCCCGACGACGGCACTCCGGTGACCGACGGCCGCGCCCCCGCAGAGGTGGTCACGGCCATGGTCGACCGCGTACTCGCCCTGGCCGCCACCTGGACCGGGTGGGACGGAGACCCCGTCCACACCGACGGCCGCGCCTACACCCCGCACAAGGCGATCCGCAGAGTGGCCGACCACCTGATCGACCACCTCGCCGAGCTGGAGGCGCGCCTCGCGGGGGAGGAGACGCAGCCCGACCACTGGCACGCGTCGGCGGTCACCACCCCCGCCGACCTCGCCCCCTTCACCCGGGACGACCTGGACGAGGCGCGCAGCCGGCTCACCAGGCTGGCCAGGATCTGGGCCGATCGCCTCGGCTCCCTGACCGCCGAGCAGCTCGACCGATCGCCCGGCACCGGATGGACCTTCCGCGCCCTCGCCTTCCACGTGGCGGAGTCCGCCTACTACGCCGACGCCCTCGGCGAACTCCCGCCCGCCGCACACGAACGTGGTCGACCGAACAACTGAAAGGCCGTCACGCGATACCCGGCGGGCGATACCCGTGCGCGCCACGACAGCTACGGCGCCTCGCCGGGGACTCGCGGTCACGCCGAACGTCCTGTGCTCCCACGACGGCCTCACCGCGCGGGACGTGGCGGCGTGGGCGTCGCCGGACGAGCATCGGCTCGCTCCTCCGCTCCTCCGCTCCCTCGCGCCTGTGCCGCCGTGGCGCGGGCCCGGACGTCCGCGCGGGACGCCCGGTGATCGGCCGGACGTACGCGTACGCGCGGGTCCGGGCCCGCGCGTCGCCGAGAGGGAGGCGCGGAACACCGGAAGGTGGCCCATGTGGCATTCCTCACAGGCAAAACACAGGTGTCGAAGGCAACTGCACCCTTTCGTCTTTTCTGTCTGTGCCGGGCGTGTGGTATCGGGCGGAACGGGTGAACAAACCGTGGGGGCCGCCGCTGCTCCGGCCATACGATCACTTCAGGCCGCCCATGCGTGTCCCACTCCGCTGCGGCCCCTTCTTCTCTTTTTTCGGACCCCGAAGGGCTCTTGTGAAGATTCGCCGGATTCTCGCCACCGCAGTTGCCGCCGCTGTGACCACTCCCGCGCTCCTGCTCTCGGTCACCCCCGCGTTCGCCGACGAAAAGCCGGCCGCGCAGACGCAGAACAAGCCCTCCATCGCGGAGTTGGAGAAGGCCGCCGCCGCGGCACAGACGGCGTACGACGCCGCCGTAGCGGCCCAGAAGGCCGCCGAGGCGGCTGTGGACGCAGCCGCGTCGGCGACCGCGCCCCTCTTCCTGGCCGCCAAGGCCGCCAAGGAAGCGGCCACGGCGGCCGACACCGCGAAGACCACCGCCGACCAGGCGGTCCTCGACGCCAAGGCTGCGCTCGAGGGCCTCCCGGAGACGGCCACCGAGGAGGAGAAGACCGCAGCGCAGACGAAGGTCACCGAAGCGGAGACCGCCGCCACGGCGGCCGACGAGGCCAAGACCGCCGCCGACGCCAAGGCCAAGGAAGCGCAGACCGCGCTCGACGACGACCGGGTCGCCGCGGTCCGCGCACTGGACGGGGCGAAGAAGGCAGCAGCGCAGGCGCTCGCCGACAAGACCGCCGCCGACGCCGCGCTGGCCAAGGCGAAGGAAGAGGAGGCAGAGGGCGGCGAGGAGCAGGACTGCGTCCCCGAGGCCAAGCTCACCACGGTCGTCACGGGCCTCCCGTCCACCGTCGTCGCCGGCACGAAGGTCAACTTCACGATGCGGGTGACCAACGGGACCGACAGGACCATGGACGAGGTGCTCCCGTTCGCCTACGTCCACGCGACGGACAAGAGCGGACTCAAGGACCTGGACAAGCTGGTCCGCCTGCAGTGGTCCAACGGCTCTTCCTCGGCGTGGAAGACCGTCGACAACGAGAACTACCTGGACGCCATCAGCCCGTTGAAGGCCGGCGCCCACGCCGACATCAAGATGCGGCTCGCGATCGACGCCTCCGCCCCCGCGGGCAACGGCATCACCTTCGTCGCCGGCGACTACTTCAACGACAACGGCACCTGCGGCGGGACCCCGGACCTCGAGGGCTACGAGTTCCTGATCGCCGCCGCGGGCAGCAAGCCCGGCAAGGTCCCGGACGCGACGCCCAGCACGACCAAGCCGAACACCTCGGGCGTCAAGCCGCAGAGCGGTGCGTCGCCCCGCCCGGTGAGCGGCAGCCTCGCCGCGACGGGCTCGTCCTCCGCGACGTCGCAGATCGCCCTCGCGAGTGGCGCGGCCCTGGCGATCGGTGCGGGCGCGATGTTCGTCGTGCGTCGCCGCAAGGCCGGCTCCCAGGCCTGACGCACGGGGCGGGACGCCGGCCCGGCACCCCGCCCCGCGCGCTGACCGTTCTGCGGGCCCGGCACCGAACGGTGCCGGGCCCGCAGGCATGTGCGCGGGCGGTGCGCGACGTGGGCCCCCGCCTCGGCCGGAACGGTCAGGAATCAAGAAGCGCGCCCGGTGGGTCGCGCATAGCTTCGTCGCATGGCTTCCCTCAACTCCGTCATCCTCGAAGCGGCCGACCCCGACGCCGCCGACCGCTTCTACCGCACCGCCTTCGGCCTGGACACCCAGGTACGCGTACGGGCGGGCGAGTCACCGACGACCGGCTTCCGCGGCTTCACGCTCTCTCTCACGGCGTCCCAGCCGGCGGATGTCGACGCCATCCTCGGCGCCGCCCTCGACGCCGGGGCCACACCGGTCAAGCCGGCCAAGAAGTCGTTCTGGGGCTACGGGGGTGTCCTACGGGCCCCCGACGGCGCGCTCTGGAAGATCGCGACCTCGGCGAAGAGGAACACGGGCCCGGCCACCCGGCGGACCGACCGGTTCGTGCTCCTGCTGGGGGTCGAGGACGTGATCGCGACCAAGCGCTTCTACACCGGGCGCGGGTTCGTCGTGGGAAAGAGCTTCGGCCGTAAGTACGTCGAGTTCGCGACGCCACCGGACTCGGTCAAGCTGGCGCTCTACGGCCGACGTGCGCTCGCCAAGGACGCGGGCGTCGACCCCGAGGGCACCGGATCGCACCGCCTGGCGATCGGCGCCGACGGCGGGCCGTTCACCGACCCGGACGGATTCGCCTGGGAGAGGGACGCGCGGTGACACGGGCCCGTTGAGGGGCGCCGTGCCGCCGTCGTCCGGACCGGCCCACGCGTCCGGCACGACTGGGCAACCCCGGTGCCACGTGGCACGATCGCACAGGTGAGCAGCAGACCCGCCACCGCGCAGCGCCTGAGCGACCTCGCGCGGCTGCGCCGCGTCCGCGACCGGATCGACCGGGAGTACGCGCAGCCGCTGGACGTCGAAGCCCTCGCCCGGGGCGCGCACATGTCGGCGGGGCACCTCAGCCGGGAGTTCCGCCAGGCCTACGGCGAGTCGCCGTACAGCTACCTCATGACCCGCCGTATCGAGCGGGCGATGGCGTTGCTGCGCCGGGGCGGTCTCAGTGTCACCGAGGTCTGCTTCACGGTCGGCTGCTCGTCCCTGGGCACGTTCAGCACGCGGTTCACCGAGCTGGTCGGCATGCCGCCCAGCACCTACCGGCGGCTGGCGGCGCAGGCGACCGAGGGGCTGCCGTCCTGTGTGGCGAAGCAGGTCACCAGACCGGTCAGGAATCGAGAAGCGCGCGCCGCGCAGCCGGATTAGCGTGACTGCCATGGACATCACCATTCACACGAGCGTTCTTCCGCACGACGACCCTGAGGCCGCCCTCGCGTTCTACCGCGACATCCTCGGTTTCGAGGTCCGCAGCGACGTCGGGTCCGGCGCGATGCGCTGGATCACGGTCGGCCCCGCCGGCCAGCCCGGGACGTCCATCCTCCTCGCGCCCCCGGCCGCCGATCCCGGGGTCACCGACGACGAGCGCCGCACCATCACCGAGATGATGGCCAAGGGCACCTACGGCTGGATCCTGCTGGCCACCGAGGACCTCGACGCCACGTTCGAACGGGTGCAGGCAGGCGACGCCGAGGTGGTCCAGGAGCCGACCGAGCAGCCGTACGGCGTGCGCGACTGCGCCTTCCGCGATCCCGCGGGCAACCAGATCCGCATCCAGGAACTGCGCTGAGCCCTCCGCCGCGGCGGTGACCGGCGCCCGGGGCGTGAGCGGCCGACGGCATACGCCCCGGGCCCTGCGACACGCTTCCGGGCCGCTGCGCCGGTGCCCCTTTTCGCGTGACCACGTCTCCACAGCATGTAGTGAATTGCGAAATTCAGCAATTCACTACATGCTGTGAGGGCTGCGCGGGCAGGTGGCCCGGCGCGGTGCCGAGCGAAGCCCCGGGCTGTCGGGGGCGGTGAAGGGAGCCGTGACCATGCCGGTTCCGCTGTATCAGGCCAAGGCCGATTTCTTCCGGATGCTCGGGCACCCCGTGCGGATACGGGTCCTGGAGCTGCTCCAGGACGGCCCGAAGCCGGTTCGTGAGCTGCTGGCGGCGATCGAGGTGGAGCCCTCGGCGTTGTCCCAGCAACTGGCGGTGCTGCGTCGCTCGGGCATCGTCTCCTCCGCGCGTGAGGGTTCGACGGTGGTGTACGAGCTGGCGGGCGGGGACGTGGCAGAGCTGATGCGGGCGGCACGACGGATCCTGACCCACATGCTGGCCGGGCAGAACGAGCTGCTCGCCGAACTGCGGGAAGCCGAGGTGCCGGCGCGGTGAGCGGGTCGCTCGCCCGGTCGTGGGGCCGGGTGCGGTCGCTGCTGCCCGTCCGTGCGGACTTCGCCCTCATGGCCCGCGATCCGCGCCGTGACGTGCTCGCCGGCCTGACCGTCGGGATCGTGGCGTTGCCGCTCGCGCTCGGCTTCGGGGTCTCCTCGGGCCTGGGCGCCGCGGCGGGACTGGCCACCGCCGTCGTCGCCGGTACGCTCGCGGCGCTGTTCGGCGGCTCCAACCTCCAGGTTTCCGGTCCGACCGGCGCCATGACGGTGGTGCTGGTGCCGATCGTTGCCCGGTACGGCCCCGGCGGGGTGCTCACGGTCGGGCTGATGGCCGGTGTGCTGCTGATCGCGCTGGCCCTGCTGAAGACCGGCCGGTACATGCGGTACGTCCCGGCGCCCGTGGTGGAGGGGTTCACCCTCGGCATCGCGTGCGTGATCGGCTTGCAGCAGGTCCCGAACGCCCTCGGGGTCGCCGCACCCGACGGCGACACGGTCCTGGTGGTGGCCTGGCGGGCCGTCGAGGAGTTCGCGCGGACCCCCAACTGGACCGCGGCCGCCCTGACGCTCGCCGTGGCGGCCGTGATGCTGCTCGGCGCCCGGTGGCGGCCCACCGTCCCGTTCTCGATCGTGGGCGTCGTCGCCGCCACACTGGCGGCCCAGCTCTTCCACCTGGACGCGGCGGTACCGATCGGCGACCTGCCGTCCGGGCTGCCCGCGCCGTCGCCGGCCTTCCTCGACCTGTCCGCACTGGGTTCGCTGCTTGCCCCGGCCGTGGCCGTCGCCGCGCTCGCGGCGCTGGAGTCGCTGCTGTCGGCCACGGTCGCGGACGGCATGACGGTGGGGCAGAAGCACGACCCGGACAGGGAACTCTTCGGGCAGGGCATCGCGAACCTGGTCGCCCCGCTGTTCGGCGGCGTACCCGCCACCGCGGCGATCGCCCGCACCGCCGTCAACGTCCGCAGCGGCGCGGGGTCCCGCCTCGCCGCCCTGAGTCATGCCGCCGTCCTCGCGGTGATCGTGTTCGCCGCTGCTCCTCTCGTCTCCAGGATCCCGCTGGCCGCGCTCGCCGGGGTGCTGCTGGCCACGGCGATCCGCATGGTCGAGGTCGGCGCTCTGCGGGCGATGGTCCGGGCGACCCGCCCGGACGCGATCGTGCTGGTGCTGACCGCGGTCGCCACGCTCGCCCTGGACCTCGTCCGCGCCGTCATCATCGGCCTGGTCGTCGCGGGCGCACTGGCGCTGAGGGCGGTCGCCCAGCAGGCCCGGATGGACCGTGTCGACTTCACGGCCGACCTGCCGGGCGAGCACAGCGAGGAAGAACACGCGCTGCTGGCCGAGCACATCGTCGCCTACCGCATCGACGGGCCGGTGTTCTTCGCCGGTGCCCACCGCTTCCTCCTGGAGCTGGCCGAGGTCGCCGACGTCCGCGTGGTGATCCTGAGGATGTCGCGGATCACGACGATGGACGCCACCGGGGCCCTGGTCCTCAAGGACGCCGTGGAGAAGCTGAACCGGCGCGGCATCGCCGTACTGGCCTCCGGCATACGACCCGGCCAGCGGCGTGCCCTCGCCTCGGTCGGCGCGCTGGACCTGTTGGGCCGGGAGGGCCGGGAGTACGCCACGACACCGGAGGCGATCGCCGGGGTGATCCGCGGTGGGTACCGGCACCTCGAAGTCTGGAAGTGCGTACCAAGCAACGAACGCCACTGCCTCATCAGTGAGGGTGCCGGCCACTGTGGCGCGATTCACGCAGACTGGTTCGTGCCCGCACTGTGCCTCCCGGAGAAGAAGCCGGTCTTCATCGAGGACTTAGTCCTGCAGAGCGCCACTGGTGAGAGCGTCCCGGTCTACGTGCCCAACCGAGGAAGCGGCCGTGCCGGTCGGCACATGTGGGTCTCGGGACTGCGCGCTGTGGCAGGAGCTCATCGGTGAGAAGACGCCTCTGCCCGCGGCCCCGGCCGAAGAGGAGGACGATGTGATCAGCTTCGCCGAGCAGGAAATCGACCGCGCCTGCCGAGCAGGGGAGGAGGGTTGGTTCGTCAGCGACGGCCGGCCCATCCGTGACCTGGACCAGCCGACCGGTGGCTTCACGCTTCCCCGCATGCCGGTCCAGCGCTCCCGCGACCCGTTGCAGATCACCATCGTGGAACGCGCCGCCGCCTCTGCCGCTCTGGGATGCCCGCCGTGGGAGCTCGGGCTGTGCGCTGGCTGCGGCCAGATGATGCGGCGCTACGGGCTGAACGCCGCCATGTACTGCAACGTGTGCCGGTCCGTCCTCAACGGGCGATAGCCGGAACTGCAACCAAAACTGCAACCACATACGTCGAAGGGCCCCGCAGCAAGCTGCGGGGCCCTTCGACGTATTGCCCGGTGAGAGCAATGGCGGAGGATACGAGATTCGAACTCGTGAGGGGTTGCCCCCAACACGCTTTCCAAGCGTGCGCCCTAGGCCACTAGGCGAATCCTCCGCCGCAAACAATACAAGACGTTGGAGGGTGCTCGCGAACACCTTCCCCGGAGATCGTTCCGGGGGGCTTCGCCGGCCGGTTCCGGCGGGGAGCGGGTGGACGGCGGGGGGCGGGGATCGGTTAAGGTGGGCGTCAGCCCCTCACGTGGCGCTATCTGACTGAACTCCCCCAGGGCCGGAAGGCAGCAAGGGTAGGTCGGCTCTGGCGGGTGCGTGGGGGGCCCTTGCGTGTCCGGGGGTGCGGGTCCCGTCCGGTATCACATCCAGGGCGGGGCCGGTTGTCGGTCCGCCCCGATAACCTCGTAGATGTGTCGTCCCTTGCGCTGTACCGCCGCTATCGCCCCGAGTCCTTCGCCGAGGTCATCGGTCAGGAGCATGTCACTGACCCGTTGCAGCAGGCCCTGAGGAACAACCGGGTCAATCACGCGTACCTGTTCAGCGGGCCGCGTGGCTGCGGGAAGACGACCAGCGCGCGCATTCTCGCCCGCTGCCTGAACTGCGAGCAGGGCCCGACACCCACGCCGTGCGGGGAGTGCCAGTCCTGCCGGGACCTCGCGCGCAACGGCCCGGGTTCGATCGACGTCATCGAGATCGACGCCGCTTCCCACGGTGGCGTGGACGACGCCCGTGACCTGCGGGAGAAGGCGTTCTTCGGCCCTGCCTCGAGCCGGTACAAGATCTACATCATCGACGAGGCGCACATGGTCACCCCGGCCGGGTTCAACGCCCTGCTGAAGGTGGTCGAGGAGCCGCCGGAGCATCTCAAGTTCATCTTCGCGACCACGGAGCCCGAGAAGGTCATCGGCACGATCCGGTCGCGCACGCACCACTATCCCTTCCGGCTGGTTCCGCCCGGGACGCTGCGGGGCTACCTCGCGGAGGTGTGCGGCAAGGAGAACAGCTTCGTCGAGGACGGGGTGCTCCCGCTCGTCGTGCGTGCCGGTGCAGGGTCCGTGCGTGACTCGATGTCCGTCATGGACCAGTTGCTGGCCGGGGCGGGCGACGGCGGTGTGACATACGCCATGGCGACCTCGCTCCTCGGATATACGGACGGCTCCCTGCTCGACTCCGTCGTGGACGCCTTCGCGGCGGGTGACGGGGCTGCGGCCTTCGAGGTCGTGGACCGGGTGATCGAGGGCGGCAACGACCCGCGGCGCTTCGTCGCCGACCTGCTGGAGCGCCTGCGCGACCTGGTGATTCTGGCCGCGGTGCCCGATGCCGGGGACAAGGGGCTCATCGACGCCCCCGCCGACGTGGTCGAGCGGATGCAGGCCCAGGCGGCCGTCTTCGGCGCCGCGGAGCTGAGCAGGGCGGCCGACCTGGTCAACGAGGGACTCACGGAGATGCGCGGGGCGACCTCACCGCGGCTCCAGGTGGAGCTGATCTGCGCCCGGGTGCTGCTGCCCGCCGCCTTCGACGACGAGCGTTCGCTCCAGGCCCGGCTGGACCGCCTGGAGCGTGGGGCGTCCTTCGCCGCCGCCGGGGCTGGGCCCGCCATGGGATACGTGCCCGGGCCCGAGGGCCACGCGGCCGGTGCGGGGCTGCCGGGCGGCGGTCCCGCCGCAGCGCGTGCGGCCGTGCGCGGCGAGGCGCCCGCCGGCGCCCCTGCCGGCCTGCCGCGTGACGTGGCCCCCGCCCCCGAGGTGCCGGCTGCTGTACCGCCGGCCCAGCAGCCCGTGCAGCAGCCCCGTGAGGAAACAGCGCCCGCCCAGCAGTCTCCGGCCGGGGCCCCGGCCGGAGGTCAGCGACCCGGGGCCTGGCCCGCAGCGGCGGGCCCGGGCGGTGGCGCGAACGGCTCGGACGCGGGCCGCCGGCCCGGTGGATGGCCCACCGCCTCCGCACCGGGAGGGACACCGCCCGCGCCCCCGCAGGCCGCCGCACCGGTCTCACCCGCTCCGGCCCCGGCCGCCCCCCAGGCGCCCGCGGCGGGCGGGCAGGAGATGGCGCAGGGCGCGGCCCAGGTCCGCGCCATGTGGCCGGACATTCTGGAGGCCGTCAAGAACCGCCGCCGGTTCACCTGGATCCTTCTCAGTCAGAACGCCCAGGTCACCGGCTTCGACGGCACCACACTGCAGATCGGGTTCCTGAACGCCGGCGCCCGCGACACCTTCTCGAGCAGCGGCAGCGAGGAGGTGCTCAAGCAGGCCCTCGCCGAGCAGTTCAACGCCACATGGCGGGTCGACGCGATCGTCGATCCGTCGGGCGGCGGCGGCCTGCCCCCGCAGACCGGCGGCGGAGGAGGGGGTCGTCCCCCGGCAGCCGCTCCGTACCAGCCCGCGCCCGCACCGCAGGCCGCGCCGTACGAACCGTCCCGGCCCGCCCCCGCGCAGCAGCAGCCACCGGCCCAGCAGCCGCCGTCCCCGCAGCCGGGGCGGCCCGAGCAGCAGGCCCACGAACGGCAGGCCCACGAACGGCAGGGATACGAACGGCAGGGATACGAAAGGTCCGCAGCCGAGCCGCCGCGTGCGGTCGCGCCCGAGGACGACACCGCAGAGGCGGACGACCCTGATCTGGTGGACTCCGCTCTCTCCGGTCACGACCTGATCGTCCGCGAGCTGGGGGCCACGGTGGTCGAGGAGTTCACCAACGAATAGGGGAGGTGTGGCCCGGGGCCCTGGCCAAGGAGCCTCACCCGGCAAGGACCCCGGAGCCTGTCTCCGGAGCTTGTCCCCGGAGCCTGTCCACGGAGCCTCGTCCGGTGGGCCCCAGGCCCAGTCCACGGAGCAGTTCCCGGTGAGGCCCTTGCATGTCCGTCCACGGAGCCTCGTCCGGTAAGACCCCCCAGGACCCTGGCCACCAAGCAGCGCCCGGCACGTCCCTCCGAGCCCTGGTCACCGAGCAGCCCGCGGTGAGGCCTCCGGCCCTGTCCACGGAGCGGCGCCCGGTGAGGCCCGCGGCCCCCGGCGGCTAGGCTGCACCCCGTGAAGGTCCTCGTCATCGGCGGCGGCGCCCGCGAACACGCCCTGTGCCGCTCTCTCTCCCTCGACCCCGATGTCACCGCTCTGTACTGCGCCCCCGGCAACGCCGGAATCGCAGAGGTGGCCGAACTGCACCCGGTCGACGCGCTCGACGGCGACGCCGTCGCGCGCCTCGCCAGTGAGCTGGGCGCCGAGCTGGTGGTCGTCGGCCCGGAGGCACCGCTTGTCGCCGGTGTCGCCGACGCCGTGCGGGCGGTCGGTATCCCCTGCTTCGGCCCCTCGCGCGAGGCGGCCCGGCTGGAGGGGTCCAAAGCGTTCGCCAAGGACGTCATGGCCGGGGCCAACGTCCCGACCGCCCGGAGTTACGTCTGCACGACGCCCGCCCAGATCGACGAGGCACTCGACGCCTTCGGTGCCCCCTACGTGGTCAAGGACGACGGTCTGGCGGCCGGTAAGGGTGTCGTCGTCACGGACGACGTCGAGGCCGCCCGCGCCCACGCGCTCGCCTGCGACCGGGTGGTCATCGAGGAGTTCCTCGACGGCCCCGAGGTGAGCCTCTTCGCGATCACCGACGGCACCACGGTGGTCCCGCTCCAGCCGGCCCAGGACTTCAAGCGCGCCCTGGACGGCGACGAGGGCCCGAACACCGGGGGCATGGGCGCGTACTCGCCTCTCCCGTGGGCCGACCCCAAGCTGGTCGACGAGGTCATGGAGACCGTCCTCCAGCCGACCGTCGACGAACTCCGCCGCCGGGGCACGCCGTTCTCCGGTCTGCTGTACGCGGGTCTGGCGATCACGTCGCGCGGCGTACGGGTCATCGAGTTCAACGCCCGCTTCGGCGATCCGGAGACCCAGGTGGTCCTGGCCCGGCTGAAGACTCCGCTGTCCGGTGTCCTGTTCGCCTCCGCCAACGGCACCCTGGAGGTGCTCCCCCCGCTGCACTGGCGCGAGGACGCCGCCGTCACGGTGGTCGTCGCGTCGCACAACTACCCCGGTACGCCCCGCACGGGAGACCCGATCGAGGGCCTCGCGGACGTGGTCGCGCAGGACGCTCCGCACGCGTTCGTCCTGCACGCGGGCACCCGGCAGGACGGAGACGAGGTCGTCAGCGCCGGCGGCCGCGTCCTGTCCGTCACCGCGACCGGCAAGGACCTCGCGCAGGCCCGTGAGCGGGCCTACGCGGCGGTCGGACGGATCAGGCTCGACGGCTCCCAGTACCGAACCGACATCGCACGCAAGGCCGCCGGGAAGGCCTGAGCCCCTCACGGGCTCCTGACGGGTCCTACGGCTCCTGTGCCCGGCCCTCTCCGGAGGGCCGGGCACAGTCACGTCCGGGCCCGGCGGTGGAGGAGGCGGCCGTGTACGGATCCGCCGCCCACGGCCGGGCGGTGCCCGGCCGTGGTGACCTGGTACTTCGGCCTCCGTCCTGGTGACGGACCCGCCCTCCCCTCCCCGGCGGGACCTCTCCGCCGTATCACCGGACCGCCCCACCCCGGCTCGTCAGCAGCTTTACCCAAAGCCATTCCATCGGGTGACGGCTCGGCCATCCGGATGACGTCCGCCGAGGCCCCAACTAGGGTGCGGCGCAAGCGTTCCGGCACTTGGCCCACCGGCATTGCGATGTCGGTGCTCGGTGCCACAGTGGGGGAGTGACCAACACCGTCGCGGGGGCAGAGGGGGTGACGTCCGGTCGTGTCCGGTACCGGTTCGGTTGAGGAGCAGGGTGCGCACGCGGCGCGTGCCCGGGCCCTGGCTCTGTTGCGCATCCGCAGCAGAGCCGCGGCCGTGGCCGTGCTGCCCGCGGCCGTGGCCGTCGTGCTGCTCGTCGCGGGCGCCCAGGGCCGTATCAGCGGCGCCGGGTGGGACGCGGCCCGCTGGGCGGTGACGGCGTGCGCCGTCGTCGTGCTGCTGGTCGCCGCGGGGGTCGCCCTGGTGGTGGCGCGGGCGAGACCCGCGGTCAGCCCCACGGTGCCGCTCACCGAGGACGCGGCGCCCGACCTCTACCGGCTCGTCCGGGACCTGGCCGACCGGCTCGACGTACCGGCGCCGTCGGCCGTAGCGCTGACCCCCGACTGCGACAGCTGGCTGGAGGACCGTACGCACCCGGCCGCCCGGCCGAGGGCGAAGGGGCCGGCCGGTGGCCGGGACGGCCGCCGCACGCGCCCCGCCCCCGTGCTGGTCATCGGCTCCCCGTTCCTGTGGTGGATGCGAGTCGCCGAACTGCGCGCGGTACTCGCCCCGGTCGTCGCGGGCACCGGCCCGTCCGCCCACCCCGACATAGCCGCCGCCCGCCGTTTCGTACGCGGTCTGGACGCGGCGGTCGCCGACGCCTCCACGGCCGGCGGGCGGTCCGTAGGCCGTGTTCCGGCAGCCTTCGTCGGGCGGATCGCCCGGACGCTGCTGCGCGGCTGCCGAGGCCACGCCGCCGAGATGGAGCGCTGCGTCGCCGTCGCCGCCTCTGCGCGCGCGCAGGAGGTGGATTACGGGCTGCGGATCGCCGCCCAGGAGCAGGTCGGCCTCGCCTACGCGGGCTGGGACCGGCTCCTGACCCGCGTGGCGCTGCCCGCCTGGCGGATGGGCCGCTGGCCCTCCGCACTCGACGCCGGGGTCGTCTCCGCGCTCACGGAGCTCTCCCGGCGCGACCGGCTGGCCGAGGGCTTCGCCTCACGGCTGGGGGAGCGCCCCGCCTGCGACCTCATCGAGGCGCCGGGCGCGGCCGACGAGGCTGCCTCCCTGCTGGCCGCGCGGCTCTTCCACGGCGGTCCGGCGGCAGCCGGCCCCGGTTGGTCCCCCGTCGACTGGCAGCAGTACCCGGAAGAGGTCGTCGACCTGAAGTGGCGTACCGAGGCCGCCCGCCTCAACCACGTCCTCGACGCCATGGGGGTCGCGTCGAGCGTCTCCGTCGGGGCGTCGGGCGCACCGGTGCCGGACGGCTCCGCCGTGCCCACCCTGGCCCGCGTCATCGACCACCTCGCAGGGCCGGGCGCGAGCACCGAGGAGCTGGCGGCCGCTCTCGGCGCCGCCGTGGCCCGCGACGAGGCCGGCTCGGGCCCGCGGTCGCGCACGGACGCCTCGGCCGAGCGCACGGACGGCACGCGCGGGGGCGGCACGCGTGAGGACGGCAGGCGCGGGGACGGCACGCGTGAGGACGGCAGGCGCGGGGGCGGCAGGCCCACGGACGCGGCCCGGAAGAAAGCCGGCCGGGCGGGCACCTCCGGCCCGGAACCCCGCCGCACGGACGAAAGGCACGCGGGCGAAACGCACGCGGACGGCGCTCAGGCGGACAGCTCCCAGGCCGACAGCACCGGGGCAGGCGGGAAGCAGACAGGCGGTAGGCAGGCAAGCGGTAAGCAGGCAGGCGCGGACGCCGCAGACCCCCTCGACCCTTGGGGCTCCGCCCCCCTCCCCGTCTTCCCGCTCCAGCCGCCCCGCACGGGCACGGAACTCCTCGCCGATCACGTCGTGGCCATGGTCTGCTGCGCCGCCGTCGACACCGCGGGGGCGGCGCCCGGCCTGGACTGGCTGGACGGCCCCGCGCTGCTGGTGGACGGGGGCCGCCGGTCGGATCTCGGCGGTCCCGTCCTCAGCCTCGTCGAGGACGGCGACGCGGAGCCGTTGCGCGTCTGGCTCGCCTCGGTCGGCGTCCGCCCGGACAAACCCGTACGCCTGATCTGAACGACCGGCCGTTCACTCTGATGGCGAGACATGCCCGATTCGGCACCAATGGCGCGGAAGAAACGGTTCCGTGCCCGCCAATTCGCAACGAACGGTGACGGACTGCACGCGTTATGTGATGTGCTGGTGGCCGACGCCGGGACCCGGCGCGTCAGGAAGTCCGGGGGACGAGGGAGGGGCGCAGCATGGGGGCGGAGCAGATCCGGCGATGGGAATCGGGTGCCCTGGCGCACGCCGTGAGCGACCCCTTCGGGCAGGGCCCCCTGCCCTGGCTGCGCGGCAGCGAGAACTACTTCGACGACACGGGCCAGGTCGTCCCCTGGTACGCCGACCCCGACCTCGGCCGCAGCGGAGCCGGGGGCGGCACCCGTACCGCGGACGACGTCCACCAGCAGATCAAGGGCTTCGCGTCCCCGGGCGCCGCGGGGCCCGGCGAGGCGATCGACTTCCACATCACCGTGGACCCGCCGCAGCAGTTCTCCGTCGACGTCTACCGCATCGGCCACTACGCGGGCGACGGCGCCGCGAAGATCACCACGAGCCCCCGCCTGTCCGGCATCGTCCAGCCGGCGCCGCTCACCGCCGAGCGGACCGTCTCCTGCCACCACTGGTGGCTCTCCTGGCGCCTGCAGATCCCCGGCTACTGGTCGGTCGGCGCGTACGTCGCCGTCCTCACCACCGCCGACGGATACCGCTCGCACATCCCCTTCACGGTCCGCGACGGCCATCCGGCGGACCTGCTGCTCCTGCTCCCCGACATCACCTGGCAGGCCTACAACCTCTACCCGGAGGACGGCCGCACCGGCGCCAGCCTCTATCACGCGTGGGACGAGCGGGGGCGGTTGCTGGGCGAGGAGGACGCGGCCGCCACCATCTCCTTCGACCGCCCCTACGCGGGTGCGGGCCTCCCCCTCCACGTCGGCCACGCCTACGACTTCATCCGCTGGGCCGAGCGCTACGGCTACGACCTGGCCTACGCCGACGCCCGGGATCTGCACGCGGGGCGCGTCGATCCCAGCCGCTACCGGGGCCTGGTCTTCCCCGGCCACGACGAGTACTGGTCGCTGCCCATGCGCCGCACCGCCGAGCTCGCCCGGGACACCGGCACCTCGCTCGTCTTCCTCTCCGCGAACACCATGTACTGGCAGGTCGGCCTCTCCCCGTCCGCCCCGGGTGTCCCCGACCGCCTCCTCACCTGCCGCAAGCGCCAGGGCCCCGGGAAGTCCGCACTGTGGCGCGAGGTCGACCGCGCCGAACAGCAACTCCTCGGCATCCAGTACGCGGGACGGGTGCCCGAACCCCATCCCCTGGTCGTACGCAACGCCGGGCACTGGCTCTGGGAGGCCACCGGCGCGGCCGAGGGCGACGAGATCGACGGGCTGGTCGCCGGTGAGGCCGACCGGTACTTCCCGCGGACGACGCTGCCCGAGCACGAGAACCGCCTACTGCTCGCCCACTCCCCCTACCAGGACGGCGACGGAGTCACCCGGCACCAGGAGACCTCGCTGTACCGGGCCCCTTCGGGGGCCCTCGTCTTCGCCTCGGGCACCTTCGCGTGGTCCCCGGCCCTGGACCGCCCCGGCCATGTCGACCCCCGTATCCAGCGGGCCACGGCCAACCTGCTCGACCGGATCTGCAAGCGGGACTGAGTGAGCCGGGGCCCGGAGGCCGCCGACGGCGACCCCTGGCGGCGCGGACCGGCTCCATGCGGGACAATCGGAACGACTCCTGGATCAACCTACGCGGAGGCAGCGTGTCCGGTTTCGTAGAAAAGCCCGAGCCCGTGCAGGTGCCGGGGCTCACCCACCTGCACACCGGCAAGGTGCGCGACCTGTACCGGAACGAGGCGGGTGACCTGGTCATGGTCGCCAGCGACCGTATCTCCGCGTACGACTGGGTCCTGCCCACCGAGATCCCGGACAAGGGCAGGGTCCTCACCCAGCTGTCGCTGTGGTGGTTCGACCAGCTCGCCGATCTCGTCCCGAACCACGTCCTGTCCACGGAGCTGCCCGCCGGTGCCCCCGCCGACTGGGCCGGGCGGACCCTGATCTGCCGCTCACTGCGCATGGTCCCCGTCGAGTGTGTGGCGCGTGGTTACCTGACCGGGTCGGGCCTGGCCGAGTACGAGGCGTCGCGCACGGTCTGCGGTCTCGGCCTTCCCGAGGGCCTGGTCGACGGTTCCGAACTCCCGGGGCCGATCTTCACCCCGGCCACCAAGGCCGCCGTCGGCGACCACGACGAGAACGTCTCGTACGAGGAGGTCGCCCGCGAGGTCGGCCCCGAGACGGCGGCGGCGCTGCGGCAGACCACGCTCGCCGTCTACAGCCGGGCCCGCGACATCGCCCGCGAGCGCGGCATCATCCTCGCCGACACGAAGTTCGAGTTCGGCTTCGCGCCCACCGCGGACGGCGGTGAGGAGCTGATCATCGCGGACGAGGTGTTGACCCCGGACTCGTCGCGCTTCTGGCCTGCCGAGACCTGGGAGCCCGGCAAGCCGCAGCCCTCGTACGACAAGCAGTTCGTGCGGGACTGGCTGACCTCGGCGGCCTCCGGCTGGGACCGGCACGGCGAGCAGCCGCCGCCCGCGCTGCCGCAGGAGATCGTGGACGCTACCCGGGCCAAGTACCTGGACGCCTACGCCCACCTGACGGGCATCAGCTGGTCCGCCGCACCGCAGAGGTGACAGCAGGAAGGCCCCGGTCGTGGTGACCGGGGCCTTCCTGTGCGGAGCGAACGACGAGGTTCGAACTCGCGACCTCAACCTTGGCAAGGTTGCGCTCTACCAGCTGAGCTACGTTCGCATGCGCCGTGGCGCGGTCCCTACTATACCCAACCTCGCTCGCGCGCGAGACGCACCGCCGCATGACGGTTCTCCGCACCCGGCTTGGTGACGGCCGACGACAGGTAGTCGCGGACGGTCCCCTGCGAGAGCGAGGCCCGCTCCGCGATCTCCGCGACGGGCACGTCCTCCCCCGCCCACGCCCGTTCCCCGGCCTGCCGCGGCGAGGGGCGGGGCTTCGGCGCGGATCGCTTCGGCGTCCAACTCCGGGTCCGCACCGCGGTTTCCGCGTACGACGCCCTGACGGTCCCGGCCGGCCGCCGGCTGTCTTCGGTACGAACCCCCTGGCACCGCCGGCGCCTGCCAGGGACGACCGGGCCTGCCGTCGCCTGCCGCGGTCACGGTCCGGCGGACGGACAGCGCGGTCCGCAGGGGTGTGGCGACCTTCACAGCGCAGCTCTGTGCCTGGAGAAGAGGATTCCGGTCACTGCTTCGCAGCCGGCCGCGCAAGGCCCATGGACGCCGTTCGACTCCGAGGACGGGGCAGCCCCGACGTCATCGTGCGGCTCATGCCGCACCACGTCCGGGTTGCCGGTGGGGAAGCACGCCGGAGGCCCCGGTCGGATATCCGACCGGGGCCTCCGGAACAAGAGCGGACGACCAGGTTCGAACTGGCGACCTCAACCTTGGCAAGGTTGCGCTCTACCAACTGAGCTACGTCCGCATTGCTACCACTCGGCCTTCACCGGTGGAGCGGTCACTACTCTACCTGATCCCCGAAGTGATCCGGTAAGGCAGTGCAGAGCGGGTGACAGGAATTGCACACTGCGCCTTCCCCCTGGAAGGGGGATGTTCTACTACTGAACTACACCCGCACGCTGCGTGGGGCCCGGCTTTTCGGCCTTGCCCTTCGGCGTGCTCCAGACTCTAGCCGACCTGCAGGGGTGTTGTGCAAGTCGGCTCTCCGGCGGCGCCGTTCCGGCACCGTCCGAGGCGTACCGGAACGGCGCATACCGGGCGCGGCCCTCAACTGGCGGCGTGGAACGCCTCGTAGACCTTCTTGGGGATCCGGCCGCGGGCCGGCACCTCCATGCGGTGCGAGCGGGCCCAGGCGCGCACGGCCGCGGGGTCGGGCGCGACGGAGGTGTGGTGGTACGCCACGGGGGCCCTGCCGTGTCTGCCGGCGGCTGTCTGCTTCCGGCCGGCCGCCATGTAGGGCGCGAGGGCCTTGCGCAGTTTCTTTGCATTGGCGGGATTGAGGTCGATCTCGTACCACTTCCCGTCCAGGGCGAAGATGACCGTTTCCGCCGCTTCTCCCCCGTCGATGTCGTCGGAGAGCGTAACCACTACGCGCTGAGCCACGGATATGGGTCCTTTCCTACGGCACCGTCGCGTCCGGGATGCGACCGGCCTTCCGGCCGCTGAGGATGCGGATCGACTGGTGTCAACTGTTTTCGGGGCAATCCTGCTTTCCCCGCTAATCATTTGTACAGCGGCGGGAGCCGCATTGTGAAGCCCGGCCAATTGCATCCGCGTGTCCGTGTGCAATCGGGGTGAAGATTTTTTCCAGGTCTTTTCCTTCGCGGTGTGGCTGTCGATATCTCGGCGTGATCGTGGCCCTTCGATATCTACCCGCGTAGAATTTCTGGCCAGGTACGCTGAGTGGACCCGCGGGGATCTGGGGAACCCCTCGGAGACACAGCCGCACCACACCACCGGGAGTGCCAGTGGCACGCGTCGTAGTCGACGTCATGCTCAAGCCGGAGATCCTCGACCCGCAGGGACAGGCTGTGCAGCGCGCACTGCCCCGTCTCGGCTTCGACGGAATCGCGGACGTACGTCAGGGAAAGCGTTTCGAGCTCGAGGTCGAGGGGCCGGTCGACGCCGCGGCCCTCGCCCGCATCGACGAGCTGGCGGAGACCTTCCTCGCCAACACCGTCATCGAGGACTTCACCGTCAGGGTCGAGACGGACGAGAAGTCCGAGGAGCCGAAGTGACCGCTCGTATCGGAGTCGTCACCTTTCCCGGCACGCTCGACGACCGGGACGCCCTGCGGGCCGTCCGGCTCGCCGGGGCCGAACCCGTGTCGCTCTGGCACCGCGACAAGGACCTGCACCAGGTCGACGCGGTGGTCCTCGCCGGGGGCTTCTCCTACGGTGACTATCTGCGCGCCGGAGCCATCTCCCGTTTCTCGCCGGTGATGGAGACGATCATCACGCAGGCGAAGGCCGGGATGCCGGTCCTCGGAATCTGCAACGGCTTCCAGATCCTGACCGAGGCGCACCTGCTGCCCGGCGCCATGCTGCGCAACAACCACCTCCACTTCATCTGCCGCGACCAGAAGCTGCGGGTGGAGAACGCGGAGACCTCCTGGACGTCCGACTACTCCGCGGGCCAGGAGATCTCCGTACCCCTGAAGAACGTGGACGGCCGCTACACCGCCGACGAGCACACGCTCGACGAGCTCGAGGCCGAGGGCCGCGTCGCCTTCCGCTACCTCGACGGGAACCCGAACGGCTCGCTGCGCGACATCGCAGGCATCACCAACGCCGCGGGCAACGTCGTCGGCCTGATGCCGCACCCCGAGCACGCGGTCGAGCCGCTCATCGGCACCGGTCGCACCGACGGCCTCGGTTTCTTCACCTCGATCATCAAGAAGCTGGTCAACGCATGAGCCTGGACACGGTCAAGCACGCGGCCGAAACCCCGGACACCGAGCAGCCCTGGAAGGAACTCGGCCTCAAGGAGGACGAGTACGCCCGGATCCGCGAGATCCTGGGCCGCCGTCCCACCGGCGCCGAGCTCGCCATGTACTCCGTGATGTGGTCCGAGCACTGCTCGTACAAGAGCAGCAAGGTCCACCTCAAGCAGTTCGGCGAGAAGGTCCCCGCCAACGACGCGATGCTCGTCGGCATCGGCGAGAACGCCGGTGTGGTCGACGTCGGCCAGGGGTACGCGGTCACCTTCAAGGTCGAGTCGCACAACCACCCCTCGTACATCGAGCCCTACCAGGGCGCCGCCACCGGCGTCGGCGGCATCGTCCGCGACATCCTCGCCATGGGTGCCCGCCCGGTCGCGGTCGTCGACCCGCTGCGCTTCGGCGCGGCCGACCACCCCGACACCCGGCGCGTCCTGCCCGGCGTCGTCGCGGGCATCGGCGGCTACGGCAACTGCCTGGGCCTGCCGAACATCGGCGGCGAGGTGGTCTTCGACGAGTGCTACCAGGGCAACCCGCTCGTCAACGCCGGCTGCATCGGCGTGATGAAGCACGAGGACATCCACCTCGCCAAGGCCTCCGGCCCCGGCAACAAGGTCATCCTGTACGGCGCCCGTACCGGCGGCGACGGCATCGGCGGTGTCTCCGTCCTGGCGTCCGAGACCTTCGAGTCGACCGGCCCGGCGAAGCGCCCGGCCGTCCAGGTGGGCGACCCGTTCCAGGAGAAGCTCCTCATCGAGTGCACCCTGGAGATCTTCAAGGAGAAGCTCGTCGCGGGCATCCAGGACCTCGGCGGCGCCGGGCTCTCCTGCGCCACCAGCGAGCTGGCCTCCGCGGGTTCCGGCGGGATGCGCGTCGAGCTGGACACCGTGCCGCTGCGCGACTCCTCGCTCTCGCCCGAGGAGATCCTCATGAGCGAGTCGCAGGAGCGTATGTGCGCCATCGTCGAGCCGCAGCACGTGGACCGCTTCCTGGAGATCTGCGAGAAGTGGGACGTCATCGCCACCGTCATCGGTGAGGTGACCGAGGGCTCGCAGCTGGAGATCTTCTGGCACGGCGAGCAGATCGTCGACGTACCGCCGCGCTCCGTCGCCCACGAGGGCCCGACGTACCACCGCCCGTTCGCGCGGCCCTCCTGGCAGGACGCGCTGCAGGCCGACGACGCCGGCAGGCTGGCCCGCCCGGCGGACGGCGCCGAGCTGCGCGAGCAGGTCCTCAAGCTGGTGGCCTCCCCGAACCAGGCCTCCAAGTCCTGGATCACCGACCAGTACGACCGCTTCGTGCAGGGCAACACCGTGCTCGCGATGCCCGAGGACGCCGGCATGGTCCGGATCGACGAGGAGTCGAACCTGGGCGTGGCCATGGCGACCGACGGCAACGGCCGCTACGCGAAGCTCGACCCGTACACGGGCGCGCAGCTCGCGCTCGCGGAGTCGTACCGCAACGTCGCCGCGTCCGGAGCCAGGCCGCTCGCGATCTCGGACTGCCTCAACTTCGGTTCGCCCGAGGACCCGGACGTCATGTGGCAGTTCGCCGAGGCCACCCGCGGCCTCGCGGACGGCTGCCTGGAGCTGGGCACCCCGGTCACCGGCGGCAACGTCTCGCTGTACAACCAGACCGGTGAGACGGCGATCCACCCGACGCCGGTCGTCGCCGTGCTCGGTGTGATCGACGACGTCACCCGCCGTACGCCTGTCGCCTTCGCGGAGGAGGGCCAGCTCCTCTACCTGCTCGGTGACACGCACGAGGAGTTCGGCGGCTCGGCGTGGTCCGAGGTGATCCACCGGCACCTCGGCGGCATGCCGCCCAAGGTCGACCTGGGCCGCGAGAAGCTGCTCGGTGAGATCCTGATCTCGGCCTCGCGCGACGGCATGATCGACGCGGCGCACGACCTCTCCGACGGCGGCCTGATCCAGGCGGTCACCGAGTCCTGCCTGCGGGGCGGGAAGGGTGCCCGGCTGCTCGTCCCGGACGGTCTCGACGCCTTCACCTTCCTCTTCTCCGAGTCGGCGGGGCGCGCGGTCGTCTCGGTTCCCCGCAGCGAGGAGCTCCGCTTCAACGACATGTGCGGGGCGCGGGGTCTGCCCGTCACCCGGATCGGTGTCGTGGACGGTGAGGAGATCGAGGTCCAGGGCGAGTTCAGCATTCCGCTGGGCGAGCTGCGCACGGCGCACGAGGGGACCCTGAAGGGTCTGTTCGCCTAGTTCCACCTGCTCCGAAGCCCCCGCCCGGGTCGAACCGGGCGGGGGCTTCGACGTGCGGCACGCTGCCTGTTGATGATGATTACGTGATTACGTAAGGTGGTGGTTATGGAGCTCGAGGACCGTGTGGCCGAGTTGGAGCGCCGGATCGCGGCACTCGAATCGGCCGGGGAGCGCGGAGCCCCGGAGCTGGGGGACGGCGACTTCTGGGCGCTGGACGGGCTGAAGGACCAGCTCGGCAGGGTCGGGGACGCCGCCGCCGACGGCGGGGTGCTGTTCACGGGTGCCGTCCGGCTCCCGGCCGGTGAACGGTACGAATGGCAGTACGGCGCTCTCACCGCGGGGCTGCTGGGTTCCGACGAGGACCGCCCGGACTGGTCCGACGCCGCCGAGCCGCTGGCCGCCCTCGGCCACCCGGTACGGCTGCGGCTGCTCCGCGAGATCCTCGGCGGCCGCCGCACCGCCGCCGAACTGGCCGGGCTGGACGAGACGGGTACCACCGGTCAGATCTACCACCACCTGCGCCTGCTCACGGCCGCGGGCTGGCTGCAGACGGCGGGCCGGGGGCGGTACGAGGTGCCAGGTGCCCGGGTCGTGCCGCTGCTGGTGGTGCTCACGGCCGCCCGGCCCTGAGACCCCCGCCGAGACCGGGGCCCATGTCCGTACGCAGCGCCGCGGCGGGCCTGTCCCCTGCTGCCGGCTCACCCCCCTGACCCTGGTGCCGGCGGGCCTCCCCGCCGGTCCGCCGGGTCCGTACGGGGTGACCTTCGTGCCGGCGGCGGGCGCAGTCACCGCCGGGCTCGTGACCGCCTGCCGCAACGCCCGCCGCCGGAACATGAACCTGATCGACACCGGACGGTTCATCGAACACACCCTGATCGAACAGCTCGGGAACGGACGCTACTGCACGACTGTGCCCGGCCGGACCCGCACATCATCACCCGCCGGCTCGGAGGTCTGGGCCCGTCGGCGGCTCACGCGACGTGGCGACTCCACCCAGCCGCACGTGCCCTTCCAGGTGAGAGACCACCCTGACCCCGGCGTGGTGCGGGACGTCCCGTTCGCCCGGCGGGGCATCGGTCTGCCGGCCGGAGGCGAGGAGTCACGGCCGGAGGAGGCCCCTGGGGACCGGCTGACGGCTAGTCTCGCCCCCATGCCTCCGGCCAAGAAACGCCCTCGCGCCTACGACGTCTCCAAGGTCCGGACCGCGGTCCTGGCGCAGTTCGCCCACGTACAGGACGGCGTCGCCACCCTGACGCCCGAGCAGCTGGCCCTGCCGGGGCTGGGGGAGTGGACCGTACGGGAGCTCGCGGCGCACATCACGACGGCCCTGGAGCGGGTCAGCCGGGCCATGGAGCAGCCGGAGCCGGCCGGCGGTCCCAAGCCGGAGGTCACCCTGCTGGAGTGGCCGTTCTCCACCGCCGGGGACGCGGCGGAGATCGCCGGCCACACCCACGCCCTGGCCACGTCCCGGCCCGACCTGGGGGCACTGTACGCGGAGACCGCAGCCCGGTTCGCGGAGCTGGTCCCCGCCGCCGGTGACCGGCTGGTGGCCACCCGGGCGGGGACGATGCGGCTGGGTGACTTCCTGGTCACCCGCACCGTCGAACTCGTCGTCCACACCGACGATCTGCACCGGGCGACCGGCCTCGACATCCTGTACGACCGTCAGGCCCTCGCCGCCTGCACCCGGCTGCTCGCCGACGCGCTCGCGGACCGGGCGCCCGGCGGCTCCGTCGAGGTGCGGATCCCGCCGTTCGCCGTCGTCCAGTGCATCGGCGGTCCCCGGCACACCCGGGGCACACCGCCCAACGTGGTGGAGACGGACCCGCTGACCTGGGCCCGGCTGGCGACCGGCCGTACGGGGTGGGCGCAGGCACGGGAAGAGGCGCAGGTCAGTGCCAGCGGCGAGCGGGCCGACCTCGGCCCGCTGCTCCCGTTGATGGGCTGAGAGGGAACCGGATCGCCCGGCCGGTCCGTCCCATCGCCATGCACACACCACGCATCGCTGTCAGTGTCCTGGCCCTCCTCACCCTGGCCGCCTGCGGTACGGAGTCCGGATCCGGAGCGGGCTCCGGTGACTCCGGGGGCGGCAGCGGCACCGTGCGGACGGAGCCGCCCCTGATCGGTGTCCACTGGGAGGTGACCTCCGTGACCGTCGACGGGAAGAAGACGCCCGCACCCGCCGGCGCCCATGTCGTGATCGACACGAAGGGGAAAGCCACCGGCAGTCTGGGCTGCAACCGGTTCACCGCCGACGCCCGCGTCGACGGCGCCAGGATCACCGTCGGCCCGGTCACCACCACCGAGATGGGCTGCGAGAAGGGTGTCCAGCGCTTCGAGGAGGCACTGGGCCGCGCCTTCCGCGGCGAGCTCCGGGCGGATGTGACGGGCAGTGGCGAGCGAAGGACGCTGGCCCTGACGAGGGCGCGGGGCGACTCCATCGCCCTCGTCCGGCAACCACCGGCCCCACTCGCCGGCACCGCCTGGACGGTGACCGGGCTGATCTCCGGGAGTACCGCCACCTCCCTGCCCGCGGGCACGGACGACGCGGCGCACCTCACCTTCGGGGAGGACGGCACCGTGCGGGGCAGCCTCGGCTGCAACTCCTTCCACGGCCGGGCGGCGGTCGCCGGCTCCACGATCACCTTCGGATCGCTCGCCTCCACCCGGAAGATGTGCCCGGGGCCGCAGATGCAACTGGAGCGCGCCCTGCTCGGCGTCCTGGAGGGCAGGACGGCGTACGTGATCGATCACCGCTCCCTGTCGATCGAGGCGGAGGACGGCAAGGGGCTCCACGCGTCCGCCCCGGCGGACGAGGACTGATCGCCGGACCGGCCCTCGGCCCGCGGGTGTGCCGGGAACCCGCCGGATGCGGAGCAGGCCCAGCTCGTGGCTGCCGGTGAGCGGCCAGGGGCGGGGCACCGCGCATGGCCGTCGTCGAGGGCCAGGCCGGCAGCGGGGACAGACAGGATGCCGGGTCGGCGGGAGTGCTGTCCGCGGTCGGTGCGGAATCGGTTGCGCCCGCCTCTCGTCGCCGTACCGCCCGTTCCGCACTTTCCACCCGTTGTGCACGTTCCGCCCGTTCCGCCGGGACAGGGTCAGGAGCCGGGAGCGGCCCGCAGGCCCTCCGCCCGTGGCCGTGCGGTGTGAGGCTCGCCACGGAACGGGCGGACGGCCGCGGCTCCCGCTGCCGGGCATCCCGGCTCACGGAGTGCCACGAGCGGGCCGTTCCCGCCGCGCGGCCACCGGCCGGCCCGACCCGCCGGTAACGCCTTTCCACCGGGCGCCGAGGGCCCTCACCCTTCCGGGAGTGCCGTCCAGAACCGAGCCGCGATCACTCCCCGTGACGCACCGGTGCCGGGTCGGACCACCGGGAGAAGCGTCGCGCCCCGCCGCCCAGGGTGCCTGCCGGGCGGCCACCCAATTCGGACCGGTGGTCGATCTCGCCTACACTCGGTGGCGTGCCTCGTGGTGATGGACGACTCAACCACGACCTGCTCCCCGGAGAGAAAGGCCCCCAGGACGCTTGCGGCGTCTTCGGTGTCTGGGCTCCGGGCGAAGAGGTCGCCAAGCTCACCTATTTCGGACTGTATGCCCTGCAGCACCGTGGACAGGAGTCCGCGGGCATCGCAGTGAGCAACGGGTCCCAGATCCTGGTCTTCAAGGACATGGGACTGGTCTCGCAGGTCTTCGACGAAACGTCTCTGGGTTCGCTCCAGGGCCATATCGCGGTCGGTCATGCCCGTTACTCCACCACCGGTGCCTCGGTGTGGGAGAACGCGCAGCCGACGTTCCGTGCCACCGCGCACGGCTCGATCGCCCTGGGACACAACGGCAACCTGGTCAACACGGCCCAGCTCGCCGAGATGGTGGCCGACCTTCCCCGGAAGGACGGCCGGACCACCCGGGTCGCCGCGACGAACGACACCGACCTGGTGACCGCTCTGCTCGCCGGCCAGCGGGACGAGGACGACAAGCCGCTCACCATCGAGGAGGCCGCCGCGAAGGTGCTCCCCGAGGTCAAGGGCGCTTTCTCCCTGGTCTTCATGGACGAGCACACGCTCTACGCTGCCCGTGACCCGCAGGGCATCCGCCCCCTGGTCCTCGGCCGGCTGGAGCGCGGCTGGGTGGTGGCCTCCGAGTCCGCCGCCCTCGACATCTGCGGCGCCAGCTACGTGCGCGAGATCGAGCCCGGCGAGCTCATCGCCATCGACGAGAACGGCCTGCGCACCTCTCGATTCGCAGAAGCGAAGCCCAAGGGCTGCGTCTTCGAGTACGTCTACCTGGCCCGCCCCGACACCGACATCGCCGGCCGGAACGTCTATCTCTCCCGCGTGGAGATGGGCCGGAAGCTCGCCGCCGAAGCCCCGGTCGAGGCCGACCTGGTCATAGCGACGCCGGAATCGGGCACCCCCGCGGCCATCGGGTACGCCGAGGCGAGCGGTATCCCGTTCGGGGCCGGACTGGTCAAGAACGCCTACGTGGGCCGGACCTTCATCCAGCCGTCGCAGACCATCCGCCAGCTGGGCATCCGCCTCAAGCTCAACCCGCTCAAGGAAGTCATCAAGGGCAAGCGCCTGGTGGTCGTCGACGACTCGATCGTCCGCGGCAACACCCAGCGTGCCCTGGTCCGCATGCTCCGCGAGGCCGGCGCCGCCGAGATCCACATCCGGATCTCGTCCCCGCCCGTGAAGTGGCCCTGCTTCTTCGGCATCGACTTCGCGACGCGCGCCGAGCTGATCGCCAACGGTATGACGGTCGACGAGATCGCCACCTCGATGGGCGCGGACTCGCTCGCGTACATCTCGCTGGACGCGATGGTCGAGGCGACGACGATCGCCAAGCCGAACCTCTGCCGCGCCTGCTTCGACGGCGAGTACCCGATGGAGCTCCCCGACCCGGAGCTGCTGGGCAAGCAGCTGCTGGAGACCGAGCTGGCGGCAGGCCCCGCCGGGACCGCGGCGGCCGACGCGCTGCGCCGTCCGTGACGCGGACCGGCCGGCTCCGTCCCCACCAGCCCCGTATTCCCACACGAAAGATCCCGGGCAATGTCTGAGACAACAGGTGCTTCCTACGCGGCGGCGGGCGTCGACATCGAAGCCGGAGACCGCGCCGTCGAGCTGATGAAGGAGTGGGTGAAGAAGACGCAGCGCCCCGAGGTCGCGGGCCTCGGCGGCCTGGGTGGCTTCGCCGGCCTCTTCGACGCCTCGGCGCTCAAGCGCTACGAGCGCCCGCTGCTCGCCTCCGCCACCGACGGTGTCGGTACGAAGGTCGATCTGGCCCGGCAGATGGGCGTGTACGACACCATCGGCCACGACCTGGTCGGCATGGTCGTCGACGACCTGGTCGTCTGCGGTGCCGAGCCGCTCTTCATGACCGACTACATCTGTGTCGGCAAGGTGCACCCCGAGCGTGTCGCGTCCATCGTGAAGGGCATCGCCGAGGGCTGCGTCCTGGCCGGCTGCGCCCTGGTCGGCGGCGAGACGGCGGAGCACCCGGGCCTGCTCGGCCCGGACGACTTCGATGTGGCGGGCGCCGGCACGGGCGTGGTCGAGGCCGACCGGCTGCTCGGCCCGGACCGTATCCGTAAGGGTGACGCCGTGATCGCGATGGCGTCCTCCGGTCTTCACTCCAACGGGTACTCGCTGGTGCGCCATGTGGTCTTCGACCGGGCCGGCTGGACCCTGGACCGACAGGTCGAGGAGTTCGGCAGGACGCTCGGGGAGGAGCTTCTGGAGCCCACGCGGATCTACTCCCTGGACTGTCTGGCCCTGACGCGTACGACCGAGGTGCACGGCTTCAGCCACGTCACGGGCGGGGGTCTGGCCAACAACCTGGCCCGCGTCGTACCGGACGGGCTGCACGCCACCGTCGACCGGTCCACCTGGACGCCCGGAGCCGTGTTCGATCTGGTCGGCAAGGCCGGAAAGGTCGAACGGCTGGAGCTGGAGAAGACGCTCAACATGGGTGTCGGCATGATCGCGATCGTGCCCGCCGACTCCGTCGACGTGGCGCTCACGACCCTGGCCGACCGGGGGGTGGACTCCTGGGTCGCCGGTGAGATCACCGACCGCGGTGACCACTCCACGGGCGCGGCCCTGACCGGCGACTACGCCCGGTAGACAGCTGACGACGCGTCCGCCGGCCCGGTACCGATCGGGCCGGCGGACGCGGGGCCCGCACCACCCGTCCGTACCGGGACAGCACAGAACCCGGTCCGGGCAGGCCCGGACCGGGTTCATGTGTCAGCGCGAGGTCAAGCGCCGCGGCGCTGTGACGACGGACCGGACCGGCCGTCCTCGTCCGCGTCCTCGTCGTCGTTGTACAGATCCGCGTACTGTGCGTACGGGTCATCTTCCTCGTCGTCGTCCTCGAACGGCTCGGCGTTCGGTGGCTGACTCGAAGGCGATGCGCCCAGCTCATTGGCCAGACGCGACAGGTCAGTCCCGCCGCTGCTGTACTTCAGCTGGCGGGCGACCTTGGTCTGCTTGGCCTTTGCCCGGCCGCGCCCCATGGCTCGACCCCCTCGGTGACGGGGCTCGACGGCCCCAGAGTCTTGACACGCGTTCATGTTTCGGGACGGACTCTCGGCTGAGAGACCGCGCCCGTGGCTTTAACGGTACCTGCTTCCTCGGCCATACGGTACGCCGCCCGCATCACGTGCCGTGCCGCAGGACCGTGGAGGAGCCCGTCCTCGCTGGTCAACAGCGATTTTAACCTCTTGCCGGTGGCCGACCCGCCGACCGGAGTGAGTCTTGTCTCCCCACGCGCTCCCACCCCCGCCGGACCCTCCCGGGCCTCCGTCCGGCTCCCCCGCACCTGCCCGGCGGGGGCGGGGGAGCCGGCCGGGCGCGGCAGGAGTCCGGGGCGTGCTTGTCACCGGCTCGGACTCCGGTCCGGGCGACGGCCCGGTGACAGGCGCCCGGACCGGTGGTGTCCCGCAAGGGTCTCGCCGGCGGTGACGCCTCAGCGGCCGCGGGCTTCGGCCATCCGCTGCTCGGCGATCCGGTCGGCGGCGGCGGCCGGCGGAATGCCGTCGGCCTTCGCACGTGCGAATATGGCCAGCGTGGTGTCGAAGATCGTGGCGGCCTTGGCGCGGCACCGGTCGAAGTCGAAACCGTGGAGCTCGTCCGCGACCTGGATCACGCCACCGGCGTTCACGACGTAGTCCGGTGCGTACAGGACCGAGCGGTCGGCAAGGTCCTTCTCGACACCGGGATGCGCGAGCTGGTTGTTGGCCGCGCCGCACACCACCTTCGCGGTCAGCACGGGGACCGTCGCGTCGTTCAGCGCACCGCCGAGCGCGCACGGGGCGTAGATGTCGAGGCCCTCCGTGCGGATCAGCGCGTCCGTGTCCGCGGCGACGGCGACCTCCGGATGCAGGTCGGTGATCCGGCGTACGGACTCCTCGTGGACGTCGGTCACGACGACCTGGGCGCCGTCGCTCAGCAGGTGCTCGACCAGGTGGCGGCCCACCTTGCCGACGCCGGCGACCCCGACCTTGCGGCCCCGCAGGGTCGGGTCGCCCCACAGGTGCTGGGCGGAGGCGCGCATGCCCTGGAAGACGCCGAAGGCGGTCAGCACGGAGGAGTCGCCGGCGCCGCCGTTCTCGGGCGAGCGTCCGGTGGTCCAGCGGCACTCCCGGGCGACGACGTCCATGTCGGCGACATAGGTGCCGACGTCGCAGGCGGTCACGTAGCGTCCGCCGAGGGAGGCCACGAACCGGCCGTAGGCGAGCAGCAGTTCCTCCGTCTTGATGAGCGTGGGGTCGCCGATGATCACGGCCTTGCCGCCGCCGTGGTCGAGGCCGGCCAGGGCGTTCTTGTAGGACATGCCGCGCGACAGGTTCAGCGCGTCCTCGACGGCCTCGGCCTCGGTGGCGTAGGGGTAGAAGCGGGTGCCGCCCAGGGCGGGGCCCAGGGCGGTGGAGTGGAGGGCGATGACGGCCTTGAGGCCGGTGGCACGGTCCTGGCAGATCACGACCTGCTCGTGACCCCCCTGATCCGAGTGGAACAGGGTTCGCAGTACATCGCCAGGCACGCCGGTCACATCGGTCACTGTGGTGACTCCCAAGTACGAAGCGGCGGAAGACCCTCCTGAAGGTGGGGAGGGCCTCGGACCGGCCGGCACGGCCGGTCCGACTGGGCAAGACTGTAAGTCCTACGCGCCCGTAGATCCGTGGGAGTGCCCGGGATCACCCCCCTGCGGAGTACGGGCGTGACACGATCTGCCGCATGCCGTTGGTGTCCTCCCTGGTTGTCCCTTACGCGTCCTACCTGCGGGTGTACGAGCCGCTCGCCGCCTTCCCCGAGCCCGAACGCGCCCACTGGACGCGCTACGCCCGGCGGACCGACCTGCCTACGGCCCAGGACGAACTCCGCCGTTCGCTGGCCGACTTGGTGCCCACGCCGCCCGTGGGCGTGCCCGTGCACGAGAGCGGGGACGCCTTCGTCGCGGACGTGGACGGGGTCGTGTGCGTCTGCCCCTGGCGGACACGGATGCGGGGCTGGATGGCGCTGGACGAACTGGGGGGTCTGTTTCCGGCCACGGTGCTGGACGCGGTACTCCCGCCGGTGGTGCGGGGGCAGGCGGTCGCGGACTACGAGCGCTGGGCGGAGCGGAACCCGGACGCCCGTCCCTGGATCCGGACCACGGTGTGGCATGTCCCGGTCCGCTGGTTCGTCCTGTTCGGCGACGAGGAGCGCGAGTACGTGGCGGGCGACGCGGGGGGCGGGGTCCGCCCCCTGCTGCGCTACCGCACGCCGATGGTGCAGGCACGGCGCCGGCTGGCGCGGACGCTCAAGACGCTGCGGGAGACGGCCGACGAGGGGCCCCTCGTGGAGGGGCTGGTGGACGTGGGGCGCTGGCTGGAGGAGTTCCACCCGCGCGCCATGGTCGAGCTGGACTACGGCGGCCTGGTGTACGCGCTGCCCGGGGAGCAGCTGGCGGGGGACCGTTCGGCGGCGGACGTGGCCGAGGGCATCGCGGCACTCCGGGCCGGGGACACCGAGGCGGCGGGGGTGGCGTACGGGCGTCTCGCCGAGCGGTGGCGGGCCGTACGGGACCGGCAGTCGGCCAACTGAGGGCGACCCTCCGGCGGGCGGGCGTACAGCTACGTCACCTCGGCGCGTCGGCCCTCCGTGCGGTACCCCGCGGCCGAGCCGTGCGCTGATCCACCGGGAACGACGGGACAGCTCCTGGTCGGAAAGCAGTGTGAAGTGCCTGTAACCGCCGCATAGACCGGCGATCGGGAGGGAAGAGACATCCTGTGCGGTGTCCGGCATCCAGGGCGCCGAGCGGCTTCCGGGATTCTTCGGGTGCCCGGGAGGGCCCCGGGAGACCCCTGGGGGCGACGGGAGTGCCGGGCGGAGGTGAACGGAAATGTCCTGAGCGGAATTGACGGCCAGTGAACCGAACGCCCTGTGTGACGCGTGTGACAGGTGAGGCGGGAGGTCGCTCGGCGGAGTTCGGGACCTACGTCCCGAACCGGGCCTTTGCCTCAAGCGTGACGGATAGCACTAACGGGGCCCTTGCGTCCTTCCCTACTCCTCATGCCAAAATAGGACAAGGGGTCCTGGGGAGACTCTGTCCGCCCAACTATGGGTGGAATGCTCAGCATTGCACGCTATGGGGGGTCTGACGACTTCTGACGACTCCTGATCGCTCTGTGACTGATCGTCACTGGAGCGTGACTGTCCGCTATGGCATGGTCCATCGGCTTCCGTCGCTGATGAACACCTGGGAGGGCAATTCCATCGGTTTGGCCGACGTGGTCGGACGGATGGTGTAGTTGTAGTGCCGAGGACAAGCCGTTCGTCCTATAACCGACTCGGCCCGCGTCCGCCATTTCGGGCAACGCGGGTCAAGGTGCAGAATTTAGAGGAAAGAACCGAGATGGTTCGGTTCTCCCGAGGAGGCCGCTCATGACCGCTCGCACCCCTGATGCCGAGCCGCTGCTGACCCCGGCTGAGGTCGCCACGATGTTCCGCGTGGACCCGAAGACGGTCACCCGTTGGGCCAAGGCTGGCAAGCTCACGTCCATCCGCACGCTCGGTGGACATCGCCGGTACCGCGAGGCAGAGGTCCGCGCACTGCTTGCGGGTATTCCGCAACAGCGCAGCGAGGCCTGACACACCCCTGTCGCCGCAGCACAACAGGGTTGCCGATGGGCCCCCCAGTCCTCGGTACCCACTCATAGCTCCACATGACGGACGCCTGCCCCAACGGGCGTCATACCTGTGACTCACGGGTGCGTCGTTCGATCGCGCTGGACTCCGCCGGGTCCAGCGCGATCTTTTTTTGTGGCCTCCAGGCGCCCTCCCGCGGACGTCCGGCGACGGTGCGACTCCGGCCCCCTCGGCGGCCGCGCGCCGCCGTGTAGCCGGTGTGCGCCGCAGCGTGGCTGCTCCGCAGTCGGCCCCGGCGCCCTCCTGACAGGCCGACAACAGGCCGACGGGTCGGTTTCCACAGGGCTCCGTGTGCGGGTCTGGGTGTGCCTGTTCGGGGCTGTTCGTCCGGGGCCCGGGTCTCGTGGGAGGGCTCGGGAGGAACGATCCGGGATGTGTGTTCAAAGGAGTGCAATTGCACATATTAAATTCGCCCGTTGTAGGAAGTGCGTAAAGTGCCCCTCGGGCAAAACCAGTTCGGTGACTCCCGTCACACCGGTGTGGGCTTGTCGCTTCCGAGCCTGCCACTCCGCGGGGGCGTACGGCTGGGGCTGATCGTCATGTCGTGGAGGCACTTTGGTCACCGAGCGGGTCGCGGACGGGGTGGTCGCCCCCGGGCCCCGCTCCGGTCGTCGTACCCCCGCATGCTCTCGTTCTCGGCCTCGGCGGTGGCGCTGGACGGGTGCGAAGCCGCCTCGGCCGGCCCGTCCGGTGTGACGGCCGGCCCTTCCGGCGCTGCGGCAGGCGTCCGGAGGGCCGGTGGCGGCTTGGGAGCCCCGCCAGGCCCTGAGTGCACGTACGGAAGCTGAGTGGGCGTCAGAGGATCCCTGGCGAGCGCCTGGAGGCGATGGCACACCGGACAGTCGCGGGTGAGGTGGCGGTAGTCGGACGCGGCCGCCAGATGGGCGCGCAGCAGCGCGCGGGTCTCGTGCCGTGCCGTGGACGCAGACATCCGTGCGACCTCCCGGAGAGCCCGGCCGTCCCGCACCGGGAACCAGGGGCGGCCTCTTCTATGGGGTACCCGCGACGGATCCGGCCGTCAAGACGCACGGAAGCCCGGATCCAGGGGATCCGGGCTTCCGTCTACTGCGGTCCTGACGGGATTTGAACCCGCGGCCTCCACCTTGACAGGGTGGCGAGCACTCCAAACTGCTCCACAGGACCAGGTTTTCGCTGCTGCCTTGCGGCTGGCTGCGAAGACAGACTCTACAGGAGGTCTGAGGGCCAGGTCGAACTCACTCTGGGTGGCGGGTGCGCTACAGCCGGCGGAGGACCCGCAGCGGTCCGGCGGCGGCCCGGATCACCGCACGGGCAGTACGGAGAACCGGGCCGCCGCCGGACCGGGGCACGGTGCCGCCCGTCCGGATCACGGTGCGGCCGCGTCGATCGCCTTCACGATCCGCTTGTCCGAGACCGGCTGGGCCGTCCCCAGGGCGTGGGCGAAGTAGCTCACCCGGAGCTCCTCGATCATCCACCGGATGTCCAGGACCTCCTGCGGGACGGGCCGCCCCTGCGGCAGCTGCTCCAGCAGCCAGGCGTACTCGTCCTGCATCTCGTGGACCTTCTCCATACGCGTGGTGTCGCGCTGGACGTTCGTCGGCATCTGCTGGAGCCGGCGGTCCTCCGCGACCAGATAGCGCATCAGGTCGGGCAGCCTGCGCAGCCCGGTCGCGGTGACGAACCCGGGCGGTACGAGGCGGGCCAGGTGATCGCGGACGTCCGTGACGTTGTTGATCAGGACCAGGCTGTTCGTGGCCTTCAGCCGGCGCTCGCACGCCTGCCAGGCCGCCAGGATCTGCTGCACCTGCCCGATCGTGCGGACGGTCAGGTCCACCAGGTCCGCGCGGACCTTCTCGTACAGCGTGCGGTACGACGCCTCGTCCCAGGCCGGGCCGCCGTGCGCGGCGATCAGCCGGTCCGCCGCCGCCGTCGCGCAGTCGTCGAAGAGCGCCTGGACGGAGCCGTGCGGATTGCGCGACAGCGCCAGCTTCTGCTGGTTGGTGAGCGTGTCCGAGGCGAACTTCGCCGGATTGACCGGGATGTTCAGCAGGATCAGTTTCCGGGTGCCCCGCCACATCGCCTGCTGCTGTTCGGCCTCCGTGTCGAAGAGCCGTACGGCGACGCTCTCCCCCTGGTCGACGAGGGCCGGGTACGCCTTCACCGGCTGGCCGGCCCTCCGGGTCTCGAAGACCCGGTTCAGCGTGCCGATCGTCCAGTCCGTGAGGCCCGAACGCTCGATGGACCCGCCCGAGGGACCGGCGGTGGCCGCGGCGGCCTTGGAGAGCGCCTCGCGGGCCTTGGGGCGCAGCCGTACCTTCAGTGCCTCCAGGTCCTTGTCCTCGGCGACCTTGCGGCGTCGTTCGTCGACGATCCGGAAGGTGATCTTCAGGTGGTCCGGTACGCGGGACAGGTCGAAGTCCTCCGCGGTGACCGGCACGCCGACCATCCGCTGGAGTTCCCGGGCGAGTGTCAGCGGCAGCGGCTCCTGCAGCGGGACGGCCCGGTCCAGGAACTTCGCCGCGTAGTTCGGGGCGGGGACGTAGTGCCGGCGGATCGGCTTGGGCAGCGAGCGGATGAGCTCGGTGACCACCTCTTCGCGCAACCCCGGGATCTGCCAGTCGAAACCCTCCGGCGTGACCTGGTTGAGCACCTGGAGGGGGACGTGGACGGTCACACCGTCGGCGTCCGCTCCCGGCTCGAACTGGTACGTCACCCGGAACGTGAGCCTCCCCTGCCGCCAGGAGTCCGGGTAGTCGTCCTTGGTGACGGCCCCGGCCTTCTCGTTGATGAGCATCGAGCGCTCGAAGTCGAGCGCGTCGGGCTCGTCGCGGCGCTTGTGCTTCCACCAGGAGTCGAAGTGCGCCCCGGAGACGATGTGCTCCGGGATCCGCTGATCGTAGAAATCGAAGAGCGTCTCGTCGTCCACCAGGATGTCGCGGCGCCGAGCGCGGTGCTCCAACTCCTCGACCTCGCCGAGGAGTTTGCGATTGTCATGGAAGAACTGGTGAGGGGTGCGCCAGTCACCCTCGACCAGGGCGTTCCGGATGAAGAGATCCCGGGACGCCTCCTGGTCGATCCGGCCGAAATTGACCTTGCGCTGGGCGACGATCGGTACTCCGTAGAGAGTGACCCGTTCGTACGCCATCACCGCCGCCTGGTCCTTCTCCCAGTGCGGTTCGCTGTAGGTCCGCTTCAGCAGGTGCTGGGCCAGCGGCTCGATCCACTCCGGCTCGACCTTGGCGTTGACCCGCGCCCAGAGACGGGAGGTCTCCACCAGCTCGGCCGACATCACGAAACGCGGCTGCTTCTTGAAGAGCGCGGACCCGGGGAAGATCGCGAACTTGGCGCTGCGGGCGCCCAGGTACTCGTTCTTCTCGGTGTCCTTCAGCCCGATGTGCGACAGCAGGCCCGCCAGCAGGGAGGTGTGCACCGACTGCTCGGGGGCGGCCAGGTCCGCCGAGGAGTCCTCGAGCTGCATGCCCATCTGCTTGGCGACCGTGCGCAGCTGCGCGTAGATGTCCTGCCACTCGCGGATGCGCAGGAAGTTGAGGTACTCCTGCTTGCACATCCGGCGGAAGCTGGAGGAACCCCGCTCCTTCTGCTGCTCCCGGATGTAGCGCCACAGGTTCAGGAACGCCAGGAAGTCGGACGTCTCGTCCTTGAAGCGGGCGTGGTGCTGGTCGGCCTGGGTCTGCTTCTCCGCGGGCCGCTCGCGCGGGTCCTGGATGGAGAGCGCGGCGGCGATGACCATGACCTCGCGGACACAGCCGTTGCGGTCGGCCTCCACGACCATGCGGGCCAGGCGCGGGTCCACCGGCAACTGGGAGAGCTTGCGGCCCAGCGGGGTGAGGCGCTGGCCCCGCTTCCCCTCCTGCGGGGTCTTCTCGGCCGTCTCCAGCGCGCCGAGCTCCTGGAGCAGTTGGATGCCGTCCCGGATGTTGCGGTGGTCCGGCGGATCGATGAAGGGGAACTTCTCGATGTCGCCGAGACCGGCCGCGGTCATCTGGAGGATGACGGAGGCCAGGTTCGTCCGAAGGATCTCCGGGTCGGTGAACTCCGGACGGGTCAGGAAGTCGTCCTCGGAGTACAGCCGGATGCAGATGCCGTCCGACGTACGGCCGCAGCGGCCCTTGCGCTGGTTGGCGCTGGCCTGGGAGATCCGCTCGATCGGCAGCCGCTGGACCTTGGTCCGGTGGCTGTAGCGGGAGATGCGGGCGGTACCCGGGTCGATCACGTACCTGATGCCGGGGACGGTCAGCGAGGTCTCCGCGACGTTCGTCGCCAGAACGATCCTGCGTCCGGTGTGGCGCTGGAACACGCGGTGCTGCTCGGCGTGCGAGAGGCGCGCGTAGAGGGGGAGCACCTCGGTGTTCCTGAGGCCGCGCTTGTTCAGGGCGTCCGCCGTGTCGCGGATCTCGCGCTCCCCGGAGAGGAAGACCAGGACGTCTCCGGGGCCTTCGGATCCGAGCTCGTCGACCGCGTCGCAGATCGCGGTGATCTGGTCGCGGTCGGAGTCCTCGCTGTCCTCCTCCAGGAGCGGCCGGTAACGCACCTCCACCGGATACGTACGTCCGCTGACCTCCACGACGGGCGCCTCGCCGAAGTGCTTGGCGAAGCGCTGCGGGTCGATGGTCGCCGAGGTGATGACGACCTTGAGGTCGGGGCGCCTGGGCAGCAGCCGGGCGAGGTAGCCCAGCAGGAAGTCGATGTTCAGCGACCGCTCGTGGGCCTCGTCGATGATGATCGTGTCGTAGGCGAGGAGTTCGCGGTCCGTCTGGATCTCGGCCAGCAGGATGCCGTCCGTCATCAGCTTCACGAAGGTCGCGTCCGGGTTCACCTGGTCGGTGAAGCGCACCTTCCAGCCGACGGCCTCGCCGAGCGGGGTGTTCAGCTCGTCGGCGATCCGCTCGGCGACCGTGCGGGCGGCGATCCGGCGGGGCTGGGTGTGCCCGATCATGCCCCGGACGCCGCGCCCCAGCTCCATGCAGATCTTGGGGATCTGCGTGGTCTTGCCGGAGCCGGTCTCGCCCGCGACGATCACGACCTGGTGGTCGCGTATCGCCTCCAGGATCTCGTCCTTCTTCTGGCTGACCGGAAGCTGTTCCGGGTACGACAGAGCGGGCACCCGCCCGGCACGCCCGGCCAGTCGTTCGGCCGCCTTGCCGGCCTCGGCGGCGATCTCGTCCAGCACGGACTGCCGGGCCTCGGGCTTGCGGATGCGGCGGGTGCCCTCGAGACGACGGCCGAGCCGCTGCGCGTCGCGGAGCGAGAGCTGCCCGAGCGTGGTCTGGAGATCGGCGAAGGAAGTAGACATACGGACCCCAGGATCTCACCCGGGCGCGGGGAGTGGCGAACGTATTTCACGCGGGGTGCGTCACGGTGCCGGCGGGCCCACGCGGTCGGACGCGCCCTGAGCGGCCCGCCGGGCCGTGCCCGCGGTGGTCTGCGGGGTCCGGTCCGGTGGTGGTCCTGTGGTCCTGAACAGGAGAGGCCGGTGCGGACCGGCACGGTGGGTTGGTGCGGACCCCGGCGCGGTGGGGTGGGTGCGGGCCCCGGACCGTGGCGGTCCTGCGAAGCCCGTCCCGGCACGGCCGGGCGGTTCCGGCCCTGACCGCGTGTGTTCGGCCGCGGCGGCGGTCACCGAGCGGTTGCCCGGGATCACAGCACGTACCATTCCGGGCAACTGATCACCCGTTCCCCGCACGCAAGGCGGTCTCGTGTCCCGTACGCAGTGGTGCAGCCTGATGGCCGTTCTCGCGGCCGTGCTGGGGCTGCTCTGCGCACCGGCGTCCGCCGCGGCCGGCACCGCTGCCCCCGGGGTGGTGGCCGCCGCCGGGGACACGGGCATACCCGGCTGCGAGCGCACCGGGGACCACGACGGCACCGGCCCCGCCCTGCCGGTCCGGGCGCGTACCGCGCAGGACCAGGCGCCGGGGCCCGCCCCGTGGAGCCTGCCCGCCGCCACCGGCCGGGGGCCGGCTCCGCTGCCGGCGCGCCTCGCCGTGCACGGTCCCCGACCCGCCACACCCACGCCCGTAGAGCTGTCCGTGCTGAGGGTGTAGGCGGCCCCGCCTCCCCCGCCCACCGCAGAATCCACCCTCCTCAGCACGGAGCACCGCATGCCCATGCCCACCCGTCCCTCGTCCCGGTCCTCCTCGAAGAAGCCGCTCGCCCTCGGCGCCGTCGTCGTCCTCGCCGCCGGTCTCCTCGGCTTCGTCTCGTACCGCGCCACCGCCCCCGGCGCTCCGGCGTCCGACACACCGGCCGCCGTCGCCGGGACCACCGGACCGGACGACGACGTCTACCCGGAACTGGCGAAACTCGCCAGGCGCGAAGCCGGGGACAAGCTGGCCCAGGGGCGTACGGACGCCCCCGTCGTCCTCATCGAGTACGCGGACTTCCAGTGCGGCTACTGCGGGAAGTTCGCCCGGGACACCGAACCCGCGCTCGTCGAGAAGTACGTCCGGAACGGCACCCTGCGCATCGAGTGGCGCAACTTCCCGCTCTTCGGCAAGGAGTCGGAGGCCGCCGCCCGTGCCTCCTGGGCCGCCGGGCAGCAGGACCGCTTCTGGGCCTTCCACCGGGCCGCCTACGCCGACGGCGCCAAGGAGAAGGGCTTCGGCGAGGCCCGGCTCAGGGCCCTCGCGAAGGAGGCCGGGGTCAAGGACCTCGACCGCTTCGCACGCGACACGCAGAGCCAGGAGGCCGCGTCGGCGATCAGCCGCGACCAGGAGCAGGCGTACGGGATCGGCGCCACCTCCACCCCGTCCTTCCTGGTCAACGGGCACCCCCTGGCCGGCGCCCAGCCCACGGCCGTCTTCACCCAGGCCATCGAGGCGGCGGCCGCCGAGGCGGCGAACGTGGGCAGCGCCGGCGAGGACGCGCGGTGACTCCCGACATCGGCTACGTCGCGGCCCTGCTCGGCGGTCTGCTCGCCCTGGTCAGCCCCTGCAGCGCCCTCCTGCTCCCGGCCTTCTTCGCGTACTCCGTCGACTCCGCCTCCCGGCTGCTGGCCCGCACCGGCATCTTCTACGCCGGCCTCGCCACCACCCTCGTCCCGCTGGGTGCGGCGGGTTCGTACGCCGGACGGCTCTTCTACGGGCACCGTGACGCCCTCGTCCTCGGCGCCGGCTGGCTGATCATCGGGCTCGGCCTCGCGCAGATCGCGGGAAAGGGCTTCGCCTCCCGCCGGATCGCCGCCCTCAGCGGCCGGATCCGTCCCACGACCGCCCTCTCCGTCTACGCCCTGGGCGCCGTCTACGGCCTGGCCGGCTTCTGCGCAGGGCCCATCCTCGGCAGTGTCCTCACGGTGGCGGCCGTCAGCGGCAGCCCGGTCTACGGCGGCCTGCTCCTCGCCGTCTACGCCCTCGGCATGGCCGTACCGCTGTTCGTGCTCGCCCTGCTCTGGGAACGCCTCGACCTCGGCCGCCGGGCCTGGCTGCGCGGCCGGACCCTGCGTGCCGGCCGTTTCGAGCTCCACACCACCTCGCTGCTCTCCGGCCTTCTCTTCGTCGGGCTCGGGGCGCTCTTCCTCGCGTACGACGGGACCACGGCACTGCCCGGACTGCTGGACGTCGACGCGTCGTTCGCCGTCGAGCAGTGGGCCCAGCGCCTCGGCGGGCGGGTACCGGACGCGGTCGCGTTGACGGCTGCGGTGGCCGTGGTGCTCCTGGGTATCGGGGTGCAGGCCTGGCGACGCCGGTCCGGCGGGCCCCGCACTCGGGAGGACGGGACGGAAACGAAGGCTCGCGCGCAGGAGGAGGAAGCGGCCTGACATGGCGAAGGCCCCGTCCGTGGACGGGGCCTTCGGGTGGTGGCTGGGGCCGGGATCGAACCGGCGACCTATCGCTTTTCAGGCGATCGCTCGTACCAACTGAGCTACCCAGCCACGCAGCTCACAAGGGCTGCAGCGGTCCTGACGGGATTTGAACCCGCGGCCTCCACCTTGACAGGGTGGCGAGCACTCCAAACTGCTCCACAGGACCAAGCTCATGTGCGAGACAAGTCTCGCACACGATAAAGCGTGCCCCCAACGGGATTCGAACCCGTGCTACCGCCTTGAAAGGGCGGCGTCCTGGGCCACTAGACGATGAGGGCTAAGGGCCCACCTGCGCACTTTGCAGCGCGTCGGGGACGTGAGAAGCATATGTGATGGCAGGAGGTATCGCCAAAACGGTTTACGGGGAGGTCGGGGAGCCGGTCGGCGAGGGGGAGCGGCCCGTCGGCTTCTCCTCCGGCAGATGGCGGCCGACCTCGGCGGTCGTCAGTCCGAGACCGCCCAGGGTGATCTCGTCCCAGGCCTGCAGGCGCCGGGTGGAGCGGTCCAGGTAGAGGACCGAGGCCCGCACCTTCTCCGGCTTCTCGTTCTGTACGGCGCGCAGCCCGCCGCCGCCGGTGGAGCCCTCGACCTTCAGCCGCGTACCGAACTTCAGCAGCTCGTTCACGCGGTGGTGCACGTGTCCGGACAGGACGAGGGGAACCGTTCCGTCCGTCTGGCGGGCAGCTTCCGGGTCGTGGGCCACCGCTATGTCGGCCGGGGTGCCGGCCCGCTTCTGGTCGCGCAGCGCGGACGCGAGCCGCATGCCCGCCAGTTGCTCGGAGGCCTTCCCGCCCGGGGCCCGCGACCGGTCCGGGGTGAACTGCGGGTCACCGGTGCCGGCGATCCGCAGCCCGGCGACGTCCACCGCGCTTCCCTGGTCGAGGACGTGCACGTTGCCGAGCTTCTTCAGATAGGCCTGGGTGACCTCGGAGTCGTGGTTGCCCCGCACCCACACGTAGGGGGCGCCGAGGTCGCGCACGGGGTCCAGGAAACCGTTCTCGGCGGCCGTGCCGTGGTCCATCGTGTCACCGGAGTCGATGATCACGTCGATCTCGTACTGCTTCACGAGCGAGCTGATGATGTGCCAGGAAGCCGGGTTGAGGTGGATGTCGGAGACGTGCAGGACCCGGATGGTCGCCGGGTCGGGTTGGTACACGGGAAGCGTGGACGTGGCGTCGTACAGCTTGGTGACGTTGGTGACGAGCCGGGCCAGTTCCTGTTGGTAGACGTCGAATTCGGTGACGATCGAGCGCGCGTCGCCGACGACCGAGGGGGCGCTGGAGAGCAGCCCGGAGAACTTCGGCTCCAGAACGGACTTCGGGTTCCAGGTGGCGTACGCGCTGACGCCCGAGGCGGTCAGGAGGGCGAGTGCGAGACCGCCGGCCGCCAGGGCGCGGCGCGGGCGGCGGTAGACGACGAGCCCCAGGGCGGTGGCGCCGGAGACGACGGCGACGCAGGAGCGCACCGCGAGTTCGCGGGTGCCGGAGGCGACGTCGCCGGTCACCTCACCCTGCAGCCCGGAAAGCCGTTCGGGGTGCTTGACCAGGGCCTGCGAGCGCTCGGGATCCAGTTGGTCGACGTCCACGTCGAGCCGGACGGGGGCCGTGTGGGAGTCCAGTTCGAGCGCGCCGAGGGGGGACACGTTGATCTTGGTGCCGCCGCTCAGCGAGGGCCGCAAGGTCATCGTCGTGTCCATGGGCCCCACCGGCGTACGCACACTGCCGACGGCCAGCAGACCGAGCCACGCCCCCAGCACGACGACCGCGAGCAGGCCGAGCGCGCGTGCGTACGGGTGCGCGGGAGCAGCGGTGAGGGAGCCGTCGGGCGCGGTGGAGCGGAAGCGGGAGCGGTGGGGGTGCCGGACACGGACGAGTGCGGCGCGGATCGGATCGCGGGCCATTGGGCGCGTATGCCCCGCCCGGGTGGGGGACATGCGGACGTCCGGGGAGGAGTGGCCCGGGTGGGTGGCACGTCCGGCCCCGCGCGGGCCGCCCGCTCCGGCCGTGCGTACGGGACAATGGCGGAGTGCTGGAGATGACGCGCGAGGAGTTCGAAGAGCTGGTGAGCGTGGCCCTCGACCGGGTCCCGCCGGAGCTGATGCGGCTGATGGACAACGTCGCGGTGTTCGTCGAGGAGGAACCGGAGGACCCGGAGGACCGGGAACTGCTCGGCCTCTACGAAGGGACCCCGCTCACCGAGCGCGGCGAGTGGTACGCGGGGGTGCTGCCGGACCGGATCACGATCTACCGGGGGCCGACCCTGCGGATGTGCGAGACGCGGGAGGACGTGGTCGCCGAGACGGAGATCACCGTCGTGCACGAGATCGCCCACCACTTCGGCATCGACGACGAACGGCTGCACGCGCTGGGGTACGGCTGAGGCGGCCGGGACGGCGGGCCGCTCGTTCGGGGGCGTGACGGACCGACGGACCGACGGACCGCCGGCCCGGGGGCGTGAGCGGGCGGCCGGTGGTGTGTGCGGGAGTTGTGTCGGGGCGTGTCCCCGGCAGGTGCGCGGGAGTTGGACACATCGCTCTCTACGCCGTTCCGCCGTCTCCCCGCCCCTGGAGGTGCCATTCCGTGCGCCAGTTGTCCGCCCGCGTCCGCCGGGCAGCCGTCACCGCGCTGACCATCGCCGTGTCCACCGGCTGCATGAGTGTCGGGCACGACGCCGGGCAGCCGGCCCCGCCCCGCCCCTCCGGGCAGCGGGGCGAGTCCGCCCACCCGGACGGTGCGACCGGGCGCGGTACCGGGCGGGCCGGTTCCGGCGGCGGCCGTGCGGAGGCACAGTCGGAGCGGGACGTCTCCCGCGGGCCGGAGGCGAATGCGCACCCCGGCGGGTCCCCGGCCGCCCCGGCCTCCCCGGCAGGCAGCCTCCCGGAGTCCGCCCCGGGGCAGCCGGAGCCGACCCGGGGCGGTCAGCCGCCCCTTCCGGAACCGAGCGTTCCGGAACCGGGCGAGCCGCCGCCCCCGCCGTCGTCCCCCGAGCCGCCCCCGTCTCCACCACCGGTCTCCCCGGAGCCCTCGCAGCCGCCTCCCGAGCCGCCCTCGGCCTCGCCGGCCGGGCAGTTCCGCAGTGCTGCGGCGGGGCCCTCGGAGCGGGTCGAGGTGTGGGCGACTCCCGAGGCATCGCCGCAGGTCGCGCCGGTGTGAGGGGCCTCCCGGCGGAGCCGGTTTGCGCGAATGGGGGGAGAGTGCGTATGGTAGTAGATCGTTTGATCCCATTGCCCGGCGCCGACACAGAAGAGCGCCGTGTGGCGCGTACTCTCTCTTGCCGTGGCTGGACCGCATTGAGGCGGTCGACATTGCGAAAACACGGAGTTACGGGCGCGTGCCGAGACTCCGGAAGGTTTCGCATTTCGCATGTCAATTTCCAGTTCTGACCACACCGTCCTGCCCGAGAACGTCGAGAGCGCCGAGACGAGCGCCGTCATCGAGATCGCCGAAGCCGTCGCGGCCGCGGCCCCCGAGACGGTCGCGGAGACCCTCGCCCCCGCAGAGAGCACCGTCGAGGCCGCCGGCACCGAGGCCCCCGAGGCCGAGGACGCCGAGCCGACCGTCACGTTCGCCTCGCTCGGACTGCCCGAGGGCATCGTCCGCAAGCTCGCGCAGAACGGTGTGACCGCCCCCTTCCCGATCCAGGCGGCGACCATCCCGGACGCCCTGGCCGGCAAGGACATCCTCGGCCGCGGCCGTACCGGCTCCGGCAAGACGCTCTCCTTCGGTCTGCCGACGCTGGCCACGCTGGCCGGCGGCCACACCGAGAAGAAGAAGCCCCGCGCGATCATCCTCACCCCGACGCGTGAGCTCGCGATGCAGGTCGCGGACGCCCTTCAGCCCTACGGCGACGTGCTCGGCCTGAAGATGAAGGTCGTCTGCGGCGGTACGTCGATGAGCAACCAGATCTACGCGCTGGAGCGCGGTGTCGACGTCCTCGTCGCCACCCCGGGCCGACTGCGCGACATCATCAACCGGGGCGCCTGCTCCCTGGAGAACGTCCAGGTCGCGGTCCTCGACGAGGCCGACCAGATGTCCGACCTGGGCTTCCTGCCCGAGGTCACCGAGCTGCTCGACCAGATCCCCGGCGGCGGCCAGCGCATGCTCTTCTCCGCCACCATGGAGAACGAGATCGGCACGCTCGTCAAGCGGTACCTGCACAACCCGGTCACCCACGAGGTCGACAGCGCCCAGGGCAACGTCACGACCATGTCGCACCACGTCCTCGTCGTGAAGCCGAAGGACAAGGCCCCGGTCACGGCCGCGATCGCCGCCCGCAAGGGCCGCACGATCATCTTCGTCCGCACCCAGCTGGGCGCCGACCGTATCGCCGAGCAGCTCATCGAGTCCGGCGTGAAGGCGGACGCGCTGCACGGCGGCATGACGCAGGGCGCCCGTACCCGCGTGCTCGAGGACTTCAAGAAGGGCTACGTCAACGCCCTGGTCGCCACCGACGTCGCCGCGCGCGGCATCCACGTCGACGGCATCGACCTCGTCCTGAACGTGGACCCGGCCGGCGACCACAAGGACTACCTGCACCGCTCGGGCCGTACCGCCCGCGCCGGCAAGTCCGGTGTCGTCGTCTCCCTCGCGCTGCCGCACCAGCGCCGTCAGATCTTCCGTCTCATGGAGGACGCGGGCGTCGACGCCTCCCGTCACATCGTGCAGGGCGCGGGCGTCTTCGAGCCGGAGGTCGCCGAGATCACCGGTGCCCGCTCGCTGACCGAGGTCCAGGCCGACTCCGCGAACAACGCGGCCAAGCAGGCCGAGCGCGAGGCCGCCGACCTCACCAAGCAGCTGGAGCGCGTCCAGCGCCGTGCCGTCGAGCTGCGCGAGGAGGCCGACCGCCTGGTCGCCCGTGCCGCCCGCGAGCGGGGTGACGACCCGGAGGCGGCGGTGGCCGAGGTCACCGCCGAGGCCGAGGCCGCGCTCGTCGCCGCGGTGTCCGTCCCGGAGCAGCCCGCCGCGCGCGACGACCGCCGGGACGACCGGGGCAACTTCAACCGCCGTGACGACCGCGGTGGCGACCGCGGGGGTTACCGCGGTGGCAACGACCGTGTCGGCGAGCGCAGCGGCCGTCCGTCCGGGGGCTCCGGCTACCGCGGCAGCAACGACCGCCCGTCGTTCCGCGGCAGCAACGACCGTCCGTCCGGTGGCTTCCGTTCCGGTGGCGGTGACCGTCGTGACGACCGTGGTGGCCGTCCGTTCGAGCGCCGTGACAACGACCGCCCGGCGTTCAACCGCGACCGTCGTGACGACCGTCCCTCCGGTGGCTTCCGTTCCGGTGGCGGTGACCGTCGTGACGACCGTGGTGGCCGTCCGTTCGAGCGCCGTGACAACGACCGCCCGGCGTTCAACCGCGACCGTCGTGACGACCGTCCCTCCGGTGGCTTCCGCTCGGGCGGCAGCGACCGCCCGTTCAACCGTGACCGTCGTGACGACCGCCCCACGGGCGGCTTCCGCTCCGCCGGCGGCGACCGTCCCACCGGCCGTCGTGACGACCACCGCGGTGGTACGACCGGCACGGGTACCGGCACCGGTACCTTCGGCCGCCGTGACGACAAGCCGCGCTGGAAGCGCAACGGCTGAGACCGGCTGAAAGCCGGCTGACCGCCGACCGACCCGCGGGGCCCGTACGACACTTCGGTGGCGTACGGGCCCCGCGGCGTTTCCGGCGTCCCTGCCCGGGCATCGCTGGGGGCATGACAAACGACGAAGCCGTGGCGGCAGAGCCGCCGCCCGATGCCCTGAAGGGCTCACCCGTACCCGCCTCCGACGAGGAACGGCTGGCCCAGCTCGGCTACACCCAGGTCCTCGCACGCCGGATGTCCGCGTTCTCGAACTACGCGGTCTCGTTCACGATCATCTCGGTGCTCTCGGGCTGCCTGACGCTGTATCTGTTCGGCATGAACACCGGCGGTCCCGTCGTCATCACCTGGGGTTGGGTCGGCGTGGGCCTGATGACGCTGTTCGTCGGCCTGGCGATGGCGGAGATCTGTTCGGCGTACCCGACGTCCGCCGGACTGTACTTCTGGGCCCACCGCCTCGCCCCACCGCGCTCGGCGGCGGCGTGGGCCTGGTTCGCCGGCTGGTTCAACGTGCTCGGTCAGGTGGCCGTCACCGCGGGGATCGACTTCGGGGCGGCGTCCTTCCTCGGGGCGTACCTGAACCTCCAGTTCGGCTTCGAGGTCACTCCGGGCCGTACGATCCTGCTCTTCGCGGCGATCCTGGTGCTGCACGGCCTCCTGAACACCTTCGGCGTCGGCATCGTCGCCGTGCTCAACAACATCAGTGTGTGGTGGCACGTGGTCGGTGTCGCGGTCATCGTCGGCGCGCTGACGTTCGTACCCGACTCGCACCGGTCGGCGTCGTTCGTCTTCACCGAGTTCGTCAACAACACGGGCTGGGGCAGCGGCTTCTACGTGGTGATGATCGGCCTGCTGATGGCGCAGTACACCTTCACCGGGTACGACGCCTCCGCCCACATGACGGAGGAGACCCACGACGCGGCCGTGGCGGGCCCGCGCGGCATCGTACGGTCCATCTGGACCTCCTGGATCGCCGGCTTCGTCCTGCTCCTCGGCTTCACCTTCGCCATCCAGTCCTACGAGGGCGCCCTCGCCTCCCCGACCGGGGCCCCGCCCGCCCAGATCCTCCTGGACGGGCTCGGCGCCACCACGGGCACACTGCTGCTGCTCGTCGTCATCGGCGCCCAGCTGTTCTGCGGCATGGCGTCGGTGACGGCCAACAGCCGCATGATCTACGCCTTCTCCCGCGACGGAGCCCTGCCCTTCTCCCGTGTCTGGCACACGGTCAGCCCCCGTACCCGCACCCCCGTCGCGGCGGTCTGGCTGGCCGCACTCGGCGCACTGGCGCTGGGCCTTCCGTACCTGATCAACGTCACCGCGTACGCCGCCGTCACGTCCATCGCCGTCATCGGCCTCTACATCGCCTACGTCATCCCCACCCTGCTCCGGCTGCTGCGGGGCGACGACTTCACCCCGGGCCCCTGGCACCTGGGCCGCTGGTCCCGGCCCATCGGCATCGTCGCGGTGACCTGGGTCGCGGTGATCACGGTCCTGTTCATGCTGCCTCAGGTGGCGCCCGTCACCTGGGAGACGTTCAACTACGCCCCGCTGGCCGTCCTGGTCGTCCTCGGTTTCGCCGCCACATGGTGGCTGGCTTCGGCCCGCCACTGGTTCCTGAAACCGGCCGCCCCGGAGCGCCCGTCCACCCACTGACACCCGCCCCGGCCCCGGCGCGCCCGGCCCGGCACCCGATACCCGATCGGCTGCCGGGCCCGGGGCAGCTATGCTCGGGGGGTGATCCATCAGGGGCCGTTAGCTCAATTGGTCAGAGCAGCGGACTTTTAATCCGTTGGTTGTGGGTTCGAGTCCCACACGGCCTACCTGGCGCAGGGAGGGGTAATCCCCTTTGACCTGCTGCTTAGCGCCTCGACCGGCTTCGGCCGGTCGGGGCGCTTCGTCTTTCCCGGCCTCTTGCGTGAGCGATGCGTGAGCGGACGGTCCGACAGCAGGTGCTACGGAGGCAGCCTTACGGGCACGCGGAACCAGGGCGGCGGCGGCTTCGGCGGCAGCCTTGTCGACCTCGGGCAGCAGACATCGATGCTGTTCCGCGGCGATCGTGCAGACGCCGCCGCCCACCATGATCCCGCCCGTCGCGAAGCGGACTACGGGTGGTCGCCCGCCGTCCCTGGCCCCGACCAGGTGTCTCCCTAACCACGCGGCCGGACCGCTCCCCAGCCTCAGAGGTCCTGGGAGGAGCAAATGCCGTACACGACCACGGCCCCCTGGCGCGTCGCTGCCTACGCCACCGTGCGGATGAGCTTCTTGTTGACGAACTCCTCGATGCCCGGGCGGCCGAGCTCGCGGCCGAAGCCGGAGCGCTTGATGCCTCCGAAGGGCAGTTCGGCGCCCTCGGCGCCGACGCCGTTGATGAACACCATGCCTGCCTCGATGCCGTCGGCGACGCGGGCGGCCTGGCTGGCGTCCGTGGTGAAGACGTACGAGCCGAGACCGTAGGGGGTGTCGTTGGCGATCCGCAGCGCGTCCTCCTCGTCGGCTGCCCGGAAGACCATGGCGACCGGGCCGAAGAGCTCCTGGCGCGCTGCGGCGTGCTCGGTGGTGAGGCCGGTGAGGACCCCGGAAGGGAAGTGGGCGCCGCTGCGTGCGCCTTGGGTGTGCAGTGTTGCGCCTTCCGCGACGGCGGCGGTCACCTGGCGCTCGAGGGTGTCGGCCGCGGCGACCGAGGACAGGGGAGCCCCGGACTGGCGGGCGAGGAGCGCGGCGGTGAACTTTTCCACGAACGTGTCGTAGTGATCGGCCGTGACGATGAACCGCTTGGCGGCGTTGCATGCCTGGCCCGTGTTGTCGAGGCGGGCCGCGACGGCGGCGTCCACGACGGAGTCGAGGTCGTCGGTGGACAGCACGATGAACGGGTCGGAGCCGCCGAGCTCGAGGACGACTTTCTTGAGGTGCCGCCCGGCGATCTCCGCGACAGCGGCACCGGCCCGTTCCGAGCCGGTCAAGGACACGCCGTGGACGCGCGGGTCGGCGATGACCTCGGCGATCTGCTCGTTGGTGGCGTACACGTTGACGTACGCGCCGACGGGGAAACCCGCCTCGGCAACCAGCCGCTCGAGCCGTGCCGCGGTGGCAGGGCACTGCGGGGCGTGCTTGAGGACGATGGTGTTGCCCAGGGCGAGGTTCGGGGCGGCGAACCGGGCAACCTGGTAGGCGGGGAAGTTCCACGGCATGATGCCGAGCAGCACACCCACCGGGCCGCGCCGTATGACGGCGCGACCGGGGCCGGAGGTGACGGGGAGCTCCTCGTCGGCGAGGAACTCCTCGGCGTGGTCGGCGTAGTAGTGGTAGATGTCGACGCAGAAGTCGATCTCACCCTCCGCTTCTTCGAGCGGCTTGCCCATCTCGCGCACGATGCCCGCCGCCAGTTCGGCGCGGTGCTCGGCGTGCAGATTCCCGAGCCAGCGCAGCAGCGCGGCCCGCTCGGCCACGGAGGTGCCGCGTCCCCAGGCGGTGGCCGCGTGGGCGGCGTCGACGGCCGCGGCCACCTCGGCGTCGGTGGCGGTCGGGTAGGTCTGAACGGTCGTGCCGGTGGTTGGGTCGGTGACGGCGTACATCAGGTCTCCAGGAAGTGCGGGGGCGGTGGCAGGGGGGTCGCGGCGGCCTCGCTCGCAGGTGTGCCGCGAGGCCGACGTCGTGGAGTCCTACGGTTCGAGAATGGTGCGGGCCCCCACGGCGGACTTGAGGTCCTCGAAGGCGGCGACTGCCTCGTCGAGCGGGCGGACTTTGCCGATCAGCTCGTCCAGCGGCAGCCGGCCGGCCAGGTAGAGGCGGGCAAGCTTCGGGATGTCGATCGCGCCGACGCTGGAGCCGTAGTTGCAGCCGAGGATGCGCTTTCCCTGGTCGGCGAGGTCGAAGAGGTTGAACGCGCCCGTCGCGTCGGCGGCGGCCATGCCGACCAGGACGGCCGCTCCGCCGGAGGTGAGCATCCCTGGGAGGGTCTCGATGACCTTGGGGCTGCCGATGGCCTCAAACGCGTAGTCGACCCCACCGAGTTCCTCCTGGCACCAGGCGGCCACGTCGGTCGTGGCGGCGTCGAGCGTGTGGGTCGCTCCGAACCGTTCGGCGGCGATCAGACGCTCGGGCGAGAGGTCGACTGCGATGATGGGATCGGCTCCCACCAGCCGCAGGCCCATCACCACGGACAGGCCCACCCCTCCGGCGCCGACGACGACAGCGGACTCGCCGGCCCGCACGCCGGCGGTGTTCAGAACCGCGCCGATGCCGGTGGAGACGGAGCAGCCCAGGAGGGCTCCGATGCCGAACGGCAGTGCGTCGGGGACCTTGACCACGGCCGATTCGGGAACGACGGCTCGGCTCGTGAACGCGCCGAGTCCCAGGAAGGGCCAGACCTCGCCGCCTCGGGCGTCGGTGATGGGTGTCGTGCCGTCGGGCAGGGTGTTCGCGACGGCCTGGGTGCCGGTGCACAGCCAGGCCATGCCGGCCAGACACTTTCGGCAGCGGCGGCAGGGGGCGAACCAAGACAGGACGACATGATCGCCCGGCTTCACCCCGGCGACGCCTTCCCCTGTGTGCGTGACCACGCCGGCGGCCTCGTGGCCCATGACGAGGGGGCGGTCACTGGGCCAGTCGCCTGTCAGGATGTGCAGGTCGGAATGGCACACCCCGGCAGCGCGGATGTCGATCTCGACCTCGCCCGGTCCGGCGGGGCGGTGGGAGATCTGTCGGGTGTGCAGTCCTGCGACCGGGTCGTAGGTGAGGGCCGGGGAGAGGACGGGGGCGATGGCGGAGGAGAGGTTCGCGGACATCAGAGAGCCTTGACTTCGTCGGTCGACAGGGTGGGGGAGAGCCGGGTGTGGGGTTTGGCGATGGCGACGTACGCCAGGCCGATGACGAGCAGCGCGGAGAAGACCAGGACCACGGCCCATACCTGGATCCAGCTGCCTGATGGCGGGGCGAGTTCGGCGCGGGGCCACGCGATGTTGACCGCCTCGAACAGCAGCCACACCACGGCGAGAACGTTGATCACCAGGCCGGCCCGGCCCAGGCGGAATTCGCCCTCCGCCGGATTCCAGCGGCCGCGGAGGCGTGCGAAGAGCGCGACGAGGGCGACCGCCAGGAAGATGAAGTAGAAGCCACCGGATCCGAAGGAGATCAGCGTGGCCGCCGCGTTGCCGTTGAGCCCGAGCAGAAGGCCGAGCCCGGCGAGGACGGCCGTCGCGGTGAGCGAGACCCAGGGGATCTGGCGCTCTCCGACCTTGGCGAGCTGGGCGGAGCAGGGCAGCTGCCGGTCCCTTGCGAAGGCGTAGACGGCCCGCCCGATGTAGGTCTGGATCGAGATGGCGCAGGCGAAGAACGCGACCAGGACGACGACGATGAACGGCTTCCCGCTCCAGCTGCCCAGGCCACTCGTCACCGCGTCGAAGACGGGGTCCACGGTCTTCCCGGAGACGGCGTCCTCGGGGCTGCGCAGCGCCAACGTCACCGCGATCGAGGTCAGCATCACGGTGAACGCGACGAACACGTAGCTGCGCAGCAGAGCGCGGGGCACGCTGCGCCGCGGCCGCTCGGTCTCCTCGGCGACCTGTGTGGTCGCGTCGAACCCGAGGAAGGCCCAGCCGGCCACGGCCAGACACGTCACGAAACCGGCCGCGACGGACCCGCCGGAGACGGACTCCGCGCCCAGGGTGTCGAACAGGATGCTGAAGCCGTTGTGGCGTGCGAAGAGCAGCAGGAACACGCTGACGGCGAGGGAGACGACGCCCTCGGCGACGATGCCCGCGTTGAGGAAGTGCTTGACCGGGTTGACGCCGAGCAGATTGATGCCGAGGGCCACGGCGATGAAGACCACTCCGAGCACCACGTGGGTCGTCGATGACAGCGCCGAGTCGCTGAAGAGCATGTACAGCCAGCTGGAACCGAGGTAGGCCACGGTGGTCAGGGACGCGATCGCAGAGGCGAGATAGATCCAGCCCACCAGCCAGCCCAGCCGGGGTCCGCCCAGCCGGCGGACCCACTGGTAGACCCCGCCGGTGATCGGGAACTGCGAGGAGAGCTCGGCGTAGACCGTGGCGACCAGCAGCTGCCCCAGGAAGGCGACGACGACCGCCCAGATCCACGTGGGACCGGCGAAGACGAACCCCAGCTGGGCGACGGCGTAGATGCCGACCACCGGGGAGATCGTCGCGAAACCGAGAGCGAACACGGCCCACGCGGACAGGGTGCGTTTGAGCTCCTGTTCGTAGCCGTATTCAGCCAGATCACCGGCATCGGCGCGGTTGTGGTCCACGTTCGTCTCCTGGCATTGCTGGGCGCGTGCGGCGGCGCTCACACGGTGGAGGTCGTCGTCGGCTCGCCGTTCCTACCCGGCTACGGGCTGGGGCCACGGCAGCCGTTCGAGCGGCGACCCATTTGTTGGCTGTAGAGCCAATTGTCATTTGGCTGCACAGCCAATAGCATCCCTGCCATGACGTCAAGGGGTCCTGAGAGGCAAGTCCGCAAATCGGCGGCCGAACGCCGCCGCGAGATCGTGGCAGCGGCCGCGCAGGTCGGGCTCGAGGACGGCCTCGAGTGCGTCACCCGGCAGCGGATCGCCGACGGCCTCGGAGTCCAGTCCGGGCTCATCCACCACTACTTCCCCGTGGTCGAGGAACTCGTGGCCGAGGCGTTCACGAGCGCCACCACGGCAGAACTGGACGGCCTGCTGCCGGAGGTGGCGGCCGAGCCCGAAAGCGCCGGCCCTCTGAGCGTCTTCCAGCGCTTCTTCGCCCTGATCTCGGACACCGAGTTCGACAACGTGAGCAAGCTCTGGCTCAACGCGCGACACCTGTCCCGCTACCGTCCCGTGCTGCACGACCAGGTGGTCAGCCAGGAGCTGCGCTGGTGCCACCGCATCGAACAGATCATCACGCAAGGCGTGCGGGAGCAGGTGTTCCACTGCGAGGATCCGTGGGCGGCCGCCGTACGCATCCTCGCCGTCGTGGACGGAGCCAGCGCGTACATCAACACCAGCAACGACCACCGCAGCCAGCCCCTCGCCGGCCTTGCCCGCGTGCTCGCAGAAGCCGAACTGGGCCTGTCGGTCGGCGACCTGCGCATGCCCTGACACGCCGCAGCGGGCTCCAAGCTCGCGGAAGCCGTCAAGCGGGGGTTTCCGCTGCGTCCTGAGCTGTCCGCGTGCGTGAGCGGATGGTGCGGCCGATCCGTATCAGGTACCGGCGCGCAAGTCTTTGACCAGGCAAGCCCGGGCGGTCTCGTGGGTTGAGGGTCCGAGTACCGCACGGCCTGCGTGAAAGCAGGTGGGACAACCCTGTCCGCCCTTACTCCGCGCCTCGACCGGCATCGTGCGGGGGGAACCTCAGGGCTCACGGCACGGCGAAGGCGTCGGGCGCGGCCACCTCGTGCCGCGTGTCCCGTACCGGGGCACAGGCCGGTGCGCAGGCCGGTGGGCAGGGCGGGACAGGTGGCGGATGACACAGGTGTCCGAGCAGCGCCCGTCGCGCCGCGGTGGCGGACCGGTTCGTGTCGGTGGCGAGCCCTGCGTGGGCCGAACGAGGCCCTAGTCCAGGCCCTCCTCCCTCAGTTCGTACATGAGGAGGAACGTGCGGTACGTCCGTGCCGAGACGTCCTGGCAGACATCGGGCCGTTCGGTGAGCGTCGAGGTGTTGTCGAGTGCCCGTCGGCAGGCCTCTTCCGTCTCCGCCTCGCTCGGGATGCTGGAGAGGAAGGCGGCGACGAGCAGGGCCACTGCGAGGACGACCACGCCGATACGGATGCGCATGGCCTGCCAACGAGCAGGCGGGCCGGCCGGTCACTCGTGGAGCGGCTGTTCCGGGGCCGGCGACGCGCCCGTCGCCCCCGGGCCGGTCACATGTCCCCCGTCACAGGCTCCCGGGAGACACGCCCGTCGGCCGCGCGCCGGCGGCCGGTGGCACGTCGCAGGTCACTCCGTCTCGTCGGTGAACGGCGGCAGGTCGGGCTCCACGAACAGCCCCGCGTACTGGGGCGTGGGAAGCGGGGCCGCGCCCGTCTCCGTGGCCGCGGTCGAACCGTCGGGGTGCCGCTGCGTCGTGGATGCGGGCATGTCGGTCATCGAGTGTCCTGTACGTAGGTGTGACGTAGGTACGTGCGGTGAAGAGCCCCGTGACCGGGCCGCCGGTGGAGATACCGGAAGGGTCCCGACCGGTACGGCGACGATGTGCCGCTACCGGTGCCGCGCCGCTTCGCGAGCGGCCGGATCATCATGCGGTGCATGCAGACTGTAACCCTCCCAGCACGGCTTTCCCCCGGTATTACGCCGCCCGGCCTGAAGGTCGGTGCGGCGGAGCGGGCTCGATGGTCCGGTTTGCGTGGAAGAGGTCGTGCGGATCGTACGTCTGCTCGGTCTCCGCGAGCGGTCGTCGCGGCCGCCGGGACGTGGGCGGGTCCAGGCGGTGGGGCCCTCGTGCAGGCCCTCCGGACAGGCGTCATGCGGAGATCACGGGGGACGCGGCGCTCTGCCGGGACAGGCCTCGCGCACGTCAACTGCCGTATTTGGAAACCGTGGTGAGCGGGATTGCCCGGCGCGCGGATGCCCGGGCGGGAGGCGGTCCGGCGGAGCCGCGGCCGTAATTGGTCAGGAGGACCTCGCGGATGCCGTAGAGTTGTCATCACAACGGCGCGGGGTGGAGCAGCTCGGTAGCTCGCTGGGCTCATAACCCAGAGGTCGCAGGTTCAAATCCTGTCCCCGCTACTGAAGACAGAGGCCCGGATCCTTCCAAGGATCCGGGCCTCTGTCGTATGCCCGTACGCACCCGGCCGGGGCCTCCGTCGCCCGCAAGGTGTTCTTGTCGGTGCGCTGGACCTTGACGCCCCTGACGGCCAGGGCGCTCTCGTCCGGTTCGGCGGTGGCTGCCGTTGTGGCCGTCGCCCGCGACGGTGGTCACCCGGTCGTACGTCATCGGCGCCGGCGAGATGTATGTCGCCGACGAGCGCTTCGGAAAGAACTACGATCGGTAGGGGGACGGTACCGCCGTCCCGTACGGGATGCACTGACGATGTACGCGCGGCACCGACCCTCCGACTGACCTCCGGAGGCCGGGGCTCCGGCGTGCTCCTCCCTTCGGCCGATGCCGTTGTGCCGCACGGCGCGGCGACGGTCAGCCTGGGCGGGGCGCGGTACCGTCCGCAGCCGTGGGCGGACCGGGTAGGAGTGCACAGGTGGGGAAGCGGGAAAAACGGGGCGGGGCGGCCTTCGGCACACCCCGGGCGCGGCGGCTCGTGCGCTTGCTGCCGGCCCTGATGATCGTGGTCGGAGTCGTCTTCGACACCGTGACGCCGGCCGCGGTCACGGCCGTCCCGTTCTTCGCCGCGGCTCCGCTGCTCGCCGCCCCCTTCTTCTCGATGGCCAGCACGCTCCGTACCGGCGTCGCCGCGGTCCTCGTCGTCCTCGCCATCCGGCTCTCCGACGGCACGCTCGCCAGGGTCGTGCCGGTCACCGACCTGCTCACCCTGATCACCGTCTCCGGGCTCGCCCTCGTCATCAACGCCGTCGTACGGCGCAGCAACGAGCAGCTGGCCTCGGCCCGCGCCGTCGCGGCCACCGCGATGCGGGCGGTGCTCCCGGCGCCGGACGACCGCATCGGCGGGCTGCTGGTTGCGGCACGGTACGAGGCGGCCCAGGCGGACGAGTTCGTCGGCGGTGACCTGTTCGCCGTCGCGGACACACCGCACGGGGTCCGGCTGGTCGTGGGGGACGTACGCGGCAAGGGGCTGGAGGCCGTGGGGGCGGTGGCCGTGGTGATCGGGGCGTTCCGGGAGGCGGCCGAGCAGGAGCTGTCGCTGGAGGGCGTGGCCCAGCGGCTGGAGCGCGCGCTGGCGCGGGAGGGCACGCGGCGTGGCGGGCTCGACACCATGGAGGGGTTCGTCACCGCCGTACTCGCCGAGATCCCGGCGGGTTCGGACACGGTGCGGATCGTCAACCGCGGTCACCCCGAGCCGATCCTGCTGCACGGAGACGGGGCGCTCGACGTGTTGTCGCCCAGTGCTCCCGCCCTGCCGATCGGCATGGGGCTGGACGTGTGGCCGGACCGGTCGGACGAGTGGGCCATGCCGCCCGGGGCGACGCTTCTGGTGTTCACGGACGGCCTCTCCGAGGCCCGGAACGCGGACGGTGCCTTCTACGACCCGGCGGACCGGCTGCGTGGCCGGATCTTCCCCGGACCCGACGAGCTGCTCTCCGCCCTCACCGACGACGTACGGCTGCACACCGGGGGCCGGTCCACGGACGACATGGCGCTCCTGGCGGTCGGGCGGCCCGCCCGGGGGCAGCCGGAGCGGCGGACGACGGTGAAGATCGTGGGGAGGGGCGAGGGATGACCGCTGCGACTGTCCGTGATCGAAGGACGCCGCTACGCATAACGTTTGACACTCCGTCAGAAACTGATGGTCGGTAAAGGGATATGCAACTCGTCCGTTTGTGACCGTTTCACCCATAAAAATGCAGGTCGTAGGCGTGAATGATCACCTGGAACGGCTTGGAATCGGGCCCTGGTCTCTATTAACGTTCGATAACGCAGCGCGGTTGTCCCAGTCGTCGCCAGAGGCGGCACCGTGCGCGAGCGCCGAATTCCGCAAGGGAACCGGGGAACCACCTACATGGGGTGAATCGGGCACCTGCGTCTCGTGAGAGACGAAGGGACCCGTAGGAGACCTTCCTGCTCCGAACCCGTCAGCTAACCCGGTAGGCGAGAAGGAAGGAAAGGAGTGCGCCCACGTGGCGTCCAATCAGCCTGCCCCCGAGGCCCCGTCACCCTTCAGGACCGACTCGTTCGGTGGCGAGGAGAGGACCTGGGACGAGTGGAATCCCACCGAGGAATCCATCCGCCCCGTGCGCGGCAGGCACCGCGTAGCCAAGCAGCGAGGTCTCGCCCGTAGCTCCACCGTCCTCGGCGTCGGTGTCATCGCGGCCGTCGGCGCGGGCGGCATGGCCACCGCGCAGAGCAAGCCGCCGGTCTCCATCTCTCTTCCCGATTCCATCGCGGACAAGCTTCCCGACGCCACGTCCCTTCCCGGCGTGGGCGCTTTCATGTCCGACGAGGCCGAAGCGGACCACGAGACCCTCGCCGCCTCCGCCCCGCTGACCACGGCCGGCATCACCGCCGCCGAGGCGGAGGGGGGAACCACCGACGCCGGTGAGGCCCTGCGGGCGCGCATCCTCCAGCAGGCCGAGCAGCAGCAGGCCGGAGCCGATGCCGAGGCCAGGGCCGCGCAGGAGAAGGCCGCCGCCGAGGAGGCCGCGGCCCAGGCCGCCAAGCAGCAGAGCAAGGCCGAGGCCCAGGCCGCGGCCGAGAAGAAGGCGGCGGAGGAGGCTGCGAGGAAGAAGGCCGAGGCCGAGCGCCTCGCCAAGCTCGCCGCCAGCTACGCCATCCCCACGTCCTCGTACACGATCACGTCGACCTACGGCCAGGCCGGATCGATGTGGTCCTCCGGCTACCACACCGGGCTGGACTTCGCCGCGCCGACCGGCACCCCGGTCAAGGCGGTCCACGGCGGAACGGTGAAGTCGGCCGGCTGGTCCGGCTCGTACGGCTACCGCACGGTCCTCGAGCTCGAGGACGGTACGGAGGTCTGGTACTGCCACCAGTCCTCGATGGACGTCACGGCCGGTCAGACGGTCAGCACGGGTGACACCATCGGACGCGTCGGCGCCACCGGCAATGTGACGGGCCCGCACCTCCACCTCGAGGTCCACACCGCGGACGGCTCGGGCATCGACCCGATGAGCTGGCTGCGCAGCAAGGGCCTGTCGATCTGACCGCCCGCGCCGGCGTACGGCGCACCCGAACCCCGGCGGCCCTGACGCACACCCCCCGACGTCAGGGCCGCCGGTCTGCGTACGGCAGGGGGCGGCGTGGGTGCCGCGCCTGGTTGTCCGGGGTCCGGGGGTGCCGGCTGGGCGGGTGCCGGGTCTGCGTCCGGGGGCCCGCCCGCTGCGTCGGACCGCCCGTGCGGGTACCGCCCCTGGCTGTTCCGGGTCTGCGGGTGCCTGGTCTGCGGGTGCCGGGTCTGCGTCCGCGGGAACCCGCTCGTGCGCGCCGGGTGGCCCTACCGGGGCGGCGGGTGGTGGCCGCCCGGCTGCTGACCGCCGGTGTGCAGATAGGGGTTGGGGCCGCCGTAGTGCCGGTGCGGCGGTGGGAGCTGCTGCGGATACGGCCGGTCGTAGGGCAGTTGGCGGGGGAACGGGCCGGGCGGAGGCATCCGGTGGGCGCGTATCCGGCCCGTCGCGTGGGCCGCGTACGTCAGGGCCGGGCCCGCGACGTCCCGGCGCTGCCACAGATGGTGCAGCAACTCCTGCTCCCGTACGGCGAACTCATGGCCCGCTCCGTCGTGGCGGGCCCTGCGGCGCAGCATCGCCAGCGAGGTCGCGAACAGCTCGTACTCCGCTACCGCGCGGGCCGCGGCCCTGCCCCGGGCACGGTCCGGCTGGCTGTTCCAGTGCCTGGCCATGTCGCGGGCCAGGCCACGCGCCCGCATCGAAGCCAGGGCGAGCGGCTCGGCGGGGGTGAGCCAGCCCGCCGCCGCGTAGACGGGCAGCTCGCCGGCGAGCGTGCGCAGCTCCCGCTGGCGGGACCAGATCGCCAGCCAGGTCACCAGGCCGAAGGCCGGGACCATGACCGCGCCGTACACCACGTAGAAGCCGTAGGCGCCGAAGGCCGACGAGCCGTTCCACAGGGCGTGCAGGCCCATGGCGAGGAGGAGCCCGAGCACCGGCAGCACGATCCGGCGCACCGGGTGCCGCCTGCCGCCGACGGCGGCGATCCCGAAGCCGATGCCGGTCAGCACCGTGAACAGGGGGTGCGCGAACGGCGACATGACCGCTCGTACGAAGAAGGTCCCGGCCGTCACCGAGGGGAACCCCGTTGTCCCCAGCTGCTGGTCCTCGCCGAAGGCGTTGCCGAGGTAGAGGATGTTCTCGGTGAACGCGAAACCGGTGGCGGTGAAGCCGGCGACCACGATCCCGTCGACGACGCCGCCGAACTCCCTTCTGCGGAAGAGGAAGAGCAGCAGGACGGCGGCGGCCTTGGCGCTCTCCTCGACTACCGGCGCGATGATCGTGGCGCCCAGGGTGTCGGCGCTCGCCGGGTCGGCGGTGGCCGCCGCTATCCAGCGGGTCGCGAACGTGTTCGCGGTGATCGCGACGAGCGCGGCGGCGCACGCGCCCCAGGCGAAGGCGAACAGCAGATTCCGCCAGGGCCCCGGCTCCACCCGGTCCAGCCAGCGGAACGCCGACATGAGCAGCGGGACGGGCAGCACGGCCAGGCCGAGCCCCACCACGAAGCCCTGGGTGCCGGTCTGTTCGCGCACCAGGGCCAGGATCATCAGCCCGCAGAGCGCGAGCACGGTGATCACCGCGCCGGCGCGGAACGTCCTGCTGCGCCAGACCATGCCGACGCGCCGGGGACGGTAACGCCACTGGCCTCGCTCGGGCACGGCGCCCAGGAACGCGTCGAGCCGCTGCTCCTCGAGAACCGGGACGGCCGGCTGCTGGTGCTGTTCGGACCCCTGGGACACCTGATGACCCTAACGAGAGGGACTGACACCCGGCCACGCGTGCACCGGCCGGGCGCCCGGCGGTGGCTGATCAGGGACGCCCGGAACGGTCCGGGGGGAGGCCCTGCGGGCAGGGGTGTGCGGGAGTCGTGCGGGGTCCGGGCGGGAGTCAGAGACGGCGGAACAGGATGTCGTGCACGACGTGGCCCTTGTCCAGGCCCTGGCCCTCGAAACGGGTCAGGGGCCGGAAGGCGGGCCGCGGCGCGTAGCCGCCGTCCGCCTGGGTGTTCTCGAACAGGGGGTGCGCGGTCAGGACCTCGAGCATCTGCTCCGCGTAGGGCTCCCAGTCCGTCGCGCAGTGGATGACCGCGCCCGGCTTCAGCCGGCGCGCCACCAGGTCGAGGAACTCCGGCTGGATCAGCCGCCGCTTGTGGTGCCGCTTCTTGGGCCAGGGGTCGGGGAAATACACCCTCAGCCCGTCCAGCGAGGCCGGCTCCAGCATCTCGCGGAGCAGGATGATCGCGTCACCGTTGGCGACGCGGACGTTGGACAGCCCCGCACGCTCCGCGAGGCCGAGAAGATTGCCCTGGCCGGGGGTGTGCACGTCGACGGCCAGAATGCCGGTGGCGGGATCGTCGGCCGCCATCAGCGCGGTGGCCTCACCCATGCCGAAGCCGATCTCCAGGACCACCGGGAGGCCGCCGAACAGGGCGGGCAGGTCCAGTACGCCGCGACCGTCGATGTCGAGGCCCCAGACAGGCCACAGCCGCTGCAGGGCGTCCTCCTGGCCAGCGGTCACCCGGCTGCGGCGCGGCTGGAAGCTGCGGATCCGGCGTTCGTGGTGCGAGCCCGCCGGGTCCGCGGCGGGCCCGCCCGGGAAGCGCGGCTCCTGGCGCAGCCTGCGCTGACGCTCGAAGGAGGCCTCGCGCAGGGCGTCGGCGTCGGCGTCGGTGCCGGCGGGGCCGGGCGTCCGGGGGGTGGGGTTCAAGGGTTCAGACACAATGACCCGATTCTACGGCGGGCGGCTTCCATCCCGTCGCGCGAGCCCGCTGCAGGGCCCGCCGCGCCACCTCCCTCCCGATGGGCAGCGAAGCGGTGGCGGCGGGCGAGGGGGCGTTCAGCACGTGCACGGTGTGCGTGGCCTCCCGGATCAGGAAGTCGTCCACGAGCGTGCCGTCGCTCAGCACCGCCTGCGCCCTGACACCCGCGGGGGACGGCCGCAGATCGTCCTCCGTCACCTCGGGCAGCAGCCGCCGGACGGCCCGGGTGAACGCCCGCTTCGACAGGGACCTGCGCACCTCGTCCGCCGCGTACCGCCAGTGGCGCCGGGCGATCCGCCAGGAACCGGGCCAGCTCACCGTCGCGGCCAGCTCCCGGGGATGGACGACCGGCCAGCTGTATCCCTCGCGGGCCAGCGCCGGCACCGCGTTCGGCCCGACGTGGACCGTGCCGTCGACGCCACGGGTCAGGTGCACCCCGAGGAACGGGAAGGCCGGATCCGGCACGGGATAGACCAGGCCCCGGACCAGCTCTGGGCGGGCCAGCTCGTAGTACTCGCCGCGGAACGGCACGATCCGCACGCCCGGATCGTCGCCCGCGAGCCGGGCCACCCGGTCGCAGTGCAGCCCCGCGCAGTTGACCAGGACCCGGGCACGGACCACCCTGCCGTCGGCCGTCCGCACCGCCACCCCCCAGGCGCGCCGGTCCACGGCGACGACCTCCGCGCCGTATCCGACCTCGCCGCCGGCCTCGCCCACCTCGGCGGCGAGCCGCGCGGCCACCGCCGGGAAGTCGCACACTCCGGTCGTCGCGACCCGGATCGCCGCCAGGCCGCGCACCCGCGGTTCGTATCCCGCGATCTGGACGGGACCGAGCTCCCGGACCGGCAGGCCGTGCGCCCGGCCGCGCTGCACCAGCGCGTGCAGCCGGGGCAGCTCGCGGCTCTCCGTGGCCACGATCAGCTTGCCCGTCACGGCGTAGGGGATGCCGTGCTCCGTACAGAAGCGGGCAAGCTCCGCGCCGCCGCGCACGGCGTATCGCGCCTTGAGGGACCCCGGGGGGTAGTAGATGCCGCTGTGCACCACTCCGCTGTTGCGTCCGGTCTGGTGGCGGGCGGGGCCCCACTCCTTCTCCAGCACCGTGACCCGGGTGCCCGGCGCGGAGCGCGTGACGGCGTACGCGGTCGACAGGCCGACGATCCCGCCACCGATCACCAGAACGTCGCAGTCGTACGCCGCGTGCGTCATCATCACGCCACCTCCCACCCCGATAGTGCACTGACCCACTGACAACGGGCTCAAACCCGCAGGAGCGGGGGCGTGGCGGCCGGCCCGCTGCCCCGTCCGGGCATATCGGGGCGTAGCGCCGGGCCGCTACGCGGGGGAGACCAGGAGCGGGCGCGCCCGCTCCCTCAGCTCCGCCACGCGTGGCTCGTCCCCGTACGGTTCGAGGCGGTGCAGCAGGTCGCGTACGTACTCGGTGGTGCGCGCCGAGGAGATGCGTCCCGCCACCTCCACCGCGCGCGTCCCCGCCGCGCAGGCCGCGTCGAGGTTGCCCGACTCGAGCTCCGCGACCGCCGACACGACGAGCCGCAGTCCGTGCGAGCGGACGAACTCCTCGGTGGGCCGGGACAGCGCCTGCTCGGTGAAGCGCCGCACCTGCCGGGGGGCCTTCAGGTCGCGGTAGCACTCGGCCGCGTCGGCGGCGAACCGGTCGTACGAGTAGAAGCCCAGCCAGGAAGGGTCGTTGTCCCCGGCCCGGGAACGCTCCAGCCAGCTCTCGGCCGCCCTGAGCGCGGCGCCGGCGGCCGGGGCGTCGGAGGCCTTCGCGTGGGCGCGCGCCTCCACGAGCCGGAAGAAACTCATGGTCCGCGCGGTGGCCAGGCCCCTGTTGCGCTCGACGGCCGCCTGCGCGAGGTCCACGCCCTCGTCGGCGAAGCCCCGGTAGGTGGCCTGCAGGGACATGGACGCCAGGACGTAACCGCCGAGCGGGACGTCGGCGGCGGCGCGGGCCAGGCGCAGCGCCTGGATGTAGTAGCGCTGGGCGGCCTCCTGCTGGCCGGTGTCGAACGCCATCCAGCCGGCGAGCCGGGTCAGCTCGGCCGAGGCGCCGAAGAGGGCCCGGCCCACCTCGTCGCTGTACGAACCCAGCAGCAGCGGTGCGGCGTCGACGCGTAAGCACTCCGGGACCATGGAGGAGCGCCAGTCCCCGCCGCCGTACTTGGAGTCCCAGCGGCGCGCGTCCTGGGCGGCCTCGCGCAGTTTGGCCACGTCGCTGTGCCCGACCCGCAGGAGTGAGGCGTCGGACACCGTCTCCGGGCCCGGCTGGAGGGGCACACCAGGCGTCCCCCCGTGCGCCCCGGATGCGCCCTGCCCGCCCAGGAGCGCGGCCCGCGCGGCCGTCGAATCCCGCGCGACGGAGGAGTCGGCGGGCGTGATGAGCCACCGGGAGGCCGGGGTCGCGTACGCGCTCACCGAGAAGGAACCCGCCAGCGACTGCCAGATGCCGCCACCGCCCCGGCGCCCGGCCAGGTCCAGCCGGTAGAGATCGGTGGCCGACCGTACGGCCTCACCCACGTCGCGGGGGAAGGCGAGGCCCACCTCGGGCGCCGGATCGGCGTCGGCGAGCCCGATCTCGTGCAGCGGCACCGGACGGCCGAGTTTCGCCCCTATCGCGGCCGCGATGAGGTGGGGCGCCGCACCCTGCGGCACCATCCCCTTGGCGACCCAGCGGGCCACCGACGTCTTGTCGTAACGAAGAGTCAGGCCGCGCTGCGCTCCGAGGTCGTTGACCCGCCGGGCGAGGCCGGCGTTGCTGATTCCCGCGAGGGCGAGAACCGTGCCGAGCTTCTCGTTCGGCCCGCGTTGCTCCCTGGACATGCGCCACCCCTCGACACACAGACGGCCGCCGCGTCACCGTGGGGCGCGCGGCATTCGTACCGTGTTCTCCCCCGGTACGGCCCCGGGCACTCCGGCCGCACACGCATTTGGCCGAGCCCCGTGGAATATGCCGCACCGCTGAGAACATCAGTCAACACAGCGTAGTTCGCCGCATCCTTACCGTTAAGGGGCAGACGTCCGTATGGCGGGAAAGTCGTCAACCTGGGCGGAGTGCGCCCTCGTCGTCGGCCGCCGCGCCGAAAGCGTCCACGGGAGCGGTCGCGGAGTCGCGCGGGAGCGCGGGGCGGGCGCCTGCGGCACGGGGCCGGAGGCCCGCGGCGCTGGGCTGCGGCGTCATGCACCTGATGTGTGGCCGTGCGCCCGGCCGTGCGCTCTGCCCCGGCCGGTGCGGCGGCGCTTCCATGGATGACGCGTGGGTCGGCCCGCTGCACTGGACTCAGTGGGCTGGGGGAGACCGCCGCCCCATCCCCGCGGGCGGCGAACCGGTCCGGGAGGTGAAGAACACCTCCCGGACCGTGCGCGGAAGGGCAGCTCAGGGGGCGGACGTGGTGGCCGGCGCACCGGGGGGATGCGCCGGCCACCACCGTGTCCGGCCGGCTGCGGGGCGGGCGCGAGGGCTCCGGCCCCCTGCCCCCGGCCGACGTGCCGGGGTCCTCGGACGTCCTGCCGGCTTCCCGGCAGGTGCGGGATGCGCCGGAGCTCTCCCGGACCGGACGGGCCCGTCCGAGGGGAAACGCGCGGTCATCGGCGGAGCAAAGAATGGCTGAATCACGTCGGTCGTTCGAGGCTCCGGGAACCCGGCCGACTATGGCCGAATTACGTCGGTTCCGCAGCGCGGACGGCGACGGGCCCGGTGGAGAGCCCCTGCGGGACAACTCGCCGGATCGGCGGCCCTCTTGCCGGCAGATCCGGAGTGCCGCACCCAAGCCTTTGCCAGGGGCGCATGCACATCCGGTGTGCGCCGCCCGTACCCCCTCCAGGGCGTCGCTGTCGTGGCAGCATGTCCCGCAGCGGCGTTCCCGGGTCCTGGCGCGCCGGTTCGTCCACAGCCTGTGGAGGCGGCGATGCGTTGGTTGGTGGGGTGGAGCAGTATCGCCGCGAGCTTCGGCACCGTCGGCTCGGTCGGGCGGCACGGGGAGGAGCACACCGTCCATCCCGTGGGCTCCCAACTCCTGTGGGGGGACCCGGATCCGCTCTGGGCCGTGGGTGACTGGCGGCCGGACGAGATCCGCGTCATCTCGGCCGCCACGCCCGAGGGCGCGCCCACCGCCCGGCTCGCCGTCCTCGGCTGCTGCGGTGCCACCGACGAACAGCTCCGGGTCGGACTGCTGGCCGCGCGCGGCGGAGCGCTACGGCATCTCACGGCCTGGGCGGGCAGTTACACGGCCGTCGTCCAGATCGGCCGCCGCGTCACCGTCGCCGGGGACCTCGCCGGAGCCCGCCCCGTCTTCCACACCCCGTGGGCCAACGGCACCGCGTACGCCACCGCCGCACTCCCGCTCGCCGACCTCATCGAGGCCCAACTGGACATCGGGCACCTCGCCGCGCTGCTCGCCTGCCCCGAAACACCGGAGGCCCTCGGCAACGGCACCCCGTACGAGGGGGTGAAGCGGGTCCCGCCGGGCCACGCACTGATCCTCCGGGAGGGTTCGCGCGAGGTCACCGGGTACGAGGCGGTGGCCTCGCTCGCCGTCGCGGCCCCCCAGACCGACCCGGTGAGCGCCGTGGAGGGCGTACGGGACGCCCTGGTCGAAGCCGTACGGGCCAGGCTCACCGCCCCGCGCCACGCCCCGGAGACCCTGCCGCCCGACCCCGGGCCCGTCCCCGGCATGGGCCCCGCCGACCGCCGCGCGGCCCGCGGAGCGCCCGTACCCGGCATCGGGGCGGACCTCTCCGGCGGCAGCGCGTCCGCCACGCTCGCCCTGCTGGCCGCCGGGCTGCCGGGACTGCCCGGCACCGTCCTCGGCCACGGCACGGGGGCCGGCGAGCGGCTGCTCGCCGTCACCTTCAACGACCTGTCCGCACAGGGCCTCGAGGACGAGATGGAGCGCGCCCGCGTCATCGCGTCCAACCCCCGCCTCCACCACGTGGTCGTCGCGGCCGGCGAGGAGGCGCTGCCCTACGCGTCACTGGAGAACGGCCCGCTCACCGACGAACCCGCGCCCTCCCTGATCGTCGCCGAACGCCACCGCCGCCGGCTGGCAGCGGGGAGCGCCGACCACTTCGTCGGCCACGGGGCACGCCAGGTGCTCGACGCGCACCCCGCGCGCCTGGCCGACCTCCTCATGGACCGGCGCAGACGCCACCTCCTGCGGCCCGTCGCCGCGCTCGCCCGCGCCGAAGGGCCCTCCGCGCACTCCTTGTTCGTCCCACTCGCCGTGTACCGCGCCGCCCGCAGGCTGGCCCGTACGTCCTACCGCTCCGGACTCGAGACGGCGGCGGGTCTGCTGCCCGGCGCCAACCGCCACGCACCCGACCTGGCCACCCCCGCGGACGCCTCGCTCGCCTCCCTGGCCTGGTCACGCCCCGGCCCGGCCGCGCGCTGGCTCACGGGGGAGGCGCTCGCCGAAGTATCGGTACGCCTTCAGGAGGCCGCGATCCGGCCCGCCTCCGTACAGCGGCCGGGGGAGGCCCGCGCCCGTGCGGCGCTGGCCCGGCACGCGGCCGGCCAGCGGATCCTGGAGCAGGCGGCGGAGATCCGCAGCCAGCGGCTGCACGCCCCGTTCCTCGACAACCAGGTCGTGCGGGCCGCCCGGGCCCTTCCCGAATCCCTGCGGGTCCAGCCGGGGGCCAGGGCGGCGATCCTGCGCCGGGTGCTCGCGGGGGCGGGCATCCACGACCTGCCGCCCGGCTGGGGGACCCCCTCCCAGGCCACCTCGGCCGCGGCGGGCCGCGCCGGGCTGCGCGCCGCGCTCCCGGAGCTGATGGCACTCTTCGACGCCCCGCTGCTGGCCGACGCGGGCCTGATCGAGGCGCGCGTCGTACGCAAGGCCCTGCGGGCGGCCTCCGAGGGCGAACCCCTCCCCTTGGACGGGCTGGCCGAACTGGCCTCCACCGAGCTGTGGCTCCGCCGTCTGGTCACCCGCCGAGGCACCTGCTGGACGGGCACCGCGGCGCCGCGCCAACGGGCGGTGGCCGGCGGAGTGGTCCCGGCCCGCCGGACCCTGCAGCCCTGACGACCGGGCCCCGCTCGCTCGCCGGCACTCGGAGGCATTCGAGGCCATCCTCGCGGTGCTTCATTGCCATGCCCATGGCACTGGCCCCGCCCCGTCCCGCCGGCGCCTGGTGTCGTGGGCCCGCCCGAGGCGGCTGCCGGGCCGGCCCGCCCGGTGCCCTTGCCGGCCATGGCGGTAGCGGGGCGTGGGGCCGGCCCTGCGCGGGCAGGACCGCGCGAGGCGGGCGGTCGCGGGCCTCCGGCCCACCTCACCGGGCGGGATCAGCGGCAGCTGATCACCGAGTCCGCCCAGTCGGCGAGGGCGACCCCGCCGAACGGTCGGGCCGGCTCCACGACGAGCCGGACGGAGGGGCGGCCGTCGAGGGCGACGTCCACCGGTACGGCGGGGTCGCCGCCCCGCACCACGGGGGATACCCAGAGCCGCGCACCGTCCCCGCCGAACACGGAGAAGCGCACCGCACCGAGCCCCTTCGTCATGTCGTCGACGCCGACCATCGCCCGGTACCGGGTACACGGACGGTTGAGCCGGATGGTGACCGACGAGCGGGCGTGGATGCTCACGCCGTGCGCGTACGTCGTGGAGCCGATCGACAACCCGGAGCGCTGCCAGAACACGCCCCTGCTCTCGCCGAGCACCAACTCCGGTCCGGTGTGGTCCCCGGCGACCGAGTACGCCAACTCGTTCACCTGGAAGACCTCCGGTGCGGGAGGCGCGGGAGGCGCGGGAGGCGTGGGCGGCGAGGGCGGCGAGGGCGGCGAGGGCTGAGGCGGCGTGGGCCGCGGTTCCGGCGGAGGGGCCGGTGCGGGCGGTTCGGACCGTGTCGGCGCGGGGGCCGGCGCCGGGGCCGGGGGCGGGGGGCTGGGCGTCGGGGCGGGGGCCGGTTCGGGCGGTGGTTCCGGCGCCGGGGCGGCGGGCGGCGCGGGGCGCCGCGGCTTCTCCCGAGGCGGAGCAACCGGTGACGGTACGGCGGGTGCCACCACCGGTGGCCCGGCCGACTGCTTCGCCTCCGGGACGGGGCGGTCGTCGCCCACCAGGGCCCACGCCAGCCCGGCCGCGACCGCGACGGCCACCGCGGCGGCGATCCCCGCCTTCACGGGGGCGCCGAGCCCTTCGGCGGCGGCCCCGCCGGCCGTGCTCCCGGAGGAGGCGCTGCCCGTGGCCGCCGCGGCCGCTCCGGCACCTGCCGCACCGGCCGCGCCCCCGGCCGCGACGCCGGCCGCCTTGACGGCGTAGCCCGCGGCGAACCAGCCGATGACGGCGACCGGAAGCAGGGCCGGAATCCCGGCGTTCACCCCGGCCAGTTCTCCGGCGGCGATCCGGCACTTCGCGCACGCGTCGAGATGTTTGCGCAGTCCGCGCTCGGCCCGGCTCCGGAGGCCGCCCCTGGCATAGGCGCCGAGCCGGTCAGCGTACCGGGCGCAGTCGCCGCCGGAGGTCAGCGCCCGGCTCACATGGGCCTGGAGATAGGCCTGCTTGAGGCCTTCCCGGGCCCGGACGGCCAGGACCGCCGTCGCGTTGGGGGTCAGGCCGAACAGCGGGGCCACCTCGCTCGGCGACTCCTCCTCGACGGTGGTGTGCCACAACACGGCCTGCCAGCGCTCCGGGAGGCTGCGGAACGCCTGCACGGCCATCGAGCGGTCCGCCTCGCGCATCGCCCGGACATCGGCGCCGAGGTCGACGGTGTCGGACTCCGACAGCTCGGCGGTATGCGTGGCCTGTGCGGCGAACACGGCGAAGTCGTCGACCAGTTGCTCACGCCTGGCGCTCTTCGCCCACGCGGCGGCGACGTGCCGGACAGCGGTCATGAGGTACGCCCGGACGGCTTCCTCGGGCCCCTTCCCGCCGCGCACGGCCTGCAACGTCCGAGCGAAGACCTCAGCCGTCAGGTCGTCGGCCGTGTGCGCGTCGCGGCAGCAGGTACGGGCGTAACGGCGCACCGCGTCCGAGTGGCGCCGGAACAGCTCCTCGTACGCCCGGTCGTCGCCGGCACGCATCCTCTGGATCAACTGGGCGTCGGACGGGCCGGTATCGGTGGATCCCCGGCGCCCTTCCCGCTGGAGAGGCACGGCGTACGCGATGCCGGTCTCCGCGGGCCCTCCGTCGGTCTCGCCGACGCGGTCGTCCCCAGGTGTCGGCCAGGGGCCCGGAAGCACGATGCCGCCCTCGTCGGTGAGGTCCGGCCGCCCACCGCCGGCCGAAGCGGGCTGGCTGCCCGCGGTCGGCACGCCTGCCTCCGCGGCTCCGCCCGCGGCGTCGGCACCGGCCGGTTCTTCCTGTTGCGCGTCACCGCTCATCGCGGAAGCCCCCGTGTGCACCCTCGGACCCGAATACCGGCCAAGAGTGCCACAGAGCCTCCCGACAGCGAACCCTCCGGCCGGGCAACCACTCGTCCGAGGGTTTTCCTGTACGGGAGGCGCCTGCCGTCACTCCATCGGGGACCAACCCGGGAGGTAGCCGTGAGCCAACCCAGGACGCGGCCGCGGACCGACCCGGGACGCTGCCGGGCACGGGCTCATCCGCCGGCTGCCGGCCGCCGCCCGGTGCCACCGGCCGGTGCACGCCCGCGCCACGAAGCGAGCGGCGTGGGCCGGCACGGCAACCGCTCGCAGTGCCGGGGCGACGCAGCCGCCCTGCCCCGGGCAAGGCCGGGCCGTTCCGACAGTGACCGAGGGCCTGTGATCCGGGGCCGGGGCCGGGGCAGGGGCCGGCCAGGGCTCTCCCGCCCCGCTCACCGGCCGGCCTCGCCCTCCTACACGGGCCGGGACCGCAGACCCTCCAGCAGGATGTCCAGCAGGCGTGCCGAGGCGGCGGCATGGTGAGCGGGGTCCGGCAGCGCCGGTGCCGCCGTGGCGATGACCAGCAGCACATCGGCCACCGTCACATCCCGCCGCAACTCCCCCGATTCGCGGGCCCGGTCGACCAGCCTTCCCACGACCTCCAGCAGTTCGGCCGCACCGGGGTCGTCGTCGGGCACCCCGGAGCCCGCACGCTGCCCGACCGGCGGCAACTCCGGCTGCCCGGCCTGCCGCTGAAGCGGGACCCGCGACTCGCCGTCGTCCTCGGGCGAACCCGGTGCGGCGTCCGGCACCTCCGGGTCGGCCCCCACCCGGAGCACCTGAGGAGGCAGCAGGCGCCCCGCACCCGACGCCACGGAGGTCCGCAGGAAGCGGGAGAGAGCCGACCAGGGCTCGTCCTCCTGTCCCAGGGCCGAACGCGCCTGATCCGTCAGCCGGGAGGTCTCTTCATCGGCTATGCGACGCACGAGAACGTCTTTGCTCGGAAATCGGCGGTAGACGGTGCCGACCCCGACCCGGGCTCGGCGGGCCACGTCCTCCATCGGCGCGCCGTAACCCAGCTCACCGAACACCTCACGCGCGGCGCGCAGGACGTGCTCCAGATTGCGCTGCGCGTCCACCCGGAGCGGCGCCGAGCGCACCCCGCTCCCCGCCGGGGCGACCGCCCCGGCCAGTCCCATGGGGCTCAGCCGTCCGTGGTCCTCCGGAACAGAGGCCACAGCGTTCTGCCCATGCAAATCCTGAATGTGCATAACTTCCCCCGGTCATGACGTCTCCCCCCGGAGACTTCCCCGCCGCGTGAGTCGGTGTGCGGATCTTCGTCCGAATCCGCTACCCCGACGGGGTACGAACATAGTTGAGCCCGGCTCAATTCAGAAGAGGGTAGTTCCGCACGGAGCGCCCCCCGATCGGAGCAAGGACCGGTTGGACCCCGATTCGCCCCCCGAAGCCACCCTCTCCCGCCGCATCTGACCTGCGCCGCTTCGCGGTTCGCGGTGATCCGACCGCCGTACCCCGTCGAAGAGCTCCGGTCACACAATTTGCCGGGCCTGTGGACAAACACCGGACTCCGTTGCGTCATGGGATGGTGATGGCTCCAGATTCCCGGGGGACGGCCCCCGGTACCCGGTCGAAGGTGCGCATTCTCGTCGTGGGCGGCGGGTACGTCGGGATGTACACCGCGCTGCGACTCCAGCGGAGACTGGGGCACAGACTCAGGAGCGGCGAGGCCGAGGTCGTGGTCGTCACGCCGGAGCCGTACATGACGTACCAGCCGTTCCTGCCCGAAGCGGCGGCCGGTTCCCTCTCCCCACGGCACGTGGTCGTACCGCTGCGCCGGGTCCTCAAGCACTGCACGATCGTCATCGGCGAGGCGGAACGCGTCGACCACGCCAAGCGCACCGCCACAGTGACGACGCTCGCCACCGGTGAGGACGGCACGGGAGCCCTCGAGATCGCGTACGACGAGATCGTCGTCGCACCCGGGTCCGTCTCGCGCACCCTTCCGGTCCCGGGCCTCGCCGACTTCGGCATCGGCTTCAAGACCGTCGAGGAGGCCATCGGCCTGCGCAACCACGTCATCGAACAGATGGACATCGCGTCCGCCACCCGCGACCCCGCCATCCGCGACGCCGCCCTCACCTTCGTCTTCGTCGGCGGGGGCTACGCGGGGGTCGAGGCCCTCGCCGAACTCGAGGACATGGCGCGCTACACCTCGCGGTACTACCACAACATCAAGCCGACGGATCTGAGATGGATCCTGGTCGAGGCGACGGGCCGCATCCTGCCCGAAGTCGGCGAGGAGATGGGGAAGTACGCGGTCAGGGAACTGCGGGGCCGCAACATCGACGTACGGCTCGACACCCGGCTGGAGAGCTGTGAGGGCCGGATCGCCGTACTCAGCGACGGCTCCCGCCTCCCGACCCGGACCCTGGTGTGGACCGCGGGTGTCAGACCGGCGCCGCTCCTCGCCGCCACCGACCTGCCCCTCACCGCGCGCGGCCGGATCCGGTGTACGGCCGCGCTCTCCGTGGACGGCGTCGAGCACGCCTGGGCCGCGGGGGACGCCGCGTCCGTACCCGACCTCACCTCCTCCGAGCAGGGCGCGGAAACCGCTCCGAACGCCCAGCACGCGGTGCGTCAGGCCAAGGTCCTCGCGGAGAACATCGTCCGCGTGCTGGACGGACGGCCGACCGAGGACTACCGGTACTCCCATGCCGGGTCGGTCGCCTCGCTGGGACTGCACAAGGGCGTCGCCCACGTCTACGGCCGCAAGCTCAAGGGATACCCGGCCTGGCTCATGCACCGCGTCTACCACCTCAGCCGGGTGCCGACGTTCAACCGGAAGGCGCGTGTCCTTGCCGAGTGGACCCTGGCCGGGCTGTTCACCAGGGAGATCATCTCCCTCGGATCGCTCGAACACCCGCGCGCCGAATTCGCCCTCGCGGCCGGTGGCCACACCCATGTGGGGCACCCCAGGAGCGAGCAGCCCCCGGGGCGCCCCGGGGGCGAGGAGCGCCGGGCGCACCCGCAGGACAAACCACCCGGGGAGGATCCGCCGAGATCCTCGGGCTGAACAGCGGCCAGGGGGCGTCCTCGTCCTGCGCCCGGCCCCGCACCCGTCCCCCGTGGCGACGGCCGGATGTCAGCGGCCGGACGAATCCCGTACGGCACCTGTCAGTACGGTCGGCCACACTGGGCGTGTGACCATTGGTGTGGCCACACCTGCACAGAGTCACCCGGCCGGCGGTCACCTCCAGTGACCGGCAGCGACGACCACAGCGCCTCCCCGGGACCCAGCCCTGGTGCCCCGGCACGGCAGGAGTACCGGCGGGGGACCGGCACGACGCCAGCAGGACGAAGCAGCTCGCCCGAGCGGACCATACCGACACACGAGGCCAGAAATTCCGTGAACTTCACGCGCTGGAGCGCCCGCCTTCCCGGAACACAGCGTCGAGCCGCCGCGCGGGACGACCAGGGTTCCGTACCCGCAGCCCGCGCGGAGTCCGTACGGCCGAAGACCGTGCCCACGCCGCCGGCGTCCTGCGCCCCGGCGGCAGGCCCCTCCCTCGGTGTCCTTCCGGCCGACGAGATCCTCGGCCGGCTTCCGGCCCCGGTCGCTCTGCTCCACGGCCCCGAGCACCGCATCACCTACGTCAACGACGCCTACGAGGCGGCCTTCGGGCCCCGCCCGTGCGGCGTCCCCGCGTCCGAGGCCATGCCCGAGCTCGCCGAGCTGAGCCTGCTGCCCCTCCTGGGCCAGGTCCTGCGCAGCGGCACATCCCGTACGGTCAAGTCCCGCAAGGTCCTTGCCGGGAACTCGTACACCGTGACCTGCACGCCCCTGGGCACCGGCGAGGGCGAGGCGGGCGTGCTCCTGTACGCCACCGATGTCACCGACCACGCCGAAGCGGCGGAGCGGCTCCGTACCAGCGAACGACGGCACAGGGAGACGGCCGTCACTCTCCAGCGCTCCCTCCTTCCACAGGACCTCGAACAGCCTGACGACCTGCGGATCGCGGCGACGTACCAGCCCGGTGGCACGGACGCGGCGGTCGGCGGCGACTGGTACGACGTCATCACGCTGGGCGCCGGGCGCACCGCGCTCGTCATCGGCGACGTGATGGGCCGTGGTGTGCGCGCGGCGGCGGTCATGGGCCAGCTCCGCACCGCCGTCCGCGCCTACGCCCGTCTCGACCTGCCGCCCCACGAGGTTCTCCAGCTCCTGGACGTCCTCGCCGCCGAGATCGACGCCAGCCAGATCGCCACCTGCGTCTACGCGGTCCACGACCCCAACGAGGGGCATCTCGTCTACGCCTCCGCGGGGCACCTCCCGATCCTCGTGTGCCACGAGGACGGGACGGTCCACCGGGCCGAGGACCCGACGGGGCCGCCGCTCGGCACGGGCGGCTGGGTCCACACCTCCGGGACGATCGGCCTGCCGCCCGGCTCCACCGCCGTCCTCTACACCGACGGCCTGGTCGAGCGGCGCAGCGAGGACATCGACGAGGGCGTCGCCTCCCTGGCGCGCGCGCTGTCGGGCGCCAACGGGTCGCCCCAGGTCGTCTGCGACCGGCTCATCCGCTCCCTGGGAGTGACCGCGGAGCACGACGACGACGTCGCCGTGCTCGTGGTGCAGCACCCGGCGCGTACGGGGACGAGCGCGGAGCTCTTCCACAACGCCTCCCTCGAGTTGCTCGGCGGCATCGAGGCGGCCCCCCGCGCCCGCGCCTTCGCCACCGGCGTCCTGACCTCCTGGCGCTTCCCCATGGAACTCTGCGACCTGGGGGTTCTCGCCGCGAGCGAGCTCGTGGCCAACTCCCTGCAGCACGGCACCCCGCCGATGCGCCTGGGGCTGCGCCGCACGGACCGCCGGCTGATCATCGAGGTGACCGACGGGGACGACCACCTGCCGCGCCGCCGTCGCGCCGAACCGGCGGACGAGGCGGGCCGCGGGATCTCCATCGTCGCGACGATCGCCTCGTCCTGGGGTTCCCGCCGCACTCCGGGAGGCGGGAAGTCGGTCTGGTGCGAATTCACCCTCCCGGACTGAACCGCGCGGGAGCGCCGGCTCAGTGAACGGCGGCAGGCGCCGTGACCGGCTCGCTCTCCGGCAGGGAGACGGCCACCACACGTGAGGGAGCGGCCGCGAGCGACGGCTTGTCCTGCACGGGCGTGAGCTGCCGTCCCAGCCTGAGGGCCAGCGCGGTGATGCCGAGCGAGAAGAGCACGAACGTCACGATGTACGGACCGTGCAGCGAGGCCCCCATGGGCCCGCCCACGGCCGGCCCGACGGCCAGGGCCAGCTGCTTCACCAGCGCGAAGGCCGAGTTGTACTGCCCGACCATGGACTCCGGTGCCAGATCGGCGACGAGCGGCGCCACCGTCGGCGACAACATCGCCTCACCGAGCCCGAACAGCGCGTACGTCGAGATCATCGCGGCGGTGGCCATGGTCTGACTGCCGTGTCCGAGGCCCGCGTACCCGGCCACGACCCAGGCGAAGGCCCAGATCAGACCGACCCACGCGATGACCCGGCTGCGCCGCCGCCGCTCCACGAGACGGAGCACGACGAACTGCGCGGCGACGATGACCGCCGTGTTGGCGGCCAGCGCGATACCCAGGGTCGACGGGTCGATGCCGGCGGCCTCGGTGCCGTAGGCCGCGAGACCCGACTCGAACTGCCCGTAGCAGGCGAAGAAGATCACGAAGCCCAGCACACACAGCTGAACCATGGCCTTGTGGGAGAGCAGCGTCCGCAGCCCCGCCTTCGGCGCGCCGTCCTCCGTGGGCCTGGCGTCCGTGAGGGACGGGGCGTGCGGCATGCGCACGGTGGCCGCGACCACGCCGAGCACCAAGAACATCGCCGCTTCGATCAGGAACAGCAGGGTGAAGCTCGACGGACGGTCCACGTCCACCAGCTGCCCGCCGACGAGACCGCCGATACCGAGGCCCAGGTTCTGCAGGAAGAACTGCATGGCGAAGGCGCGCGTCCGGGTCGTAGGGCTCGAACACCACACGAGCATCGTCGCCAGTGCCGGCTGCATCACCGCGGTACCCGCGCCGAGCACCGCGGCCGACAGGACGGCGGTCGTCACACTGCTCGCCACACCCAGCGCGGCAGCACCCGCGGCTGCCGCGGCCGCCGCCACGATCAGGACCGGCAGCGGCCCGCGCCGGTCGATGGCGCGGCCGGTGAACGGCAGAACGGCCAGAGCTGCCATGGCGAAGACAGCCAGTACGACGCCCGCCGTACCCGCACCAAGATCCCGGACCTGCGCCACGTAGACGTACAGATACGGAACGGTGAACCCGAGGCCGAACGCGCTCAGCGCGCTCCCCGTCTGGATCCGCCGCAGCGCTGCGCCCATCTCCCTGGTCACACTCACCTACCTCAAGACTCGAAGAACGTTGAAGAACACGAACCCGTAGACTTTAGCATTAAAATTAGAAGGTGAAAACTACAGCTTGAAGGACTTCGATGGCCTCGGGCAGCGTGCGATACTGCCCGCCATGTCTGACACCTCCGAGCAGTCCGAGCTCCCGGAACCGAGCCTGGACGAGCAGATCGCGGCCTATCAGCGCGAGTTCCAGGACCTCGACCCCCAGGTCGAGCAGGTGGTCTCGGCCCTGGGCCGACTGAACCGCCGGATGAACGTGGCGTACGGCAGGCAGCTCGCCGCCCTCGGCATCAGCAACACCGAGTGGGAAGTCCTCAAGACCCTGGTGCTGGCCGGCGCTCCGTACCGCATGGGCCCCAGCGAGCTCGCGAAGCGCCTCGGGCTCACCCCGGCCGCGATGACCCACCGCATCGACCGGATGGCGGGCGAGTCCCTGGTCACCAGGGACAGGGACGAGAACAACCGGGTGCGTGTCATCGTCGAACTCACCGACGAGGGCCGTACGAAATGGCTCGAGGCCATGCGCATGGCCACGGCGTTCGAGGAGGACCTCCTCCAGGACCTGACGGGCGACGAGCGCGGAGCCCTGGGTGAGATCCTCACCAGGCTCCTGCGCCGCGTCGAGCACGCACAGCCGGACGCCGGCGGCCGGCTCACCGACCTGGACTGACCGGCCCGAGGTGGGGCGGAAGGACGGGGTTGACACCGCTCCCCTCAGTCCGTAAGGTTCTTCGAGTTGTCACGGACTCGGTACGTATCCGCGACGACCGATCCCGCCGCGAACGCGGCAACCAAAACTCAGCACGACCTCCCACCGGGGAGAATTTCGGCATGCCGGAATTCAATTCGAAGGCCCGATTATGAGCCTCCGGGAGAATCCGCTAGAGTTTGAGCGTCGGAACGGCCCAACGGCCGGGAAGACGGACCCCGCTGACTGGGAATCAGACCCGAAAGGATCTGATAGAGTCGGAATCGCCGGAAAGGGAAACGCGAAAGCGAAGAACTGGAAAGCACACCCGCTTCGACCGGGAATCGGACACG
>NZ_JBIRTB010000020.1:0-108224 GCF_044334475.1 Streptomyces sp. NPDC020780 | reverse complement strand
AAGGACCTCGACAATCCTCATTCTTGCTGGTCAGAGGCACTTTCTGCGTTTCTGATCAACCACTGGACAGCCCACCTCGTGAAAGCGCGAGGCTAGCCTGGGGCTACGGCGGCAGCGCCGGCGGTGGTATCGAACCCGCTCAGAGCGCTCAGAGGGCGGTATGCGACCTGATGTCGCATCCGTCATCGATGGAACGTGTGGGACCGCAGCATCCACGCTGACCATCGAACTCGGCCGTGCTGGAGTGTCTCCCGGGAGCGACCGCCAGTCCTGCAAGCGCGACGCATCCGACGAGCGCCGGGCCCTGATCGAGCCCGTAATCAGCGCCTGGAAGGCCCGACACCGCTCCGTCAGCGGCCACCAGGGCAACTGCGGCATGCGGGAGATCGTCAACGCCCTGCTGTACCAGTCCCGCACCGGATGCCAGTGGGACTACCTCCCCCACGACCTGCCTCCCGCTGGCGCCGTGTAGTACTACTTCTCCAAGTGGCGTGACGACGGCACCGACCAGACCATCCCCAGAGCCTGCACGCCGCCGGAGTCCCGGCCGAAACCACCGGACGGGACGCGAACAAGAAGGTGCCCGGCCGCAAGCGCGGACTGGCCGTCCACGTGCTGGGCCTGTTGATCGCGGTGGTGGTACTGGCCGCCTCCGTGTACGACAACGCCGCCGGCATCGCCCAGCTTCGCCGCGTGGTCGCCGGCACCGAGCCGGTCACCGTGAAGGAGGCCCTGTGGACCAGGGGTTCCAGAGCACCGTCGCCGACCACGGGGCGAAACTGGGCATCGAGGTCGAAGTCGTGAAGCGCAATCCCGGCGACACCGGGTTCGTCCCGCAGCCCAAGAGATGGGTGGTGGAGCAGGCGAACGGGATCTTGATGCTGCACCGCAGGCTGGTATGTGACTAAGACCGTGTCCTATGTGGTTAGCCGAGCGAGTCGTTTGTAGCAGCAGAGGGCGGCGGCGAGGCCAAGGAAGGCCAGGTAGTTGCGGGGATGGCGTTCGTATCGGTGGTTGAGCCTGCGGTAGCCGGTCAGCCACGACATCGTTCGCTCGATGACCCAACGTCGGCGGCCTAACCGTTCGCTGGACTCGATTCCCTTGCGGGCGATGCGGACGCCGATGTGCTTGCCCCATAGCCATTTCCGCAGGTGAGGGACGTCATATGCCTTGTCCGCGTGGAGACGCTGGGGCTTGAAGTACCGGCCGCGGTGCGGGTCGTGTCTCGTTTGGTGACCCATGATCATGGGCTTCAGCGCGAGGCTGTCGTGGGTGTTGGCCGCGGTGAGGCCGACAAGGAGGGGCAGTCCGTTCGCGTCCGACAGGACGTGCATCTTGGAGCCCGGCTTGCCCCGGTCCACGGGGCTCGGACCTGTGAGTTCGCCCCCTTTTTGGCCCTGACATGGGCGGAGTCGAGGACGGCACGGGACAGGTCGAGGAGGCCGGCGTCGTCCAGGCGGTGCAGGATCTCCTCGTGGAGCCGGCCCCAGACGCCGGCTCTGGACCAGATCAGGAACCTGCGGTGGGCCGTCGACTTCGATATCCCGAAACACGGCGGTAAGGCTCGCCAGGCGCATCCGCTGACCAGGACGTAGATGATCGCGGCGAACAGCGTCTCATCAGGCGTGTCCTGCGTCCCGCCGCCCTGCGGCCGCACCTTCGACGGCGGGATCAGCGGCTCCGCGATCTCCCACAGCCCGTCCGGAACAATCCAACTCCACGTACCCCGCCCCATGACGAGTCCAACGAGCCAGCCCCACATAGGACACGGTCTAAGGGCTGTCCCGCAATTCCCGGTGGATCAGCGTGCGGCGTCAGATGCGGTGCATCGCAAGGCGGAGGGACGTCCGCATACTGGATGTATGTGGACGTTCCGACAACGCTGCGAGGTGCCGTAGCTGTCGTCGCGCGCCCGCCGGGAATTGCGGGACAGCCCTTACGAGCATGCAAAGGCGCCCAAGCCGTCTGACCCCCGAAAGAACGCATCACGAGGTGACAGCGAACCCTTGCGTTTCGCTGTTGTGCAGGGGTCGAAGCCGCCGACGTGAAAGGCACGGACGGCCACCGCACACGACACGGCCAGCAAGCCGGCATACGGATCCGGCTGCCGTCTCGAGAACGCGGCGAGATAGCCGCGTGCTCGTTCACAAGGCATCAGGGCGGACGGTAGAACGGAACTCGAAAAGGGAGATGCCTGGTCTTTCACCTGGTCTACGGGAGGAAGAGCTCCTGTTCAGAGCCGTACCACGGATGCAGTCACGTGACGGATACCGCGCCCGCCGGAGCCGCTCGTACGGTTGGGTAAACCGTACGAACTTCAAGGGAATCACATGGAACAGATCACGCTCGGCAACGTCTCCATCACCCGCGTTCGGGAATACTACGGGTCTGTCGAAATGGAGCCCCACGCCTTCTTCCCGGAAAGCTCGAAGGAAGTCTGGAAGGACGGCGTCCACTGGCTGGCCCCGCATTTCCTGGACTCCGAGACCAACACCGTGAATTCCGCGATCCAGACCTGGCTGCTGCGCAGCGGTGGTAAGACCATCCTGGTCGACACCGGTGTGGGCAATCACAAGGAGCGCCCGTACGCGCCGGTCTGGAGCCACCTGGAGACGGACTTCCTGGCCAACCTCGCCCAGGCAGGTGTCCAGCCCGAGGACGTGGACATCGTGATCAACACGCATCTGCACATCGATCACGTCGGTTGGAACACGTACCTGGACGGGCGGAGTTGGGTTCCGACCTTTCCCAACGCCACCTATCTGATGCCGAAGGACGACTTCGACTTCTGGAACCCGGCAAACGGCCACCAGTCACTGCCCGGCCGCGGCAACCAGAACGTCTTCGAAGACAGCGTGGCCCCGGCCCACCAAGCCGGCCAGACGCTGCTGTGGGAGTACAGCCACCAGATCGACGCCGACCTGCGCCTGGACGCGGCTCCCGGCCACACCCCCGGCTCCTCCGTGCTGACCCTCAACTCAGGCACGGACCGCGCGGTGTTCGTCGGTGACCTGCTGCACAACCCGGTGCAGATCGTCGAACCGGACGCCAACAGCTGCTTCTGCGAGGACCCAGCGGGCGCCCGCGCCACCCGCCGCAAGGTGCTGGGCTGGGCGGCCGACAACAACGCGCTCCTGATCCCCGCGCACCTGGGAGGCCACGGAGCCGCCGAAATCGCGCGTAACGGCAACGCATTCGACATCAAGGGCTGGGCGCCCTTCGCCCCGTACTCCGAGCAGGGCTGACGCCCCGGAAAGGCATAGCTGTGAGCCACGAACCCGAGCTCGTCGTTACCGTCGCACAGGGAGCCGTCCGCGGTCTCCGTCAGGACGACGGCACCGCCACCTTCCTGAACATCCCCTACGCCGCTCCTCCGGTGGGCCCCGGCCGGTTCGCCCCGCCGCAGCCGCACGAGCCCTGGGACGGCGTACGGGATGCCACCGTGCCTGGCCCCAATGCCCCGCAGTCCGAGCGGAAGCTCGGGAGCATCGACATGGCCCCCTACTTCGGCGCCGGCTGGAGCCGTGGTGAGGACTACCTCACCGTCAACGTCTTCCAGCCCACCGCCGCGGACAACGCCCTGTCCGTGATGGTGTTCGTCCACGGCGGCGGATTCGTCGCCGGGTCAACGCGGTCCGCTCTGTACGACGGTTCCGCCTTCGCCCGCGACGGCGTCGTCCTGGTCACACTCAACTACCGGCTGGGCATCGCCGGGTTCCTCGACATCCCCGGGGCGCCCGCCAACCGAGGCCTGCTCGATGTCGTCGCGGCGCTGCGCTGGGTGCGGGAGAACATCGCCGCCTTCGGCGGTGACCCGGACAACGTCACCCTGTTCGGCCAGTCGGCCGGGGCGACGGTCGTCGGCGGCATCCTCGCCACCCCTGAGGGCGCGGGCCTGTTCCGCCGGGCGATCGTGCAGAGCGGCAGCGGTCTGGGGGCGTTCACCTCCGAGCAGGCCGCCCGTGTCACCGAGGCCGTGGCCGAGGAACTGGGCATCGAGCCGCACACCGAGGCCTTCGCGGACATCTCCGACGAGCGCCTGGTGGAGGCCGCCTCCCGGCTCGCGGGCATCGACCTGCGGACCGGGACGCACCTCGATCCGCTGATCGGCCTCAGCCCCTTCAGCCTGGTGCTCGACACACAGCCCGCCGTATCCGTCGGCGCCGGTCTGAGCGCCGATGTCGACCTGCTCGTCGGGACCAACACCGAGGAGGGAAACCTCTACCTGGTCCCGGTGGACACCTACGCAACTGCGACCGCCGACGATGTCGACGATACGGCGGCGCGCTCGCACCCGAAGCCCGCGCAGCTCGTCAAGACGTACCGCACCACCCGCCCCGAAGCGTCCTTCGGCGAGCTGCGGTCGGCCATCATGGGTGACGCGCTGTTCGGCGCGGGCAGCTGGGCCCTGGTCGGCGCACATGCCGCCCACCCCCAGTCCGCCACGTTCAGCTACGAGTTCGCCTGGCGTTCCCAGGCCCTGGGCGGAGACCTCGGCGCCACCCACACGATGGAACTCCCCTTCGTCTTCGACATCGCCGAACTCCCGCAGTTGGCGGGTGAGGGCGTCCTGCTCGGCCCCGACAAGCCCCCCGCGGACCTCGCCACCCGCACGCACGAGGCCTGGGTCCGCTTCGCCAGGTACGGCAACCCCGGCTGGGACCAGTACGACACCACACGCCGGACCACGATGCACATCGACGCCGAGTGGACCCAGGTCGACGACCCCCGCAGCCAGGAACGACAGGCCTGGGCCTGCCCCCCTCGCACAGATCGCTCTGTGCACCCTTCGTCAAGGAGACACCCGTGAATAGCCACATCACCACCGAGAACGCACCCACTCCGGCAGCCCCGCTCCTGCGCCGGCTCGTGGCCGCCGTCCGCACGGAGGGCGTCTGCGCGATGACGGTGCCCAGCCCCCCGGCGTTCCGGGCCCACCACCATGTCAACCGTCGCCGCCACGATCCTGGACCGTCGTGGTGACGCGCTGGACGCGCTCTCCCTGGTCGCCCCCGACGAGGGCGGAACCCGGGCCGCCGCAGCTCGGGCGGCGCTGCGGACGGCGGTCCTGGCGATCTCCCGGGCCGGGGGCGGTGAACCGCGACTTGGCCGAGCGGCAGACCGGCGCCCACGGCGCCGTGCCCTCGAACTTACGTGCCTGGCAACGACCCGCGAAGCCGTCAGCGGCTCAGGACTCGACGAACTTGTCCGCCAGGCCCCGTTCCAGGTAGTCGTCCGGCAGGTCCTGGACGACCAGCTCGGCCTCGGTGCGTTCGGTGTGCAGCCGCCAGTAGGCGTCGGCCATCGTCTGAGGCTGGGAGTCATGGCCCCCCTGGCCGATGAAGGCAGCGATCGCCACGTGCGCGGCGTAGACGCCGGTACCGGAAAGTGCCGCATGCAGGTTGAGGATCCAGTTGCGCATTCCACCGGTGGCGATCTGGACGTTCGCCACGTGCGGGGCGATCATCGGGCCCGACCCCGCGCCACTGCTGACCAGGACCGTCCCCGTGCCGCGCTCCAGCATGCCGGGCAGGACGTGCTGCACGGCCGCGACACCGCCGAGCAGGTAGAGATCCAGCTGGGCCAGAACCGAGTCGACGGTGACCTTCGTGGCCTCGACGAGCGGCGCGCGGCGCAGGTCTGCCGGGGAGGGCGCGGGTGAGTACTCGAGAACGCCGATCGGCCCCAGCCGCTCCTCGGCGGCGGTCAGCGCCGCGTGCAGAGCAGGACGATCAGTGACGTCGGCGGGGAACACCCCGACCCGGACGCCGGTATCGGACAGATCATCGGCCACCGCCCGGAGCGTCGTACGGTTGCGGGCGATCAGCGCCACGTCGAACCCCTCGGCGGCGAACCGCCGACCGATCGCGCGTCCCAGCTGGGGACCTGCGCCGACGATCGCAATCGTGCTCAATTCGCCACCTCACTCACCTTGTTCCGCAATTCCGATGCTGCGGAAACTATAGAAGGAAGGGTGTGTTCACGGCTGCTCGGACCGGCGCGACAGCCTGGACGGAAGATTCGCGACAACGATGAGCGGCACCTTCTCGGCAACCGTGAGCGGCGCGAACGCCTTCGCCGACTTCGCACGCGTGGCGGAGCCGGATGGGCGGGCCCTTCCCGCCGGCGCCCGTGCGTCGGACGACCGTCGCCGGTTTCGCGGCGCGTGACGGTCCTGCGGGGAGTGTCAGTCGGACGTCGTCATCCGAGGGTAAGCGGCGCAGGCGCGGAGAGCCGGTCGCTGACCTGGCGGCTTGTGCTCACCCGTGGCTGGGTGAACCTCTGTCATCCTGAGTGGTGATCGATGCGTTCGGCGCGTTGCTGCCGCAGGGTGAGTACCTTCCCCTGCTCCTGAATGTGGACGACGGCTGGTCATCCCCGGCAAGGAACGCGACTACTTCAGCGGCGAGCAGGTCCTGACGTGGGTAATCGATCAGTTCGGGGCCTGCCGGAATACCCGCACACCCCGTAATCCCGAACCTTCGAGATCTGCCGCACTCGGTCCTGGGCCTGTTGTTCGGCGTCGACCGCTCCACCGTCACCGCGCGATCGGGGAGATGCGCCCCCTCCTGGCCGAGCGGGGGTGCGCGGTCCCCCGACCGCCCCGGCCTGCGTCTGCGGACGCTGCCGGACGTGGTCGCCTATGCCCAGGCCGAAGGCATCGACCTGCGCTGGACGCCACCGAGATTCAGGTCCGTAGGCCGCCGGCCAACCGCGCGGCGGTCGATGGCCGGGTGCCGAGGGGCCGGCTCGCCATGGCGGATTCGGCTTCCTCCACGTCTCGAACTCGCCTTGTGCCGCCGATGGTTTTGGTGCGTAATGAGTGCCACGTCACAGCGGCCCATCTCAGGGGGATGCATGGGGACGCCCGCAACGCCGCCACCGAGACCATCCGAACCACCGGCACCGCCCCGCGTGTACGCGGCCGCAGGCGCGCCCAACCCAAGCCTCCCGCCGCGCGGTGACCTGGTCATCAGCGATCGGCTGCTCTGGGTGAACAGGGCTGCCTACCCTCTGGAGAACATCACCCGCGTCTACACGTTCGTGCTGACCCCGCGTCGCGGAGAGGCGTTCGTGCAGTTCCTGAAGCGCGGCGGGGGCACTGTGGTCCTGATCTTCCTCCTGCTGCTCTTCTCGGATATTTCGGGCGGGTCGAGCGACTTCGACTCCTCCTCGGGCGACGACAGCGTGATCCAGTTCCTCGTGGTGCTCGCCGTGCTTGTGCTCATCTACTTCTTCGTCGAGATGGCGTCCGTGGTCTTCGCGTCGAGTCATTACACGCTTGCCATCGAGACGAACGGCCGGTCCACGGCCCTGGTGGCGGGAGACCCCCGTCATCTCGACGAGCTCGTGGTCAAGATCGCCGAGACGATCGACAAGCCGAACGCAGAGCTGAGGGTCAGGGTGGAGACCCTGTCGATCACCAACTACGGCAACTACCACTTCGGCGACTCGGTGAACATCTACGGCGGCTCGGGCCACACGGGGGTACTCAAATGAGCGGCGGGGACTTCCAGTTCGGCGACAGGGTCAGCATCGTCGGCGGTCAGGGCCATCAGGGCATCGTCCACCACAACCACGCCGCCCCGCAGCGCACCCTGGAGGAGCAGCTGAGGGAGGTCGTCCAGCTCGCGCTGGCACTGCGCAGCGACGTACCCGACGACACGGACCGCGCCTCCATCGACCACGCGCTGCCCGCCCTCGCGGACGACGCCTCCGCCGAGCCCCCGGCCCGGCGCCGGTCACTGATGGCGCTCGCGGCCATCGCCGCCACCGTCGGCGCGGTCGGTGAACCCCTGCTCGGTTCCGTCAAGGCCGCGCTCGAACTCCTGGGCCGTTAAGACCGTGTCCGAGCTGCTGGTGGCGAGGAACGTGGGGACGTCGGCGAGTGTGCGGACCCTGGCCGTCGAGGATCGAACTGTGGAGCCGTGGTCAGCGAGGAGGGGCCGGACTTGGTGAACGGCCCTGGTGATGGTGCTGCCGTTGACGCCGAAGGGCTGGGCGACCAGGTCGCGTCGGAACCTTCATTCGTCGGGGGAGGCCGTGTGGGTCTGGGGCGTGGCGGCCCAGGAGGCGAGCAGCCGCAGTCCCTCTGCGGAAGCTGAGCTGGGTTCGGCGGTGTAGATGGTGAGGGTGAGGCCGGGTTCGGCGGTCATGTCCAGGCCCTCGAAGGCGAGGGTGAGGTCGCCGACGGTCTGGTGGTGGAAGTGCTTGGTGCCGGTGCTGTGGAGGCGGACATTGTGGGCGCCCCACCGGGTGCGGAACTCGTCGCTGCGGGTGGACAGCTCACCGACGAGGTCGTGCAGGTCCTTGTCGTACGGGTTGCGGCCGGCTTCGGTGCGGACGATGGCGACGGTGATGTCGGCGAAGACGTCCCAGTCGGGGTAGAAGCGGCGGGCGGCGGGGTCGAGGAAGGTGAAGCGGGCCAGGTTCTGCTGGTTGCCGCAGTTGGCGTACAGGTCGCTGTAGAACGCTTCGAAGAGCGGGTTGGCGGCGAGGACGTCCATGCGGCCGTTGCGGACGAACGCCGGCCCGGCGGTGATCGCGTCCAGGGTCCACTGCAGGCTCCGGTGCGGCGTCCATGACCGGCTGGTGCGGCGGCGGGGCCGGGTGAGGGCGTCGGAGCCGTCTGCGGCCCGGGCCAGGTTGAGCAGGTGGGCGCGTTCGGCGTCGTCGAGCTTCAGGGCGCGGGCGACAGCTTCGAGGACCGCCGGGGAGGCGCCGGCGAGGTTGCCGCGCTCCAGCTTGGCGTAGTACTCCACGCTCACATCGGCGAGCGCGGCGACCTCGCTGCGGCGCAGGCCGGGCACCCGCCGGCGGGAGCCGGCGGGCAGGCCCGCCTGCTCGGGGCTGATCTTCGCGCGCCGCGAGGTGAGGAACTCGCGGACCTCTTCCTGGTTGTCCACGCCTTCGACGGTACGTCCCGCACGCGGCCGTAGGGATGTACTGCCGGTACACCCCTTGGTGGTGTCTCGCTCCGGGCGCGAGGACGGGGTTCCCTGGATGACGTGGTGCTTTCCGCCCGCCCCGTCACGGCTGGCGTGCACCCGTCTCCGTACACGGCGGCGGTCCCCGGGTCTTCCGGGGGACGCACGCCCGGCACGTAAAGGACCCCTCTCATGCGCGGCGCAGTGATCCACGCTCCCGGCGACGTCCGGTTCGAGACCGTGGACGATCCGAAGATCATTCATCCGACCGACGCGGTCATCCGCACGGCTGTGACCTGTGTGTGCGGCTCGGACCTGTGGCCCTACCGCGGCGCGGAGCCGATCGGCGACCCGCACCCGATGGGCCACGAGTACGTGGGCTTCGTGGAGGAGGTCGGCTCGGCCGTCACCTCGCTGCGCCCGGGCCAGTTCGTCGTCGGCTCCTTCGCGACCTCTGACAACACCTGCGCGAACTGCACCAACGGCTTCCAGTCGAACTGCCTGCACCGCGAGTTCATGTCGACCTGCCAGGCCGAACACGTGCGCATCCCCAACGCCCAGGGCACCCTCGTCGCCACCGAGGACGTGCCGGACGAGAGCCTGTGGCCGGGGTTGCTCGCCGTCTCCGACGTCATGGGAACCGGCTGGTGGGCGGCGGACGCCGCCGAGGTGAAGCCCGGGTCGACGGCCGTGGTGGTCGGCGACGGCGCGGTCGGCCTGTGCGCCGTGATCGCGGCGAAGGAACTGGGCGCGGAGCGGATCATCGCCATATCCCGCCACGCATCCCGGCAGAAGCTCGCGCGCGCGTTCGGCGCCACCGACATCGTCGCCGAGCGCGGCGAGGAGGGTGTGGAGCGGATCAAGGAGCTCACCGGCGGGATCGGCGCCGACTCCGTGCTGGAGTGCGTCGGCACCGGCGAGTCGATGCGCCAGGCCCTGCACTCGGCCCGGCCCGGCGGCACCGTCGGCTTCGTCGGCGTCCCGCATGACGTCGCCGTCGACGGCCAGGAGCTGTTCTTCTCCCACGTCGGCCTGCGCGGCGGCCCCGCCCCCGTACGCCGCTACCTGCCCGACCTGATCGACCGCGTCCTGACCCGCAGGATCGACCCGGGCCAGGTCTTCGACCTCACCCTGCCTCTGGACCAGGTCGCCGAGGGCTACCAGGCGATGGACGAGCGCCGCGCCATCAAGACCCTCCTCAAGCCCTGACCCGTCAGCCCTCACCCGCAAGGAGCACATCGTGCGGATCACCCGCAGCTCGCTCGACACCGTCAAGGGCCCCGCCGACTGGTTCACCGGCGACGTCTACATCGACCCGGTCGCCGCCGCCCCGGCCCCCTCCCGCGTCACCGCGTCCCTGGTGCACTTCATGCCCGGCGGCCGTACGCACTGGCACCGCCACCCGCTCGGCCAGACCGTGTTCGTGACCGAGGGCGTCGGCCTGTGCCAGCGCCGCGGCGGACCGGTGGAAGTCATCCGGCCCGGCGACCGCGTCTTGTTCGAGGCGGACGAGGAGCACTGGCACGGCGCCGCCCCGAACCGGCTGATGGTCCACCTCGCCATCAATGAAGGCGACGACACCCACGATGTCGTGCACTGGGGCACGCCTGTCTCCGACGCCGAGTACGCCGCGGCCCCGGCCACCGCCTGAACCGAGGAGGAACACCGTGACCACCTTCGCCCTCGTCGGCGCCGGCCCCGGCCTGGGGCTGGCCGCCGCCCGACGCTTCGGCACCGCCGGCCACTCGGTCGCCCTTGTCTCCCGCAGCGCCGAGCACCAGAAAGGCCTGGTCGCCGAGCTGGCCCGGGACAATATTCAGGCTCGCGGCTTCACCGCCGACGTTCTCGACCCCTGCTCCCTCACCGTGGCCCTGCGGGATGTTGCCGACACGTTCGGGCCCGTCGAGGTCCTCCAGTTCAGCCCCGTGCCGCGGGGCGACTTCATGAAGCCGGTGCTGGAGACGACCCGCGCCGACCTGGACGACCCGCTGGCCTTCTCCGTCAAGGGACCCGTCACCTGCGTGAACGCCGTCCTGCCCGGGATGCGGGAGCTGGGCCGGGGCACGTTGCTGTTCGTCAACGGCGGCAGCGCCGTGCGCCCGAACCCCAAGGTGGCCGGCACCTCGATCGCGTTCGCCGCCGAGAGCGCCTACGCGGCGATGCTCCACGACGCCCTCGCGCCGGAGAACATCCACGCCGCCCAGCTGATCGTTCCCGGCGCGATCCGCCCGGACGCCGAGCACTCCAGCCCTGACGTGCTGGCCGAACGCCTCTTCGCCATCCACACGGGGCGCGACGGCTTCCGGCACTACGCCGAGCCCATGCCCACCTGACCACTCCCGGGACCCCCATGCACTCCAGAGTCCGCCGCGCGCTGGCCCGCGCCGCTCCGGCCGCCGTCCTGCTGCTCGCCGTGACCGCCTGCTCCAGCGGCGCCCAGGAGAAGCCTCCCGCCGCCACGACCTCCACAGCACCCCCGGAGCAGCGGCGGACGATGCCGGCCGCCTCGTCATCACCACCCGAGAGGAGCACGCCCATGGGCATCCAAGTCACCCTCGACGGCCGCCCCGTCGACGCCGCCTTGAACGACAGCCCGGCCGCCCGCGACTTCGCCGAGCTGCTGCCGCTCACCCTGGACCTCACCGACTTCCACAGCACCGAGCGCGTTGCCGACCTGCCGCGCAGGCTGACAACCGACGGCGCCCCGGAACCCGCCGCGGCCGAGGTCGGCGACATCGCCTACTACGCGCCCTGGGGCAACCTCGCCCTCTTCTACCAGGACGGGCCCGCCCCCTCCGCCGACCTGCTCATCCTCGGCCACCTCGACATCCGCGCCGACCAGCTCGGCCGGGCGACCCGCATCACCATCGAATCCGCCTCCTGACGGCCGCCCCCCGGCGACCGTCCCGGCCCAGAACCAGCACACCGACCCGCCCCCGCACGGCGCCGAGCAGGCACCTGCGTCCGCCGGCCCCGGGCGGCGTCGGCCGCCTCCGCCCCTCACCTCGCTCGGGAGAAAAACGACATGAACCCCACCTACGACTTCACCGGCCAGGTCGCCTTCGTCACCGGCGCCTCCTCCGGCATGGGCCTGGCCACCGCCCGCGCCTTCGCCCAGGCCGGCGCCGCCGTCGGCCTCGCCGACATCGACGAGAGGGCCGTCACCGCCGCTGTGAAGGAACTCACCGACGCCGGCCACCGGGCCCTCGCCCTGGTCTGCGACGTCACCGACGAGGAGCAGGTCGCCGCCACCGTCGACCGCACCGTCGAAGCCTTCGGACAGCTCGACATGGCCTACAACAACGCCGGCATCATGCCCCCTCCCACCGACGCCGCCGACGAGAGCGCCGAGCAGTTCGACCGCGTCCAGAACATCAACCTGCGCGGCATCTGGGCCGCCATGAAGCACGAGCTGCGCCACATGCGTGACCAGGGCAGCGGTGCCATCGTCAACTGCTCCTCCCTCGGTGGCCTCGTCGGCAACCCAGGCCGCGCCGCCTACCACGCCACCAAGCACGGTGTGATCGGCCTGACCAAGAGCGCCGCCCTCGAATACGGCGCCCGCGGCGTGCGCATCAACGCCGTCTGCCCCGGCACCATCGCCACCCCCATGGTCGCCGCGATGATCTCCGGCGGAGAACTCGACCGCGCCCAGGCCGAAGCCGGTCAGGCCATCGACCGCCTCGGCACCGCCGACGAGATCGCCCAGGCCGTCCTGTGGCTGTGCAGCGGCGGTGCCAGCTACGTCACCGGCATCGCGCTGCCCGTCGACGGCGGCTACACCGCCCAATAGCCGGACCCTCCTCACGCCTCCCCCTCGTCGTCCTCGTCCAGCTCATGCACATCCGGGTCCCGCAGAGGGCGCAGGGCGCCGGAGGCTGGGACGCCGGCGGTGAAGCTGTAGTGGCCGAGCAGGTTCAGGTTGCGGTGCTTGAGCGGAGACAGGCGGGCGATGTCCTCGTCGCGGGCCTCGTGGCCCTCGGCGCGGAGCTGGGTGACGGCGGCGTCGATGTACTTCGTCGTCCGGAGCACGATGGCGTTGAGCCCCACGCCGAGCGCGCCGAGCTAATCCTCCATGCCGTCGCGGTATGCCTGGTGGATGGTGCCGCGCTTGCCGTGGCACACGTCCCGGGCCAGCTTGTGGCGGGACTCCTGCACGGTGAGTCGCCGGTTCATCTGGCGGCGGTACAGGCGCTGTTCGCGAGGAGGTGCAGGTCTCGCTGGCGGCGGGTGGCCTCGGTTCGGCGGCTGTCGCCGGCTGTGGCGCGCTGTTCGAAGGGGGTGGCGGTGCGGCTCAGGATGACTCAGTGCGGCCAGGGGGCGGTGCCGCCGTCGACGCCGAGGGTCATGCCGGTGACGTAGCTTGCGCGGTCGCTGAGGAGCCAGGCGGCGGCTTCGGCGATCTCGTCCGGTTGGCCGGGGCGGCCGAGGGCGGCGAGGGAGCTGAGGTGCTCGACGATGCTCGGGTCGCGCTGCTGCCAGGAGACCATCATCTCGGTCATCGTGGCGCCGGGCGCGATGGCGTTGACGCGGACGTGGTCGCGGCCGTATTCGGCTGCGGCGGCGCGGCTCAGGGCTATGACGGCGGCCTTCGTCGCCCCGTACACGCTCTGCCCGGCAGCGCCGAAGGTGCCTCCGATGCTGCTGATGTTGACGATCGAGCCACCAGTGGCGCCCTCTGCGGTCATCGCCTGCAGTTCGGCGCGCATCGCCAGCCACACGCCCTTGAAGTTGGTCTCGAGGACGGAGTCGAAGGTCTCGTCGGTGACCTCGGCGAGGCGGCCGCCGCCCTGGGTGCGGCCGGCGTTGTTCAGGGCACCGTCGAGGCGCCCCCACCTCTTGACCGCGGTCGCGACGGCTCGTTGCAGTTCGCTGGCGTTGGTGGTGTCGGCCTGAACAGCGAGGACGTTGCCTCCACCGGCGGCGATGTCCTCGGCGACACGGTCGAGTTCAGGCTTGCGGCGGGCTGTGATGACGACGTTCGCGCCTTCGCGGGCGAACAGGTGCGCGGCGGATTCGCCGATGCCGGACGAGGCGCCGGTGATGAGGATGGTCTTGTCTGTGAGCAGATCGGTCATGGATGTTGCTCCATCGTGCGGGTTCTCGCTCGGTCCGGGGCCGGATCGGCGAGGAGTCAGTTATGTGCCCGGTCCCCGACGAGCGCGTCGATGAGCGCGTCGCGGACGACGGCGGACGTCGTGTCGTTGTCGTCGTTGGCGGGGTTCGCGGCGACGGCGTGGGCGACACCGCGCAGGGCTGCGCGGAGCGCGTTCGTCGCCAGCGCCGCGGTCATTCCGGGCCGGAGGGCGCCTGCCTGCTCGAGCTCGTCGAAACCGGCGCGCAGCAGCGCGCCGCTTCGTTCGACCGGGCTCGGCAGCGGGCCCCAAGTCGGGTACATCGCCGGGTAGAGACCCGGGTAGGCGAGCGCGAATGCGATGTGCGCGTCCCATCCCGCGGCGACGCGGGCACGCGGGTCCGCGTCATACACCGGTGCAGCGGTGTCCTTGCGGTGGAAGTACTCCTCGAACGCCACATCGACGACCGCGCGGATCAGTCCCGACCGGTCGCCGAAGTGGTGGTACAGCGACGGGGCCTGCACGCCTGCGGCGGTGCAGACCGCACGTGTGGAGACCGCGTCGACACCGTCACGTGTGGCGATCTCGAAGGCGGCGGCGAGCAGCCGCTCGCGGGCGTCACCGGCTGTATTCTGTAGCACCGCTACAATGTAGCACCGGTATAGGCACTCGAGCATCACGGCTCCCAGTGCGCGGCTATATGCGTGCGGTCACGGTCAGCGGTTCGGGTGTTCGTCCCAGCGGTGAGTTGTCCATGCCTGCCGGATCAGGCTGCGCACGGTGATGATCGTGTCGGCGAGGTCGAAGAAGGTGTCGATGACGGTGGCGGGCCGCTCGTAGCAGCGGGCGAGCCGGTGAAAGGCGTTCTGCCAGGCGTGTGTGCGTTCGACGTGCCAACGCTGACTGGCCTGGACGGGTGCCTTCTCCCCTCTTGCGCGCGGTGCGGCCGTGCAGGCCGCGTTCATTGAGCAGGGCGCGGATCTGGTCCGAGTCGTAACCGGCGTCCAGGTGCACGGTGATGTCGTCCGGTAGCGGTCCGAGGTCGTCCGGGCGGTCCAGGGTCGGGGCGAGCAGTGGGGAGTCGTGGCGATTGGCGTCGGCCAGGACACGACCGAGCGGATACCGTACCCGTCTGTCATGCCCGAGCGTTTCAGGCCGTGTTTGCCGCGGTCGACCGGTGAGCGCCCGGCAACCTCGCCTGCCTCCGGGCGCCTTGGTGATTAAGCCGTCCACGGCGATCTGGTCGAGGACGAGGCCGACGATCCGGTCGTAGGGGTCCAGCGCGATCTGCTTGAGACGGGCGAACACACCTCGTCGTATCCGCTCGTCGCGGCGGCTGCGGATCGTGGTGGCCGAGCAGGTCGTGTCGGCGATCGCCTCGTAGGAACATCCGAAGCGCAGCAGTTGCAGCATCTTGTCGAAGACGATCCGGTCGCTGATGCGCCGGCGGTGGCAGCCGAGTGGATGGTCCGGGTGGAACTCCGGCAGCTCGGGGAGCGGCACTGTGCGCGGAAGCAGGCCGGAAGCTGGTCAACGAGATCGGCCGTGCCTTCCGTGGCACGTCGACAGCCGTGATCCTCGGCAGCGTAGGGATCGACCTGCGGTCCTGGTTCCTGGAACGCTCCGAGCCCTCCGAGACCCAGGTGACCGATGGCGGTCTAGGCAGCCTCGCTCACGAGGTCGTGCCTGCCCGGCTGCCCGTGCACCCCGGTACTCGGCCGGACCTGCTGGCGAGCGCGGACTACGCCTACCGCCACCTCACCCCATCCGGCTTCAACGTGGACCTCAGCGCGCTGCAGGCGGCGCACGACTTCGCTGCCCTGTACGACCGCAACGGCGTCTCGCAGTGCGGCATCCTCGACATAGACGCGTACCAGGCGCCCGTCGCGGCGTTCGCGCCGCTGGCCGCGTGGGAACTGCTGGGGTGGCCGCCCGTCGCGGAGATCGACCCGGCCGGGGAGACATGGCAGCTCGGCATTGAGGCCATGCGGGAATTCCAGCGCCTGTCCCTCTACGGCCCGGTGGGCCTGGCCGCCAGCGGCAGACCACCGCCGAAGGCGTCCTCGGGTTCTTCCGGCAGATGGAGAACGACGCCCTGCCGCTCGATGTGGCCGCCTTCAACGCCTACGGTCAACGGCCAGGACCACGAGATCCTCCGTGAAGCCCTCGCCCGCGGAGAAGCGGAAGGCGCCCAGATGCCCGCCCTGCGCGCACTGATCGCACAACTGCCGGCCTGAAGGCCCAGTACGACACCGAGGAGGCACAACGTGGACCAGGGACTCGACCCCGCCAAGCTCGGCATGGCCGAGTACTCCAGGCGGCAGGCACAGCGGAAGCCGGCGACTCACCAGTTCCTTTCCTGCCCACCGTCTCGGGCCTGACCCGGTCCATCGCCTCAGCCCGCCCCGTCCCCGGCAACAAGGCCGACGCCCACGCCTGGCGAGAATCGGACCTGCCCGCCATCGCGGCCGGGACAAGGGTCATCGCAGACGGCGCCTACCTGGGCACCGGCTTGATCGTCCCGCACCGCAGAAGAGCCGGACGCCCACTCCTGCGCGGCCAGGAGAAGGACAACGCCGAACACCGACGCGTCCGCGTCGAGCACACCTTCTCCCGCATGAAGAACTGGAAGATCCTCCGCGACTGCCGCCAGAAACAGGGGCGGGCGGGGCGCGTTTCAGGGCCGGCACCGACCGGGGCGAGGGTCGGTGTCCGAGGACGCAGGAGCTTGGTGCGTGGGCTCTGGTGAACGGCTCTTCCGCCCGCGGTGCGCGCCGATGCCCTGCTGCACTACTCGGCAGCGTGCCGGGCCGTCGTCCGCGGGCCCACCGCAGGCCACAGCTCGCTGACCTACTATCCCGCCCATGACTGCGACGACCTCGGGAACGAACGCCCGGCGACCACGTGCCCGGATCCTTCTCGTCGAGGACGACGAGCCGATGGCCGAGATGCTGGAGGCGTCGCTGCGATACGAGGGATATGACACGGTTGCCGTCGGCAGCGGTCGTGAGTGCCTGTCGCCGGCCCGACTCCCGACTGCGATCTGCTGATCCTCGACGTCACCCTGCCCGACCTCGACGGGTTCGAGGTGTGCGGGCGGCTGCGCAGCGCCGGCTGCGAGCTGCCGGTCATCTTCCTCACCGCCCGCGACAGCCGGGCCGATCTGCGCACCGGGTTCGCCCGGGGCTGCGACGACTATCTGACGAAGCCCTTCAGTCTGGAGGAGCTGACCCTCAGGATCGCCGCCGTACTGCGCCGCAGCGGGCGGACCGACAGCGTGGAGCGGCCGTTGCAGATGAGCGACCTCGTGCTCGACGACCGGGCTCACCGGGTGAGCCGAGGCGGCCGGGAGATCACTCTGTCCCCCACCGAGTATCGAATCCTGCGCCACCTGCTCCAAGCGCGTGGCCGGGTGCTGTCGAAGGCGCAGATCGTGGAGGCGGTCTGGGGGCACTCCGAGGCGGGCCGCGGTGACGGCAACCTGGTGGAAGCACACATCAGCCAGCTGCGCAGAAAGGTGGACGCGCACGGTCGGGCCCTGATCCACACCGTGCGCGGGTTCGGTTATGTAGTGCGTCAGGAGAGCTAGAAGATGCAACTTCGCGCGCGACTGGCCCTCCTGGTGGCCGTGCTGTTCACCGGGTCGGTGGTGGTCCTGGGCGGCGGCACCGTGTGGTGGACCCGCTCGAACCTCGTCGCCGAGGCTGACGCACGGCTCCTGCGCGCCCGCGCCCAGCCACAGTCGGCACAGCCGGGTCAGTCGGCGCAGTCGGGGACCCGAGCGAACGAGAATCAGTCCCGGGCGCGGCAGGTCGCCCTGTTGCGTTTCGGTACAGAGGAGAGCCTTGAGGATGCCGTGCCCTCGGAGTTGAGCGGCGACCTTGATCCGTTGCCGGACGTCTCCTGGAAGACCGCGATGTCCGGCGGCCCGGACGGCCGTATCAGGAGCGCCTGGAGCGTGGACAGGACGCTGAAGTACCACTGGGCGGCGGTCCAGCGGCCCGACGGCGGCGTGACCGCAGCGACGGGCCTCTCCTTCTGGATGCCGCTGGCCGCCGCCTCGACCGCCACGATGTCGACCGATTGCTCACCCGCCTGGGCCGAGAGGCCAAAGTGCTGACATGCCCCTCCGCGCAGGAAGACGGCCACCGATACGCCGCGTGCAGGCGCTGCAGAGATCTCACGCCCCATGTGCTGCGTGCCAGCCGCCTGACCCACATGCACGACGAGGGCGTGAGACTGGAGGACATCCAGGAATACGCAGACCACGCCGACCCCAGCACCACCCTGGCCTACATTCGGCGCAGGAATGCCTCCCAGCGCCGGGGAGCCCTGGCAGCTGCCGGCATGCGTGTCTTCACCCCCCTCCTCGACGAGCAGTCGGCTCCGAGAGGGCGTTGACCTCCGCCCGGCAGGGCCCTGCCGGGCGGGCTGGTCTTCGAGCTTCGCCGCCGCCTTGCCGCTACGGCTTGTGACAGGTGCGTCAGGGCAGCGTCCGGCGGCGGGTCGGGCACGAGGGGCCGGCGGCGCTGCGATGCGTCGGCTGCGTGTCAGCTCAGCACCGGTGGCCGGCGGTCGCCGTCGTCCGCTGCCTACCGTTTTCCCGCTGGTCACCGTGGAAGGTACGTGACGGTTCGCTGCTGACACCGGGGTGGCACGGGCATCAGGTTTCCCTGTCATGAGGCGATGGATCTCCGGGTGGTCTGCCGGCATGAAGCCGGGAGAGTGCAGCCGGGCCGGCCCGCTTCCCGCCCTCCCGAGGCGCGTTCAGGTTTTCCGCAGTTCCGCGGCTTCGTCGCGGGCGCGGGTCGCGGCCGGGTGGTCGCCGGCCTGGGTGTGCGCGGTGGCCAGGGTGTCGAGGGCGACGGCGAGCCAGGTGTGGGAGCCGATCTGTCGCCAGAGCGTGACCGCGGCTTCGGCGCGTCTGCGGGCGAGCGCCGGGCGGTCGGCCGCGAGTTGTGCCTCTGCGAGGGCGTACAGCGTGGCCGCTTCGCCCCACAGGTTGCCGAATTCCCGGTACGTCCACAGACTCTGCGCGAGCAGACGGCGCCCGGTGTGATGCTCGCCCTGGCGGACCAGGACGTCCCCGAGCCAGCAGGCGGCGTGGGTGGCGGTGAGGCGGTCGCCGAGGTCCGTACTGATCGCGACCGCCTGCCGGTAGGAGTCGGCGGCGGCCGGGTAGGCGCCGAGCGCGCGGTGGCTCTGGCCCAGACACCGCAGCGCCTGAGCCTCCCCGGGCCGGTAGCCCGCGACCCGGCTGGCCCGCAGGCACTCCGTGAACCGCTCCACGGCGGCCTCGACACGGCCTTGCTCGAGGTCGATGACGCCGAGGCCGTTGGTGGCGTAGACGAGACAGTTGACGTTGCCCGCCTGCCGGGCCAACTCGGCAGCTCTCTCGAAGTGAAACACGGCCAAGGAGTACTGGCCGAGGAGCCGGTGCACGTACGCCAGCCCGGCGGTCGCCCCCGCCCGGTAGGTCGGCCCCTGTCCCTCGGCGAGCACCAGCGCCTGCTCGAAGTGGTTCAGCGCCTCGGGGTACCGGTCGAGGATGGTGGTGAGTTCGCCGAGGCACCGATGGAGCTTCGCGGCGCTGTGCCGGTCGCCGCTGCGCAGAGCCGCCCCAAGCGCCCGGTTCTGCAGCCGCTCCCAGTCATCGAAGTGGCCGCCGACCTGGAACAGGGTCGTCAGGGCGGTGGCCAGCCCGGCGGCGGGTGCGGCTTCCGTTCTGTCCAGCGCCTGCTCCGCCACGGCGATGAGGAACTGGCGCTCGTCGGTGAACCAGGCCAGCGGGTCGGCGAGCAGATGACCGGTGTCCGCCGGGGAGAGCCGCCAGGAGACCAGTTCTTTCTGCGAGATGCCCTGGAAGTCGACGCTGAGGGTGTCCGCGGCGAGGTCGGCGAGGTGGAGGCTGGCCCCGAGCAGCCGGGTGAGTGCGGCCGCGCGGTCCTGGTGGTGGACCTCGTGGTCCGCTCGTTCCCGGCCGAACAGCCGTACCAGGTCGTGCAGTTGATAGCGAATTCCGGTGGCGCCGGTCGATCCGATCTGCACCAGGTGCACCTCGACCAGGTCATCGAGAACGGCTTCCGCCTTGGACAGGTCTACGTCCAGCAGTGCGGTCAGCGCCCAGGCGGTGAAGTCGGGGCCGGGCAGCAGCGCGAGCATCCGCAGCGCGTGCTGTGCCGGCGCGGCCATCTGCCGGTAGGTGAGTGCGAGGCTGGCCCGTACGGCGATGTGGCCGACGGCCAGCTCGTCGAGCTTGCGCTCCTCGTCGGCGAGGGCGCGGGCCACGTGGGCCAGGGGCCAGTGCGGTCGTGCGGCCAGGCGCGCGCTGGCTACCCACACCGCGAGCGGAAGGCCACCGCAGGTCTCCACGATGGAGCGGGCCGAGCCGGGCTCCGCGTCGGTCCGCTCCGGGCCCAGCATCTCGCGCAGCAGGGCGAGCCCGGTCTCGAAGTCCAGCACGTCCAGGGGGAGTCGGCGGCAGCTCAGCTCCGCCAGCGTCGTGCGGCTGGTGACGACGGCGGCGCACCGCGCGCCGCTCGGCAGCAGGTCGCGCACCTGTTGGGCCCCGGCCGCGTTGTCCAGGACGACGAGTACCTGCCGCCCTGCCAGCAGGGAGCGGTAGAGATGGATGCGTCCGGTCAATTCCGCGGGCACCGTCCCGCCGCGGACCCCGAGCGCGCGGAGGAAGGCGCCCAGGACCGTGAACGGATCGGCCGGCTCGTCGCCGAAGCCGCGCAGGTCCGCATGCAGCTGACCGTCCGGGAAGCGGGAGGCGAGCCGGTGGCCCGTCCGTACGGCGAAGGCCGTCTTGCCCACCCCGGCAGGACCGCTGACCAGCAGGGTGAGCGGCCCCGGACCGTCCGCGCCCAGGAGCCGGCAGGCCTCGTCCACCTCGGCGTCACGGCCGACGAACAGGGAGAGGTCCGCCGGCAGCAGCCGGGGAACGAGCTGCCGGCCCGTCACGGGGGCCTCCACCGCGCCGCTGCCGTCCTCCGCTTCCTCGTAGGCGGACGGCACGTCGATGCGGGCCGCGGCCGGATCCGGATCGCCGGACAGATCCGGATCCCCGGCCAGGATCCGCCCGTACAGCTGCCGCAACGCCGCGCCAGGGTCCACCCCCAGCTCGTCGGCGAGTCGCCGCCGGGCGCGCTCGTACTCCTTCAACGCCTCCGCCTGCCGCCCGCACCGGCACAGGGCGAGGACCAGCTGCCCGATCACCCGCTCGTCGAGCGGATGCGCCTCGGCCCGGGCCACCAGCTCGCTCACCAGCCGATCGTGCTGTCCCATCCGTAACCGGACCTCGACCAACTCCAGTTGGGCGGCGAACCGCTCGCCGTCGAGGAGCTGGCGCTGCGCGTTGAACCAAGGGGCGTCTATCCCGGCGAACGCACTGCCCCGCCACAGCCCCAGCGCCTCCCGCCCCAGTGCCTCCGCCTGCTCGTCCGCAGCCGCCCGTCGGGCCCGGTCCGACAGGTCCCGGAAGCGGTGCAGGTCCACCGCGGCCTCGCCGAGGTCGAGCACGTAGCCGCCGGATCGGCGGACCAGTCGGACGCCGTGCGGCTCCAGCCCGCGGCGCAGGCGGGAAAGGTAGGCGTAGAGCGTGTCCCGGGCCCGGTGGGGCGCGCGGTCGTCCCACACCCGGTGGAGCAGCTGGTCGGCCGGCACCGGGCGGCCGACGTCGATCAGCAGGGCCGCGAGAACGCACTGCTGCCGCGCATGCCCCAGGGCCACCGGCCGCCCCCCGGCCCACGCCTCGAGCGTGCCCAGTAACCGGAACTCCAGCATGCCCTGCCCCCTTCACGCCGGTACCGACCCGGAAGGCACCACTGTGACCTGCCGCGCAGGGTTTCTCGCAAGGTTCTCGCAAGGTCGGCCGTACATCGTTGTCGACGTGTCCAGAACCGGGCGGCCCGCCGCCCGGGACAGCCCGGCGGTGCAACCGGCACCGTCCGGTCACCTCATCGCCCATGCTGCGCGTCGATCCACCGGAGATGGCGGGACAGCCCGTAGCCTCGATCTTGCGTGAGGGTCCGCCGGCGAAGCCGGTGGGCCTTTTCGCTTTCCGGGACGGATGGTGAGCAGGCCGGTGGTCCGACTGTCGTGTCGGGTGGGCGCCGGGTTCTACTGCCCGGGGTGGGTGTTGCTGTCGTTGGGACGGGAAGTCCGCTGGTCAGACCGAGTTGGGCAGGAGCGCGAGTCGTTCCAGGGCGCCTGTGATCTCGAGTGTCCAGGGCCGGTGGCGGGTGAGGCGGAGGACAGTGCGCGCCTCCCGCTCGTGGCGAGCGTGTCGATGAGACGGGAGACCGTCGGATCGGAGGCCACCGGCCCAAACACCGCCGGCTCAGCCCGCAGCATGGCGACATCGGACAGGCAGCGAGCCGCCCTGAGTTTCGTAGCGGCCGGTTTTTGTGGTTCCAGGCGGTAGGTGTTGTCGCCTGGGAACGGTGGTGCTGGGCCTCGAATTCTTCGGGTGGGAGGTAGTCGAGGGCGGAGCGCAGGCGTTCGGTGTTGTACCAGCCGACCCACTGAAAGACTGCGCGTTCGACCTGGTCAGCGTCGTGCCACGGGCCGTGGGGTGATGGCCCGCCCGGCCCGTTCGCGTCACTGAGCCTCTGCCAACCCCTGCTGACCGTCGAGCACCGCGAGCGCGGCGTCGCGCGCTTCGACATCGCGGGCGGCGAGATCGGCGACCCGCCGACCCGGCACCTGCCCGCGTTCCAGGACCTCAAGCGCCACAACTGCCACCATCCACGCTGGCAAGGCGGTCGGCGCCGAGTCGATCCACGAGGCGGTGCAGGCCTGCGACGCCGAGCGCATCGGCCACGGGGTGCGCATCACCGACGACATCATCACGGTCCACGACGACGGCACGGCCACGTTCGGCCACCTCGCCTCGTACGTGAGCGACAGCCGCATCGCGCTGGAGGTCTGTCCAACCTCCAACCTCCAACCTCCAGACGGGCGCGGCGAAGTCGTGCGACACCCACCCCATCGACCTGCTGCGCCGCCTCGGCCTCCGCGTCTCCCCTGAACACCGACAACCGCCTGGTGTCCGGGACCAACATGAGCCTGGAGTTCGTGCACATGGCGGAGACGTTCGGCTACAGGTCTTCGAGGAGTTCACGGTCGCGGCGGCCGAGGCGGCGTTCCTGCCGCTGCGGGAGCGGCAGCGTCTGATCGACGAGGTGATCCGCCCGGGTTACCGGGCGCTGCGCTGACGCCTGTCGAGCTTGCGGGTCGCGGGCGGTCGCACGGCACCGAACCGCCGCCGGTGGCTCCGGCGGCGGTCGGCGAGCTCCTCAGGCGTGGGCGCGTACCCGCGTCACCACTGGCAGTGGACGTGGGTGCTGTGCCCGCTGTGGCCCGGCCCCAGTACGAGCTTGGCGCCGTACGACTTGCACGCCTTCATCAGACGCTTCGCCTTGGTCAGGCCGGGCCCACGGGTGGAGACGTGCGAGCCGTTGACGATGTCGACGTCGAACGCCCGCCCCTTGTAGTGGGCCGAGTTCGACGAGTGCTTGCTGCCGGCGATCGCCGTGACGCGGAAGGTGAACCGCTTCTTCGCGTTCAGTTGCTGCATGGCGTGGAGCATCTTCGCGTTCAGCGCGACCTTGGCGCCCCGCGGGTGGGCGTACCTGCTTGTGTACGCCTTCTTGCCGCGCGCGGCGTCCCTGATGTTGGCCTTCGCCGTCGAGCGGGCGTCCTTCACTCCGCTGACGTGGTGGTTGAGCAGTCTGATGCCGTTGTTCTTGGCGATCTTCTTCGCCGACGCCTGGGCCGACGGTATGGCGGTGGTCTCCGCGGCGGCAGCCGCTGCGGTCGTGTGCGGTGCGGCGGGCTTAGCGACGGCAGGCAGGACCGCGCCGGCCGTGAGCGACGATGCGAGGGCGACGGAGGCCAGGAGCCTGGTGGGCTTCATTCGCTGTGGTTCCTTCCGGATGTCCGGGTAGCCGAGTGGGGCGCAAGGAGCCGAACAGGGGGCACGCGCCCTGTCCGGACTTGGGCGGTGCTCAGTTGACGACCTTGAGCTGCTTCGGCCAGCCGTGCTTGTTCGCGGTGCGGAACAGCTCCATGATGTCCTTGGGCGAGAGCTTGATGCAGCCCAGGGAGTAGTAGTCCCCGGCTCCGTCCCAGCGGTACGGGCTGTCGCCGTTCGTCTTCCTGCCCTGCTTGCCGTTGGGGAGCATCTCGCTGTGGATGAACAGCGCGTCGCGCACGACCTTGCGCTGGCCGGGCTTCGGCTTGCACCACTTGTTGGAGACGGGGATGGCGTAGCCGTTGATGCCCTTCTTCCCGCCGTTCTTCCTCGTCGTCTGCTTGCCGACGTTGTACGTCCCGGTGGGCAGCCATCCCGCGTTCTTGGCGCACTCGTTCGTGCTGCCGTTGCCGGATCCGGCCCGCCAGTCGTCGACCTTCCGGTCCTTGCCCGGCTGGCTCTTCATGTAGTACAGCCGCGACTTGGTGGGGTCGGACCAGTTCTTGTCGAAGAGGAAGTAGTACTTGCTGGTCTTGCCGGCGGGCTTCGCGACGGCCGGTGCGTCGACGGCCACCACATCGCCCGGCGCCGCCTGGGTGGGCTGTGCGACGGCCATGACGCCGCCCGCCAGCAGCACACCTGTCAGGGCCGCACTCGTGAGTCGGTTCACTGTTTCGCTCCTTCAGTTCTCGGAAATCCCCCGCGTTCGTCGGGGAGCGGCTCGATACTGAATGGCCGATCTTGTGCGAACCTTGGGGAATCCTTGGCCCGCTGGTCATGCCGTGCGCTGGATAGCATGTGCGGCCGGGGGAGGAGAAACGGATGGACACTGAGTTGGGCGTGCTCGGCTCCGTCGAGGCATGCATTGCCGGCAGATCGGTCGACCTCGGTCCCGTCCGCCAGCGGTGTGTCCTCGCGGTTCTGGTCGTCGAGGCCAACCACCACGTCCCGGTAGACGAACTCACTTACCGGGTCGGGGACACAGCCCTCCGCGCGAGCCCCGTGGCAGCCTGTACAGCTACCTCTGCCGATTACGCCGTGTCCTCGGCGACGCCGAGGACGTGCGCCTCGACCGACAGGCGGGCGGCTACCTCCTGACCGTGGATCCGGGGCCCGTGGATCTGCACCGCTTCCGTGACCTGATCGCGCGGGCGCGCGCCGCCACCGACGAGGTCGCCGCTGCCCTGATCGTCGCTTCCGGCCGCGACTTGCACAGCGCGACCGCGTCCGCCTTGAACTGCGGCGGATAGTTCTTGATGACCACGAGATGTCCGTGCTCAGATCCTCAGGATCCAGTGTCTCGTGTGTCCAACATCAGGGGTCAAGGCCCGTCCCTGGCCACCGCCCTGGAAGGGCTGGCCAAACAGCTGCTCCCCGCACCCGCGGGGATGGTTCCGACCTGGCGGCAGCGGAGACCGACACGCAAGGCTGCTCCCCGCACCCGCGGGGGTGGTCCCACCAAGCCCGCCGACGAGATCCTCGACAAGGTCGCCAGCTACTGCCAGCGAATCTCCGACTCAGGTCACTAGAGGAAGAGGCCGGCGTCACGGTCTTCACCACTGAGCTTCGGCAGGTTCGCGCCTACGACGCGCTGGACCGTGACCCTTGTGGCCGGATCGTCAGGGTCGCCTACACGGCCACCGTTTCTCCGATGACCCAGCTCAGCCGCTGACCAGCTCCGGCTCGTGGGCGTCGCTCAGCGGGCCGCCGAACCACTGGCGCAGCGCGGCTCGCAGACCGCTGACGGCGTCCGGCTCGTATCCGGTCCACGCTACGTGGCAGTCGGGGCGTAGCAGCAAGCCGGTCGCGCTCGTGCCCTCTGCCCTGCCGCTTATGACATCGACCCGGTCGCGCCAGGGCTTCGCGGCTCCGGCGAAGTCGCCGCTCAGGTCCAACAGCAGGGGCCGGGCGGTGGTCGTCAAGTCGGCCAGTCGACGGGTGCCTGCGCCGGTGCGGACCACGAGGTCGGGCGCGAAGCCCTCGGTGGTGCCGGCGAGCAGGTGGGCGATGCGTTCAGTGCCGCCAGGTGAGGCGAGCAGGTCGCCGAAGACGGTCCGCAGGGCACTGACTTCCGGTCCGGGGCGCATCAGTGCCGACTGGGACAGGGTCGAGGCAACGACGTGTTCCGCGACAGGTCGGCGTTCCTCGTCGTAGGTGTCGAGCAGACCTTCGGGGGCCCACCCTCGCACTGTGGCGGCCAGCTTCCAACCGAGGTTGACCGCGTCCTGCAGGCCGAGGTTGAGTCCCGGGCCGCCGATCGCCGAGTGCACGTGGGCCGCGTCGCCCAGCAGCAGTACCCGTCCGTCCCGGTAGCGCTCTGCCAGTCGGGTGTTTCCGCCGACAAGTCGTCGAAGCAGGTGCGGTCCCTCTCCCTGGGGCGGACCCAGCGGGACGGGCACGCCCAGTACGCGTTCGGCGCTCGCCATCATCTCTTCGAAGGTCATCGGGGTGGTGTGCTCGTCCGGCCCGCAGGTTTCGGTGGTGTTGAGGATGGGCACCCGGCCGGGCAGCAGGCCCCACGTGATCGTGCCGTGCTCCGTGCGTACGTACAGCAGGGGTGGCAGGCTCCCGTAGCCGGGGACGCGCAGGCTGCCGTCGGGGTCCAGGCGTTCGTCCGGCACGGACACGTTCGCGGTGCGGGTGACGAAGTCGTCCGTGGTCACGCCGGGGAAGCCGATGCCGGACAGGCGTCGCACCGTGCTGTGACCCCCGTCAGCCCCTACGAGGTAACGGGCGGTGAGAGTCTCACCGTCGGCAAGGGTGATCCGGACCGAGTCGTCGTCCTGGTGAAACTCGGCCATCTCCTGCCCCTTGCGGAGGTCGACGCCGAGTTCCACGGCGCGTTCGGCAAGGACCGTTTCGATCTGCTCCTGCGGCGCCGGGAGGAGGCACACAGGGTTGTCGTCGAGACCTGTGAGGTCCAGCGTGAACGCGCCGAACATGTAGCGGGACGCGGGCCGGGGAGGTTCGCTGCCTCCGCTGATGCGTGCGTGCAGACCGCGTCGGTCGAGCATGCGGACCACCTGACCGACCAGACCGTTCGCCCGGGGCTCGGTCTTCGGGCCGGTGAGACGCTCCAGCACGACCGGACGCACCCCGGCCAGTGCCAGCTCGCAGGCGAGCATCAACCCGTTCGGACCGCCACCGACAATTACTACATCAAGCATGACAAATCACCCTTCTAGGGAATGGAGGGGTAGGGGCTGCAGGTGGCGGCCCCTGCTCGCGGCGGAAAGGAGGGACCTACGGAGTGGGAAGTCCGGTGGCCACCATGCGCAGGGCCCGGGGAAGCAGAACCTCGATCGGCTCGCCGGTGCCGCCTTGCACGAACAGCTCGAGGGCGACGTTGTTGGCGGCCATCACGCTCGCGGCCACCAGGCGGGGGTAGAGATCGGACCCGGGATCCGTGCCCGTACGGTCGGCGATCGCCGCGGCGAGTTCCTTTTCCGCGATCTTGCTCGCACGCAGCATCTCGGCCTCCAGTGCGGGTTCGGCCAACATCACCCGCAGGCCGACCGCCCACTCGTCGGGCGCCTGAGGCGGCATGTGCTCCACCTCGGGACCAGGTTCCAGCTGTCGGAGTGCCGCGCGAGTGATGGCCTCCCACAAGGGCTCACCGGACGGTCCGTGGCGCAGCTCGGCCGCGAGCCGCAAGGAGCGCTCGAGGTAGCGGAAGGCGATCGCTTCGGCCTTGCTGGAGAAGTAGTTGTTGTAGGTGCGCGGAGACACGCCTACCGCTGCGGCGATGTCCTCGACCCTGACCGCATTCCACCCGTGCTCGATGGTGAGCCGGATCGCGGCCCAGCTCAGCGCTGTGCGCGTGGCTTCCTTCTTCCGTTCCCGAAGTCCACTCATGCCCTGCACGCTAACAGAAAGTGCGTGCCACGCAAAAGTTCGCGGAACGCAACTTTCCTGGGGGTGGTGGGTACCGGTGGCGCGGCGGCGGCAGCAAGCGGTGGGGGCCTCCAGAACCTGCGGCCGGATCGGCGGACCTCACGAAGCGTCGGTCCCGCGGGCATGCCGGCACGGCCCGCCTCCCTCGCCTCGGCGACGCCGCGGGTGACCGTGGAGCGCGCAGCGGAGGCGTAGGGGGTGCGCGTGCGCGAGGCACGGGAGGCGGCGCCTGCCTCGACTCCAGGGCGTCGGCCGCCTCCTGCGCAGCCGGCGGCCCTCACCGAAGGTCATCCCTGCTGTCGGCGTCCGGCAGGAACCGGGGCCAGGAATCCCTGTGAACCGTCCGGCGACGCGGCCCGTCGGAGCCTCGAACACGTCCTGCCGGCGGGCCGGTGCTTCGGAGTGATGACGAGGGTGTCAGTGCCCTGGTCGCGAGGGGTGAGCCGTGCTGTCGGCCGGGGTGAGGCAGCGGCGTACGAGGGCGAGAGCCCGTTCCGTGACCGTGTCGAGTGGGGCGCCGTTGTCGACGGCGGCCAGGGCGGTGTGCAGCATTCCGGCGATCAGGTCGGCCGTGAGGGCGGGCTCGGGGGCGCCGAGCTCCCGGACGGCGGCGCGGAACGGTTCGACCTGTTCCAGGTGGAGTTCCATCAGCCGCTGTTGGCAGGAGGGAGGGAGGCCGGCGTTCACGAGGGCGGCGGCGGGCCGGTGTGCGCCTTCGGCGCCGAGGCGGAGGCTTTCCCTGAAGAACGCCTCGACGCGTTCCAGCGGCCCGTTCGCGGTGGCCAGGGCGCGGGCGAGTGCCTCGTCGGAGCGGCGGAAGGCCTCTTCCGTGATGGTGGCAAGGAGGGCTGCCGAGGAGTCGAAGTACTGGTAGACGCTGGAGCGGGCCAGGCCTGCGCGGGCGCCGACCGCCGCCGGCGTGACGGCGGTGGCACCCTCGTTGACCAGGATGTCGATTGCGGCCCCGATCAGTGCCTCGCGTTGCTGGGCGCGGTGCTCGGCGACGGTGGAGGCCTTGATCTTCGGCATGCGGGGCGGGCTCCTGGAGGGTGGACGGGGCCGGGAGCGAGGTTCCGGCCCACGGCCGCCGGTCGGTCAGGACAAGCGGCCGTCGACCATCTCGTGGACCCGGTCGGCTGCGTCCATTATCGCCGTGTCGTGGGTGACCATGACCGTGGCCGTGCCGCGCTCGTGGGTCTGCTCGGAGATCAGCCGTACCGCCTCGGCCGAGCGCACCCGGTCCAGTGCCGAGGTGGGCTCGTCCACCAGCAGGACGGCGGGGGAGGCCATCAGGGCCCGGGCCAGGCCCGCGCGCTGGCGTTCGCCTCCGGAGAGCTGGTGCGGGCGGGAGCCGGCGCGGTGGGTGAGTCCGACCGCCTCGACGAGTTCGTCGGCGCGGGCCCGGGCGGCGGCGTCGAGGCGGCCGTCGATGTGCAGGGGCAGCAGGAGCTGTTCCCTGACCGTGAGGGAGGCCAGCAGGTTCGACTGCTGGAAGACGAAGCCGATGTGGCGGCGGCGTGCGGCGGTGCGTTCCTTGTCCGACAGGGCGGTCAGTTCGGTGCCGGCGAGGTGCACGGTGCCCGAGGTGGGCCGCTGGAGGCCGCCGGCGACGGCGAGGAGGCTGGACTTGCCGGATCCCGAGGGGCCGACGACGGCGACGAACTCGCCGGGGGCGACGGTCAGGCCGACGTGGTCCAGGGCGGTGACGGCGGCATCGCCGTCCCCCAGGGTGAGGGTGACGTCGTCCAGGCGCAGTCCGCCGGAGCCCGCGGTGTTCGCTGCGGCCTGGTGGTCGGTGGTGGGTGTGGTCATCGGGTGGCTCCCAGAGCGGTCAGGGGATCGACGGCGGTGATGCGGCGAACGGCGACGACGGCGCCCACCGTCCCGAGGACGATGAGGAGGCCGGAGGAGGTGGCGATGGCCGGGGCGGAGAGGGAGAAGGGGGCCTTGCCGATCATCGCGCTGCCCAGGGCCAGGCCCACAGCGGTGCCGGCGGCCGTGGCGCCGACGAGCACGGCGACGACCTGGGCGAGCGCGTCGCGCAGGATGTACCCGGTGGGGGCGCCGAGCGCCTTCAACAGGGCGATCTCGGCCTTGCGCTGCACGGTCCAGACGGTGAAGAACGCGCCGACGACCAGGGCGGAGATGGCGTAGAGGAAGCCCTTGATCAGGGCCATGGTGCTCGACTCGGCCGTGTAGCCGGGGGACGCGCCGAAGGTGGTCTCCTTGGTGTCGGCGCGGGTGGCGGTCGCCTTCTCCACGGCGGCGATGTCGGCGCCCGGTTCCAGGGTCAGGGCGACGGCCGTGGCCTGCCGGCGCGCGGCCTCGGGCAGCTCGCCCGGCAGGCCGTAGTGGAGGTGACGCCAGGTGTCGAGGTCGGTGTAGGCGACGCCGATGTGCCCGTAGGAGACGGTCTCGTCGACCAGGCCGACCACCTTCAGTGGCACCTCGCTCCTGTCCGCCGTCAGGACGTCCCCGACCTCCACACCGAGGTCGGCGATCTCCCGGGTGATCACGATGCCCGTGCTTCCCTCCTCCAGGCCCGCACCCTCGGCGGGGCCGGGGGCCAGGGGGGAGTCCGGTGCCATGCCGAAGACGGCGAGGTTGACCTGCTCGCCCTTCTTGGCGCCCTGGGGCACCTGGGCATTGGCCAGGGTGTTCCCGAACGGCTCCGCCCGCTTCACCCCCGGCGCCTCGGCCCACGCCTGCCAGTCCTCCTGCTCCACGGTCGAACGGGAGAACTGCTCGCTGGTCGCCTTCTCGTCGAAGGCCATGTGGGTTACGGGCAGCGCGCGCAGGCCGGATATACCGGCATCCGCCAGACCGGAGGCGAGTCCGGACAGAAGGACGCCGAGCACGGCGATGAGCGCGACCACCGCGCCCATCAGGGCGAAGCGACCGCGGGCGAAGCGCAGATCGCGTAGGGCAAGGAACACGGAACTCTCCGAGCGATGAAGGGGATGAGGGCACGCCGGACGGGACACGTCGCCTTTTGCCTGAACTTGACGACGCGAGTGTCGGCATCTTATCGAATGTTACCGACACGTCCGTCGGTACGTTGCGCCGCCCGGGACGGCCGGGCTCTCACGACCGGAGTGCCGCGCCGCTCCGCGGGGGCGGCCCGGTGGCGGACTGCCTGCCTGAGCGGTCCAGCTGGCCCGGGGCGCGACAGGAGCACACCTGACCTGCGTCAAGTCTTCGCGCCGGGCCGGGGCCCGCTCAGCACGAGGCAGTGTCCTGCGACGATGTCCGGGCTGGAGGTTGGCACGCACGTGGCAGCGCGCGACCGAAGGCCGTCGCCAGGGGCTGAAGAAAGAAGCGGGTGTGGCATGCGAACGCTGGTGGAGGAGGCTGTCGCGGAGGCGCTGCGCGACAGCGGCGGCGACGTGCTCCGTCTGTACGTCGCGGCCTGCGCCGGGCGCATGGTGCCGCTGTTCGTAGGCCTGCGGGCGGGGGTGCCCGGGCGGGAGGCCGACGTGCACTTCTGCGTGCGGTCCGTACGGGACCTCTGGCATACAGGCCAGCCGCTGGCCGACGCTGCTGAGCGAGTAAGGGTGCTGGAGCGGTTCCCCGAACTTCAGCCGGGCGAGGAGGCGATCACCGACGTCGCTGACACCTACGCCTTCTTCGGTGCCCTCGTCCTGCGGCACGCCCTGTTGGCCAACGGCACCGGGGATGCCGGTGACGCGTTGGCCTGCGGCCACGCGGCGCTCACCGCGATGGGGATGCTGGACCAGAACCTGGTGGGTGCCGGTTTCGGCGCCGAGGAGCAGCGGCTTCAGTCCCGCTCTGCGACCGGCGACGCCGCCGGTCTGTGGGAGGCCGGCGTGACAGCGGGACGGGAGCGGTTCCGCGCCGTGCTGGGCCGTATCGGGAGCGGCGGAGGCTGAGCGCCGTAGTCGGCCGCACGGGCCGAGCAGGCCGCTCAGCTGCTCCGGTGCCCGGCCCGCGCAGTGCGCAGGATGAACCTGGATCTCGGTGCGTCCACACGCGGCTCGACGCCTTCGGACTGGGCGTAGGCACACACATCCGTCAGCGTCCGAAGGCGCAGGCCAGGACGGTCGGGAACCGCGCACCCGCTCCGCTAGGAGCGTGCGCACCTCTGCGATCGCCCGGGTGACGGTCAGTAGGTGCTCGCCGAGCCGGCCTGGGCGAAGAATCTGAGCGAGCAGGACCGGCGCGGGCTGACCGCGCTGTTCTGGCCGAACGTCAACCCGTACGGCACCTTCCGCCTGGACCTGGACAAGCGGCTCGACCTGCCGGCCGCTGCCGTGCCACGTCCCCGCACCCCGGTGGACATCGCCGACCGATCGAGTACGGGGACGCAATGAAGGGCTTCGCCGATCTCACCGGCCTCCGGATGAGCGAGGCCGTGCGGCCGGACGCTCGACCCGGCGGCCGGCGGTTTCGAGGTGCTGTCCTGGCCGGATGGCGGCCGGTGCGGTCAGGCGTCGCTGGTGTCGGTCGGTGTCGCCTCGCCGAGCATGGCGAGGGTCAGCACGTTGCCGGAGATGCCCCAGCCGCCGTCGGCGACCTCTTCGACCAGCACCATGGTGTTGTTGCGGGCGCGCTCGCCGTAGATCTCGACGTACAGCTCCGTGGTGCGGGTGACGATCTCCTCCTTCTGCTTCGGGGTGAGGGTCTTCTCGGGGACCTTGAAGTTCGCGAAAGGCATGGCTGGTCGTTCCTTCTCTCAGTGGGGCGTTACAGGGAGCTGCCTGCGGTGAGCAGGCTGTCCAGTCCGAGGCGGCGGAAGAAGTCGGCGCGGACGCGGTCGGCGACCGCGGAGACGACTTCGCTGCCGTCTCGGCTGGGGTCTATGTGGGTGCGCAGCGGCCGAGTGCCATGTGCCATCGCGACCAGGTGCACGACGGCCTCAGCGACGTCGGTCACATCGGCGTCCGAAGGGACGAGTGCGCCCAGGCGCTTGCTCAGATCGCCCATCAGGGGGCGGTGACGCCGTTCGTAGATTTCCGCACGGTCGGCGTCGGCGGGGGCGCCGGCGTTGGTGAAGTGGCTGGTGCCGGTGGTGAACGCACCGGGCACCACGATCGCGGTATCGATGCCGAACGGGAGCACCTCGGCGGCGTAGCTGACTGCCAGGGCGTCCATCGCGGCCTTGGCGGCGAAGTACGGGGCCAGGAACGGGGGGCAGCCGCCGCGGGTGCTGGAGCTGCCGATCCACACCAGCAGCCCCGAGCCCTGCTCACGCAACGTCGGCAGGGCGGCGCGGTTGACGCGCTGCGTGCCCAGGACGTTCACGTCGTACAACTCCGCGAGTTGCTCAGCGGTGAACGCCTCGGCGGCGCCCAGGACCATGTGCCCGGCGTTGTGCACGACCACATCCAGCCTGCCGCGCTCGGCGAGGATCCGGTCGACTGCGGCGTCGGCGGAGTCCTCGGAGGTGACGTCCAGCTCGACGGCCTGCACGTCGACCTGGTGGTCGGTGCCGTAGCGCGCCAGGTCGGCCACCGCGGTCGCGTTACGGGTCGCCATCTGGCGGATGCCCGCGTACACGGTGTGCCCGGCGAGGGCCAGCGCACGCACGGACAGCGCCCCGATGCCGCTGGAGGCCCCGGTGACCAGGATGGCCTTTCCGGTGCCGTCGTTCCTCATGACAGGGCCTTTCGTCGATCGATGGGGTGGCTGCGGGCGGTTCAGACGATTCCGCCGTTGGCGCGGACGACCTGTCCGTTGATCCAGTGGCCGGCCGGGGAGGCCAGGAACGCGACGACCTCGGCGATGTCGGACGGGGTGCCGAGGCGCTCCAGCGGGGGCAGGGCGGCCAGACGGGCGATGGTCTCCTCGTCCTTTCCGTCCAGGAACAGGTCGGTGGCCGTGGGGCCGGGCGCGACGGCGTTGGCGGTGACGTCCCGGCCCCGCAGCTCCCGGGCCAGGATCAGCGTCAGCGCCTCGACCGCGCCCTTACTGGCGGCGTACGCGCCGTAGCCCGGGAAGGCCAGCCCCACCACGGACGTGGAGAACGTCACGATCGCCCCGCCGGGGCGCACACGACGGGCGGCCTGCTGGACGACGACGAACGTGCCGCGGATGTTGGTGCGGTGCAGATCGTCCAGGACGGCCAGGTCCAGCTCGGCGATCGGCGCCGTGTGCGCCCGCCCGGCTGCGTGCACGACGACGTCGACACCGCCGAACTCTGCCTCGGCCGCGTCGAACAGAGCCGCGACGGCGTGTTCGTCGGCGACGTCGGCGCGTACCGCGAGCGCCCGGACGCTGCCGACGGCGGCGGCCTCCTTCACGGCGGCTTCGGCGTCGTCCTGGTTGCCGGCATAGCCGACCACGACGGCGTACCCGTCGGCGGCCAGCCGGCCGACGGTCCGGTGGCCGATGCCGCGTGAGCCGCCGGTGACGATCGCGACACGGGGTGAGGTGGAGGGCCGGGCCGGGGCAGCGAGCCCGTCGAGGGAAGTGGGGATAGGCATTACTGACTCCTGTGGTGGATGCGTGTCGGGTCGCGGTCTCGCCGTCGCCCTGCTGCGTCCTCCACAATCGGCCGGTCCCCCACCCCTAGCCAGGGCTGCGTCTACCCAGGGGATGCCACCCCCTGGCTACGGCTCGGCGCGCGAGCGACCATGAAGGGGTGAACCTTCCAGAGCTCGGTGCCTTCCTCAGGACACGCCGTGACCGCGTCCGACCCGCCGAGGTCGGTCTGCCCCAAGGCCCGCGCCGGCGCGTTCCCGGGCTGCGCCGCGAGGAAGTCGCGCAGCTGGCAGGGCTGTCGGCCGACTACTACACGGAGCTGGAGCGCGGCAGCGCAAAGAACGGCGTGCAGCCCTCGGCCCAGACCCTGGCCGCCCTCGCCCGAGCCCTGCGCCTGAACGGCGACGAGCGCGACCACCTGTTCCACCTGGCCGAGCGGCCGGTCCCGCCGTCAGCACACGGACCATCGGCACACGTGCAGCCCGCGCTTCTCGGGCTCCTGGACCGGCTGTCCAACACCCCCGCGCGCGTCATCACCGACCTGCACGAGACCCTGGTGGAAAACGACCTGGCCCGAAACCTGCTCGGCACGTCCCCGGCGCACCGCGGCCCGGCGGCCAGCTTCGTGTACCGCTGGTTCACCGACCCTCATGCGCGCGAGAGGTACCCGGTCGAGGACCACCCGCACCACTCCCGGGTCTTCGTGGCCGACCTCCAGGCGGCGGCCGCCCGGCACGGCCGGGACGCGGAGGCCACGAAGATGGTCGCCGCGCTACGCCGCCGTAGCCAGGAGTTCGCAGCTCTCTGGGACACCCACGACGTCGCGGTGCGCCGCATGGACCACAAGAAGATCGTCCACCCCACGCTCGGCATCATCGAACTCGACTGTCACAACCTGCTCAGCGAGGACGGACGCCAACGCCTGCTGTGGTTCACCGCGCCGCCCGGAAGCCGGGGAGCCGAGCAGCTGGAACTGCTGTCCGTCGTAGGAACTCAGGACCTGAGCGTCACCGACGGCACGGCACCGGAGGGTTTGTCCGCGGCCGAATCCACATCGCAGCGCTGACCCGCGCCGCAGAGGGGGACCGCCTTCCCAGCAAGGCGTGGCTGTTCTCCGGCCCAGGGTTCACGCTCACCCCCTTGATTCCCGTTTCCCGACAACCGAGGCACCGGCACCGCCCGATCGACCATGATCGCCACAGCGGGATCATGCCATCCACCTGGCATGACACCTCACCCGCTGACATGCACCAACTCGTCACTTGAAACACGCGCCTGAAGCTCCGGAGTGGGCAGCTCTCCGTCCCGAGGCCACGGTTCCACCTGCGCGGCCCAACCTCGGCGGACGCGGTTGCCTCCGTAGCGGCGGCGGTCAAAGGCTCTTCAGCGCAGCGGCGCTGGGGCTGCCGGCTTCTGCTGTGTACATCACCAAGGAAAAGCCCGAGCCGGGCAGACCGAGGGTGTGCCGGTCTATCTCCATTTCGCCCCGTACGGGGTGACGCAGGATTTTTCGCACACTGGGCATGGGGTGCACAGTGTGATTACGCCAGTTGCTCGCGAAATCTGGATCGTGGGCTGCGAACTCGTTGACGAGTTCTGCGAGTACGTTGTCCGTGGGGTGCCGAACGTCGGCTGCGCGCAATTGAGCGGCTGCCTGCCGAGAGAAATCGGATTCCGAACCGGGCGCGCCGGTGCAGAGGGTGGCACGGAATCTCGTCGACAAGCGCGTGACGTTGCGCTCGTCAGGTGTGAGACGGGAGAAGTCGGTGATCAGAGCTGCGGCTGCTGCGTTCCAGGCGACGATGTCCTGCCGGTCGTTGACGATGTAGGCAGGGATGCCGTCAAGTCTGCCGAGTAGCTGCTGGGCCTCCTCCGGTACGCGCTCCGCCGCGCCGCCGTTCGCTGCCGGCAGCACTTGTCCGGCCAGGCGGGCCAGATGGTCACGCTCCGCTTCGGTGAGCCGGAGGGCCGTCGCCAGCGCGACCAGCACCTGCGGTGAGGGCCGGGGTGCCCGTGCCTGTTCCAGCCGTTCGTAGTAGCTCACCGACACCTGTGCCAGGGCGGCTACCTCCTCGCGCCGCAGTCCAGGTGTGCGACGGGCGCGCCGGCCTGGTGGAGACGTCGCTTCGACGGGCACATCTTCCGGTCGCAGTTCCTCGCGGCGCCGGCGGAGAAAGGCTGCGAGTTCCTGACTGCTCATTCTTTCATCCTGTCACAGCAGGGACGGCTGAGCCTCGCACTGTCGGTCCGGGGCTCAGCTGTCCGTTCCGCGCCCACGCATCTGCTGTGCAGGGTGGTATGGCCGGTCTGTTGACTACGAGGAGAAATGGTGTCCTGGACCCCTGAGGAAACTTTTCGCCGCATGATCGATCTGATGCTGGTCAAAGACATGAATGCCGTAGCAGATCTGTGGGCGTCCGACGGAATTGCGGAATTCCCCTTCGCAGCCGGGAGTTCCCCCCGCGTTCTCCGCGGACGTGAGGAGGTACGTGCCTACCTCGCCCACTATCCGGAGCTGATGGACATGAAGGAGGTGACCGCACTTACCGTGCGACCCACGGATCGAACGAACACCGTCGTCGTGGAGTGGACGGCCACCGGCCGCACCGTGGCCACCTCCCGGCCTTACCGCCTGGACTACATCGTGGTTCTCACGGTCCACGACGGGCTGATCGCTCTGTTCCGGGACTATTGGAGCCCGCTGTCGGCGGCCGCCGCTGCCGGGGGTCTCGCCGGGCTGATCGACTCGCTGGAAAGGGAGGACGTCTGATGGCCGGGGTGCTGGTGACCGGAGGCACCGGCAGGACGGGCAGGACGCTGGTGCGGGAGCTCCGCAACGCCGGTGTGCGGGCTCGGGAAGCCAGCCGGCACCCGACCGCGGCCGATCCTGATGCGATCCGCTTCGACTGGAGTGACCCGACCACATTCGGACCCGCGCTCGACGGGATGGACCGGGTCTTCCTGCTTCCGCCGGTGGAGAGCGTGGACCCGCTGCCGCTGGTCGACCCCTTCCTGTGCCGAGCGCAGCGAGCCGGTGTCCGGCGACTCGTGATGCTCGGCTCCGCCGTTGTGCTGCCGAATGCGCCCAGCGCTGTGGAGGTGGCCGCTCGGGTTCAGGCTCAGCCCGGAGGTGTCGTACTCCGCGCGTCCGGTTTCATGCAGAACTTCCTGCGCCCGCACCCCCTGGCCGAGGGGATCCATCGACTCGGCGAGATCCGCACCGCAGCCGGTGACGGCAAGCTGGGGTGGGTCGATGCGCGGGACATCGCGGCCAGTGCTGCCGCGCTGTTGGCCGACCTGGGGGTGGACGCTCGAAGCGACTACCTGATGACCGGACCGCACGGGATGAGCTACCCACAGGCCGCGCAGATCATCACCGCGCGGACCGGCAGGCAGGTTCGGGTGGAGCGTATTACGGAGGAGGAACAGGCTGCCGCCTACCGCGCCTCCGGAATGCCGACCGAGTTCGCTGCCGCGCTTGCCGCCGTCGAGCGCGGCATCAAGGAGGGGCGCGAAGACCAGGTCAGCACCGCGGTGCTCGAACTGACCGGCCGTCCGCCGCGCGCTTTTGCCGAATTCGTCTCCGATCACGCGTACGAGTGGATGCAGTAACGCCTGAACAGCAGCGATGGGCGGTCGAGTAGGCACCACGCAGAGAGTGCAGTGGGACGTCGGGTGCGTACCGACGCGCGGGATGTTCGGCCCTCGGCCGCCGGCTGTTGCACGGGCGGGGTGTCCGGCTGGTGATCAGGGGCCGAGCGGGACGAACTCGCTGTCGCCGGGCGGGTCCGTGAACGGATGCGTTGAGCGGATGACCGGGCCGCTCGCCGAGGAACGCGCCTCCGCCGGGTCGGCACCCGGGCAGGTGGGTGATCGGCTCGCGATGCTTCTCATGATCAAAAACCTAGACGCGGGGGGCCGGAGTGTTCTGCTCCAGGCGGGCGCTCAGAGTGGCGGCGAAGTCCTCGGCGCGTTCCAGCTGGACGCGCAGTTTCTCCACCTGCTCGGCGGCGGCCTGCCGGTAGGTCTGCACCCGCTCCAGCAGCGCCTCGCGCTCGCCGGCATCGAGAGGGTCGCCGCTGTCCAGGCGGTCGGTGGCGTCCAGGAGGTGGCGCATCTGCTCCAGCGTGAAGCCGAGCGGCTTCATCCGGCGGATCACCATGAGCCGGGCGACGTCGGTCTCGGTGTAGAGGCGGAACCCGCCCTGGGACCGGGCGGAGGGGATGACCAGGCCGGTCTCCTCGTAGTGCCGGATGGTGCGCAGCGACAGCTCCGTCCGTGCGGCGACCTCGCCGATCTGCATGTGTGTGTCGTCCACGTCCGTGCCCTTGGCCCTTCCCGTCGTGGCGAGCCGCGTCCCGTGCGACCGACCAACCTCTACCCTAACGTTAGGGTAGAGTTGATGATGGTGAGGCGGCCCCGGCCGCCCCGCTGCTGCCGTTCCGGGGCCGATGGCGCCCCCGGCGAAGATCCGATTCTTGCAGGAGAAAGCGTGCGCGAGCCCATGACGCTGATCGCCGCCCCCTGCCCGCCGTGATCCTTCGCCCTCGGATGTGACCGCCCGGCCGGGCACCGCCCAGCCCCCGAGGCTCGCGTCCTCCACGACTTCCCGGCCCGCCCTCGGGCCGCCCGCAGGATGCCGGCCGGTCTCCCGCGCCCCTTCCCGCACGCCCCGGTCCATGTGGCGGTGTGCCCGAGCACGACAGGTACGCGTCTCCTTGTCTTCTGCTGCTGTGACTCCCGCCGTGCGACTGCGCGGCCTCAAGCCCGACTGGCTGAACAACCCCAAGGTCTGGCGCACCGAGGTCCTGGCCGGCCTGGTTGTCGCTCTGGCCCTGATCCCGGAGGCGATCTCGTTCTCGATCATCGCCGGGGTCGACCCGGCCATCGGTCTGTTCGCCTCGTTCACCATGGCCGTGGTCATCTCGATCGTCGGTGGCCGCCGCGCGATGATCTCCGCCGCCACCGGCGCCGTCGCCCTCGTCATCGCCCCCCTCAACCGTGAGCACGGCCTGGGCTACCTGATCGCCGCGGTCATCCTCGCCGGCGTCATCCAGGTCGCGCTCGGAGCGCTCGGGGTGGCGAAGCTGATGCGGTTCGTGCCGCGCTCGGTGATGGTCGGCTTCGTCAACGCGCTCGCGATCCTGATCTTCATGGCCCAGGTCCCCGAGATGCACGACGTGCCGTGGGCGGTGTACCCGCTGATCATCGGCGGGCTTGCGCTCATGGTGTTCTTCCCGAAGGTCACCAAGGTGATTCCGGCCCCGCTCGTCTCGATCGTCATCCTCACCGTCATCACGGTCGCGGCCGGAATCGCGGTGCCGACCGTCGGCGACAAGGGCGCCCTGCCGTCCTCCCTGCCCGTGCCGGGACTGCCGGACGTGCCATTCACCCTGGACACCCTGACGACGATCGCCCCGTACGCGTTCGCGATGGCGCTGGTCGGCCTGATGGAGTCACTGATGACGGCGAAGCTGGTCGACGACATCACCGACACCCACTCCTCCAAGACCCGGGAGTCGATCGGCCAGGGCATCGCCAACATCGTCACCGGCTTCTTCGGCGGCATGGGCGGCTGCGCCATGATCGGCCAGACCATGATCAACGTGAAGGTCTCCGGCGCCCGCACCCGTGTCTCGACCTTCCTGGCGGGCGTGTTCCTGATGGTGCTGTGCATCGCCTTCGGCCCGGTCGTCTCCGACATCCCCATGGCCGCCCTGGTCGCCGTCATGGTCATGGTGTCCTTCGCCACCTTCGACTGGCACTCCGTCGCACCGAAGACGCTCAAGCGAATGCCCGCCGGCGAGATCGCCGTCATGGCCATCACCGTGATCGTGGTGGTCGCGACCGCCAACCTCGCCATCGGCGTCGTCATCGGCTCCATCACCGCCATGGTCATCTTCGCCCGGCGCGTCGCCCACCTCGCCCGCGTGCGCAGCGTCCTCGATCCCGACGGCACCACGGTCGTCTACCGGGTCACCGGAGAGCTGTTCTTCGCCTCCTCCAACGACCTCGTCGGTCAGTTCGACTACGCGGGCGACCCGGACAAGGTCGTCATCGACCTCTCCGAGGCCCACGTCTGGGACGCCTCCTCCGTGGCCGCCCTGGACGCGATCGAGACCAAGTACGCCCAGCGCGGCAAGACCGTGGACATCACCGGGCTGAACGACCTGAGCGCCGACCTCCACGGCAAGCTCACCGGCGAACTCGCCGGCAGCCACTGACCCCAGGCACCACGCGCCCCGGCACAGGACCCCGGCCCCACCGGCCGGGGTCTTCTCGTCTCTTCCCGGCGCCCTGCTCCGGCGAAGGGCCCCGGTAGGTGCCGAACGTCCACAGGTTGCCCTCCGGACCTGCACCGTGCACACGTAACCGGCAGCGCCCGACCAATCGGGTTTCGTGCGGTGCTACGCCACCACGGAGCTGACGGTGCGGCCCGCCGCCTTCGACCCGCACCCGGACGTCGAGTTCGAGGCCGAGGAGAAACGCGCTGCCGCAGCCTGACAGCCGGGGGCGGGGGCCGGGTCAGGCGGCTGTGACGGCACTGGTCAGGGTGCCGATAGCCTTGCCGAGGGTGTTCTGTTCGTCTTCGGGCAGCCACCGGGCGGCGTGGACCATGTGCAACGCCGTAGCAAGCCGCAGTCGATCGTCCTCTGTCCCGAGATCTGCGAGGTAGGCGGGCAGGACCAGCCCCAGGGCCTTGAAGTCACCACGTTCGCAGAACGTGGTGAACAGAGCTGTCAGAAGACCGTCGGCGGGGCGTTCCCCAGCTGCCCCGCTGGAACGCAGTCCCTCGGCGATGGCTATGCGGGTCCAGTCGGCGTACTGCCCTGGCGGAACCTCATCGATGTGGGCGGCGGCCAGCTGGTAGTGCTCGCGTGCTCTGCCGGGCTCGTCAAGATCCCCGTACGCCTTGGCCATGTTCACGTGCAGAGAGGCGTAGAAGCCCGTAACCCGGTCGTCGCCCACCAGGTCCGCACGGTTGAGGCACTCCTGATTCCAGTGCAGGGTCTGCTCGGGCGTCGGCTGGTGCCGCGCCAGGTAGTGGGCGGCGACACATGCCTCGTAGTCATCACCGGCGGTCTCCCAGGCCCGCTCGAAAAGGCTGCGGGCGTCGATGTCCCGGCCTTCGGCCTCGGCCTGCACGCCCTGGGAGCACAGCCTGACGACGGGGTTACTCGGGTCCATGATCTCGCTCTCTCGATCGATCGGTCGAAGTGTCATGCGTCCGTCGAGGTGTCGCGGACCGGCATGACCAAGGTGGTGAAACTGCCCTGGTCGGCGGAGCGGACAACGACGGGCTGGGCCGGCGAGGAGATTTCCAGCAGCACGTCGGGGCCGACGCCGACGTCGAGCGCCGGAAGAAGCACTCCCGGGTCGAAGGCAATGCGCACGGACGCTCCTGTGCAGACGGCGGAAAGCCTGGACATGACCGGTCCGCGGGACGCGAGGATGAGCTGCTGCCCGTCGGTATGCAGGGTGAGTGGCCCGTCGTGTCCGGCATCGGCGACGGCCGCGCGAAGAGCGGTCCGGTCCGCGATGATCCGGTGCCGGGTGGCCGGCAGGCTGTCCAGGATCATCTGGTAGTCGGGAAACGTCTCGTCGACGGTGGGGAGGACACGTTCCGCACCGTCGCCGTGAAGCCGCACCTTCTGCCGCTCCACCTCGATGCCGATCTCTGGGAAGCGCATGGCCCAGGACGCGATGTCCTTCAGCTCCGTGACACCGGCCAGGACGCGACAGGGGGCGCCCTCGAAAGAGGAGGGCCGCAACGCGCGGACCGCCAAACGGTAGCGGTCCGTGGCCACCAGCCGCACTTCCTGGCGTTCGAGTTCGATCAGGACGCAGCCGAGTACCGGGAACTCCTCCCGCACAGGAGCGGACGCCACTGCTGGGGCGACCTGGCGTACGGCGCTGGCCAGCTCCGCTCCGCCGAGTCGCACCGTGACCCGGCGCTCACCCAGGAGATCGCGGAGGATCTCCTCGATTGCCGACTGGGCCGACGCCGCCGTCTCGCGTGCCTTTCCGGCGTGCCCTTCCAGAATGGCGCGGGCCTGCTCGCGGGTACCGTCGAGTACCACTGGGACATCGGTCAGTGGCATCCCGGCTTCGCGGAGCCGACGGACCAGGACCGCGCGGGCTTGCTGGCCGTGGGCGTAGTAGCGATACCCGGTCACAGCGTCCACGTAGGCGGGACGCAGCATGTCGCAGTCGTCGTAGAACCGCAGGGCGCTCGGCGCCAGTCCCACCCGGCGTGCGAAAGCGCCGATGCTCATCAGCGCGTCGGTGTCGTCCATGCCTGCGATTGTCGACGTTCAAGCAGCTTGAAGGTCAAAACGACGCCTCGGACTCCGCAGGCCGACGGCGCGGGTGTGGGCTGACGGTTCGGCGTCCTCCCGGGGGCCGGTCCGGCCGGCACCGTAGAACTTGCCGTACGTCACTGTAACAATTACAGTTACGACTGGAGTGGAGGAACGAGGGAGGTGGAGTCCGACGTGAGCGCGAACAGCAGACTGACCATTGCGGCGCACGCCCTGACGTGGATCGGGCTCTATCAGCGGCGCGGCCACGAGGTCGCCACCTCCGAGCAGATCGCGACGAGCGTCAGCACCAACCCGGTGGTGATCCGCCGTCTGCTGGGCGGGTTGCGCAAGGCCGGCCTGGCCGATTCACGGCGGGGGGTGGGGGCGGGCTGGATGCTCGGGCGGGACCTGGCGGCGATCACCCTGCTCGACGTCTACCAGGCGATCGAACCGGGACCGGTCTTCGCCCTGCACCGCGCGACACCGAACCCTGAGTGCGTCGTGGGCCACGGCATCGGGCCGGCGATGGGCGCCGTGTACGACGACGTGGAGGCCGCCCTGCGCAGGGAACTGGCCAAGACCACGCTGGAGGACGTGCTGCGGGACGTCTTGCAAGCCGCCTGAAAAGCCCGGGGTCGTCAACTTCCCCTGACCGGGGGAGGTCGCCTTCTGCGCCCGTAAGTGTAACAACAATGATTACATCAAGGATCGGAGAATCTCATGGGGCAGCTGGACGACAAGACCGCCCTGGTCACCGGGGCCTCGATCGGCATCGGCCTGGCGATCGCCCGCCGTTTCGCCGCCGAGGGGGCGACCGTCTACCTGACCGGGCGCCGTAAGGCCGAGCTGGACGCCGCCGTAGCGCAGGTCGGTGCCCGAGGCATCGCCGTCCAGGGTGATGTCTCGGACCTCGGTGACCTCGACCGGCTCTTCGCCGAGATCGCGAACCGCAGCGGCCGCCTGGACATAGTGGTGGCCAACGCCGGGGTCGGGGAGTACGGCCCGCTCGGTGCGATCACCGAGGAGGAGTACGACCGCACCGTCTCGATCAATTTCAAGGGCACGGTCTTCACTGTCCAGAAGGCGCTGCCGCTGCTGACGGCCGGCGCCTCGGTGGTGCTGCTCTCCTCCAGCTCGGCCCTGCGGGCCACTCCGGGCCTGGGCGTCTACGCCGCCACCAAGGCCGCGATCCGCAGCCTCGCCCGTACCTGGGCCGCCGAGCTGACCGGCCGCGGAATCCGCGTCAACGCCCTGACCCCCGGCCCTGTCGAGACCTCCGGCCTGGACGAGCTCCTCGCCGCCTTCCCGCACGGCGATCAGCCCACCGCGGCCGAGCTCGCCCCACCGACCCCGCTCGGCCGCCTCGGCCGTCCCGACGAGGTCGCCGCCGCCGCCCTCTACCTGGCCGGCGATCAAAGCAGTTTCACCACCGGCGCGGAACTGTTCGTCGACGGCGGCGCCACACAGCTCTAAGGGCTGTCCCGCACTTCCGAACAAGCACTTCCTGTTCCCGGGCTGAGGCCCGACCGGCACCTCAAGCAGACGAAAGCACAAAGGACGAGAACGATGGCAACAGACACTCAGGCCTCGCGGACCGTGGCCGAGAAGTTCGTGGAGCGCCTCGGCAGGCAGGACTCCGACGGCATCCAGGAACTGTTCGCCGAGGAGATCGACTGGCACGTACCCGGCAGTGACACGCTGCCCTGGACCGGGCGCCGTACCCGCCGGGAGGAGGTCGCGCCGTACTTCACCACGATGTGGCCGCACTTCGCGCACGGCGGGAGCAAGGTCGTGCTGGAACGCTTCATCGTCGACGGTGGTGACGTGGTGCTGCTGGCGGTCTTCACGCACACCGTAGCGGCCAGCGGCAAGGAGTTCACCACACCGGTGGCCATGCACCTGGCGGTCGAGAACAACCGGATCGTTCGCATGCACCTGTACGAGGACACGCTGACCGTCGCCGAGGCGTTCGACGTCGGCTGAGCGGAGGGGACTCAGCCGCCCCGCGGCCCGGGGCGGCTCGGCCGGCATGTACGGAGAGGGGCATCCGAGATACGGCGAAAACGGATGGCAGAACTCGCCCCGGCCCGTCGCTGGCGGTCAGCACGGTGGGGTGATCGGCCTTCGGCGCTGACTGCCGATCAGATCCCCCGGCGTCGCCAGGCCGTCGGCCGGTGGCGCCTTGTCCACCGGCGTGCCGCCCGTCGGGTGTGCCGCACCGGGGACCTGACCGGCGCCCCGAACTTTCGGGGTTGACGCTCATAAGCCGGTGATCACGGCCTTCAGCACAGATGGGAGGCCCGGCAGCGTTGTTCGGCGGAAGCTCCCTGAGCGGCTTCGGGCGCCGATAGCTTCACGCTCATGCCAGTGGAGTTCCTGACCGACGAGCAGGCGTCGTCATACGCAAGTTCGATGAGGAGCCGACTCGGCCGGAGCTGGAGCGGTTCTTCTTCCTCGACGACGAGGACCGCAAGCTGAACCCGCTCGGCCGCTACAGCTTCACCGCCTCCACCCCGGTGTCCGGCGCCTGCGTCCGCTGCGCGGTCTGGACGCGCAGGAGCTGGACGAGGACGACGACGGACCGGGGTGAAGCGGCGCCGGTTTCATGGTGTGCTTTCGGCGGACGCCAGGCGTGGTGCGGGGCCGGAGGAGGGCTGCGGCTCGGTCTCGTGTGCGTGTCAGCCGGTGCGTCGGACGGCGATGACGTTGTCGGTGACGGTCGCGGTCTGTCCTTCGGGTCCGGTGGCGGGGCGCTGGGGTGCGTCGCCTCGTTCGACCGTCCAGGTGTGGTCGAGCCGGAGTGAGGCGATGACGTCCTGGGGGGTGGGGTAGTGGATGTCCTGGCCGGCCTGCCAGGACCAGGGGGCGGTGGAGGCGTGTTCGATCACGATCAGCCGCCCGCCGGGTGCTACGGCCTGGGCGGCTCGCCGCAGGACGCTCTCACGGGCGATGGTGACGGGGGTGTGGAAGTAGGTGGCGGTGACCAGGTCCCAGGTGCCGTCGGGGAACGTCTCGGAGAGGTCGTGCTGCTGGGGGTGGATCCGGTCGGTGAGGCCGCTGGCCGCAGCGGCTGCCGCCACGCGGTCGAGGGCGGTCTGCGAGACGTCGACGGGTGTGACGTCCCAGCCCTGGGCGGCGAGCCGGAGTGCGTCGCCGCCGTGGCCGCAGCCCAGGTCCAGGGCTGTGCCCGGGGTGGGGGCCAGGTCGGCGAGCAGGGCGGTGAGGACGGCGTTGGGCTTGGTGCCCCACTGCGCGTCCATGCCGGCGTAGTGCTTCTCCCAGAACGCGGCGGACTCGTTGGCGCTGTTCATGTGCGGGGCCTTTCGGTGCGGGTGGTCAGGAGGTGGCGGCGCTGGTGCGGCGGCGGGTGATGAGCACGCCGGCGGCCGCGAGGGCGAGGGCGAACAGGGCGGCGCTGGCGAAGAAGGCGACCCGGTAACCGCGCAGGTATCCCTCCAGCCGGACCGCCTGCGACACGGCGCCGGTGCGGTCGGCGAGAAACCCGGTGAGGGCGGAGACGTACAGGGTGTTGAGGAGGGCGGGGCCGACTGCGCCGCCGACCTGCTGCGTGGTGCTGATCATTGCGCTGGCGACACCGGTGTCGGACGGGGAGATGCCGGCAAGGGCGGTGTTGGGCAGGGCGACGAAGAACGCGCCCAGACCGAGTCCGGTCAGGATCATGGCGGGCAGCACGAAGGTCAGGTAGCCCTCGGTGGGCTTGAGTAGCGTCAACACCAGGGTGCCGGCCAGGGTGACGGCCGTGCCCGCCGTCATCAGCGTCTTCGGACCGAGCCGGGTGACCAGCGGGGCGCCGAAGGTGGCCGCGGCGATGATGCCGGCGCTGAAGGGCAGGAACGAGAGCCCCGCGCGCAGCGGCTGGTAGCCGAGGTTGACCTGGAGGTAGTAGGTCAGGAACAGCAACAGGCCGAACATGCCCGCCCCGATCAGCAGGGAGGCGAGGAACGCGCCGCCGCGGTCCCGATCCCAGATGACGCGCAGCGGCAGCAACGGGTGGGCGGTGCGCCGCTCGACCAGGACGAACGAGGCCAGCAGCGCCAGGCCGGCGGCGAGCAGGAGCCAGGTCGCCGGGGTGTTCCAGCCCGCTTCCGCGGCGTGGGTGAAGCCCCAGACGACGGCGACCAGGCCGGTGGTGACCAGCAGGGCGCCAGGGATGTCGTAGCGGCGAGGGCCCTCGGCGCGGCTCTCCTTGAGGACCGGCAGGGCGGCCAGGGCCACGGCGAGGGCGATGGGGGTGTTGACGAACAAGCACCAGCGCCAGCTGGTGTACTCGGTCAGCAGGCCGCCCACGATCAGTCCGACCGCACCGCCCGCACCTTGCAGGGCGCCGTAGACGCCGAACGCCTTGGCCCGCTCGCGTGGGTCGGTGAAGGTGACCGCGATCAGGGACAGTGCGGCCGGAGCCAGCAGGGCGGCGAACACGCCTTGCAGGGCGCGTCCGGCGAACAGCGTCATCCCGTTCGGGGCGATGCCCGCGAGCATGGAGGCGGCGGCGAAGCCGACCAGGCCGATCAAAAAGATCCGCTTGCGGCCGACGAAGTCGACGACGCGCCCCCCGAGCAGCAGCAGACCGCCGAAGGTGAGGGCGTAGGCGGTCACCGCCCACTGCCGGTTCGCGTCGCTGATGTCCAGGTCGGTCTGGGCGTGCGGGAGGGCGATGTTGATGACGGAGGCGTCCAGCACCACCATCAGCGTCGCCACCGAGATCACCGTCAGCGCCCACCAGCGCCGTGGGTCCGAAGCGTCCTCGCGGCGGTCCACCGCGTCGGTTTCCGTCGTCATCGCAGGGGTCAGTCCTCAGCAGATCAAGGGAAAAGGGCAGGTCATTCGCGGGCCGCCGGGCAATCGGGCGGGCCGCCGGTACGACACTGCGATGGCCACTGCTGGAGTTGCAAAGCCTCATGCTGTTTCAGCATGCTGGTGGGTATGAGCGCCGCACAGCACATCGGGAAGAAGGACCGGCTGGCCGCGGTCGGGCCACGCCTGCGGGACCTGCGCCGACGTCACGGCCTGACGCTGGCTGCCCTGGCCGAGCAGACGGGGATCAACGAAAGCACGCTTTCCCGCCTCGAAGGCGGGGGTCGCAAACCGACCCTGGAGATGCTGCTGCCGCTCGCCGAGGTCTACGCCGTACCCCTGGACGAACTCGTCGGCGCGCCGCGCACCGGGGACCCGCGCATCCACCTCAAACCGGTCACCCGCGACGGCATGACCTTCGTGCCGCTGAGCCGGCCCGGCGGTGTCCAGGCCCACAAGCTCCTCATTCCGCCCCGGCCCGGCACCGAGCCGCAGCTGAGTACCCACGAGGGCTTCGAATGGGTCTACGTCCTCGCCGGCCGGCTGCGCCTCCTCCTCGGGCAGGAGAGGGTGATCCTCAAGCCCGGTGAGGCCGCCGAGTTCGACACCCATGTGCCGCACTGGCTCGGCCCCGACGACGAGCGCACCGTGGAACTCCTCGTCCTGTTCGGCACCCAGGGAGAGCGGGCCCACCTCAAGGCCCGCACCACCTGAATCACGCCCCCGGCGAAGACGCCAGCACCGCTCGCGACCGTCCGCGAGACCCTCCAGGCCATGCACGCGCGGGCTCAGCACCCGCCGCGACACCTCGGCCTCCGAGCGCCGACCCGGCCCTCGACCACACCCGCGCCCAGACCAGCCAGCTGCTCCCACTGCTCCTGTGCCAGCCCCGCGCCCTCGTGCAGGAACAGGGTGACTTCCTGCCACCGACCAGGCAACTCCTCTGCTGCACCTGGTGATCGACGGCCCGCGCCGCTGCCCGGGCCGGAAGCGATCCAGAATCTTGCCGAAACAGCATGGTTTCTGGGCACCGGACAGGTGCCGGGTGAGGCTGTTGGCGTGACGTCGCGGGCGTCTTCACACCCGAGGCGGAGGCGGCCCTTGCGAGCAGGTCACGGGCGAACGCCGCCACGGCCTGGACGGCCTGTTGCCTCTCGGGCCGTCACAGCGGGGCTGACGCACCCATGCCCGCCCACCGGCCGTCAGGTGTTTCGGGCCCGCGGATGGGCGCGCTCGCCCTGGCTGCCGAACAGCACCAGCAGTTCGACCGGCCGGGCATCGGCCGGCCCCGCCGGACAGACCGCCACCGTCATCGCCATCCGCCGCCTCGCCACGTGACCACCCGCCCGACCGACGGACCACCGCCGACAGACACAGCCACCCCAAGGAGAACCCCAGATGCCCGACCTGTTCAGCCCCGTAACCGTCGGCAAGTGGACACTGCCCAACCGGATCGCCATGGCCCCCATGACCCGCAACCGCGCCGACGCCTCCGGCGTGCCCGGCGAGGCCACCGCCACCTACTACCGGCAGCGGGCCACTGCCGGCCTGATCATCACCGAAGGCATCCAGCCCAGCGCAACCGGACAGGGCTACTCGAACACCCCTGGCCTCCACACACGCCGTCAGATCGGCGGATGGAGCGCCGTCGCCGACGGCGTGCACGAGGAAGGCGGCCACATTGTCGCCCAGATCATGCACGCGGGACGGATCGCGCACCCGGACAACAAGGACGGCCACGAAACCGTAGCCCCCAGCGCCCTCGCCGCGCCCGGCGAGATGTTCACCCCGAGTGGGCCCAGGCCACACCCGGTACCGCGGGCCCTGACCACGGCGGAGATCCCGTCCGTCATCGAGGAGTACGCGGACAGCGCACGCGCCGCCGTCGAAGCCGGCCTCGACGGCATCGAACTGCACGGTGCCAACGGCTACCTGATCCATCAGTTCCTCGCACCGTCCACCAACCACCGCACCGACACCTACGGCGGATCCACGACAGGCCGGGCACGCTTCGCGATCGACCTGGTGACGGCCGTGGCCGAGGCGGTCGGCAGCGAACGCGTGGGCCTGCGCATCTCGCCGGGCATCAACCTGCACGGAGCGATCGAGGACGACCCGGCCGAAACCGCCGCGACCTACCGCACTCTCATCGACGCGATCGCCCCGCTGGGGCTCGCCTACCTGCACACCATCGGTGACCCCGCCACACCCCTGCTCACCGACCTCCGGACCCGCTTCGACGGCACGCTCATCGTCAACGACGGCTGGTACCCGATGACCGACGCCACCGCCGCCCGCCGGCACATCGACAGCGGCCGGGCAGACCTCGTCTCCGTCGGCAGGGCCTTCATCGCCAACCCCGACCTCGTCCGGCGCTGGCAGAACCACGCCCCCGTCACCGAACCCGATCCCACCACGTTCTACGGCGGCGACACCCGCGGCTACACCGACTACACCACGCTCGCCGACTGACAGCGATACCGCGCAGGCAGAAGATGGCCCATGCGACACCTCGGCCACGCAGAAGCCGCACCAGGACCCGGGCAGGGGCGCGGGCCACTCGACCGCCATCTGGCGGGCCGTCGGCATCCTGGTTGTGTGCACGACCATCGCAGTGATCTTCATCAGCACCGGCAAGCCGGGGACCGCCGCCCTGTCGTCAAACGATGGCACCCTCAAGTCGAGCTCGCCATCGTTTGCCGACAGGCAGGCGGCGCGTCCGATGAACCCCCGCAATCCAGGGTTCGCGGCGCCGCGAATCCCATCAGATCCGATGGCGATTGCTGACAGGGTTTAACGACAGACAGGGTCCGATCCTTCGTACGGAAGGGGCCTTTCGGTGGCGAACCTGGTTGGCAAGCGGGCCTCGACCGACCAGCAGTCCACCGCCCGGCAGGACCTCGTCCTGGAGGGATCGAGGACCCGGTCGTCTTCGTGGAGGACCTCCCCTCGAGGTCCTGGATCGCCGACCTCGACGCCGGGCCGGCCGACGTCGTCACCGTCGCCGCGGCCGCTCCGGCCAACCCAGACCTGGCGGCCCGCCTCCAGGCGGACGCCCCGCTGAACGCCCGCACGCACCCGCGCCGACGCAGCACCGCCTGGACGAGGTCGGCGATCCGTGCCCTCCCTACGCCGGGCTGCCCGGCGATCGGCAGCGGGAGGGCGGCGCCTTTTGCAGCCCACCCCGTCGTGCTGGCGTGATCCACCAACATGAGCGATTCATGTGCGATCCAATGTGGGTATGATGTAGAGTATCCAGTGGAGGTGAGCCCTGTGCCCACTGAAAACGAGCTGCTCGGCAACGTGGACGCGCTGCTGGAACAGGTCGCCCAGGGCGACCTGCCCCCGCCTGCTGAGCGCAGGCGTCTACGCGAGGCTGCCGGGCTGAGCCAGGCCCAGGTCGCGAAGACTCTCGACACGCGCCGCGAGGCGGTCGGGAACTGGGAGGCCGGCCGGACCGTGCCGCGGCCGCCGCAGCGCGCCGCCTACGCGAAGCTCCTGGAGAGGCTGGCCGAATGCTTTCCCGTCCCCGATGACGAGGCGCCCGGCGAATCCGTGTACGGCGACAAGCTCTTCTGGCTCTCGGTTGTGATTCAGCGCAAGTACGCGCAGATCTGTGCCGAGTTCGACCTGACCTCCTCGCAGGCCACGCTGCTCTGCGCAGTCAGGGACGAGCCGCGGCAGATGGCTGAGCTCGCCGCGTCGTTGGGTATGACCAAGAACGCATTGAGCCAGCTGGTCGATCGCACCGCGCGGCGCGAGTTGGTCGGCCGGGCAAGCTCGGCGCAGGACCGACGGGTCGTCATGCTCAGTGCCACGCCCACGGGGAAGGTGCTCGCCGAGGCCCTTTACGCCGAGGTCATCAAGCGCCTGCCCGAGATCGCGAGGAACCTCGACGCCGACGACCAGCGCGACTTCGAGCGCGTGGCCACCGCCATCGTGGACACCTCGGACCTCTCTTCGCCCACCTCGAACCAACCCGTCACACCGTGAGGTCCCGCTACCCCCGCACCTTGACGACGTTCATGCCATGAACTAATTTCGTCCATGTCATGAACTAGTGAAGGTTGGCAGCGATGAGCACACGGACGACCGGCACCATCGCAGTCTTCGGCGCGACGGGGCGACAGGGCGGGGCGGTGGTCGACGCGCTGCTGGACCACAAGGCGCGGGTGCGGGCTCTGGTCCGTAACCCGCAGTCCGACCGGGCTCACGCGCTGGCCGCCCGCGGCGTCGAGCTGGCGGCCATCCGGACCGACGACCCGGCGTCGCTGGCCGCCGCGCTGGCGGCGGTCGAGGCGTTCTGCTTCATGACCCCGGAAGCGAACAACCTCGAAGAGGTCGAGACGGAGATCCGCATCGGCACCGCGCTCGTCGACGCGGCGGTCGCGGCACGCGTCCCGCACGTCGTGTTCAACTCGGTCTTCGGCGCGGACCGGGAGCGGGATGTGCCGAACCATGACTCGAAGCACTCGATCGAGGAGCACCTGAGGAAGTCCGGCCTCAGGGCCGCGATGGTTCGCCCGACCCCCTTCATGGAGGAGATGGCACCGAGCCTGGAGCACGGAGAGATCGTGGTGAGGCTGCCGCTTCCGGAGGACGTCGCCCTGAAGATGATCTCGGTCAGGGACGTCGGCCGGGTCGCCGCCGCGCTCCTGCTCGACACCGCGGAGGCACCCGGCGGAGCCGTCGAGCTCGTCGGCGACGAGCTGACGGGTCCTCAGATCGCTGCGGCGTTCGGCGCGCGCGCCGGGCTCCCGGCACGGTACGAGGCCCTCCCGCTGAGCGTGCTTCCCAGCGACCTCGACAGGGCGATGTTCCGCCAGTTCGCGAAGGCGGGGGACCACCCGTCGGATCTTGCGGTGGTGCGGGCGATCGAGCCGGCCACCCTCGACCTGGCCGAGTGGATCCGATACACCGGCTGGACCGCGCCCCCGAACGTGGCTGGTTCCTGAGCCTCCGAGCCGGAACCGGTCGAAGTGCCGGTGCGGCCGCCACCGGTCCCGGCCAAGGCGATCTTTCCCCCTGGAGCGACGAGCACTGGAGCAGGACATGAAGGCGATCACCTACACCGAGTTCGGCGGCCCGGAAGTCCTCGGCCTCGAAGAGGTCGACGAGCCGCACGCCGGACCCGGGCAGGTGCGGCTGAAGGTCGTGGCGGCAGGGGTCAACCCGCTCGACTCCAAGATCCGCAACGGGTGGAGGCCGCACATCGCCCCACCGTTCCCGGTGATCCCCGGCGTGGAGGCGGCCGGCGTCGTCGACGAGGTCGGCGAAGGCGTGACCGGCGTCGCGGTGGGTGACGAGGTCCTGGGGTGGACCGTCACCGGCGCATACGCCGAGCACGCGCTGGCCGTCGACTTCGGCCCGAAGCCCGCGGACCTCGACTGGGACCTCGCCGCGGCACTGCCCGTCGCCGTCGAGACCTCGGTCCGCGTGCTCGACGCCCTCGGCGTCGGGGAAGGCGACACGCTCCTGCTGCACGGAGCCGCGGGTGTGGCCGGCGCCGTCGGTGTTCAGCTCGCGGTCACCCGCGGCGCCACGGTCATGGGCACCGCCTCCCCCGGAAACCACGACTACCTGCGCTCGCTGGGCGCGATCCCGGTCGCCTACGGCGCCGGCCTCGCCGACCGGGTCCGCGAGGCCGCACCGCAGGGCATCGACGCCGTGTACGACGCCGCGGGGGCAGGCGACCTGGAGGTGTCGATCGACCTGCGCGGCGGCACCGACCGGATCATCACCATCGCCGATCTGAAGGCCGTCGAGCTGGGCGTCACCTTCTCCGGCCCCGGCGCGCCGTTCGGTTCCCGCCTCGGCGAGTACGCCCGCCTCGCAGCCGACGGCAAGCTCACGGTGCGCATCGCGCAGAGCCTTCTGCTGGAGGACGCCGCGAAGGCGCAGGAACTGAGCGCGAGCGGTCACGCCGCCGGGAAGCTCGTCCTGCGGCCGTAGCTCAGCGCCCGGCCGCGCTGGCGGGCCTGTTCCAGGACCCATGGGGCGACGTTCGCTCCGGCGCGGCCGGTGCGGGTGCTGCCGAGAATGATCGCGATCTTCGGCAACGTGACTCCTGTGGGTAGAAGTCTCCGGGCGGGGGAGAGCTGTGTGCGGTGGGCGTACCGGCCCTGGGGGAAAGGCCGGTGGGGTCCGCCGCCGCGTGGCGTGGGGGCGGGGGTTACGGGGCTGCCGGACCGGTGGTGAGGAACGCCGTCATCTGCTCCAGGCCTTGCGGGCCGAACATCGTGTCCAGGCTCCGGGCGGAGTCGGCGGCGGAGGCTTCGCTGCGCGGGAAGAGGGCTTCCTCGTAGGCGGTCAGGGCGGCCTCGGTGTCGCCGGGGTGTGCGGCGATGGCCAGGGCGAGTTCGGCGCCGTCGAACATGGCGAGGTTGGCGCCCTCGCCGGCGAAGGGCGACATCACGTGGGCGGCGTCGCCGAGCAGGGTCACGCCCGGCACGCGGTTCCAGCGGTGGCCCACCGGCAGGGCGTGGATGCGGCGGGGGGTCATGGTGTCCGCGTCGGTGATCAGGCCGCGCAGGGCCTCGTCCCAGCCCTCGAAGCGGGCGAGGACGGCCTGCTTGGCCGCCGTCAGGTCGGCGAAGTCGACCGTGTCGAGCCAGCCCTCGTCCGCCTTGAGGGCGGTGTGGACGTGGAGGCTGCCGTCGGTCTCCTTGTGGGCGAGGAAGCCGCGCTCGTCGCCGAGGCAGATGAAGAAACCGCCGCCGATCACGGCCGCGCTGCGCGGGTGGCGGGTCTCGGCCTCCAGCAGGTCGGTCTCGACGAAGGAGATGCCGGTGTACGCGGGCCTGGCGTCGGAAAGCAGGGGCCGCACGCGTGACCAGGCGCCGTCGGCGCCGATCAGCAGGTCGGTGGTGATGGCGGAGCCGTTGGCGAAGGTCACCTCGTGGCGTCCGCCGTCCAGGGCGCGGACTCCGGTGATCTTCCTGTCCCAGTGGACGGTGCCGTCGGGGAGGGCGTCGAGGAGCAGGTCGCGCAGGTCGCCGCGGTCGACCTCGGGCCGGCCGCCGGTGCCGTCGTCCTCCTCCGAGACGTGGACGGTGCCGTCACGCCCGAGCAGGCGCATGGCCTGGCCGCCCTCGTGAATGATCTTGAGGAAGCCGTCGTGGAGGCCGGCGGCGTGCAGGGCCTTCTGGCCGTTCTCCTCGTGGATGTCGAGCATGCCGCCCTGCGTGCGGGCCTCCCGCGACGGCTCCAGCTCGAAGACGGCCGCCTTGATGCCGTGGACGTGGAGGACACGGGCGGCGGTGAGGCCGCCGAGACCTCCGCCGATGATCGCGATGGGGTGGTGCGTGTTCATGGGGTCCTCCTCGGGGTGCGGGGAATGACGCTGCGGCCGCCCTTGCCAGCTCGCACTTCAACCGTAACGAACGTGTTCGTAGCGAACAAGTTCGTCGATGGGTTGCGTCCCTCGTGCGTCCCTCCCGTGCGCCATGGGCGCGGGCCGAAGCGCAAAGCGGCGTCCCGAGCGGGACGCCGCAGCCCTCGGAGCCTCCCGGAATCAGCCGGTGGCGCCCGGGACGGGGGTGTGGAGGATGCCGTTGATCACGAGATCGAAGCCCCAGGACAGCCGGGCGTCCTGGGTGCCGGACAGTAGCGCCGGCAGGTGCGCCTTGATCATCGGGTGCTCGGCCTTGTCCACGCCGTGCGCGGCACGGGTGAGCGCGTCCCAGTCGTCCTGACTCATCGGGTCGCGCTCCTGGGTGCCGTGCTCGGCCGCGGTGGCGGTCGCGTACTGCAGGAGGTTGTCCACTCCCCAGGCGACCTGCTCGCGCGGGGCGCCGCTGCGGGAGAGCAGCAGTAGGAGGCGTTCGAGCAGGTCCAGGTAGTTCGCGCCGCTCGGGCGGGCGATCAGGGCGGAGCGGGCGAGCTGCGGGTGCTCGAAGAGCAGGCGGGTGTAGGAGGTCAGGACCGCGACAAGGTCGTCGCGCCAGTCGGCCCCGGGCCGGTCGGCGGGCAGCTCCACCTCACCCAGGAGCGCGTCCAGGACGGCGGCGTGCAGCTCGGCGGTGTTGGCCACGTAGACGTAGAGCGAGGCCGGGCCGGTATCCAGCTCCTGGGCCAGGCGCCGCATGGTCACCTTCTCCAGCCCCTCGGACCGCATGACCCGCACCGCCGCCTCGACGATCCCCCACCGTGTCAGGGCCGGCTTCGCGGGTCGTTCCCGCCGGCTGATCGGTTCTCGCTTGGCAGTCATACGCCGATCGTAACGAACATGTTCGCCGCCCAGGGCGGTTGGGAAACACGCCTTGCCCGCCCCGCCCGTCGAGCCGGCGCCCCCTGGGCAGGCTCCTTCGCCGCGGGCTGCCGGGCCGGTACGCCCGCCATGCCACCGGCCAGGCACGTGCGAGAACCGCCAGCGCCACCGGCCCCACGGTGCCGAAGCCCTCCGGGGCCCGCGCCCCGGGGCCGCCGCCGGGACGTCCACTACTCCCAGCGACGACCCTCCCGCCCGTGCCCGCCGGCTCCCGGCCACGGGGTCCTCGGCGCAACGCTCCGCGGTCTCCCGTTTCGAGCCAGGACCGTGCCCCCGCCGTGCGGGTTGCGGCCCGCGTCCCCCTTCCCGGCAGTGCCGGCCGACGTTTCAACGCCCGGCTCGGACCTGTCCGGTCGTACGGGTTCCGCTATCCGCAACTGATCTCCGGCTGAGTCCTGGCCCTGACGTCCCCGACGGAGACGTTCGGAGCCAGTTCGACCAGACGCAGGCCCTCGGTGGTGACGTCCAGGACGCACAGGTCCGTGATGATCCGCTGCACGGCCCGCTTTCCGGTGAGGGGCAGGGAGCACTCCTCGACGATCTTGAAGCTCCCGTCCCGAGCGACGTGCTCCATCAGGACGATGACCCGCCTGGCACCGTGCACCAGGTCCATCGCCCCGCCCATCCCCTTGACCATCTTTCCGGGGATCATCCAGTTCGCGATGTCCCCCTTCGCCGATACCTGCATGGCTCCCAGGACCGCTGCGTCGATCTTGCCGCCCCGGATCATGCCGAAGCTGGTCGCGGAGTCGAAGAACGAGGCGCCGGCGCGGACGGTGACGGTCTCCTTGCCTGCGTTGATCAGGTCGGGATCGACCTCGTCCTCGGCCGGGTAGGGGCCCGTGCCGAGGATGCCGTTCTCGGACTGGAGTACCAGCTCCACGTCCGCCGGGATGTGGTTGGGCACCAGCGTGGGCAGACCGATGCCGAGGTTGACGTAGTCACCGTCGGACAGTTCCGCCGCGGCACGGGCCGCCATCTGCTCGCGGGTCCAGCTCATCGCACCGTCCTCTTCTCGATCCGCTTGTCGGCGGCCTGCTCGGGCGACAGCGCGACGACACGGTGTACGTAGACGCCCGGCAGGTGCACGTGGTCGGGGTCGAGTTCGCCGGGCTCGACGAGTTCCTCGACCTCCGCGACGCAGATCCGGCCCGCCATGGCGGCCAGGGGGTTGAAATTGCGGGCGGCCCTGTCGAAGACCAGGTTGCCGTGCCGGTCCCCGCGGGCGGCCCGTACCAGTGCGGCGTCCGCCACGAGGGCGTGCTCGAGGACGTAGGTGCCGCCGTCGAACTTCTGGGTCTGCTTGGCCGGTGAGGCGATCTCGACGTCACCCGCGCTGTCGTACTTCCAGGGCAGGCCGCCTTCGGCCACCTGCGTGCCGACACCGGTGGCGGTGAAGAACGCGGGAATGCCGGAGCCGCCGGCCCGCAGCCGTTCGGCCAGCGTTCCCTGGGGCGTGAGCTCGACCTCCAGTTCACCGGCGAGATACTGCCGGGCGAACTCCTTGTTCTCCCCCACGTAGGAGGCGACGATGCGGCGGATCCGGCCTGCGGCGAGCAGGAGACCGAGTCCCCAGTCGTCGACACCGGCGTTGTTGGAGACGACCTGGAGCCGGTCGGCGCCCGACCGGAGGACGGCGTCGATCAGCACGGAGGGAATGCCGCACAGGCCGAAGCCGCCCACTGCCAACGTCGCTCCGGAACCGATGTCCTCGACCGCCTCGGCGGCGGAGGGAACCACCTTGTCCATCAGGCCTCCCGGCCGTGTCGCGCGGCGACGATGCGCCCCCGCGCCTCACCGAAGCCGACGCGGGTGCCGCCGGCTCCGGGAGCGGTGGCGCGCAGCACCACCTCGTCGCCGTCTTCCAGGAACGTCCGCTGCTCCCCGGCGACCGTCACCGGCTCAGCCCCGCCCCAGGTCAGCTCGATGAAGGCGCCGCGCTGCCCCTTGGCCGGCCCCGAGACGGTGCCCGAGGCGAACAGGTCGCCGGTGCGGGTGGGTGCTCCGTTGACCGTGAGATGGGCCAGCATCTGTGCGGGCGACCAGTACATGGCGGCGTACGGCGGCCGGGAGACGACCTGGCCGTTCCACTCGACCTCCAGGCCGATGTCCAGGCCCCAGGGCTCGTCGAGCGCGAGGTAGGGGAGGACCTCCGGCTCCTGGACCGGGGTGCGCACCTTGGCTTCCTGCAGGGCCAGCAGCGGAACGACCCAGGGGGAGACGGTCGAGGCGAACGACTTGCCCAGGTTGGGCCCGAGCGGCACGTACTCCCATGCCTGGATGTCCCGGGCGGACCAGTCGTTGAAGAGGACGACGCCGAAGAGGTGCTTCTCCGCCTGCCCGGCCGCGACGGGCTCACCGGGCGCGCTGCCGGTGCCCACCACGAAGCCGAGTTCGGCCTCGATGTCGAGGCGTACCGACGGTCCGAAGACCGGTGCCGGGTCGTTCGGGCCCTTGCGCTGTCCGGCGGGGCGGACGATGTCGGTCCCGGAGACGACGATCGAGGCGGACCGGCCGTGGTAGCCGACCGGGAGGTGCTTCCAGTTCGGCATGAGCGGCTCGGGGTTGTCCGGGCGGAACAGCCGTCCGAGGTTGGCGGCATGGTGCTCCGACGCGTAGAAGTCGACGTAGTCGGCCACGTCGAACGGCAGATGAAGGGTCACGTCGGCGACGGGGTGCAGCGCGTCCCGGGGTACGTCCTCCTTCAGCGCGGCGGTGACGGCGGATCGCACCTGGACCCAGCGGTCGTAGCCCTGGGCCATGAACGGATTGAGCGTCGGGCCCGCGAACACGTCGTCGCCCAGGAGCGTCGCGAGGTCGACGACGTGCTCGCCGTAACGGGTGCCGACCCGGGGGTCGCGGCCGGGCAGCGAGTACACCCCGTAGGGCAGGTTGTGGATACCGAACAGGTCTTCTCGGGGCACGTCGAGGCGGACGGTGGCGGATGCGGTCACAGGAGGTCCTTGGTCAGGTCCGGGCCGAGCAGGTCGAGAGCCGCGAGCTCACCGACCGGCTCGGCGAGAGAACAGGTACCGAAAGAGCGGAAGGCCTTCCGGACTTCCGGCGACAGGGCGCGGACGAGCCCGGCGACCGTGGCGGCGTCGCGTTCGGCCAGGACCGCGGCGATCTCCCTTTCGCCGGCGCCGTCGAGCGCGGCGCCGGTGGCTGCGAGCAGGTTGAGGTGACCGTGCTGATCGAACAGGGTCCGCGGATCGGTGGTGCGCACCGCGTGGTGCAGCCCCGCCGTCGCCTTGAACGGGACCCCGGCGCCCACCGCGAGGTGTACGGCGCGCGCGAGTTCCCGCTCGTCGGGATACAGCTCGGCCCGCGTTCCGCCGGTGCGGAACTTCGCCAGGTACGGGGAGTCCGCCAGAGAGGCGATCAGCTCGGCACGGCGTTCGTCGCGCGGCACCTCCACGTACACGGTCACCAGGGTGCCGTCGTCCGCGTGCGACAGGGCGGCGGACAGCCGGGGCACGATCTCCGCGGCGGGCATGCCGTCGGGAACGGCGACCTCGAGGAACCGCAGCCGAGCTGCCCGCAGCGCGCTGACCGAGGCCCGCGCGTGCGCCGCGTCCTCGGGTGAGGGCACCGTGACCGAGAGCTCCACGGACCCCGCGTCGTACGCGGTCGTCAGCTCCGCCAGCTCGGCCAGCCGTGCCTGCGGAACCACGAGAGGCCCCACGAGCGGCGCGTGGGCGGCGGCGACGTGTTCCAGGTGCGCGGGCACCGCCTCGGCCAGCGGCATCTCGCCGGGCGGGAACACCGCGGCGTCGTCGCAGAACGAGGCGAACAGCTCCGGTGGGACCCTTCCGGCGCCGGGAGTCATGCCCGTCACCTGCCTGTCTCCTTGCCGCTCTCGGCCCATGAGTAGGCGTAGACGCCGTCGTCGCAGTCCCGTGCCGCCGCACCGAGTTCCAGCGGCTGGAAGGTGTCCACCATGACCGCCAGCTCGTCGAAGAACTCCGCTCCGACGGAACGCTCGTAGGCGCCGGGCTGCGGTCCGTGCGGGTGGCCGCCGGGGTGCAGACTGATCGAGCCCTGCCCGATCCGGGACCCCTTGCGGGCCTCGTAGTCACCGCCGCAGTAGAACATCACCTCGTCCGAGTCCACGTTGGAGTGGTAGTACGGGACCGGGATGGCGAGGGGGTGGTAGTCGACCTTGCGCGGCACGAAGTTGCAGACGACGAAGTTGTCGCCCTCGAACACCTGGTGGGCCGGCGGCGGCTGGTGGACCCGGCCCGTGAGGGGCTCGAAGTCTCGGATGCTGAAGACGTACGGGTAGAGGCAGCCGTCCCAGCCGACGACGTCGAAGGGATGGTGCGGCAGCGTGTGCACCGTGCCCGCGATTCCCCCCGGGCCGTTGCCGCGGTGCTTGATGTACACCTCGACGTCCTGCTCCGTCACGACCCTGGGGTTCTCGGGGCCGCGGAGGTCCCTCTCGCAGAACGGGGCGTGCTCCAGGAACTGCCCGTAACGGGAGAGATAGCGCTTGGCGGGGGTGATGTGGGAGTTGGCCTCGATGGCGTACAGCCGGACCGTGCCGTCCGGGACGATCCGGTACGTCGTCGCGCGGGGGATGACGACGTAGTCGCCGTCGTTCACCGGCAGATCTCCGAAGACGGTCTCGACCCGAGCCGCACCGGACTCGACGTAGAGGCACTCGTCACCGATCGCGTTGCGGTAGTACGGGCCGGCCGTACCGGCGACGACGTAGGAGAGCCGCACGTCCCCGTTGCCCAGCAACAGCCTCCGGCCGGTCACCGCGTCGGTCTCCGGAGCGTCCTCGCCGAAGAGGCCGTGCGTGGAGAGGTGGCGTGGTGTCAGCGGATGGTTCGGGACGAGCGACTGGTCCGGCAGCTCCCAGCTCCGGTACGCCGTGATCGCGGACGGGATGTTCACGTGGTAGAGCAGCGAGGAGTCGGACGAGAAGCCTTCCTCCCCCATCAGCTCCTCGAAGTACAGCGACCCGTCGGGTGCGCGGTGCTGAGTGTGGCGCTTGGGCGGGACGCTTCCCGCCACGCGGTAGTACGGCATGTCTGTCCCTCCTGTCGGCGGTTCGCCCTGTGGCGGTGGACACCCGCAGCGGCGGACGCAGGCGGCACCGGGCAGGTGCGACGCGGGGAAGGGCTGCGAGCTGCGCCGGGTGGTGCGCGTAGGCCGTGCGGCCTGAGGACATGCCCGGCGCCGTCGTGCTGGAGATGTCGCCACTGTTCCCAGATGTGCACCTGGCGCACACTTTTGTGCGCTGTCCGCAACCTGGATGCAACATAGTTCGCGTCCCGAGTGCGGTCAAGAGCTGCTGTGCCGCTGATCGGCCGAGTCGGGGCCCAGTAGGCGCGGCCGTGGCGGCGGCGGACGCGGGGAGCCGTCGGCACGCCGTTCGGTGGGGGTGACTAACCTTCGAGTGGCCGCACTCCATGCCCGGAGCCGCGGCGCGCTACGCCCCGCGGAGCCGACACAGGAGGAAGCCCACGTGGCCACCTTGCAGAGCCTGGACCGTGGCCTGCGTGCCCTCAGCCTCATCTCCCTCGCCTCCGAGGGCCTCACGGTCGCCGAGATCGCGGCACAGCTCGGCACCGACCGGGCGACCGCGTACCGCGTCGTCGACACGCTCGAGCAGCACGCGCTGGTGGCCCGGGGCGTGGGAAAGAAGATCCGGCTCGGGGCCGGCGCGGTCGTCTTCGCGAGCCGCTTCCAGCCCCAGCTGATTCGCGCGGCCGGACCGGTTCTCCAGGAACTCGCCGACGCCGCCGGGGTGGCCGCGTTCCTCTCCCTGGCCCAGGGGGACGACGCATGCGTCCCCGTGCTGTCCGCGGAACCCGCCCGGCAGACGATCTTCCAGGTCAGCTACCGCATCGGGGCCGGTCACCCGTTGGACCGGGGAGCCAACGGCATCGCCATCCTGGCGCTCCAGCCCGCGGCGGAGAGCGACTCCGAGGCCGTCGGACGAGCACGGGAGGCCGGGTACAGCGTCACCGCCGGGGAGCTTCAGCACGGAGCCGTCGGGGTGGCCGCGGGCTTCGAGGTGCCGCACCTGCTCGGCGCGTCCGTCGGCACGGTCGCCATGGGCGAGGTCGACGTCGATCGTCTCGGCGGGCTGGTGAGGGAGGCGGCCGCCCGGCTCGCACGGCTCAGCCGCGCCTGAACTCCGCCTCACCCGCACCACGGACGCCGCGCCCTGGGACCGGCACGGTGTTCGCAGCCTTCACGGGCGCCGCCCCGTCAGCAGACCCGCGGGCGGGCGCCGGACGCGCCGTCGTCGCGGCCGGCGCCCCGGGTGTCCGACGGGGGCGGTGCCGCGGACGTCGAGCGGGGCGGCGCCCGCCGGAGCGACCGGCCGGGCCCGTCAGCCGAGCAGTTCGCCCAGGCTCCTCGCGGCACGGGCCACCCTGGTGCCGAGCTGGTCGAGGTCGGTGTACTCGAAGACCGAGACACCGATGCTGGCCGCCGCCGTCCCGTTGCCCGACGGAACCGCGGCGGAGACGCCGGTCACGGCGGGAATGACCTCGCCCGTGGTGACGGCGTACCCCTTGGCGCGGGCCTCGGTGACCTCCGCGCGCTCACCCTCCCGGTACGGGCCGTGGGCGAGTACGGCGACGCCGCCGGAACCCTGCTCGATGGGATGGGTCTGACCGGGCCGGAAGGACACGTGGACCAGGGCGCCGCGCGGCTCCACCACCATGAGGGCGCGCATCTGGGTGACGCCCTCCTGGACCAGCAGGTGTGCGGTGGCCCCGGTGCTCTCGGCCAGCTCGTCCAGGACCGGACGGGCCAACGCGCGCAGATCCTGCTGTACGGGTTCGGCCAGCGACACCAGGCCCGTGCCCAGGACGATCCGGCGCTGGTGGTCGCGGCGGCACAGCTGATGTGCCTCCAGGGTCCGCACCAGGCGGTGTGCGACCGTGCGGTGCACCGAGATGGCGTCCGCCAGTTCGCTGACGGTCAAGCCCTGCTGCTGCTCCGAGAGGACTCTGAGCAGCAGCAGTCCGTGGTGCAGCGTCTTGGACATACCAGCATCGAGTTCCGGGACCGACCTGGTCGGCGGAGGTGAAGTCACGAATTCATCCCTTGACGGGTTTCAGCCAGCTACCTATGCTCCCATTATTCGCACAGGTGGTGCGAATATCGCACACCGCCTTGATGTCTCGCAAGCTCTCCTCTCCAGCGGCTCGGACGACTGCCGGAGCAGGACACGAGCCGAACGGATCTCCGTATGAACCCCAACGCGCCCGCGCCTTCAGCTAGCGCCCAGCTGGCCGAAATTCACCAGCTGTACCACGTCCAGAGCCACCTCATCGACGGTGGCCGCGCCGCGGAATGGGCAGCGACCTTCACCGCGGACGGCAGCTTCACCTCACCCTCCTATCCCGCCCCGGTGACCGGCACCGCCGAACTGACCGCGTTCGCGCAACGGTTCGCCGCCGACTGTGCCGCGGACAACGTGGTGCGCCGGCACGTGGTCAGCAATGTGGCGCTGACCGGCGACGACGGAGCCGGAACCTTGCGGGTGACGGCGTATCTGCAGATCGTCGCGACACCCGGCGGCGGTATCCCGCACACAGAACGGTTCACCACACTCACCGACCGGGTCGTCCACGACGGGGCCGGCTGGCGGATCGCCGCCCGCGTCGTACGCCGCGACGACGCCCCCGCCGGCCCCCAGGCCTGACGCCCCGGGCCGGGCCCGCACACAGCACGACACCCCTACGGCGACGTCCGGCCGGGCCACGACCCGGAGCGTCGGTGAGAAGCCCGGGCGACGACCGGCACCCTCCCGCCGAAAGCACCGGCACCCGTCCCGACCCGCACTGCCTCGGACGTGTGACAGCGACCCCGCCCCGGAAGTCGCCCATGCCCTTCAGTGCCCCACCCAAGCTTTCGCGCGTTCTAAGGACCGATCCATGGCAGACCTGGCACCCGAGCCGACGCAGACGAACCGACCAGGAGAGGCGTTGTCCGAGGCCGCCGCGAACCCGGCCTCCACCCTGAAAGTCATCCGAGCGGCCATCCTCGGGACCGTCGTCGAGTACTACGACTTCGGCATCTACGGCTACATGGCCACCCTTCTCGCCGCGCACTTCTTCGTCGAGAGCGACCCGAACTCGGCACTCCTCTCCACCTTCGCCGCGTTCGCGGTCGCCTTCTTCCTCCGGGCACCCGGAGGCATCCTCTTCGGTCACATGGGCGACAAGTACGGCCGCAAGAAGGCCCTCACCTGGACCATCCTGCTGATGGCCGTCGCCACCACCGGCATCGGGCTGATCCCCTCGTACGCCACGCTCGGCATCTGGGCAACCTGCCTCCTGGTGCTGTGCCGCTGCCTCCAGGGCTTCGCGGCCGGCGGCGAACTCGGCGGCGCGAACGCCTTCGTGTCCGAACACGCCCCGGCCCACCGACGCGCGTTCCAGACCTCGTTCGTGAACACCGGCACCTACCTCGGCTCGCTGGCCGCCTCCCTGGTCGCACTGGTGCTGACCTCGGCTGTCAGCGAGGACACCCTGCACGACTGGGCCTGGCGCATCCCCTTCCTCCTCAGCGCGGTGATCGGCCTGATCGGCCTCTACATCCGCAGGCAACTGCCCGAGACCGAGCAGTTCGAGGCCGTACAGGAGAGCGACTCGGTCGAGGTGGCGAAGTACCCCATCGCCGACGTGTTCACCCACGCCTGGCGCCAGATCGTGCTGGTCATCTTCCTCGGAGCGCTGATCGTCGGCGGCTACTACGTGGCCGGAGTGTACGCAGCCAGCTACCTCCAGACCGAGGGGGGACGGTCGGCCGACTTCGCGTTCACCTCCACGTGCATCGCCATGGTCGCCGCGGTGATCAGCCTGCCCATCGCCGGATACGTCGGCGACCGCATCGGCCGCCGGCCCGTGTTCTTCTTCGGCAGCGGCATCACCGCCCTCATCTCCCTCCCGGCCTTCATGGTGATGCGTGACGGCAGCCCGGTGGCCGCCGTCCTCGCCCAGTGCTCGTTGACCTTCTTCATCGGCCTGGTCAACGGCGTCTCGTTCGCCACCTACGCCGAGATCTTCCGCGCGCGCTACCGCTACAGCGGCATCGCGATGAGCAACAACGTCACCAACATGGCGCTGGGAGGCACAGCGCCCTTCATCGCCACGCTCCTGATCAGCACCACCGACAACAACCTGGCGCCGGCGGGATACCTGATCGCCACCGCCCTCATGACCTTCATCGCCACCTTCTTCCTCAAGGAGACCCGCAGAACGGAGCTGCAACTGTGAACCGCACACGGACCGGCCGACGTAGGTTCGAAGGCTGTACCGTCCTGGTCACCGGCGCTGCCGGGGGCCTGGGCCGTGCCGACTGCCTGGCACTGGCCTCCGAGGGCGCGCACGTCTGGGCCACCGACATCGACGTCGCCGCAGCCGAGGCGCTCGTCCCCGAACTCGCGGCGGTCGGTGGGTCGGGGCAGGCCACCCACCTGGACGTCGCCGACGCCGCGTCCTGGAGTGCGCTGGCCGACGAGGTGGAGGCCGCCGGGCCGCTCCACGGCCTCGTCAACAACGCCGGCGTCAGCCTGCGCGCGGGTATCGCCGACACCACCGTCGAACAGTGGCAGCGCGTCATGGACATCAACCTCTCCAGCGTCTTCTACGGACTCAAGACGCTCACCCCCGCACTCACGCGCGGGGCCGACGACGGCAGCGCCGCAGTCGTGAACGTCTCCTCCATCGCCGGGATGGTCGGCTACTTCTCCGCCACGTACGGCACCAGCAAATGGGGCGTCCGCGGGCTGTCGAAGGTCGGCGCGCTCGAACTCGCCGCGCACGGCATCCGCGTGAACTCACTGCACCCGGGACTCACCGCCACGCCCCTGCTCCACCAGGCCCCCGACACCGCCTTCGTGGACGAGAGCGTGCGGTCGGTCCCGGCGGGCCGACTCGCCACTCCCGAGGAGATCGCGCGCGTCGTCACCTTCCTGCTGTCCGACGACGCCACCTACATCACGGGCGAGGAAGTCGTCGTCGACGGCGGACTGACGTCCGGAGGGCTCTACCACCGCATCCTCGCGGGACTGGCTGAAAGGCCCTGAACCGCCCCACCGGGACCGGCCGACGACCGACGCGCCGACGACCGACGCGCGTCGGCACCGGTCCGCGACCCACCACACCCCACCCCACCTGAAGGACCTCCCATGACCACCACCAACACACCCGACAGCAACCCCGGCCGCGTCAACCACGACGCCCTGCCCGCGATCAACCCCGAACTGGTCGGCCGCACCGTCGTCGTGACCGGCGCCGGCCGCGGCATGGGCGCACTCTTCATCGAGGAACTGGCACGCCGAGGCGTCAACGGCGTCGGCGGAGACCTCGACCAGGAGGAGATGTCCTCCGTCGCCGAGAAGATCAATGCCCGCCTCGCCGGCACCAGCGGCGCGGGCCGCGTGGTCGGCGTCGGCGCCGACGTCACCGACCCGGCCGCCGGCGACGAACTGGTCGGCACCGCCCTGCGTGAGTTCGGCCGCCTCGACCTGTGGGTCAACAACGCCGGCGTCTTCCCCCAGGCCGGGTTCACCGACATCACACCCCAGCAGCTCGCACTCACCTACGGCGTCAACGTCAACGGCGTCGTGTACGGCGGACAGGCCGCTGCCCGCCACTTCCGCACCGTCGGGGGCGGCGCGATCGTCAACATGTCCTCGGTCGCCGCCGTCCGCGCACGGCCGACCCGTGCCACGTACAACTCCTCGAAGGCCGCCGTGCGGCACCTCACGACCTGCATGGCCGTCGAGCTCGGCCCCGACAACATCCGCGTCAACTCCATCGCCCCGGGCTACATCGACACCGAGATGACCCGCTGGATCCGCGAGGACCAGGCGGCGATGGACCGCGCCCTCACCACGGTCCCGCTGCGCCGGATCGGCGCGCCCATGGAGGTCTTCGCCGCCCTGTACTTCCTCCTCTCGGACAGCGCCCGGTACATCACCGGCATCAGCATCCCGGTGGACGGCGGTTCCCAGCATGTCTGAACCCCACGCCACCGCATACGACTACGACGTCATCGTGGTCGGCGCAGGCGGCGCCGGCCTGGCGGCCTCCGTCTCGGCCGCCCAGGCGGGCGCACGCGTACTGCTGCTGGAGGCCGAGGACGAGATCGGCGGATCCACCCAGCTCTCCGCCGGGCTGCTGACCGCCTCGGCCACCAGCGTCCAGGACAGCCTCGGCATCGACGACTCGCCGCTCCGCATGTTCCAGCACTACATGGACCTGAACGGCTGGCGGGTCCGGCCCGGCCCCGTCAGGATGTTCTGCGAGGAGTCCAGCAGCACCGTCGAGTGGTTGCTCGAACTCGGTGTCGAGATACCCGCCCAGGTGTCGCGCAGCGCCCACCAGCCGGGACTCACCCGAGCCGGCGTGGAGGACGTCTGGCGAGGCCACGTCCCCAAGGACCAGGGCTACGGACTGGTGCAGGTGCTCGACAAGGCCCGCGCACGACTCCACGTGGACCTGGCCCTCGGCAGCCGGGTCGAGGACCTGGTGGTACGGGACGGTGCCGTCCGCGGCGTCCTCCTGGACGGTGAGGAGGCGACCGCCCCGGCCGTCGTCATCGCCAGCGGCGGCCTCGCGGCCGACCCCGACCTGGTCCGCCGGTTCCTTCCCGACGCCGAGACCGCCGGGGACGCACTGTTCGTGGTGGCCGCGCCCGGCTCACGGGGCGACCACGTCGGCATCGCCGAGCGACACGGCCTCGCACTGTTCGGCCAGGGCTGGGGCCTGCTCCTGGTGACCGCCGAATTCCAGCGGTACCACCACTGGCAGAGCGGATTCCCGCCCGCCTCCCGCATCCACGTCGGCCTGGACGGCCGACGCTGCATGGACGAGGACGCCCCGTACGCCGTCAGCCCGGGCATCCTCAAGGACCACGGCGGCTGGGTCTGGTCCGTGTTCGACGACGACGCCCGCCTGTCCCTGCCCTCCGGCTACGCCGACTGGGACGCCGACCGGGTCCTGGAAGAGGTCGCCAAGGGCGTCGTCCTGCGCGCCGACACCCTCGAGCGACTCGCGGACCTGATGGACGTGCCCCCGGATCACCTGACCGCGAGCGTCACCCGCTTCAACGCCCTGTTCGCCGACGGCACCGACGAGGACTACCTGCGCCACGAATCCCTCGCCGCCAAGGGCGCCGACCCACACCTCGCCCCGATAGCGAACGGACCGTTCTTCGCGGTGCGGATGCTCCCCGCCGAACTGGTCTGCACCCACACCGGCCTCGAGGTGGACGCCCGGACCCGGGTGCTGGGCACCGACGGCCGGGCTCTGCCAGGCCTGTACGCGGCAGGCGAGGCAGCCGGCGGAATCCTCGGCGAACGCTATGTGGGCGGCGGCAACTCCGTCGCCCACGCGCTGGTACTCGGCCGGGTCGCCGGCCGTGAGGCGGCCGCCCGCGCGGTCGCGTCCTCATCCCCGACCGACAAGGCCCCCGCATGAGCCGCGCCGACGACCGTTTCGAGATCCAGGACGTCCTGTTCCGCTACGCCCGGGCGGTGGACCGACTGGATTACGACGCCGTAGCGGCCTGCTACTTCGACGACGCCGTCGACATCCACGGCGGGTACACGGGGGACGCCGCCGGGCTCGTCGAGGACATCCGCGCCCGGCACCGCACCATCGACTCCTCCCAGCACTTCATCTCCAACGTGCTGGTGAAATTCACGGGCGAGCACAGTGCCGACGTCGAGTCGTACTGCCTGTGTTTCCTGCGGCAGGCCCCCGCCGAACCCGGCGGGGGGCAGGATCTGGCGATCATCCGCTGCCGATACGTCGACCGGTTCGAGCGTCGCGACGGTTCCTGGGGCATCGCCGACCGGGTCGTCGTGTTCGACGAGTCGCGCGTCATCCGCATGGCCGACGGCCTGGCTCCCGACTGGGTCGCATCGCGACGCGACGGAACCGACCCCGTGTACAGCTGGGGGCACCGGAGCCACGCGTAGGCCGTGAGCAGCGGGGGCGAGCCCCCGTCGGGGCCGGCCGCGCGGCGCGGGATCGTGTGGCCGGCTTCCGCCGTCGGCCGTAGCGACGCAGAGCCAGTGCGGTGGCCGGCCGGCGAGGTCGTACGGGTCGGGTCCGTCAAAGCCCGTGACCCCGAACCGGACTCGATCGGTACCATCTTGTTCCTCGGCGGTGCATACCTGAGCAAGACTGGCCATCAACCCACCGACCCCCCCCGAAAACCTCAGTAGTCGAGGTCAGCATGGGGGAGGGGCACCACCCTGACCTTCTACGTGAGCCAGTGGAGCGGAGAGGATCGGCGACTTGATGGCCGGCGTCGGGCCGTCGCCGACGAGACCGGCCTCCGGCTTCCCATGCCGCCGGCCTCCCTCATCGGGGTCGAGTACCTCTTCATGCCGGACCTCCTCGTCGAAGTCGAGGCGACCGCACTGCTGGACTGATCCCTCCGACAGGGCCCCCGGCCGCCCCTGCACGGCCGCGTGGAGAGGGCTTGGGCAGGCCGCCCGCCCGAGGGCCGGACGGACGACGGACGGACGACCCCTCCGGCGGTTCGGGGGCCGGTGTGTCCGGGCGGTCGGATGGCTCCCTACCGTGGTCAGCGGCGCAGCAGGAGGGAAGTGACTCGGAGCCGGCCGCTGTGGATCCAGACGTCGGAGTATTCGACGGGCCGGTCGTCGGCGAGGTAGGTGACTTGCTGGAGGTACTGGACCGGGTCGCCCTCCGTGAGGTCGAGGGAGACGGCGACGTCGGTACTGGCGGCCTCGGCGCCGAAGGTGCGGCGGGCGGTGGCGATCTTCAGCCCGTAGGTGCCTTCGAGGACGCCGAAGAGGCTGGCGGAGGTGAAGTCGACCTCCTCGATGCCGGGCGCGAGGTCGGTGCGCACGAAGTTGAACAGCAGGGCGACCGGCCCTTGGTCGGTGCGCCGGACTCGTACCAGGCGCAGGACAGGGGTGTCCGGGGTCACGTCCAGCAGGGCGGCGACCGGCTTGGGCGGCGCGATCAGAGCGCACTCGCGTACCGTCGTCGTGGTCACCACGCCTTGGTCGGCGAAGTCCTCGGACAGGGTGCTCAGCTTCTGCGCGATGGCGGGTTCGATCGTTGTCGAGGTCACGAAGGTGCCCCGGCCGCGGACCTGGCGCAGCAGGCCCTCCTTGATCAGCGTGGTCAGCGCCCTGCGCAGTGTGCCGCGGCTGACCCCGAACTCCTGGGCCAGCTCCGGCTCGCTCTTGAGGCGGTAGTGCGGCGGCCACTCGCCACTGGCGATCCGCAGCCGGATGTGCTCCGAGATCTGGACGTGGATCGCCGTGGGGACGTCCCGTTTGATGCCGGGGAGCTCGCCTTTGTCGGCCGTCACCGTGGTCGCATCTCCTTCTTTCTGCTCTCACCGGGGGCGGGTGTCGCTCCGGTGCGGAAGCCGTACCCCGGCCGCGGCGGGCGGCTGGGGTACGGCGGTGGCGGGCGGTCAGTAGCTGGCGGTGGACGCGTCGCCGGAGTCGGTGATGATCGCCAGGCCGGCGCTGGTCCCGAGGAGGGAGGCGCCCGCCCGCAGGAGCTCCAAGCCCTGGCTGTAGCTCTTGATCGAGCCGGATGCCTTCACCCGGACCCCTTCCCGTGCCCGGTCAACAAGGTAACGAACGCTGGTGGGATTCGCAGTCTCGATCTGGCCGCTGCTGGCGTTCTTCAAGAAGGACGCCCCCGCCTCCATGGCGAGTTCGACCGCGGCCTCCTTCTCGGCGTCGGTCAGCAGAGGCAGTTCCAGCATGACCTTGACGGGCAGGCCACAGGCGCGAACGACGCCCGCGATGTCCTCGCGGAAGTCGTCGTAGCGGCCGCTCTTGAGCCAGCCGACCTGCACGCCGATGTCGAGCTGGTCGGCGCCGAGACGGGCGATCTCGGCGGCCTCGGCGGCCTTTCCGGCGCTGGTCATGACGCCGACGGTCGGGAAGTCCAGGGCGGAGGCCACCTCGACGCCGGTGCCCTTCAGTTCGGCGACGACGACCGGCAGCCAGGAGGCGGGAACCATCGCCGCGTTGAAGCCGTGGGTGACGGCTTCCTGGGCGTGGGCGATCATCTCGTTGCGCGTCGCGTCCGGGTCGATCTTGGTGTGCTGGATGAAGGGCGCCAACTCGGCCGGGCTGAGGTTGAGTTCGGCGGGATTGACGGTGGTCTCGGACACGGGGTGATCTCCCTTGGGTGGGCGGGGGCGGCAGGAGCCCGGCGGATCGGCCGCCGGCCTTCTTCCTTGGCTGCCGCCACGGGTTGACGATGGTGTCGGCGCGCGCGTGCGGGCCGGCGCGGCTCAGACCTTGGAGGCGTACTGCTCCGGGACGACGACGCCATCGCCGCCGAACCAGCGGGGCGCGTCGACGCCGCAGTAGAGGCCGATGTTTCCCCAGGGCTCGAAGGCTCCGGTGCGCACGACCACTTTGGCGTCGCGGGCGAGGTCGCCGAGGACCTCGGCGTGCGGGCGGGTGGTGAACTCGGCGCCGGCGAAGCGCTCGTACAGCCAGGAGTCGAGGCGGGGGTTGTGGCTCGGGACGTCCTCGGCGCGGACCACGCCTTCGACGACCAGTTCGTCGGCGATCAGGCCCAGGACGGTGCGCAGGTCGGGCAGGTTCTCGGCGAGGGCCAGATCGATGCGGTGCGCGTCGCGCGGCACGGGGAAGCCCGCGTCGACGACGAGCAGCAGGTCGGTGTGGCCGAGGGTGGCAAGGGCTGCGCTGAGTTGGGCGTTGAGGATGCCGGAGCGCTTCATGGTGGGTTCCTTTCGAGTGGGGCCTGAGAGGGAACGGCGGGTGTGTGGGGCGGGCGGGATCAGGCCGCGGCCGGTGCCGCTCCGGTGGCGAGGGTCATCACGGATTCTTCGGTGGCGTCGGCGGAGTCGACGACGGCCACCAGGCGGCCTTCGCTCATCACCGCGATGCGGTCGGTCAGGGTGAGTAGTTCGGGCAGGTCGGAGGAGGAGCAGAGGATCGCCAGGCCCTTGTCGGCGAGCGCGGTGAGCTGGGCGTAGATCTCGGTCTTGGCGCCGATGTCCACGCCGCGGGTGGGCTCGTCGAGGATGAGCACGCCCGGGTTGATGGCGAGCCAGCGGCCGAGGACGGCCTTCTGCTGGTTGCCGCCGGACAGGCTGGTGATGGGCTGGGTCATGGTGGCGGTCTTGACCCGCAGCCGCTGGGCCTGATCGGTGGCGGCGGCGTCGAAGGCGCGGCGGCGGATCAGGCCGAGCCGGCTGTACGCCTTGGTGGTGAGGGCGCCGACGTTCTCGCCGACGCTCATCGTGGTCAGCAGACCCTGGGCGCGTCGCTCGCCGGGGACGAACGCCAGACGGCGTTCGACGCTGGCTATGGGGTTGCGCCGTCGGTAGGGCTCGCCGAGCAGTTCCACGGTGCCGCCGGTGCCCGGGTCCGAGCCGAAGAGGTTGTGGAGCAGTTCGACGCGGCCGGAGTCGGGGAGGCCGGCGACGCCGAGGATCTCCCCGGGGCGCAGGCTGAAGGAGACGTCCGTGTGTCGTTTGCCGCTCAGTCCGCGGACGGTGAGGGCCGGTTCGGCGGCGGGCGTGGCGGTGGCCCCGGCGCGGCGGGTGAACTGGCCCAGTTCGCGGCCGACCATGGCGGCGACGGCCTGGTCGGGTGTTGTGTCCCGGCTGCGCCAGGAGGCGACGTGGCCGCCGTCGCGCAGAACCTGGATGTGGTCGGCGAGTCGGAAGACCTCCGGCATGCGGTGGGAGACGTAGAGCATGGTCGTCCCGGCGGTCCTGAGCTTGCCCATGAGGGCGAACAGGCGGTCGGCCTCGGCGGGGGTGAGCATGGCCGTGGGTTCGTCCAGGATCAGGACACGGCACCCGCGGGCGAGGGAGCGGGCCACCACGATGAGCTGCTGGGTGGCCAGGTCCAGAGTGCGCACGGAGGCGTTGGGGTCCAGATGGAGGTCGAGTTCGGCGAGGAGTTCGGTGGTGCGCTCCCGCATGCGGCGCTGGGAGGGGAACCAGCGGTTGCCGGGTTCGACGCCGCTGAGGACGTTCTCGGCGACTGTGCGGTCGGGCAGCAGCGACAGTTCCTGGGGGACGATGGCCACGCCGTGCCGGCTGAGCATGGAGGCCGGTTCGAAGGAGGTGACCTCCTCGCCGAAGACGGTGACGCTGCCCTCGCTGGGCGGCTGGAGGCCGGCCAGGATCTTGAGCAGGGTCGACTTGCCGGCGCCGTTCTCCCCGAGGAGGGCGGTGATGTCACCGGCGGGGACGTCGAAGGAGACGTCGTGCAGGGCGCGGATCGGACCGAAGTTGCGGGTGAGACCGCGGATCTGGACGGCCAGGCCGCCGGCGCCCGGGGCCTCGGTGCGGTCCGGGCCACCCGGGGAGGCGTCGTGGGGTGCGCGGGTCATCAGTCCTCCACGGTCGCGTCGGCGAGGTTGCCGGGGGTGACGAACTGGGCGCCGGTGTCCACGCCCTTGATCTCGGTGCCGTCGGTGAGGAAGTCGTGCAGCACCTTGACGGCCTGGTAGCCCTGCTCGGTCGGATTCTGGCTGATGCTGAAGTTCAGGACGCCGCGCTCGATGTACTCGGCGGTCTGGGTGAGCAGGTCGAAGCCGCCCATGGTGATGTTGTCGGCCTTGCCGGACTGGGCCACCCACTTGGCGGCGGCCGTGGTGGAGCAGCAGTCGAGGCCGGCGACGGCGACGACGTCGGACTGGCCGGACATGGTGGACTCGACGGTGTTGTAGGCGCTGTTGGGCTCGTTGCCGACGTTGACCGGGCCGACGATCTTCAGTCCGCTGCCGTCCAGGCCCTCCTTGAAGCCGTTGAAGCGGTCGTGCGACCAGCCGGCGCCGGTGTCGACGGAGAAGACCACGACGGACTTGCCGTTGACGTCGCCTGTGAGGTCCTTGCGCAGCTGCTCGGCCTGGGCCTTGCCGGAGCCCTTGAGGTCCTGCCCGACGAAACCCATCTGCTCGGAGTCGGGGTTGTCGGTGTTGAAGGAGATGATCGGGATGCCCGCCTTGTACGCCTGGCTGATGACGGGCTTGAGGGCGTCGCTGGAGGCGGAGGAGACGGCAAGGCCGTCGACGGCCTTCTGCTGGATGAGCGTCTGGATCTCGGAGACCTGCTTGGCGGCGTCGCCGCCGGTGGGGCCGATGAGGGCGACGTCGGCGCCCAGCTCCTTGCCGGCCTTCTTCATGCCGGCGCCGATCGGCGTGGCGAAGGCGAGGGACGGGTCGTGGTAGCTGAGCTTGATACGCATCGGCTTGTCGTCGTCGAGCCGCTGCTGGATGTACGGGGCGAGCGTGAAGGAGCCGTCGCCGGAGCCGCCGGAGCCGCTGTCGGCGGAGGTGACGGCGCCACACGCGGTGAGACAGAGGGCCGCGGCGGCGGCGGTGGCGGCGGTGAGGCTTCTGAGGAGAGTGCGCGGGGACATGAGGGCTCCTTCGTCGGGTCCGTGGGTCTGGTAGGAGGCGGGGGAGGAAGGGCCGGTGGGGCGGCGGTGGTGGGGCGGTTTGAGCCGCGGGTGGGGCCGGTGCACCGGCTTCCGCGGGGGTGTATGGGTGCGGGGCGGCGTGGGTCAGGCGCGGGTCTTGCGCTTGCGCTGCCAGGTGTCGGCCGCGACGGCGGCGACGATGACGAGACCGGTGACGACGGTCTGCCAGAAGGACGAGATGCCCTTGATGTTGAGGATGTTCTGGAGGAGGCCGATGAAGGCGACGCCGATGACGGTGCCCCACATCGTTCCGGAGCCGCCGAAGAGGGCGGCTCCGCCGATGATGACGGCCGAGATGACGGTGAGTTCCAGGCCCTGCCCGGTCACGCCCTGCACGTAGGAGAGGAAGGACAGGCCGAGGACGCCGGCGAGGCCCGCGGTGAAACCGGACAGGACGAAGGCGGTCAGCTTGACCCGCTTGACGTTGACGCCGACGAGCCGGGCGGCCTCCTGGTTGCCGCCGACCGCGTAGGTGTTGAAGCCGAAGCGGGAGCGGGCCAGCACCACGACACCGAGGGCGGCGACTGCGGCGAAGAAGACGAACTGCATGGGCACGAGGCCGAACAGCCGTCCCTGGCCCAGCAGGTTGAACTCGGCGACGCCGGGCTGGGAGGAGCTCAGCGAGATCGGGGCGCCGTCGGAGATGAGCAGGGCGATGCCGCGGAAGACGCTGAGCGTGCCGAGGGTGACGATGAAGGACGGGACGCCGAGGACCACCACGGCCAAGCCGTTGAGGAGTCCGGCGAGGACGCCGACCGCCAGGCCGACGAACATGGCCGCGGGCCAGCTCCAGCCGTCCGAGATGAGCATGCCGGTGGAAATCGCGGACAGTGCGTAGGTGGAGCCGACCGAGAGGTCGATCTCACCGTTGAGGATGACGAAGGTCGCCCCGACGGCCATGATGCCGATCTGTGCGATCTGCTGGCCCACCGAGAGGAGGTTGTCGGACTGGGCGAAGGTCGGCGAGAGCACGGTGCCCAGGAGGAAGAGCAGGACGAGCGCGGCGAAGACGCCGGCCTCCCGGGCGTGCAGCAGTCTGCGCAGCGCGAGCGGGGACTGCCGGGTGCTCGCGTCGGACGACGGTGCCGCAGTGGCGGGCGGCTTGGTGGTGGTCGAGGTCACGAGGCACTTCCAATCAGGGCGTTCAGCTGGGCTCTGGTGGGCAGGGCGGGGATGACGCCCGGGATCGACACGGTGTGCGAGCCCGCGACCGCGGCGAACTCCACGGCGCGGTCGACGGGCCGGCCCTCGGCCAGGGCGACGGCGAAGGCGGCGGTGAAGGAGTCCCCGGCGCCCGTGGTGTCCACGACCGTCCGGGCCGGATGCGGGGGCACCGTGGTGACGCCGCTGTCCTGGGCGACCAGCGCGCCCTCGCCGCCCCGGGTGATGACGACGGTGCCGCCGGTGCGCCCGTGCAGCGCGCGGGCCAGGTCCTCGTCACCGAGCCCGTGTCCCTCGTCGAGGCCGAGGAGGACGGGGGCCTCCGTCTGGTTGGGCGTGAGCACGTTGACGAGGGGCCAGCACTCATCGGGCAGCGGCCGGGCGGGGGCCGGGTTCAACAGGGTGCGGGTGCCGCTCTCGTGTCCGGCGCGGAGGGCGGCGACGACGGCTTCCTCGGGGATCTCCATGGAGACGACGAGGATGTCGGCGGAGGCGATCTCGGCACGGAAGGCGTCGACGGCGGCGGCGCCCAGCTCGTCCAAGGCCCCGGGGGCGATGGCGATGCGGTTCTCCCCGGACGGCTCGACCAGGATGAAACCGACCATGGTGGGCGCCGTGGCGGTGACCACGTGTTCGGCGCTCACCCCTTCGCGCCGCCACAGCTCGCGCGCGGAGCGGCCGAACTCGTCGTCGCCGACGGCGGTGAGGAGCGTGACCTCCGCGCCCAGGCGGGCGGCGCCGACGGCCTGGTTGCTGCCCTTCCCGCCGGCGCCCGAGTCGAAGAGGCCGCCCGAGACGGTCTCACCGGCTGCGGGCGCCTTGGGGACCCGCATGGTGAGGCCGGCTCCGTAACTTCCGACAACCGCGATCTTCATCGGCACACGCCTTTGTGTATGGACAACCATGGACAAGCGAGATCGTAGGTATAGGGATGTCCATAGTCAATGGTCGGGCGTGCAGGGAATGTCGGGCATGAGGCACTCAGCCCCCGGGCCCCTCCGCCGACGGTGAATCAGCAGCTCAGGAATCGCCGTCGCCCCACCTGTACGCCGCTCGGCCGCCCGCCGAGGTCTTCGCAGAGCAGCTACGCTCGCTGCAACAGTCCGGTGTTGCAACGACTGGTTGAACTCGCCCAGTCCGCTCACGGAAGTTCGTGTCCGTTCTCGCACGTCACGACCTGATCGGCTCCATGGGCCGGGCCGGGCCGGGTCGGTGCGGCCGGCAACAACGCGGCGATGGAGAGCTTCTTCGCGCTGCTGCAGAAGAACGTCCTCGACCGCCGTACCTGGGCCACCCGCCAGGAGCTGCGGATCGCGATCGTCACCTGGATCGTCTGCCAGGCCGTCGTCATCGCCACCGGCGTCATCCAGGACGGCGGCCGCGAAGTCGTCGGCGTCACGGTCGGCGACAACGAGACCGAAGTCTTCTGGGCCCCGTTCCTGTGTCACCTGCGGGAACGCGGCCCGAGTGGCGTCCGCCCGGTCATTTCCGACAGCCACAGCGGTCTGGTCAAAGCGATCCGCACGGTCATGCTCGGCGCCGCCTGGCAGCGCTGCCGGGTCCACTTGGTCCGCGTTACCCAAACGATTGGCGCAATCGTTTGGGTGGAGCATACTGGCCACCAGGGAGCGTCCGGCTACGGCAACGGGGAGGCTTGATGAGGTGGTTGGGCAGACGGCGCGAAACAACGCCGGTGTCCTCTGAGTTCATCGCGGCGCTGCGGGAGAGCAGCGAGACTGCGGAGCTGATCGGGCGTCAGGGCAACGCGGAGCTGGCGGCGGAACGGTACGGCGGACTGGTTGCGGAAGCGGAACGCGTTCTGGGCCGGCGAAATACGGATACCTTGGCGTTGCGACACCAACTGGCACACTGGACCGGTGAGTCAGGTCGGGGCAAAGCCGCAGTCCAGCTGTTCACGGATTTGTTGGCCGACCGGGGCTCCAGGGGCCGTGCCATCCGGACACCGAACTGGCCCGGCACCAACTCGCTCACTGGCACGGGCGGTCGGGCCGGCCGCAGGAGGCGGTGCGCCGCTACGAGGCCATGCGCCGGTCCACCGAGCGGGAGAACCGTAGCGAGACCGCCCTCACCCTGCTGTGCGAGGTGGGGTACTGGCAGCAGAAGAGCCGGGGACAACGCGGCGGCGCTGCGTGTGTTCTCCCAGATGCTGCAGACCGCGCAACGGGAGCTCGGCCCGGGCCACCAGCTGGTCGGCATCGCACGTCAGCGCTACGCCGAGGTCGCCGGCGTACTGCCGTTCGGCAATGAGGGCGGCCGCGAGGGGCTGCGGGACTTTTTCGCGACGGCCGCCGCGGTCGAGGCCGCCGGAGACTTCCCGCGCGCCGTCCGGATGTACGGGGAGATAGCCGCACGGTTCGAGGAGCTCGACGGTCCGGCCGGCTCCGAGACCCTCTCCGCGCACGTCGCGCAGGCCAAAGCGGCGGTGCGGGCGGAGGACTACGCGACGGCTGTCGGCTGTTTCGACCGGGTACTCGCGTGCATGGAGCTCCAGGGGCAGCTGCCGGGCTCGTCGATGTATGACACCGTGCGCGGGCAGCGCGACGAACTCGCCCGTGCAGCCGGCCGCACGGTACTGCGCATCGCGCAACGGACCGCGACGCTGCTGGGGGAGGCGGTACAGGCGGCGCCGGATGCGGCATGCGCGGTGCTGGCACGCGAGGCCGGCGCAACCGACACGACCCGCCTTACGGTCGTCGACGACGGCGCGGACGACCCGGCAGGACACGCGTGGACAGCGGGGCAGTGGGGCGATGTGCTGCGGTATTTGGCCGGGCAGGGGTATGAGGCGACGGCCCTGTGCTTCGCCCGTGCCGACCGGCGGCCAGCACCCGAAGAGGCCTCTGTATGCGCGGAGTTGGGACTGCCGGGTGTCTACGTGTCCCGCTTGAGTGACGAGCACGTAGAGGTCGAGGTGTTCGTCTTCGGGGAGGGCGGGCCGGAGAAGGCGCGGTTTGTCGTGGTGAAGGACAACCAGGACCAGCGGCTCACGACGAGTGACCTGGATGCGCGGAAGGCGACGTCTGCGGGAACCGCGGGTGTGGGCAGGATCGCGGTGCACCCCCAGGCCGTGGCCCTGGGTGGCTGGCGGGAGATGGAGCGGGCGCGGCCCGCGGCCGGTACGGACCGGCCGCGGGCTTTCGGCACGTACGAGGTGCTGGAGTGTGTCGGCGAGGGCGGCTTCGGGCGGGTCTACCTGTGCCAGGACGCTGACGGGCTGATGGTCGCGGTCAAGACGCTGCACGCGCACCTCGCGGCGGCTCCCCCGATCAAGCGGGGCTTCGCCGACGAGGTGCGGGCGGCCCAGCGGGTCGACGGACGGTTCACCGTGCCGGTGATCGCAGCGGACACCGGCGGTGCGACCCCGTGGATGGCGGTGCCGTACGTGGCCGCCCCTTCGCTGCAGGAACTCGTCGAGCACTGCGGCCGGCTGGAGGCCGACCTGGTGCGCACGCTGGGAGCGGGCATCGCCCTCGCCCTGAGCGCCATTCATATCGAGGGCATCGTGCACCTTGATCTCAAGCCGGCCAACGTACTGCTGACCGAGGACGGCCCACGCGTGATCGACTTCGGTATCGCCCAGATCGAACGGCTCACCGGACCCAGGCGTGGCTTCGCCGGCACCTACGCCTACGCCTCCCCCGAGCAACTGCGTGAGCAGCCCACCTTCACACCCGCGAGCGATGTCTTCTCCCTGGGCACCGTCCTTGCCCGCCTCGCCCTGGGGCGCAGCCCCTGGGGCCGGGACACGCCGTCCGTGGTCGCGAACATCCGGGCCGGCACACCCGATCTCGCCGGGCTGCCGAAGGACCTCATGCAGGTGGTCCGGTCATGCCTTCAGCCCGATCCGGACCAGCGGCCGACGGCCACCGCCGTGGCCGAGACACTGGTTCCGGGAGCCGGCGACGGCAGGATCGACCCGCCGCCGCTGCCGGAACAGGCGCGGGCTCTGGTCACGGAGCACGCCACCATGCCTGCCACACGCCATCACGAGACGCTCGCCCACACTCGAGCTCATGCTGCTGAAGACACCGCCTGGGCCGCGCTGCGGGCTTCCCCCGCGGTCGACGCCACAGCCACGGCCACAGCGTCCTCTCGCGATCCGGCCGTGCAGCCCGCCGAGCAGGGTGAGTGACTTCGTCGAGTCATAGCCGACGTCGAGGTGCACGCAGATGCAGTCGGGTAGCAGCCCAATTCCGGCCAGTGGATCCGGAGCATGGAGAGCTGTAAAGATACTCTCGTCGCGAATGCCCTGCCCTTGGAGGCCGCCGCCGAGCATGCCGGCGCGGCTACCCGGCCGCGGGTCCTGAGGCCGGCCTGCCGAACCCCTTGCCCCAATGGCGGTCGTGCGTATCAAGGAGGGGCTAGGTGGAAGTGCGGTCCGGCAGGGCGGGCCGCGTCGCGTTTTCCAGCCATCGCCAGGAGCATGCGGGCCACCCCGTTCCGCCGTGCGGGACGGGGTGGAACTGCCGGAATCACCGAGGGCGCGCGGTGTGATGAAGCGCGCTGGCCAGTCGCCGGGCACCAACAGTACGGTCTCGGCGGTTGCGGGTTCGCTTCACGCGCTTCACCGCCCGCCGAGGCCACCCGTACCCGCACGGTCGCGCAGGTACGGGCGCCGAGCGGCGCGAGGGGTCACGGCACCAGGATCTGCTCTGCGGACTCCACCCGGACGATGTCCGAATTGTTCAGCTCCATTTCGTAGGCGGTCTGCGCCCATTCCTGTCGTGGGACGGCGCGTAGCGCCACGGGCATGCTCCGTCGTGACCGCAGTTCCTGCCCGCTCGTAGCTATCGGGTGATGAGTGCGTCGGTGCGTCGAAGAGCCGCCGACCACGGTGACGCCGCAGATCGGTCCATGCGCCTGCGGGCGACGTTCTCAGCTCAGTGCGGGCCCGATGGGAGCGCCGCTGGAAGCACGGGTGACGAGCCCGGGGCGCAGGCGCTGCGAGGTGGCGGGTTCACCGGCGATGCGGTGCAGGAGTTGGCGTACGGCCGCGCGACCGAGTTCGGTCATGGGTGAGTGGACGCTGGTCAACGGTATGGGCAGTTCGGCGGCGAGAGGGGTGTCGTTGAAGCCGACCAGGGCGAAGTCGCTGCCGGGGCGCAGGCCCAGGTCGCGGGCGGCGCCCATGGCGCCGAGGGCGGCGAGGTCGTTGACTGCGAAGAGCGCGGTGGGCCTGCCGGCGGGCGCGAGCAGCTCCTTCGCGGCCCGACGTCCGCCGGGGATGTCGAAGGAACAGTGGCGCACCTGGTGGCCCGGGACCGGCAGGCCGGCCGCACGGTAGCGGTCCAGGAAGCCTGCCGCGCGGTCGGTTCCGGTGCTGGCGAACGGTTCTCCGGCGATCACCGCGACCCGGCGGTGCCCCAGTCCCAGCAGGTGTTCAGCCGCCATCCGCCCGCCCAGGAAGTCGTCGCAGGTCACGGCGGGATGATCCCCGTCCGTGCGGCGGTTGACCAGGACGTACGGGACGCGTCGCAACGCGGGGTCGGCCAGCACAGCGCCGTCGAGATGAGCGTCACCGATGATCAGCCCGTCCACCCGGCGTCCCAGCACCATTGCGATCCGCTCCCGCTGCACGGCGGGATCGTCGCGGGTGTTGGTCACGAAGACCGACAGCCCGTGTGCAGCCGCCTCCTCCTCCACACCCTCGTAGATGGTGGCCACCACGATCTCCGACAGACGCGGAAAGAGCACACCCACCAGGTTGCTGCGCCGGGTACGCAGACTGGTGGCGTGCGGATTGGGCCGGTAACCCAACTCCCGGGCAAGGGACCGAATGCGCTGCGCCGTCTCCCCGGACGCCGCCCGGCCCTGCACGTCCGCCTTGCCGTTGAGGACCCGCGACACCGTCGAGACATGCAGCCCCAGCCGCTCTGCGATCCCCTGCAACGTGACCGGCTCGTTCGTACCCGTCGTAGCGCCACCCATCTCATCCACGGTCCCATTGTGGCCGAGTCCGCCATAGCCCCTGACGTGTGCGCACGCAGGACCCTCTCACCGCCAGGAGCGGCCTGTCAGCCGAGCTCCGGCTGACCTGGGGTCTGTCCAGTCAACGGCTGATCTTGGTTGCTGATTGACAGTAGCCTGGGAGGGGGGAGGCGCCCTTCGAAGGCGCTCTGGAAGGCGTTCAGAGGCGCCTTCCAGCGCATCGTCCAGCGGCGCCGGCCCTTGCCGGTCGGGTCCAGGCTCATCAGCGCCATGTAGACGCACTTCAACGCGGCGGCCTCCGTCGGGAAGTGGCCGCGGGCCCGGACCGCCTTAGCATCCAGCCTGCCGTGTCCGTGTTCGTACCCGCGTCCTGGAACAGGGTGGGAATCCAGGTCAGGGCCGCGTAGTAGCTCATGCTCTGGAGGCCCATGAGCGCGGTCACGGCCCAGGCGACGGGATCGTGCGTCAGGGCGCGGACGGAGGGTTCACCGGCATCGGAGGGGGCGTCGGCGACATCATGCGTGCGGGGATCGCGGACGGGGGCGGGCCGTAACCGCGGGACGAGGGCGGCGAAGGCGATGAGGGCGGGAACGGCCCACATTCCCAGAGCGGGTCGCCAGCCGCCGCTTCGTCAGCTGCTGGAGCAGCCCGCCCTCGCCGGTCAGCTGCAGGCTCTCGGCCTGAGCCCGGCCCACGAGCTTGTCGATCAGCCGGTCGTTTACAGCTTCGCCGGCACCACCTCGGACGGTTCGACGGTCTCGGCCTGTGTCACGTCGTTGCTGGTCATCGATGCATCTTCCATGATCGGGAGTTACACCGAACGTTTTACAGTCCCCACCGGCGCCGTGCCCGAAGAAGCGGCCGAGCCGGTCTGGACCGGCGTCGGCCGGCACATCGCCCGCGACGGCGGCTGACGGCCCACACCAGCTGGCACGGCCAAACGCACCGGCCCGGGCTCTGCCGCAGTGCGGGGTCCTGTGGGCCGTTCACGAGCTGAACGCACCGCTGCAGAAGGCCTCGTCGCATGCCAGAGCCCGGTAGGTGACCCCTTCCCAGCCGTTGAGCCGGTCGCCCAGGCGGGTCCCCGCCTCCTCCCGCAGATACGCGCGGACCGCGTTGCTGCCGCTGCTATGCAGCAGGTCGGTGAGCTGCCGGCGGATGCCGCTCACGGTGCGGTTGGCCTGGATGGCAAAGAGCCTGGCCAGACCAAACAGGGCGAAGTGGTGGCGGGTTCGGGTTTTCCCGACCCAGGACGCATGCCCAGGCACGGGGAAGGCGGACCGTCTGCGGCCGGGCACGTCAGAACAGAAAACGCAACGGCCCTGTGCGAGCGGTGCTGCTCCCGGCGGACGGATGCCGGGCCCTGACGGGTGTCGGGTGGCGGCGGGCCAGGCCCCGGGCCAAAGCGACGACCGTCCCGGTGTTCCAGGCAGGGTCCGGCGGCCGTCTCCTGCCGCCGGAGCGGCGGGCGGGCTACTGGTCGGGGTGGACGGCTTGGACGCCGGTGCCCGCGTACGCCTTCGGCGTCAGGGTGAGAAGGTACCGCCCGGCGGGATGCGTGGCGGAGGGGCGGGCGGCGTGGATGGCCTGGACGGCGGCCCAGGAGTGCCCGAAGCGCAGCAGTTCGGTGGCGGTGACCGCGGCGTCAGTGTCGAACGCCTCGATCCGGATGAACCGTAGCCCCTTGATGTAGCCCAGCAGCCCAGGGCGTTCGGCGTCACCGGCCGTCAGGGCCAGCACCGGCGCATACAGATCACCGAGTCCTCCGGAGGCCTGGACGTAGAACGCGGCGACCGCCTCGTTGAACGGGTCCTTCGGGTCGTACAACGCTCCCGCGGTCGTGTGGTCCAGGACGACCGCGATCCCCGCCACTACGCGGCCGCCCGCGGACCGTGCGCGCTGCCGCCGAGGCGCTCCAGCAGAGCCCGGGCCTTCGCCTCGGCCTCAGGACTCGGCGCGCTGCCGAGCGCGGAGGCAAGCTCGGAGCGGGCCAGCTCGGCCCGCTCCGCGTACTCCGCCTGCGTCGACGTGCTCCGCGCGAGGTCCTCGACCAGGCTTCGGATGGTGGTGCCATGCTCGGCGGCCAGCAGGGCGAGCCGGTCCCGCGCGGCCGTGCATCGCCGCGAAGCGGCCCACGCATCTTCCTGCCTGGTACCGCAGATCCTCCGCGGCCTCCCACAGCACCGTTTGGATGGTCGCTCAGGCCTTCGACTCCGACGAGGACGACCAGCCGGTCATGCGGGCCGACCCGGAGATCGTCACCGCGGCGGTGCTGGCCGTTCTGGGAGCGTTCGAGGACTTGGTGCAGACGCTGGGTGACTACTACGGCAAGGACACTTCCCGGCCCGGACTCGTCGACCTGATCGGCTCGATCGAAGGCGCTCCGAGTGTTGCAGACATTGCGGCGCGGGCGGAGCAACTGGCTGGCGAAGAGATCTCATGCCCGCCGCCGGGGCTGCCGGTCCAACCCTCCTCAGGCCGCAAGGGGTTCAGGGGCAAGGGCGCCGGGCGCCGCCGTGGCGCTCCGGCGCGGGACGTCACCCCGGCCACCGCTGTACGAAGCCAGGGAGAAGGGGAGACCGTCATGCGCGCCGCTGTTCATGTCCGTCTGCCACCATCAGCCGGTGGACTACCCGAACGACCAGGCACCTGGCGCACCGATCCGCTCCGGCATCCCGGAGCACGGCCGAATCCCCAAGTACTACGCCGTCAAGGCGCATGTCTCCCTTCTCCTCGACGATTTGGGCGAAGGGGGGTTGCTGCCCACCGAGCGGGACCTCGCCCTGCGGTACGAGGTGTCCAGGGAGACCGTGCGTCAGGCGCTGCGCGAACTGCTGCTGGAAGGCCGGGTGCGGCGGCAGGGGCGGGGCACCGTGGTGGCCGGACCCAAACTCGAACAGCCGCTCTCGCTGGCCAGTTACACCGAAGGGGTGCGACGCCAGGGCCGCACGCCGGGCCGCCATCTCATCGGGCTCGAACAGTTCCCCTGCCCCGCCGCCCTGACCGCGGAGATCGGTGTCCCGCAGGGTGAGCCCGTCTGGCACCTGGAACGCGTCCTGCTCGCCGACGACGAGCGGGTGGGCCTGGAGAGCACCTACGTCTCCGTGGCACGGGTGCCCGGCCTCGGTGAGGAGTTCGACCCCGACTCCTCCTTCTACGCCTATCTCCACGACCGGCTCGGCGTCTCCTTCGGGGACGCGGACGAGCGGATCGAGACCGTCCTCGCCACGCCCCGTGAGGCCCTGCTGATCGGTACCCCTCCCGCCCTCCCGATGCTGCTCCTGCACCGCCTCTCCCGGGACACCGGGGGAAGTCCGCTGGAACGGGTACGGACGCTCTTCCGGGGGGACCGGTTCTCCTTCACCACCCATCTGGGGCGCCGGGACGGGTGACCCGCACCGCCCGCCCGCCCGCGTGCCGGCAGGGCGGGCCACGAATCCCGTACGATAACGGATAGGTAACGGGTCTGGTCCAACCTTGCGGCGCGGTTCACCCTTCCGTCGCCTCGTGGACTCGTGCGGGCCACCCGCCGCCAGGAGTGTTGCCGCTGTGAGAGTCATCATCGTAGGAGCCGGCGTGGTGGGAACCATGCACGCCTGGCACGCAGTCGAACGCGGCCACGAGGTCGTACAGATCGAGCGTGAAAGCGAGGCACGCGGGGCATCCCTCCGTAACTTCGGACAGATATGGGTGAGCGGGCGGGCCGGCGGTGAGGAACTGGAGACGGCCCTGCGGGCCCGCGAGCAGTGGGAGTCCATCGGGCAGCGGGTGCCGGACCTCGGCTTCCGTCCCTGCGGATCGCTCACCCCGCTCCGCACCGAGCTGGAGATCGCCGTGGCCGAGGCCGCCGTGGGCCGACCCGACGCGGCGGCCCGGGGTTACAAGCTGCTCACCGCCACCGAGGCCCGAGCCGTGAACCCCGCCCTTCGCGGCGCCTTCACCGCGGCCCTGTGGTGCGAGCGGGATGCCGCCGTCGAACCGCGCACCGCGCAACTCGCCCTCAAGAAAGCCCTGCTGGCCACGGGCCGGTACACCTTCCTCGGCGGCCGCGAGGTGCGTGAGGTGGTCGGCACCGCGTCCGTACGCGACGACCACGGCGACGTCCACACCGCCGACACGGTCGTCCTCGCCACCGGGGCCTGGCTCGGCGGCCTCGTCCGCGAACTGGTGGGCCCCGGCCTGCCCGTCCGGCGCGTCCGCCTGCAGATGATGCAGACCGACCCCCTTGGCGAACCGCTCACCACCTCCGTGGCCGACGCCGACAGCTTCCGCTACTACCCGGCCTACGCCGGTGAGGCACTGGACGCACTCAACTCCCGGCAGGCGCAGACGCCGACCGCCGCCACCCACCGGATGCAGCTGCTCATGGTCCAGCGACACGACGGCGGGCTGACCATCGGCGACACCCACGCGTACGAGCACCCCTTCGACTTCGACACCGTGGAGGAGCCGTACGAGCACCTCGCCGGCGTCGTCGAGTCCTTCCTCGGCCGGCCGCTGCCGCGCATCCGCCGCCGGTGGGCCGGGGTCTACGCCCAGTGCACCGACACCGGCCGCGTCGTCCACCGCCAGCGGGTGCGCGACGGGGTCTGGCTGGTCACGGGGCCGGGCGGGCGGGGCATGACCTGCTCGCCCGCCATCGCCGAAACGACCGCTGACGAACTGGGCTGGTGACGAAGATGGCTTCGACAGACGACACCAGGATGACCCTCGTCGTCCTGGACATGGCCGGCACGACCGTCGCCGACGGAGGACTCGTCGAGGAGGCGTTCTCCGCCGCCGTGCAACGGCTCGGTGTCACCCCCGGATCGGCCGAGTACACATCCCAGCTCGCCTATGTGCGGGCCACGATGGGCGAGTCCAAGATCTCCGTTTTCCGCCACCTGTTCGGTGACGAGGAGACGGCCCGACGCGCCAACAGCGCCTTCGAGGACGCGTACGGCGCACTCGTCGACGACGACCGCATCGCCCCGCTGCCCGGCGCGCGGGAGGCCGTGGAACGGCTCACCGGCGAGGGCCGCACCGTCGTCCTGACCACAGGATTCGCCCGCCCCACCCAGGACGCCATCCTCGGCGCGCTGGGCTGGCGCGACCTTGTCCCGCTGACTCTCTGCCCCGCCGACGCGGGCGGGCGCGGGCGCCCCTACCCGGACATGGTGCTGGCGGCCTTCCTGCGCACGGGCGCCGCCGACGGCGTCCGGCAGGTCGTCGTGGCGGGGGACACCTCGTTCGACATGCTCAGCGGCGTACGTTCCGGGGCGGGGATCGTCGCGGGCGTCCTCACCGGTGCCCACGACGAGGACCAGCTCACCCGGAGCGGTGCCACGCACATCCTCGGTTCGGTGGCCGAGCTGCCCGACCTCGTCGCCCGGGTGGAATCATGAGCGGCGCGGCGCCCTCCGGCATCCGCTTCGACCAGGTAACCGTCGCCTACGACGGCAACGTCGTCCTCGACCGGCTCGACCTCACCGTCGAACCCGGTGAGGTCATGGCGCTCCTCGGCCCCTCGGGCTCCGGGAAGACCACCGCGCTACGGGCCGTCGCCGGATTCGTGCGACCCTCCTCCGGGCGGGTGTGCCTCGGCGGCCGGGACGTCACCGCCCTGCCGCCGCATCGGCGGGGCATCGGCATGGTGGTCCAGCAGTACGCACTCTTCCCGCACATGAGGGTCCGGGAGAACGTCGCCTTCGGGCTCAGGGCCCGCAAGGTGGCCAGGACCGAGATCGCGGACCGGGTCACCGAGGCCCTCGGACTCGTCGGCATGGCCGCGTACGCCGACCGCCACCCGCGTGAGCTGTCCGGCGGACAGCAGCAGCGCGTCGCCATCGCCCGCGCCCTCGCCATCCGCCCCGGGGTGCTGCTGCTCGACGAACCGCTCTCCGCGCTCGACGCCCGGCTCCGCTCCGGGATGCTGGCCGAACTGGCCCGTCTGCACCGCGAGCTGCCGGACGTCTCGATCCTCTACGTCACCCACGACCAGGTCGAGGCGCTCACCCTGGCCGACCGGATCGCGGTCATGGACCGGGCGCGGCTCCAGGACTGCGACACCCCGCAGGCGCTCTACCGGCGCCCGCGCACCGAGTTCACCGCCTCGTTCGTCGGCAACGCCAACCTGCTGCCGGTGACGGCCGGGGCCCGGCCGGGAACCATCGACTTCGCGGGACACCCGCTCACGGTCACCACCGGCCCGGCAGCGGCCGGCGCCGCCGCGACCCTCTGCGTCCGACCGCACCTGGTCGGCCTGGGCGCCGGCCCCAACGCCCTCACCGGCACACTCGCCGAGGTCCAGTGGCGCGGCTCCACGCATCGGCTGTTCGTCGACACCGGCGGCCACCGCGTCAAGGCGGACGTACGCGAACTGCGCGAGCCACCAGCAGTCGGGGACACGGTCACCCTGCACTTCGCGCCCGAGGACGCGGTCCTGCTCCCGGCCGGGGCGGGCGGCGGAACACACGCGGCGATACAGCCGGGTCCCGTCGCGGCCTCCCACTTCGCCGGGGGCTCCGATGCCTAGTGCCTCCGCCACCACCGGTGCGGCGACGGTCCGGAAGGTTCCGCTCACGAGCGGCGGCCCGCCGACCGAGGGAGCCCAGGACCCGCCGACCACCCCCACGGCCGGCCGCGGCCCCCGGCGGGTCCCGGCGGTTCTCTGGACCCTGCCGCCCGTCGTCGCCCTCACGCTGGCCTTCCTCTACCCGCTGGCCCTCGTCGTCCAGCAGTCCGTCACCCCGGACGAGGGCGGCACCTCCCTCGCCCCCTACACAGAGGTCCTCGCCTCCGCATCCTTCCGCTCGGCACTCACCACGACCGTCTGGCTCGCCGCAGGCTCCACGGCGGGCTGCCTCGTCCTGGGCTTCGTCCTGGCGCTGGTGATCGCCTTCGTCCCGTTCCCCGGCGCGCGAGCCGTCGCCAGGTTCATCGACGTCTTCCTCTCCTTCCCATCCTTCCTGATCACGCTCGCCCTGCTGTTCGTCTACGGAACCGTCGGCATGGCCAACGGCATCTGGACGGACGTCACCGGAGCGGCGGACGGACCGTTCCACTTCCTCACCACCCGCTGGGGCGTGCTGCTCGCCGAGATCACCTACTTCACCCCGTTCGTGATGCGCCCCCTACTCGCCGCCTTCTCCCAACTGGACACCGGGCAACTGGAGGTGGCGTCCTCCCTCGGGGCCGGACCGCTCCGCGTCGTCCGCCGGGTGATCCTGCCCGAGGCGCTCCCGGCGCTTGCGACGGGCGGCAGCCTGGTCCTGGTGATGTGCCTCAACGAATTCGGGATCGTGCTGTTCACCGGCGCGAAGGGCGTCACGACCCTGCCGATGCTCGTCTACAGCAAGGCGATCCTCGAGTCGGACTACCCGGCGGCCTGCGTCGTCGCCGTCGTCAACATCGCCCTCTCCGTGGGGCTGTACAGCCTCTACCGGGTGGTGAGCCGCCGTGCTGGTGCATAGCCGTGCCGGGAGGTGGGCCGCGTGGGCCCTCTTCCTCGTCCTGTTCGTACTCCTGTTCGCGGTGCCGCTGGCCGTGGTCGCGGCAGCGTCCTTGGCCACGAACTGGTCCGGCGCCTTCCCCTCCGGCCCCACCGGCGCCCACTACGCCGCCGCCACCGGTGACGACTCCCTTCAGGCCCTGGGCACCAGCCTGGTGACCGCGCTGGCGGCGAGCCTGCTCGCCCTCACCGTCGGAAGCTGGGCCGCTCTCGCCGCGACAGCCCTGCGCAGACGAGGGCAGCGGCTCCTGGACGCGCTCTTCGTGCTGCCGGTCGCCGTACCGTCCGTCGTCGTCGGTCTGTCGGTACTGGTCGCCTTCAGCCGGCCGCCGGTCCTCCTTAACGGAACGCGCTGGATCGTCATCCTCGCGCACACCGTTCTTGTCACCGCGTTCGCCTACCAGTCGGTCTCGGCCGCGATCGTACGTCTCGACCCGATGTACGAGCAGGCGGCGGCCGGGCTGGGCGCCCGCCCCTCGTACGTCCTGTGGCGGATCAGGCTGCCGCTGCTGCTGCCCTCGCTCACCGCGGCGGCAGGACTCTGCTTCGCGCTGTCCATGGGCGAGCTCAGCGCCACGATGATGCTGTACCCGCCCGACTGGACACCCCTGCCTGTGCGGATCTTCGCCGCCACGGACCGCGGTTCGCTGTTCACCGGTGCGGCGGTCGCCGTCGTCCTCATGGCGACGACGCTCCTCGTACTGCTCGGTGTCTCCCGGATCCGGACCAGAGCGTCCTACCGCTGATCCGCCGGCCCCCGTAACCCCCGAACGAGTTCCTGGAGACACGACACCCATGCGCAAGAACCTCCTCCGGCCCCTCACGGCCGTGGCCGGCTGCCTCACTCTCGCCGCCGCCCTTTCCGCCTGCGGCGGTTCCTCGTCCGCCTCCGACGAGAAGGTCGTCACCGTCTACAGCGCCGACGGCCTCAAGGGCGAGAACAGCGACGGCTGGTACGACAAGGTCTTCGCGGACTTCGAGAAGAAGACCGGCATCAAGGTCGAGTACGTGGAAGGCGGCTCGGGCGAACTGGTGCAGCGCACTTTGCGCGAGAAGTCCCACACACAGGCCGACGTCCTCGTCACCCTTCCGCCTTTCATCCAGCAGGCCGGTGCCAAGGGGCTGCTGGCGGTGTACGAACCGGTCGGCTCCGACCAGGTCGACGCCGCCGACAAGGCGTCCGACGGCACCTGGACCTCGGTCGTGAACAACTACTTCGGCTTCGTCTACAACAAGAAGGAGCTGGCCGCCGCCCCCAGGAACTGGGAGGACCTGCTCGACGGCAAGTTCAAGGAGAGAATCCAGTACTCCACTCCGGGCGTCGCGGGGGACGGCACCGCCGTCCTCATCAAGGCGATGCACGACTTCGGCGGCAAGGAGCCGGCGATGGTCTACCTCAAGAAGCTCCAGGCCAACAACGTGGGGCCGTCAGCCTCCACCGGCAAGCTCGCGCCCAAGGTCGACAAGGGGGAACTCCTGGCCGCCAACGGTGACGTCCAGATGAACTTCGCCCAGTCCAAGAACATGCCCAACCTCGGCATCTGGTTCCCCGCCACGAGCGCAGGCGCACCGACCACTTTCGCCCTCCCGTACGCCGCCGGTCTGGTCGACAAGGCGCCCCACTCGGAGAACGGCAAGAAGCTCCTCGACTTCATGCTCTCCACGCAGGCTCAGCAGGACGTCAGCGCGGTCGGGGGCGGCTTCGCGGCTCGCAAGGACGTGACGGCCACCGATGCCAACGCTACCGAGCTGGCCGCCCTCATGGAGGGGGTGGAGGTCTTCGAGCCCGATTGGTCGGACATCGGCACCCACCTGGACAGCTACGTGGACGCGTGGAAGACGGCCACCGGAAGCTGACCGTCGCCGGAGGTTCACCGAGGCGTTTGCACCCCGGACGTTTCGTAGCGGAATGATAACGGGGCTGTACCTACACTCAACTCCGCTCCACCTCGACGCCATCGACCACGCGGGTCACACCTACGGTGCGGTCGTCAGCCAGTACTCACCGCCGCCCCCGGGCCTCCGGCGGCCGTTCTCGCCACCGCGTCAGGAAGCTCGTGCAGTGGGAGCCCCTGGATGTGGTGCACAAGGCCGCCACTCGCGTGCCGCGGCAGGGTCCCCGGTACGTGGACAGCGGCGAGGACAGCTCGGGCCGCCGTGACCAGCGCGGCCCCGAGCTGATGGACGTGGTTCCGGACCAGGCCGTGAGCGGCGCAGCGCGGCGCTGGTCCCGGCCGCCGCTCTGCCGCCGACGGTCCTGCTCGACGAGCTTCTCCGGCCTGTTCGGCGCACTCGACGACGGCGGCCGCAGCGACCGGCACGACGGAGAGGATCTTCGTGCACTCCGGGTCGAGCTGGGCGAGCTCACCGGCCAGGACATCGAGGGCGGCGGCCCGTCCACCGCGCCCCCGCTCCAGCGCGACGGGTCGGCGGCGTCGGCCAGCGTGCACGCTGCGACGACGGCGGCCTCCGCCAGTGCCTCGACCTTGCCCGGTTCGGTCCCGCCCAACGAGGTCTGGTCGCACAAGTCGTGTGCGCTGATCACATGATGGCGTCCGCGATCCGCTCCCTCGGCACGGAGCCCGCGGCTGCGCGGTCACCATCCGCAGGCCCTCGACCTCGGAGCCGACGTGATCGGCCGCCTGCCCGACGGGCGGAAGATCGTCATTCAGTGCAAGCGCTATGCGAAGCACCGCACGGTCGGTAGCCAAGACATTCAGACGTTCAACGGCACCGCCCGCGCCGAACACGGTGCCGACGTCCCCGTCTTCGTCGCCTCCTGCGTCTTCACGAAGCCGGCCCGCGGCCTTCAAGTTGGCGGAGGCTCGGTGGACCCCACCTGGTGGACACCTCGGTGCGCCGGATAACGATGGACTCCACCCAGTGGACGCCGCGATGGTGCGCCGCACCACCTGACGATGCCCGGCACTCTCGCGCGCGCCGGTGCGCCGCACCCGACGTTTTGCACCGCGCCGGTGCGCCCGCCGCCGGCGACCCCTTGTCCGGGCGTGGTCGGACGCGCGCGACCCCCTTGTCCCGCTCCGCACACCCCCTTTCCACCTCTGCTACCACGACGTTTTCCCTTGACATCGCCGGTTTTGGCTCGCGATCAGGTCGCGGTCAAAGGGGTGTGTGATAGAGGAGCCCGCCCGGCCGTGGCGCGCCCTCTCCAGGTGTTCAAGATCAAGGGCAAGCTTCACCATGCCGTTGCTCCCTATCCTGTTCCAGAGGTCAGGACGACCTGAACGACATTGTCGGGCCCGTCTGCGAAGGGGGGCGTGAGAGATCCCTGCCAAACGCGTACAGCGCCGCCGACACTCAGAACGCCCAAGCGGTCGCCAGTAAGGGCGAGCTGGGTAATCTCGGTGCCCAGATCGTTCCAGGTGGCGGAAAGTCCACCTTCCTTGACCAATGCTCTGCCGTCTGCCAACAGCACGCCGATACGCTTGCTAGCGAGAACGATTTGCGTAACGTCGCTGTGCTCGTTGGTCCAGTCAGTGGAGGAAGGGTCGCCTTGCTTGACCCATGCCGTTCCATCGACCGTCAGGACGCCGATACGGTCGCCAGTTAGAGCAAGTTGCTTGACCTTGTCGCGCTGGAGTATGAACTCGGCTTCAAGAGTGCCTTTCTTTACCCATGCGGTTCCATCAGACAGCACGACGCCGATACGGTCGCCAGCGAGAGCAACCTGCTTGACCTTGTCGCGCTGAGGCTTGAAGGCTGCATCGAGACCGCCTTCCTTGACCATTGTCGTGCCGTCGGTCGAGACGATGGCGATACGGTCGCCATCTAGAACGAGCTGCCTGACGCCGGTGGCCTCGTTGATCCAGTCGCCACTCTTCAGATCGTCGTCTGCCTTGACCCAGGCTGTGCCATCCGTGGTCAAGGCTCCGATGCGGTTGCCGGCGAGAGCCGTCTGCCTGACTGCGGTTCGCTGAGCGACATAATGTGCCTTCAGCATCCCCCCGTTTACGAGGAGGGTGCCGTCGGTCTTTACTACCCCGATCCTCGGGTAGTTTGACGTCACAAAATTATCGGACATGGCTCTGATCCCATCTTAAGTCCGTCGCTAATCGTTGCATAAGCTTCTGAGAGAGCCGAACCCTGGGTGGAGGTCGCATCTGATTGCGACAGTGATGTCTTGTGCCGGGCGAGTGCGGTCAAAAAATCCATTTCGGACCTGATAGTGGGAAGTGTCGTACAGGAGAGTCACGATGTGAGCCTGGCATGGTTTTGTCATCCCAGGCTCTCAGCTTCTCGAGTCAGCCGATGAAATGTGACGGTCACTGTCGCCCCGATGCTCGGGCAATGTTTTGCATGTCCTCAGCAGCGGACCCAATTCCAGGCTGCATGAACGGCATACCCTCTGCAACTCGGCAGACCCCAGGGGGGACCGTGTTGAGATAGTGCACCCGCACACCGGAAAATGGCATTCGCGTATACGCGGCAATGGGACTGTAAACGTTCGGTGTAACTCCCGATCATGGAAGATGCATCGATGACCAGCAACGACGTGACACAGGCCGAGACCGTCGAACTGTCCGAGGTGGTGCCGGCGAAGCCTGTAAACGACCGGCTGGTTGATGTCCTTGCGGCGGCAGGGCCGAAGGCGCTCACCGCGATCCGCACGGCACGAGCCGGAGTGCGCCAGTGTGTGAGGGAGTCGGCCGGTGCGCACGGTCCGGCCGCCGAGGGCGGCGTGATCGTGCACCTCCATGGTGTGCCGGTGCTCGCATACCCCGAGAAGCAGGACGCCACCGCGACCGGTAAGACTCTCGCAGCGCTCACCCCCGCGCCGAAGCGGGGCGGCTATCCTCCAGCCCACGGCCCTGGCCGTCTTGGTGCCGCCCCCGCCGTGCCGGAGACGCCGTCCGCCGGCTACGTCCACGACCAGGAGCAAGGCGAGCGGCGGCGCTGGAGGTCCCGTCGCGGCTGACGGCCGCCTGCCCGGGCTCGCGAGGACCGCTACAAATGACGCACCACCGTTGAACGGGCGATCAATCCTCTGAAGCAGTCCCAAGCAGGGGCGATGCCACCACGTTCGGCTTCGGCGGGCACCGTGCCGAGTGGCGGACCTCGGCGATCACGGGCCATATTTCACGGCCCTACGCGAACCCCGGCCCTACGATCACCTGGTACGACTGCTGGAGGGGTGGGCATGCTCGAGGACGTCGAGGACGGGGCAGCGGCAGCGATACGGCTCGCGGGAGGCGCGTCGCTTCAAAGCACGCTTGGTGTCGCCAACCCCGCTGGCTGGCTCGCGCTGGACGCAGTAGTGCGTGAGGCGGCCTGGCGCCGCCTGCAGTTCTTTTTGGGGTGGGAGCACCCCGCCCCACTGCCCGCCGACCTGACTCAGCTCGGTGAGTCTCGGCTCGCACTCGCCCTCTGCCACCGCGACGGGCGGATCCGTAAGGAGGCGGTGCGTCAGTCGGTCCGATACCCCGGTCTGCTGCCGTTGGTTGTGATTCGCTGCGCCGATTGGGTCGAACCGGTGCGCGAGCACGCCCGGCAGCTGCTGTGCGAGGCCCTGAACGTGGACTCTGCCCTCGACCTCGCGGCGCTCATCCTCCGCGTCGGCGGCCGCGACAGAGGTGCCTTCGGTGTCGAGGTGCTCGGCCGCATCCTGCGCCAGGCATCCCATGGGCAACTCGCTGTTCTCTTCGCTGACCCCGACCGCATCGTCCGGCGGTTCGCGTACCGGCTGGCCATCGAGGGCCGACTGCTTTGTTCCGCTGAGCTGGCCCGCGCGGCCGCCCGGGATCAGGACACTGTGGTCCAGGATCTGTGTGCCACAGCGGCGCTCACGGCTCTGGGGGATGAGGACGCCTACGAGGGTGTGCTGTCTCCACTGCTGTCCGCGCGCAGCCCGCGTACCCGTTCGGCCGGCGTCACCGCGCTGAGACGGGTGGGGCGGTCAGAGCATGCGGAGCCGTTTCTCAGCGACCGTTCCGCACTCGTGCGTGCATGTGCCCGGTATGTCGTACGACAGCAGGGAGGTGACCCGGCGGCCTGGTACCGAGAGCGGTGCACAGCACAGGGCGCCCCCGAGTTGCCGCCTGGTGCGGTCATCGGGCTGGCCGAGTGCGGGAACCGCGCGGACGCCGGACTGCTGCGGCCGCTGCTCGTGCACCCGTCGGCCGGGGTGCGGGCGCGAGCGGTGGCAGGGCTGCGGGCACTGGACTGTGTGAATGCGAAGCAGCTGTGGCCGCTCCTGGACGACCCTGCCGCCGGTGTTGTTCGCGAGACCGCCGCCGCCCTGCTGACCTCGGCCAAGGAACTGCCCGCCGAATGGCTGTTGGAACGCACCAGCTCCGAGCGGCCGCGGCACATCCGCGTCGGCGCATTCCGGCTGCTCGACGCGCGCGGCGGCATCGTGGCGCTACGGGCGGGGGTCGGTCTGCTCGAGGACCCGGACAACAAGCTGCGCACCTGGGCCGGACAATCAGTGCAGCGCTGGCATCCGTCACCGGACGAGCGGCACGGCGACGCGGAGGTGGGTGAACTGCTCGACCGGAGCCGACACCTCTTCAGCGACTACGTACTACGCCGACGTAAATGGGAAGCCGGCGTGGACAGCTGAGACCGCACCACGGTCCAGAGCTTCGCTCAGCACTCGCCGACGGCAGCCCCTTCTCGCCTTCAGCCGGAACTGGAGGTCGAGGAGGTCGGTGAGTTCGACTTCGAGGCCGTGGGCGCGGCGCCCATGGTCGCGGAAGTAGGTCTCGCCGAGTGCTTCGGCGGTGAGCTGGAGAGCAGCCGCAGTAGCCGGTACGGGCGCGGCCACCGTGGTGGGGACAGGCGCTTCGCTCGCGGGAAGGACTGGTGCGGCGGGCGCGCAGGGTGCTGCCGCGGCCGGTGCGGCAGGCAGCGTGCTGCCCTGGTCGGCGGCGGCTGCGGTGGCGGGGTAGAGCCGTGCGAGCTGCTTCAGCAGGTGTGCGTAGGGCTCTCGCTGACGGCGGCCGCGGCAACCTGCCGGAAGACCACTGCAACTCGGCGATGATGGACTCATGGCTGACACCGCCCTCATCAGCAGTCCGCGTCCGCGCCGGGAGCCCCGGGTGCTGCGCCCGCATCAGGTCAAGGGGCCTCCTTCAGCTGCGCGTGCCTTCTCGCGCCGTCAGGCGGCTGATGCGCTGCCGGATGGCAGCGAGCACATCCGACCGGCCCCCGGCGGCCCGGTGTCAGCCGAGGACTGTGCCCGTGGATGCGGCCGGGCGACGTCGGCGTGAGAACGCACCGAGGTCGATGGTCCGGCCGGTGTGTTCGCAGGTGTGCGTGAGCGCACTGCGGTCGTGGTCGTGCCCGCCTTCGACGCCGTGGATCAGGGTGGTCATGAGGCGGCCCACCAGCGGGGCGTTCTTGAACTGGTTGCCGCTGGTGCCGATGGCTACGTAGAAACCGGCAAGTTCGGTCCGGTCGTATACGGGCGTCCAGTCGTCGGTCACGTCGTACACGCCTGCCACCCCTTTGGGCTTGTTGGGAACGCGGAGACCGGGCAGTCGGCGAGCCGCCCGCGTCACCTGCGTCCTGAACTGCGACACGGTCGGAAGGGGGCTCCCGTCGTCCGGATCGTCGAGCCATTCCAGCGGGTCGCACTCGGGTTCCGTGCCGCCGACGAGAAGGAATTCCCTGCCCTCGGGCCGTATATATGTGCCGAGGTCCATATCGGCCAGCACCGGTGCCTGACGGCCGCCGCCGACATCGTGGTAGCCGGCGGGGGCCGCTACGTGGTGCACCTCCTGGCGAAGCGGCCGCAGACCGATGGTGAAGTCGCCGCCCACCTCGGCGAGCCGGTTCAGCTGTCCCGACCATGGGCCGGCCGCGTTGACGACCACCCCGGCGGACAGTTCGGTTCCGTCCTCGAGGCGCACCCCGCGCACGCGTCCCCCGCGCCGCGTCACCGCGGTGACCTCGGTCTTCCACCGGAAGGTGGCTCCGTGCCGCTGGGCGGCCGATGCAAGGTTGCGCGCGGCGAGTTGCGGGTCGTCGACAAAGCCTCCGTCGGGTGTGTGGAGAGCGCCGAGCCGAGCGGACGCGTCGGTGAAGAACTCGTCGTCATCCACGGGGCGGGGCGGGAAGTACCGGCCGGTGTCCACGGCGGGCAACCGCTCGGACAGCTCCTGTGCATCCCATTTCTCGTACGGGACACCGACCTTGTCGAAGTGGCGCGTGAACAGGCTGCAGGGTGCGAAGTCCACGTCCAGCAGGGTGACGCCGCAGCGGTTGAACGCTGCGAGGGGTTCACCGGCGGGTGCTTGGAGATGGTCGCGCCATGCTTCCCAGCAGTGACGGGACTCCCACGCAGCGTTGACGCCCGCGATCGTGGGATACGTGAAGCGGACCACGGCGCTCGAGGCGCTGGTGGAGCCGTGGCCTGCGCCGCCGAACTTGTCGACCACGACCACCCGCAGGCCACTCCGCGCCAGTTCGAGAGCGATGGAGGATCCGATGACCCCGGCCCCGACGACGACTACGTCTGTGTTCTCAGTCACGTTCCAACTCACCTTCTTCTTGCCGGACCAGACGGTTCCTGCGGCGGCGCGGCGGGTCGCCACTCCGCCGCTGTCCGCACCGTACGCAGGTAAGAGGCCATGTTCCGGCGACTGTTGTCGGCACTTTCCGTCGCCGTACCCCACCGTTGTCGCGCATGTGCGCCGATGCTCAGCTGTGAGGGCCGAAGGCCGCTCACCGTTTTGGACGTGATCGTGGAGCGGGTCGGCCCTCGCTCATACGCAAGATCAAGGTGACCGCGTCCTCCGAGCGGGTTCCGGGAGAGAGGACTTCCTGCAGGAGGAGGCCGCGAATCGCGGCGATGGTGACGGTGGCCACCTCCCGCGCGTCCTTCGCCTCGAGCCCTTCGCGTTCCGCGAGGGAGGACAGCATCACGGTCAGGTCGTCGATCGACTCCACGAACTCACGGAAGTCCTCGGGGGCGTACGCGGCCAGTCCGACGACGTAGAAGAAGCCGCGGACACGCGACAGCTGCTCCGGCCGGGTGTAAGCACGCCAGATCGCCCCGACGAAGTCGTCGAAGGTGCCCTGCTGGGCGGCCTCCAGGAGCGCCTCGTTGTCACGGGATCGCTGGGCCGTGAGCAGGGCGGCCAAGACGCCCGGAAGCGACCCGAAGTGGTAGCGCAACAGGGCGTGGCTGGTCTCGATCCGGGCGGCGATCTCACGGAGCGACATCTCCGGCGGGGGAAGGGCCTCGCCGAAGGCGTCGAGAAGCCGTGCCAGGAGCCGCTCGCGCGCGCTGCCCCTGCGTTCCGAGGTTGACAGGATCACTCCCGCAGTTTATCCATTGGAAAAGAAGATTCGCAACGGCGGAGGAGCGACGATGAGACCTGCTCATGTGGTCGGCGCGACGGTCATCGACGGATCAGGGCGCGACCCCGGCAAGCTTGGCGTCACGATCGAGAACGGCCGCATCACCCGCCTCGGTGCCTCCGGCGCGCACGGCGAGCGTCTCGACGTCGAGGGACTGACGATGACGCCCGGCCTGATCGACGCCCACGTCCACCTCGGCCTGTCGAGCCCGATCCAGCCGCACTTCTCGTTTGGGATCAGCGCCGCCGAGATCGCGGCGGACATCTTCGCCACGGCCGGCGCGACGCTCGACGCCGGCTTCACCACGGTTCGCGACACCGGCGGGATCGACGGCGGTGTCGTCACCGCGATCGCGAAGGGCAAGGTGAGAGGGCCTCGCGTGCTGTCGTGCGGACCTGTTCAGTGCCAGATCGGCGGGCACGGCTACTACGGAGCCGCATGGGAACCCACCGAGCTGTGGAGCAGCCATCACATCCCCGGCCTGTGCGCCCTGTCGATGATGGCGGGCAACGCGGACGAGCTGCGGCACAACGTCCGAGAAGCCTTCCGTCGCGGAGCCTCCTTCCTGAAGCTCTGCGTGACCGGCGGAGTGGTGGGTGGACACGATCGGCTGAGCGACACCCAGTTCACCGTCGAAGAGATCGCTGTCGCGGTTCAGGAAGCCGCGGCGCGGAACACCTATGTGACCGTCCACGCCCACAACAACGAGGGCATACGCAATGCGGTCGAGGCCGGGGTGCGCTGTGTCGAGCACGGCACCAGCCTCGACGAGTCCACAGCGGCTCTGATGGCCGCTCGCGAGGTTGCCCTCGTGCCCACGTTCGCCGTCGTCGAGCAACTGCTGCACGACACCGCCGGAGCCGGTCTCGCCGAGTCGATCCGCGACCGGGCCAAGGGCGTACGCGAGCAGATGACGAAGGCACTCGCTGTCGCCAAGCGTGCCGGAGTACGGATCGGGCTGGGGTCCGATCTCATCGGTCCGGCCCAGGACCGTCGTGGCAAGGAACTCAGCCTGCGCGCAGCCCTCGAGTCGCCGATGGAAGCGCTCGTGGCGGCGACCCGGACCAACGCCGAGATCCTCGGCCTGTCCGGCCAGGTGGGTGTCATCGCTCCCGGCGCGCAGGCAGACCTCGTTCTCTGGAGCGGCAATCCGCTGGAAGACCCGGAACTGTTCTCCGACCCCACCAACGCCGTCCTGGTCGTCCAGGCCGGCCAGATCGTGAAGGACCTCAGATGAGCACCATGTGGCAGGGCTGCCTCCCCCACACCGATTACTTCGAGATGCGCTCCGGCGGTGGGCACGACTACGGCGTCTGGGTCACCACGCCACCGCACTACGACCCTGCCGCGGCGCCGGCGCCTGTCGTGTACGTGCTCGACGGCAACTGGGCCGTGGGCATGACAGCCCCGCTCATCGTCACGCAACTGGACCCCATGCGAAAGATTCAGCCCTACGTCCAAGTCAGCGTGGGGTACGCAGGTGAGGAAGCGGAGCACTGGGAGCGGTTGCGCAACCGCGACCTCGTGCCGCCCGGTGAACCCATCGCGAAGGAGTTCGTCGATGCGGTGGAAATGGGGGTCGAAAGGGGGGTGACGACTCGCGAGCAAGCCGACGCCTACCTCGCCGAATTGAACGTCAGCCGCGGGGACATGTTCCTGAACTTCCTTACCGACGACCTGCACCCGCGGATCGAACGCGACTACGGCACAGCCCCGAGCGGTCACGGCCTCTTCGGCTACTCCTACGGCGGACTCTTCAGTCTCTACGCCTGGCTCACCAAGAGCACCTTCTTCGAGAGCATCGGCGCGGGCAGCCCCGGCATCGTCACCGCGGACAGTCAGGTCTTCGCTCGGCTCGAAGCCCTGGGTGACACCCTGCCCGACACCAAGCTGCACGTGACCTTCAACGAGCAGGAGATGCTCGGAGACCTGGCGGTCTACCAGAACCTCACGAAGAACACGGCCACGTTCCTTCACCACCTCACCTCACGCGGCGGATCCGTCACCAGCGCACTCATGCACGAGACGCACGTGACCGGGCTGCAGGCATCGTTCCTCAGCTACCTCAGGACCTGCCGTGCCCAGTGAGCCTGGATGCCGCAGTTCTCGTTCCGTCCCATGTGAGTCGACTTCTCCGGAGGTGTGCGGATGACCGAGCGTGACATCGTCAGGACGACGCCCCCTGCCGTGGGTATCACCGAAGCGCTCAGGCGACGGCTGCCCGCCGGCCGGGTGGTGACCGATCCGGACATCGTCGCCGGTCTCTCGCACGACCAGGCGGTGTGGGCGCCTGTTGGCCGAGCTGTGGCCGTCGTGCGCGCCAAGACCACCGACGAGGTCCAGACCGTGGTGCGTGCGTGCCTGGAGCAAGGAGTCCCATTGGTTTCACGCGGCGCCGGTACCGGATTGTCGGGAGGCGCCAATGCCGTCGAAGGAAGCGTGATCCTCGCGCTGGACGGCATGGATCGGGTGCTGGAGGTCGACGAACTGGAGCGCCTCGCCGTCGTACAGCCCGGTGTGGTCAACGACGACCTGCGCGCTCATGTAGCGGCGCTTGGCCTGTGGTATCCGCCTGACCCCGCTAGTTCGCCGTGGTCGACCATCGGCGGAAATGTCGCGACGAACGCTGGCGGAGTGTGCTGCGTCAAGTACGGCGTCACTCGCGACTATGTCCTGGCGTTGGAGGTCGTGACCGGCACGGGCGAGGTGGTCCGGCTCGGGCGCCGTACGTCGAAGGGGGTCGCTGGCTACGACCTTGTGGGCCTCATGGTGGGTGCCGAGGGCACTCTTGGGGTCGTCACCGAGATCACGGTCCGGCTGCGACGCCTGCCTCCGGTCGGCGTGACCGTCGTCGGCTACTTCGACAGCGTAGGGCAGGCCGGTGACGCGGTGCGTGCGACGGCGGCCGCCGGGCTGGAGCCGGCCGCGCTGGAACTCGTCGACCGGCACTGTCTGCGTGCGGTCGATGCCTGGAAGAACATGGGCCTTTCAGCCGAGGCGGACGTGGTCCTCCTGGCCCGTTTCGACGATGATGGCCGCGCCGCCGAGGAGGGCGCCCGCCGGCTGGTCGACTGCTTCCGCGGGGCCGGCTCGACTTGGGCTGACCGGTCGGAGACAGAGGAAGAGGCCGAGATGCTCTTCGCCGCCCGCCGGCTGGCCTTCCCGGCGCTCGAGCGGCTGGGGCCGGTCCTCACGGAGGACGTCTGTGTGCCCATCGGGGCGGTGGCGGAGATGCTGGCCCGCATCGACCGGACCGCGGAGAGGCACCGGATCACCATCGCCAACATCGCGCACGTCGGCGACGGCAACTTGCATCCGCTGCTTGTGACGGAACACGGTGACTCGGCGGCTCAGGTCCGGGCCCGTGCGGCGTTCGACGACATCATCGCGGACGCCCTTGAATTGGGTGGCACGGTGACTGGTGAGCACGGTGTGGGACTGCTCAAGCGGCCCGGTCTCACCCATGAACTCGGCCCGGCCGTCCTGGAGATGCATCGCGCGGTGAAGCGCGCTCTCGACCCGGCCGGGATTCTCAATCCCGGCAAAGTCTTCGGGCCTGCATGATTCCTTGGCCAAGTACGGGCTCCAGCTCCAGGGCAGATCGCATGAGGCGTGTCTGCGGTTGCAGAGCCAGCACCTCCGGATCGCTGCGCGTGCTCGCCCCTGACCTGGGTGAAGGCGACCGACCGGGTCAGGCCGCGCATCCGCAGCGGGACGACGAGCCGACCGCCCTGCTCGAGCTGGGTGGTCCAGGCCGGGGAGATGTCCCAGGCCCGGCCGTCACCATCACGATGTCGACCTCGCCGAGGTCCGGGGTGGGCTCGGCGGCATCGGCCGGGGCCGAGCTCGCGGCTCCTTCGCAGGTCGCAGACGCGGTCGTCCGCCACGGCCGCGGTCCGGTGCGGCGTCGTACGAGGGCGGCTCGACCGGTCAAGCAGGCCCGCGTCGCCCTCGGCCCGCCACCGGCGGATCCGTCAGCAACGCTCTCGATCCATGCAGCCAGCGCGTGGGGTGCTGCTGCTCAGCGCTCGTCTCGTACCTGGTCAGGACCACGCCGCCGGGAAACGTCCGCGTCTCCACCAGGTTCAGGACCAACCAGTTGTCCAGCGCGGTGAAAAACGGCGTGCCGCCGCCCACCAGGACCGGATAGGTGGCGATCGCGTACTCGTCGATCAGCCCGGCACGCATGGCCGCCCCGGCGAGCGTTGCGCCGCCGATGTTCATCGGGCCGCCGTTCTCGGCCGTGAGGCGGGTGGTCTCGGCGATCGCGTCGCCGGTGACCAGGCGGGTGTTCCAGTCGACCTTGTCGATCGTCGAGGAGAACACCACCTTCGGCGTCTCCCGCCAGTTCCGCGCGAACTCGATCTCCGCCGGGGTGGCGTCGGGCTGCTGGTCGCCGGTCGGCCAGTAGGAGCTCATCGTCTCCCAGAGCTTGCGCCCGTACAGTGACAGGGCCACTCGCCTGCTCGTGGTCGAGCCACCACTGGAACAGCTCGTCGCTCGGCGGTCCGCTCCAGCCGATGTCATCGCCGGCCGCGGTGATGTAGCCGTCCAGGGTCAGGTTCATGCCGTAGATCAGTTTCCGCATGGTCCAGCCTTCCGTCCGTGGGTGTCCGGCGTCCATGGGGACTCTCCGACAACGCGGCGAGGTGTCGTAGCTGCGTCGTGCGCCCGCCGGGAAACGCGGGACAGCCCTCAGGCACAGGTCTCCGGCCGCCTTCTGGCAACGGGGATCCGCGTGGACATCAGGCGCCCCATCGCCGGCGCCTGATCGAGCCCCAGTCGGACGTCTGTTCCCCCTTACCCCGCATCAGCCGACCTGTATGCAGTGCGTCCACTGGGCCCTCGGCGACGCCGGACCAGCCCTCGAAGCAGGCCGGAGTCTGCAAGCGGGACAGTTCAAGACGGTCAGCACGGTCTTGGCTCGGGTGCCGTTGCGGCTGTTGCCGCCGTTCTTCCCGGCGGGATCATGCTTGTCATAGCCCAGGTGGTCAGTGATCTCGCCCTCGAGAGCGGACTCCAGGAGCCGCTTGGTCAGCTGCTGGAGCAGCCAAGGCGTCATCGGGTGGCCACCCGGGCACGGCGCGAACGAGTAGGGCCTGCCTGGCGCTAACCGAGGTGGATGGGTGGCGCCCGCCCCCCCAGCGGCCGGAAGAGAAGGGGCCGGTCGTTGCATCAGGCACGGCATGCAGCACGTGGCGGTGGGGCGGGATTCAGCCTCTGGGCTCAGGGGTGTGCGCCGGGCAGCGCCCAATCGGCGTCCGCCGTAGGGGTCTGGTCGTCGGATGCCGCAGGAGTGTCGGGGTCGCAAGGTGCTAATAACTGCCAGGAGTGCAGATCCCGGGATCGTTCGATGAGGATCGCCGGAACGTAACGGGCGATTATCGGCGGCCTCTGCACCCGGCGTGCCGTGTCACCGCTGTCCTCGCCTGCGAGGGGGCACACCCCGATCAGCACCGACCTACCGACTGCCTCCCTTCAGAAGAACCGCACCCAACCGTGTTGGGCTTCAGCTCCCTTGGAGGGAAGAGCTGCTCTGGGTCGATGCCGCGTTCCGTGCACGGGCGTTGAGAGGCCCGTCCGACGCAACGGCCGGTAGTAGATCTCTGTGGCGTCGCAGCTGGTGAGGCCCCGGCTGTCACGGCTCACTCATCCGCATGCTCGGTCACATCCGACACCTGCCGTGCTGCCGCGCCAGGCCCCGAGGGCGTCAGCCCTCCCGCGCCATGGCGGCCATCAACGCGTCCAGCAGACCCGGTGCCGCTTCCTGGAGGGTGGTGCGGCGGAGGCGGTGTCCGCGGGAAGGGCCGACCATGACCGGATGCAGGACGCCTGCCTCGACCAGAACCTTGAAGTGGTGGGTCGCGGTTGATTTGTTCAGGCCCTCGTAGAGGTCCGAGCAGGGGGCTTCGGCAGCGGGGCGTGTCGCCAGGCGGCGGACCATTTCCAGGCGTACGGGGTCCGCGAGTGCACGCAGCAGTTTCTGAACGGGGGCGGCGGGCGGCAACTGGTCGGGCGGGGTCTCCCAGGACGGCATCAGACAACTCCACAAGTTTGACGTACGTCGTACTTCTCCTTACCGTTCCCGAAGTACGATCCACATCATACTTGCAGGAGTCCTCGTGAAGGCACTCTCCCCGGGCCGTCGCTCCCAGTCATGGAGCTACGCGGCCCTCCTCGCCCTGCTCATGCTCGGGCAGGCGACCTCCGCCATCCCCTCGCCGCTCTACTCCCTGTACGCCGAGAAGTGGGATTACCCGCCCTTTCTGACTACCGTCATCTTCGCCGCGTACGGGGCCGTGGCCGTCGTCGCGATCCTCGTCTCCGGGCCCCTGTCCGACCGGTACGGCCGTCGGCCCGTACTCATCGTCGCCGTGCTGCTGCTGCTTGCCGGGCTGGTCGTCTTCATCTTCGCCGCGGGACCCGGCTATCTCGTCGTGGCGCGGATGTTCAACGGCCTGGGGATCGGCGCGGTCGTCGTGGTCGGCGGAGCCGCCCTGCTGGACGTGAGCCCGGAGCGGGCGGCGCGGAGCGGGACACTCACCGCCATCGCGTTCAACGTCGGCATCGCCGTCGCCGCGCTCGGCACCGCCGGCCTCGCCCAGACCGACTTCCACCCCCTGCTCCTGCCCTATCTCGCCGACGCGCTCATCGCCCTCGTCCTGCTCGTCCTCCTCCTGGTGATGCGTGAACCGCACCCCTCGGCCGGTGCCACGCCCCTCGGGATCCCGCGCCCGCAGGTGCCCAGGGAGATCCGCGGGCGCTTCGTCTTCGCCGTGATCGGTGCCGGTGCCGCCTGGGCCGTGCTCGGGGTCTGCTTCTCGCTGGAGCCATCGATCGCCGCCCACGCCGCGCACGTCGACGGGCCGTTCTTCGGCGGCGTCGTCATCGCGGCAGTGACTCTCTCCGCCGCGATCGCCCAGGTAGCCAGTGCCCGCTACCCGGCCCGCACGGTCGCGCTCGTCGGTGACACGGCACTCGCCGTGCTCATGCTGGCCGGAGTAGGCGGCTTCGCGACCGGCAACGCCGTCATCATCATCGTTACCGTCGCACTCCAGGGCGGCGCCTACGGACTCGCCTTCGGCGGCTCCCTGCGCCACCTGACCGCCCACATCCCCGCCGAGCGGCGCGGAGCCGTCATGTCGATGTTCTACCTGCTCGCGTACGGTGCGCTCATCACGCCCACGCTCCTCGTGGGTATCGGCGCGACCGTCTGGGGCGACACCGCGATCTTCCCCGTATTCTCCGTGCTCGCGACCCTTCTCTGCCTCTCCGCCGTGGTTGTCGAGCGCGTGCTGGGGCGGCGAGGTGGTATATGAAGGTTTAGGTGTTTTTAGGCCCTTTGGTCTAGTGGTTTTTGGTTGGTCTGTCTGGCCTATACCCGTCCGGCGGTAAGGCGGCCGTCGAAGAGCTGGTCGAACTCGTTCAGCGCTGCCTTCCACTTGTTGTTCCAGCGCTTGCGTCCGCGGCCGGAGGGGTCGAGGGTGAGGGCCAGGTAGCTGCTCCCCGCACCCGCAGTCCCAGGGCGGTAAGGACGGCCAGGCGAGTCTTTCCCTGCTCCCCGCGCCCGCGGGGATGGTCCCGCCTGGACAGGGACGACCTTGAGGCGTCCATTCCGTCCGGGCCGCCGCCGGTCAGGAGATGGCCCATCACGATTTCCATCGGCAGGCCGTGGCCGAACCGCTTGAAGTTGGGCATCTCGCCGATGGTGGGGTACGCAGACGGCCCTGGTGCCGCCCCACGGGGGGAGGGCGGCACCAGGGCCGATCTACGGATAACCGTAGCGCTGAAGTGCTGGTCAGGGGCGGTGAAGCGGCAAGCCGGGCTGTGAAGGCCGAGGCCAAGGATTCGTCGAAGGCCCGGCTGTAGCGCGGACTACCGGGAGCCCGCCACGGGCCGCTGCTTGTAGAAGGACTCCTCCAGGTAGGCGGCCTCGTGCGGCTGGTAGGGCTCCTCCAGGTAGGCGGCCTCGTCGTCGTCGAGTTCGACGTCCACTGCGGCGACCGCGTCGGCCAGCTGGGCTGGCTTGGTGACCCCGACGATGGGCGAGGTCACTGCCGGGTTGCGCATGACCCAGGCCAGGGCGACCTGGGCTGGGGACAGACCCCGCTTATCCGCGATCTCGTGGACGCGCTCGGCCACTGCCTGGTCCCCGTCGCGGTAGAGGATCTTGCCGCCCGGGTCTGTTGCGGCACGCGCCGTGGCAGCGTCCCGGACCCGCGTCAGCCTGCCCCGCGCCAGCGGGCTCCACGGGATCACGCCGATGCCCTGGTCGGCGCAGAGCGGAAGCATCTCCCGCTCTGCTTCCCGGTGGATGAGGTTGTAGTGGTCCTGCATCGACACGAACCGGGTCCAGCCGTTCAGGTCAGCCAGGTACAGGGCCTTGGCGAACTGCCAGGCGTACATGGAAGAGGCGCCGATGTAGCGGACCTTCCCGGACTTAACCGCGTCGTGCAGCGCCTCGAGGGTCTCTTCGATCGGGGTGTCGTAGTCCCAGCGGTGGATCTGGTACAGGTCGATGTAGTCGGTCCCCAGTCGCTTCAGGGAAGCGTCGAGCTCGGTGAAGATCGCCTTGCGGGACAGCCCGGCGCCGTTCGGACCAGGGCGCATCCGCATCCAGACCTTGGTGGACAGAACGACCTCCTCGCGCCGGGTGAAGTCCTTGACCGCCTGGCCGACGATCTCCTCGCTGCTTCCGGCGCTGTACCCGTTGGCCGTGTCGAGGAAGTTGACACCGCTCTCAAGGGCCTGCTTGATGATGTCCCGGCTGGCGTCCGCGCCCAGCGACCAGGGCTCGCCGCCCCGGTCCGGCTCGCCGAAGCTCATGCAGCCGAGGGTGATGGCGGAAACTTCCAGTCCGGTCGTCCCGAGTTTGATGTATCGCATGCTTCACGAACCTAGGAGTTGGAGTGCGCTCTAGCGCAAATACGTCTCGGTCCGGGATGGCCCTGCTCGTCGACGTCCGAGCCCTTCCTGGCCTCGTCGTTCCCCCCTCCGGAGCGGTTCTGTATGCCCCTGACACGACTCTGCGCCTGGCGCTCGGCGAGCTGCTCCACTACCCGGGCGTCGTGCGCCCTGAGCGCCTCCAGCAGCTTCGCCGACCCGCCGAACGCCCGGGAGGTGAGCATGCTGTCGGTCGTCTCGCCGGGGCCGAGCAGGACCGGCACCACAAGCGAGGCGACCTTGCCTTCACCGGGGTGAATACGCAGCGCGCGGCCCACGGCCTGGACGAGGTCGGGCATGGAGCCGCGGACGTCGGCGAAGTACACGGAGTCACAGCGGGAGGTATCGATGCCTTCACATAGCACCCGGACGGACCCGAGGAACATCTTCTCCACGACGGTGCCGTCAGCAGCGACTCCCCGGGAGAACTCATCCAGGACCCGCCGCCGGTGGTGGCACAGCCAGTTGGCCCACACCGCGCGCGGGTACAGCCCGGGATCCGCGGCGTGTCGCCGGCCGGCGACGTGGGGAAGGCCGGCCGGGAACGTCTCGGCCTCCTTCACCTGGTGGTGAAAGACCAGCGTCCGCCGAAAATTCTCCTCGGCCGAGGCCTTCACCAGCGCCGTCTGCAGAGCGGCGAGACGCGCCCCCCGCGCCTCGTCCGAGCGGCCTTCCACGCCCAGCAGCTGCGCCGCCTGGAGCTGGGTGTCGGTGATGTCCCGGCACACTACCTGGTAGGGCGCGCAGATGCCGCGGTCGATCGCCTCGGACAGCGGCTGCCGAAGGGGGAGTCGGGGGAGTCCTTCATGCTCGCGACCAGCTCACCCGGTGCGCCCGGTGCGGTCTCGGTGTCCTCGTCTGGTTGCCACAGCCTTGGGGTGGCGGTCATGTAGAGCCGGCGCAGTGCGGGGATGCGGGTGTTGTCGTGGACGACCGCCCACGGCCTGCCGATCCGGCCCGAAACCCGGTGCGCTTCGTCCACGACGATCAGGCCCCAGCCCGGAACGCCGGCCTGGTGGGCGCGCTCGAGCGTGCGGAGTCCGAGGGAGGCGTACGTGGCGAACACGGTAACCTTGTCGAACGGCCGCACCCAGGCGACGAGCTCGCCCTGGCCTGGTGGCGTACTGGTGGGGCGTGCTGATTCCGCACTCTGCCGTGCTGTCGTCGTAAGCTCTTGAGGACTGCGCAAGTCGAGGGAAGT
>NZ_JBIRTB010000019.1:0-109943 GCF_044334475.1 Streptomyces sp. NPDC020780 | reverse complement strand
GAGACGACACTCGGGCCCTCGCCCTGCCCGCCCTCAGCCCACAGCACGAAAACGGTCCACCGACTCCGTCGGCGGACCGTCACGAAAGATCGAGGTTAGCCAGATTTCGGCAAGTCGCTTCTGTCGGTCCGGGAAGGACTTGGACTTCTCGGTGCCGTCGGGGCCGATGTAGCGGGCGCGGTAGCGGAGTCCGGTGCCGTATCGGTCGCTCTTGGCACGACGGGGCTCGCCGTTGGGTCCCGGTTCGGTTTTGTACCAGCGGTCTTGGATGTGGCCGGCCAAAGTGGTGCTCCTGTCGGGGATGCGGCAGGGGCGCGACCAGTGGTGGTCGCGCCCCTGCGGGTGATGGGTCAGGCCGCTTCGCGGTCGACGTTCTTGAGGTGAGTGACGTGCGCGAGTACTTCGGCGGGGTCGTAGCGGATGTGCTTGCCGATGCGGAAGCCGGGCGGGCCGATCTGCTTCTTGCGCCAGGCGTAGACGGTCTCTTTGGGCACCTCGAAGATTTCGGCGATGTCATCGGGGGTGAGGTAGCGGTCGGGGAGGCCGCCCCGGAGGGTGGCGCGGGGGTCGGGTTTCGGTGCCACGGGATCTCCAGGGGGCGGCGTGGTTGTCCGAGGTGTGACTTTCTGCGTCACCGCGTCACCCGCGTCATCCGGGCCTCTGACCTGCGTTTTTGGGTGACGCAGCGGATCAGGTGTGCGTCACCCGTGCGTCACCTCCTGCGTCACCGGGTGACGCGGGGGTGACGCGGGTGACGCAGGGGTGACGCAGGATTCGCCGTCTGCGTCACCCCTTCCCGTGCAGGTGGGGGGCCGTTTTCCGTCCCCGGTGACGCAGGTGACGCAGACCTTCCCTACTTAGGAAAAAGGGAGGGGTGTCTGTAGTAGTGGCGGTGATCCTTCGGGCGAAGTGAGGAGCCCGATGGGCACGCCTTCATGGGGCGGCAAGGCCGCCGAAGAACAAGAGGAGCACCCGGCGGCGTGGCGGGGTGCTCCTCTTGCTTGTCCCCGAGTGCAGCCTGTGGGGTCAGAACGCGGCCGACTGCTCCGGCTGCTCGGGGGGCGGCGGGCCGGGGCGGCGGGTCATTTCGAGGTAGCGGCCCGCTTTGGTGCGCCCGGTGTCGATGAGGACGCCCCGGGCGGCGAGGGTGGGTTGCAGGCGCTTGAGCCGGTCGGAGAGCACCTTGCTCGTGGTCGGCCACCCCTTCGGCAGGGGCCGCAGCTCCTCACCGCTGTAGAGGCGGCTGAGGACGTTCAGCCATTCCGTGGACGTCATCCGCTGCTCGCCGCCGGGGTCGAGGGTTTCGGCGTGCTGCAGGACGGTCTGCGCGAGCAGGTCGCCCTCGATGACGTCGTCGTTCAGGTCGTCCACGCTCGCCCGGTACGCCGGCAGCGCCCCGAGCCCGGTGGCCACGTCGAGTTGGGCGCAGAGGTGGGCGAAGTCCGCCATCCGCAGATCCGTCGGGGTCTCCGCCTGCGCGGCCCGCACCTTGACGGTGAGGTCGAGGAGCGAACCGAGGACCACGGGCAGCACCTCCTCGTACTCCGCCCACAGCTCCGCTTCGGTGCGCCGGACGGTGGGACGCTCCAGCCGCAGCGGCAGGAGCCGTTCCGCGAGGTCCGGGCGGATGACGCCGACGTCGATCCCGGTCAGGAGCAGCGGGCGGCGGTAGCGGGCCCGGTGCACGTCCCCGTCCGTGAACAGGGCGCGCTTCACGCTCTCGGCTCCGGTGACGATGCAGCACATGGCGTCGGACAGGTCCGGCGTCATGTGGGAGAGGTTGTCCAGGGCGGTGACCCATCCGGCGGCCACGGCCGCGATCAGGTTCTCTTCGTCCTTCGGTGCCCGGCGCAGGTCCCCGCTCATGCCTTCCACGATCCGCACCAGCATCCGCCCACCCGTGGACTTCCCCGCGCCCTGCGGGCCGGTGAGGAACGGGGCCGGGACGGGCACACCGGGACCGAGGCAGCCGATCAGCCACGCGATGGCCAAGCATTCGGTTTCGGCGTTGGCGAAGTTGCACAGCCGCATCAGGAGGTCGATGCCCTTGCCGTCGGTGTCCTTGGCCGGCAGGGGCAGTTCCCCGGTGAGCTGAGTACGTCGCCAGCACACCTCTCGCGGGTCGGGAACCGTGATCTCCCACCCGGTGGGGTGGATACGGACCGACTGCCCGTCGGCGCGGCCGAGGTCGAGCCAGGTGGCCCCGTCGAAGCCGGGGGCCACGCGGATGTGAACGGCCTGGGTGGTCTCGGTCATCGCCAATGCCTCGATCAAGTCCAGTGCCTCCTTAAGGGCGGTGCCGTTGAAGACGCCGACCCCGTCGCGGAACATGCCGACCATGAGTTCCTGCCGGTGGCTGCCCGTCGTCCCCTGCGACCGGATCGGCCGGGCCACGGGGTGGCCGTTCTTCTGGGCGTAGACGGTGCCGTCGGCGGTGCGGAAGTACCGGAAGTGGGACTGCGCGTAGTCGCTGATGACCTCACGCGCCGGGTTCTTCTCGTCCTCGGACATGGCTCACATCCCCAGTGCGGTGCGGGCGTTGGTCCAGGCGTCCGTGCAGTGCCGGGGGCTCTCGCCCTTGGTCTGCGCGGCGGTGAAGAGCCGGGCGGCGTGGGAGTCGGTGAGGCACCCGCACCGCCCGTGGGCGGAGAGCACGGCGAGGAATGTGCGGTAGACCGTGGCGTGCACACCGCTCGTCGCGGCGGTGATCCGCTTCTCGGCCATGGCGATGCCGCGTTCCAGGTAGGCGGGGGTGCGGTGGCGGCATTCCCCGCCCCCGGCCGGAACGGGCGCGGTGACGGGTTGGACCGGGGACGGCTTCTTGACGATCAGGGCGCGTACGGCGTCGGGCAGGGCGGTCATGGTGCCGGTGCCGGGTCCGAGCCACCGGGCGTAGACCAGGGTCGACTTGACGTCGACCCCGTCCCGCACATCGTTCGCGGAGGACATGGCTCCCTGGTAAATCCAGTGCTCGCCCCGCGTGGTCGGCACCGTCCGCGTGGTGGGGAGCGTCCGGCGGGCCCAGTCGACCGCGTCTGCGTGGTCCAGGTCGACCACGGTCAGCCCGATGCCGCCGGGGTGATAGGCAACAGCCGCGGCTTGCGTCCACGCCGTCGACCACGCGGCCCCGGTGATAACAGCGGGGTCTGTGGTGGCGGCGGCCCATGCGTGGCAGAGGCGGGGGCAGGTGCAGGGGCCGGGGGTCTTCATGTTCGGCCGGCCGCCGCAGGCGTTGTCACGGCAGGTGGAGCAGTTCCCGAACGGGACCTTGCCCGCCCGCAGCGGCATGACGGGCACGCCCCGGGCGGCCAGGGCGAGGGCGGTGTGAAGGTGGGTGTTCACGCTGCCACCTCCATGGGGCGGATCGCGGTGAGGAGGGCGTGGTCGATGTGCTCGGCAAACGCCGGGGGAATGGCCTCGGTCAGTTCCTCGCGGACGTCGGTCCACGTGATGCCCATGGCTTCCTGCATCTCCGGGACGGTGGCCTTGCCCCCGCCGGACCCGTAGGCGGCGACGTAGGGCCCGTCCCGGTAGACGCCGTGCCGGTAGCCGCGCACGTACCCCCGGTGCTCCGGGTGGGCGGGCCGGGTGATGGTCCAGCCGCCCAGCTCGAAGTTGCGGTGGCGCAGGACGCCGAGCCCGAACATCTCCCCGCACAGGGAGAGGTCTTTGCGGATTTCGGCGCGGCCGTTGGGCTGCTCGATGACGTACGGCAGCCCGGTCCGCTCCAGCAGCATCCGGGTCGGGGCGACGAGGTCGTGATGGTTACCGCCCCAGCCCTGCGATGCGTTGGTGCCGACGGTGAGCGCGCATCCGGCCTGGCAGGGCGGGGAGGAGTGCACCGCCGTGAACCGGCGGATCTCCCCGGACGCGATCAGGGCGGCGAGGTATTCGAGCGCTTCGGCCCGCACGAACGTGAAGGGGTAGTTCGGTCGGTCGACGATGTCGACGCCGATGACGTCGAATCCGGCGCGGTGGTAGCCGGTTCCGGCGCCGCCGGCGCAGCAGAACAGGTCCAGCAGCAGCGGCCGGTGGCCAGGTACTCGCCGGATGGGGGTGGGTTGGGTCATGCTGAGTGTCTCCAGTTCTGTGAGAAGTGCTGGCAGACGAGGGCGGCCCCGGATCATTGGCGTGAGACGGGGGCCGCCCTCGGTCGTGCCTGGGGGCGGGTCAGGCGGCGCGGTCGGTGCTGAGCGCGCCGTCGGGGGTGCGGCTGATGTGCCCTGCGAGGGTGAGGCGCTTGACGGCCTTGGACACCGTGCCCTTGGGGAGCCCGGTGGCGGTGACGATGTCGGCCTGACGGGCAGCCCCGGAGCGAAGCGCCGTCAGCACGCGGTCGTCCACACTTCCGGTGGCCAGAGCGGCGACCGGCCCCGGCGCCGGTACGGCGGGGGCCGGGGGCTTCACGAGGGTGAGCGTTGCGGCCGGGGGCGTGGTGCTCGCCGTGGTGGCTCTGGTCCAGATGGGCCGGGCGGGCAGGGCGATGACGTCGGCGGGGGAGAACGCCCGGGTGCGGATGGCGTGCTGTTTGCCCTTGGCGCCGATCCGGAGCAGGGCGTGGCCGACTTCGGGGAGTTCGTGGGCGTGCCATCCCTTCTCGATGGCGTCGGAGCCGAAGACGTTCATGGACTCGCCGGAGGTGGACAGGTACAGGCTCGCCCGCACGGTGATCTGTGCGGTGACCTGGGAGTCGATGCCGTGACCCTCGCCGGACATGGTGGGCTTCTGGGTGGCCCAGATGATGATGATCTCGGCGGCCCGACCCATGCGGGCCAGGGTCCGCAGGTTCTCCATGATCCGCACGTACGCCTTGTCCTTGGCGGCCGAGATCAGCTCTCCGCCCTCGTCCACGAACACGGTGATGCGGGGTCGGGTGGTGCTGATGGCGATGGTGTCCCGGCCGCGCGGCACCAGCTTGAGCCGGTCGTCCATCTCGGCCACCAGCTCGTCGGAGATGGTCAGGATCTCGTCCGGGGTGACCCCGACCCGGGCCCGGTGGTTCCAGTTCAGCCCCTCCACCCGCTTCATGTCGAACAGGATCAGGCGGTGATCGGCGTACTCGGAGGCTTCACCGAGCATGGCCCGGGTGGACCACGACTTGCCCGACCCGGACGCGCCGGCCACGAGCATCCGGCGGCCGAGCGGCACCATGACCGGCTCACCGGTCACCGTGTCGATGCCCCACGGGGCCCCAGGCTCCCAGCCCGACAGGTCGATCCCGTCACCGGCCGACCGAGTGCGGATGATGAGGTCGGCCCACCCGCCCTTCTTCCCCGCCTTGATCTGCATGCGGAGATCGGTGCGGGCACCGAGCAGCGACCGGACATGGTCCTCGGCACCACGGAGCTTGGTCGCGGTCCAGGTGCCGTCGAGACGGATCGTGCAGACGATGCCGGACTCGGTGAGCACGGGGCGGGCGGTGAGCGTGCCGGACAGGCCGCGCTGTTCGGCGTGCTCGCGCCAGTGCTCGGGCTGCAGCCGCTTCATCAACGCCTTTTCCTCGGCGGTCGGTTCGATGTCCGGCGCGGGCGGCCGGTGTGTGACGGCCCAGACGATCGCGCCGACGGCGGCCACGGTCACCGCGAGCGCCGACCACGCCCACACCCGGCCGGGCACGAGGGGCAGGCCGATGTACGCGCCGACGGCGGCGACGATGACGCCCTTGGACGCGAACAGCCACAGCGGGTCGGGTACCGACCGCTTCGTGGTCGCCAGGGCGCGTTCGGCGGTGTGGACGGCGGTGGTGATGCCGTTGGGGTCCATCGCCCTCGCGTTGGCGAGCGCCCGCCGCGCGTCGCGGACGAGGGGCTTGCGGTCGGCGCGCAGGGTGCGGCGGCGGACGGATTCCTTGGACCAGCGGTCGGCGGTCCAGCGGGCGGCGGTGGCTGCGTACTGGCGGTGGGTCTGCCAGGCTGATGGGTGACTCACGGGTTCCTCTCCAAGGGCTATGAGTCGGTGGGGGCGGGCCCGGCATGGCCCGCCCTCACACGCGGGTGTGTGTACGCGCGGTGATGGAGTTTCCGGTTTCCCGGTTTCCGACAGGGGCCCCTACGCGTGTGCGCGCGAGACGGGAAACTTCCGTCACCCTGCGTCGCTACGGGGGTCCTGGCGGCCGAACACGGTGCGGGGGGTCTCAGCCCACCCGGAAGGGGGCCCGATCGCTCTGTGGGGCGCTGGGCGGTTTCAGTGGGTGGAGCGGCCGAACCACCGGTTGTGAACGGTGGTGTTGTGGACCGTCGCGGGCCGCCCGGCACCGAGGACGGTGGGGGCGATGCGGGAGGCGACTACGGCGATGGCGGCCCACATCACGAGCGACCCGAGACCGGCGGCGGCGCTCACGAGCTGACCGGCCCCCAGCAGGAGCTGACCGGTGCCCCACCCGGCACCGCTGGCCAGCAGTCCGCCGGCGGCGATGCGCTGGGCGCGCGGGTCGAACAACGGCAGGGGGGTCAGGTCACGCGGCGGGTGGGCGGCGGGGGTGGTGGGCAGGTGCTCGCGGAGCACGGCCACCATGCTCCCGTCCGGGCCGGGGACGTAGACGACGGTCCCGGCCCGCTCGGCGTGGAGCTGCACCGTGCCGGTGGTGGGGGTGGCCGTTGCGGTGGGCCAGCTCGGTAGGACGTGTATGTCGGGGATCATGGGGGCGTGTCCTTCCGGTTCGACGGGGTGTCGTGGCAGGTGACGCACATGCCGAGCGAGCGCGGGATGCAGTACCCGGCATCGGTCCGGCAGGTGGGGCAGGTGCGGCGGGCGAGCATCGCCGCAGCGAGTGCGGCGGTGCGGGCCGGGGTCATGGGGCGTACGGGCTTGGCCCGGTCGACGCGGTAGAGGTAGGCGACCAGCGGCCCACGGCGACGCCGGGGCCGGTGGACTTCTGCGACGACGTCCTGGCCACCCGGCCGCAACCCCAGCGCGCGGAGCTGACGGCGAGTGGCCAACCCGTCCGGGGCGAGCCGCCACCGGTAGCAGGGCAGCGTGCTCACGACGACGCGCCCTCAAGGACGAGCCCGGCACCGTCGCGGTGCTCCTGGTAGCGGGCGGTCACCCAACCGGTGGACCAGCCGCACAGCTCGGCCGCCTGCCGGATGGACAGCCCAGCCCCGAACGCGGCACGAACTGTGGCCCGCGCCCGTACCTCGTCCTGCTTCTCCACAGCGGGCCCGGCCTCCAGCAGCGCTTGGCGCTCACGCTCGGCCCGCTGCTGTTCACGCTCACGCTCACGGCGCTCACGAGCATCCCGCTCCCGCGCCTCCAGCTCGCGGCGCTGGGCGGCCTCGCGTTCGAGGCGTTCACGCTCAGCCTGCTGCTGTTCACGCTCGCGCTCACGGCGTTCACGAGTTTCACGCTCAGCACGCTCCCGTGCCTCCGCCCGCTCGCGCTCCTCCCGCCGCACCGCCTCTTCCCGGGCGGTCTGCTCACGGGCGATCAGCGCCTCATGCTCACGCTGCTCACGCGCCAACATCGCCGCGTGCTCCCGCTCCTCACGCTGCCGCCGCTCCTGCGCTTCGCGGCGCTCGTTGGCGGCCTGCTCGCGCTCTGCCCGTTCGGCCTTGAGCTGGGCTTCGCGGGCGCTCTGGGCGGCGGTGATGGCCCGCCGGTAGGCGAGTCCGGTCTCTGCGGTGACGATCAGAAGCAGTGGCGCGACCGCGTGGACAGCGGCCCCGACCAGGTCCTTCTTCAATGCGGAGTCGGCCACGTTCAGGGCCAGGGTCATGCCGCCGGTCATCCACCGCAGAGCGATGGGCCACCGGCCACCGTGCCCGCCCAGAGAGGCCAGGACCGAGTCCAGGCGGACCACGATGACCACCGCCGCGTCCACGACAAGCGGCAGGATCGGGGCCGTCCACTCCCACCCCTTCGGGCTGTGCCGCTCCATCAGCGGCGTGACCGTGAGGATGGAGAACAGCATCGCCCCGCCCACGATCAGCCACGTCCCGACCGACAAGGCGCGTTCCGCTGAACGGATCTGAACAGCGTTCACGACGCCACCCCCACACCCGCCACGGGCGCCGGGATCTCGGAGTAGCCGACCAGGCGCAGCCGGGCCCCCGTGAACACGGCGTGAGCCTCCAGGACGCGGGTGGCCCCGCCGCTCTGAACGCCGTGAACAACCGTCCCGGCGTCGATGCCCAGGGCCTCACGCCACGTTTCGAACACGGCCAGGTCGTCGTGCGCCGACAGCTCCAGCCGCTCCGGGAAGACGGTGGAGACGCGGACATCGACGGCCGGCAGGTCCGGGAATCGGGCCATCAGGGACGCCAGGACGGTGACAGCAGCGGACAGCCCGCTCATCGTCGGCGTACTCATGCCGCACCGCCCGACGATGTCACAGGGGAGCGGTCGGCCAGCGGTCGGACGGGGATCTTGGTGAACAGCCGCCGGCGCCGCCCGGTGGTGGTGTCCCACTTCCACTCGGCCCCGTCCCGGGCCGCATAGCCGAGAGCGGCCAAGGCGGCCACGCGCTCGGGGACGGTCGGGACGGGCTCGGTGCGGTTGAAGCCGTGCACCGGCCACTCTTGCGGCTCGTAGCCGGTCAGGACGAACAGCTTCCAGGTCCCGGACGCGTCCAGGACCATGCGGGCTTCGGGCAGCAGCGCCATCACGCCACCTCCCCAGCGGTGGCGGTGTTCGCCAGGGCCCGGCGGGCGGCCAGCACCCGCCGGCGGGCCCGGCGGATACGCCGCTCGTCCAGCTCCGTCGGCGTCCGGTCGATCGTCATGATCTGCGCGTCCAGCAGGGCGACCTCCGCCCGGATGAGCGGCATCTCCCGGTCGATCGCGTCCAGCTCAGCAGCCGACGGCTCACCGTCGAACGCGGCGGCGGCGGTAACGGCCGCGTGAAGTGCTGCGATGCTCTTCATTGGGTCAGTCCCTCTCATACAGGAACGGCTCACAGAGACCCCCGGGGGTGCCACCCCGGGGGTCTCGCCGTCGGAACCATCCGGCTCCCCTCAGCTCCACCCGTACGACACCGCCCGCAAGGGGCGGGCCGGACGGGCGGAGGAGGCAACCGGCGCGGCGAGAGCCGCCGCGAATCGGCGTGGAAGATGACCGGCCGCCCGCAGACCCCGTGGGGTCTGACGCGCGAGGGCGGAACGGCGCTGCCCTACCGGCCTGTCACGGGAGCGCTCGGATATGTAACTGACTCACTTGACGACTCCTTCATGCCGCTGAACAGGGGATATGCACTGCAAGGGGGACCGCGTCCCCACTCTCCGGCCGTTGCTCGCGGTCGCCGGGCCACCTCGCCAGTCGGGCCGAAGCCCATTGCGTCCTACCTGGCCTTTAGCGGGATTGCAGCGTCCCCGCCCTCTGCGTTCGTGCAAGTCGAAGCAGCCCAAAGAAGGCCCCTTCTGCGTGGCCCATCGCCCTTTCCGGAAGTTCCGGATCGGGCGATGGCCACAACCAAGAGACTGGACCGGTGGACCGGTCCAGTCAAGTGATGGGGTCACGCTTCATTGTGTCGCGGAGACAGAAAGTGCAGGTGGGGTGGCATTTCTAGGCAGTAAAAAAGCTGAACCGGTGGACCGGTCCAGCAGTTTCGTTTGCCGCTTTCTGCCTACATTGCGTAGGTGTCGACCTGTTCGAACAGTGAGGACGGTGTGACGCCTTCCTCGCAGACCAGCGGCTTCCCCTGCTCGTCGTACGCGGTGTGCAGCAGCACAGCTACCGGCGTCCCCTCCTGTACCCCCAGGCGGTCCGCGTCCGCCTCCGACGCGCCGCGCACTGTGGTTACGTCCACGCCTTCTGCCGGGCCCCGTCCGGTCTGACGTCGGACATATCGCGTCGTCCCTTCTGCGATCGGGGCGGTATCTGCCAGGCGCGGCGAGACCTCCGCTACCTCCGGCGGGAACCACGCTTCAACGCAGCTATTCGGTGTTCCGTCCGGGAGCTGGAGCACGCGAACGCGCCGGAGCGCCTTCACTCCGGGTGCGAGGCCAAGGGCGGCGGCAACGCGGGCAGGGGGTTCCGCCCAGTCGGGCTCACCGACGCGCAAGAACGGCATCCCGCCCAAGATGCGCGCCGACCCGGCGCGGCGAGCGCCGGCGGGGCGTGCAACGGGCGTCTCCGTAACCACGAACCCGGTTCCCTGCTTGGCCACGACCACGCCGTCGTTTCGCAGCACATCGACAGCCTTGATCGCGGTGGCGCGTGACACATCCCACTGCTCGGCCAGTTCTCGGCCCGACGGAATTGTGTCCCCGGGCGCGATCTCACCAGCGGCGATGCGGGCGCGCAGGAACTCTGCGATCTCTTCGTACTTCAGGACTGCCATGGCTTCCCCTATTTCCTGCGCTGGACTGGTCCACCGGTACACACGATACTGCGACCATGTCGAATCTCGAATTGGCTCCCTCCGTGATGCGGTTCTATGGCGAGACGGTCAACGAGGACAGCCGCCTGCGCAGCTCGGCAGACGGTCGGATGGAACTGGTCAGAACTCAGGAACTCCTCCGACGCTTTCTGCCCCCCGCGCCGGCGCGCGTGCTCGACGTGGGCGGGGGGACTGGGATTCACGCTGAATGGCTGGTGAAGGACGGCTACGACGTCGCCCTGGTGGATCCTGTGCCCCGTCACGTTGAGACCGCGTCGGTGGTGTGCCCGGCTGTGGTCGGCGACGCGCGCGATCTGCCCGACCCGGACGACACTTTCGACGTTGTGCAACTCCTCGGGCCGCTCTACCACCTGCCCGACCCGGCCGACCGGCAACGGGCGCTGGCGGAAGCCTCCCGCGTGGCCAAGCCCGGCGGACTGATCGCCGCCGCCGCGATCAATCGCTATGCGTCGCTCTTCGAACACGTCACGTACGCCCACCTGCACACCGAGCGGATTCACAACTCCGTCTCCAAGATTCTGGAGACGGCGGTCTACGACGGATCGCGGGGGTTCACCCTGTCGTACTTCCACCGGGCCGAAGAGCTGGTGACGGAGCTGGTCGCCTCCGGGCTTGAGAACGTGCAGGTCTTCGGCATCGAGGGCCCGGCCTGGTCGCTGGTGAAGGCGGCAGAGCAGCAGCCGGGCGAAGGTCCCACGGATGAGCTGATCGCCTCAGCCATGGACGCGGCCCGCATGGCAGAGCCGTACCCGGAACTCCTCGCCGCCAGCTCGCACCTCTTGGCCGTCGGTACGGTTCCCGCCGGCAACGGCGACTGACGGCCCTGACCTGCGGACGAGGCCATGGGGCCGGGCCGTCTGTGGGCCGTCGAAGGGCCGCCGACGACGACCTACAACCACCATCAATGACCGGCACCGGCCCGCCCGGGTCGCCGCTGAGCTGGGCGACGACCCGGGGCACCTCGGCGTGTCTGCGACACTGGATGAACCATGCCAAAGCCCGGAGAACTCACTTTCGTCGCGCCCCGCGGAGCCAAGAGGCCGCCGCGGCACCTCGCCGACCTCACGCCCGACGAGCGCAAGGAAGCAGTCGCCGCGATCGGCGAGAAGCCCTTCCGCGCCAAGCAGCTGTCGCAGCACTACTTCGCGCGGTACGCGCACGACCCGGCGGAGTGGACCGACATCCCGGCCGGATCGCGGGACAAGCTCGCCGAGGCGATGTTCCCCGACCTGATGTCCGTGGTGCGCCACATCAGCTGTGACGACGACACCACCCGCAAGACGCTCTGGAAGCTGCACGACGGGACGCTCGTCGAGTCCGTCCTCATGCGGTATCCGGACCGGGTGACCATGTGCATCTCGTCCCAGGCGGGGTGCGGGATGAACTGCCCGTTCTGCGCGACCGGGCAGGCGGGCCTCGACCGTAATCTGTCGACCGCGGAGATCGTCCACCAGATCGTCGACGGGATGCGGGCCCTGCGCGACGGAGAGGTTCCGGGCGGACCTGCACGGCTGTCCAACATCGTCTTCATGGGCATGGGCGAGCCCCTGGCGAACTACAAGCGGGTGGTCGGGGCGATCCGCCGGCTGACCGACCCGGAGCCGGACGGGCTCGGACTCTCCCAGCGGGGGATCACCGTCTCCACGGTGGGCCTGGTGCCTGCCATGCTGCGCTTCGCCGACGAGGGCTTCAAGTGCCGCCTCGCCGTCTCCCTGCACGCCCCCGACGACGAGCTGCGCGACACGCTCGTCCCCGTGAACACGCGGTGGAAGGTCCGGGAGGTCCTGGACGCGGCCTGGGAGTACGCGGAGAAGTCAGGCCGCCGTATCTCCATCGAGTACGCGCTGATCCGCGACATCAACGACCAGGCCTGGCGGGGCGACCGGCTCGGCCGGCTGCTCAAGGGCAAGCGGGTGCACGTCAACCTGATCCCGCTGAACCCGACGCCCGGCTCGAAGTGGACCGCCTCGCGGCCCGAGGACGAAAAGGCGTTCGTCGAGGCCATCGCGGCCCATGGCGTACCGGTCACGGTCCGTGACACACGGGGCCAGGAGATCGACGGGGCCTGCGGACAGCTGGCGGCCGCCGAGCGCTGAGACGCGGAGCGGAGCAGCCCGCCCGGAGCAGCCGCGGGCGTGTACCGGCGGGCCGGGTGGGGTGACGGGCCGGCGGGCCGATGGGCGCGCGACCGATCCGGCCGGGCGGGCGTGCGGGCTCCGCAGGGCGGGGCGCGCCGGACCCGGGCGGCCGGCAGGCCGTGATCCGGTCGGCAGGGTGTCATCCGGCCGGGGGAGCGTGATCCGGCCGGTGTAGCCTGTTCCGGACATCAACTTCATATTCCGACAGGGGAGCGCCACAGCGCTGAGAGTGCGGCACCGAGGACAGGTCGGCCGCAGACCCTCTGAACCTCGCCCGGGTCATTCCGGGTAGGAAGTTCGGACTTTACTCAAGCTGTTGCGCCCTGCCCGCTCACGGAGCGGGCAGGGCCGCGTCTCTTCCTGGTCATCTCCAGGAGGAATCATATGAACACCACCACGCGGTACGCGGCGACGGCGCTCGCCGCAGCTCTCGGGGTCACCGTGCTCGCGGGCTGCGGGGACGCCGACGATAAGGCTTCCGGTGACCCGGGGGCCGGTTCGAAGACCGTCACCCTGGTCAGCCATGACTCGTTCAACGCCTCGGACGCCGTCCTGAAGGCGTTCACCGAGGAGACCGGCTACAAGGTAAAGGTGCTGAAGAGCGGCGACGCCGGAGCCGCGCTCAACCAGGAGATCCTGACCAAGGGTTCCCCCCGCGGCGACGTGTTCTTCGGCGTCGACAACACACTGCTCTCCCGCGCCCTGGACAACGGCCTGTTCACCCCGTACGAGGCCAAGGGCCTCGACCGTGTCGCCGCCGCCACCCGGCTCGACCGGGACAAGCACCGGGTCACGCCCGTCGACACCGGGGACGTCTGCGTGAACTACGACAAGAAGTACTTCGCCGACAAGAAGCTCGACCCGCCGAAGACCTTCGACGACCTGCTGAAGCCCGCGTACAAGAACCTCCTCGTCACGGAGAACGCCGCGACCTCCTCGCCCGGCCTCGGCTTCCTCCTGGGTACCGTCGCCGCCCACGGCGAGACCGGCTACCAGGACTACTGGAAGAAGCTGAAGAACAACGGCGTCAAGGTCGTCGACGGCTGGGAGCAGGCCTACAACGAGGAGTTCTCCGGCTCCGCGGGCGGCAGGAAGGCCAAGGCGGACCGGCCGCTCGTCGTCTCCTACGCCTCCAGCCCGCCCGTCGAGGTGCTGTACGCCGAACCGCGGCCCACCGAGGCCCCGACCGGTGTCGCCACCGGCACCTGTTTCCGCCAGATCGAGTTCGCCGGGCTGCTGGACGGCGCGAAGAACGAGGCGGGCGGCAAGGCGCTGCTGGACTTCCTGATCAGCAAGCGGTTCCAGGAGGACATGCCGCTCACCATGTTCGTCAACCCGGTCGCCGCGGACGCGAAACTGCCGGAACTCTTCACGAGGTTCGGCGCGCAGGTCGGCAAGCCGGCGACGGTCTCCCCGGAGAAGATCGCCAAGAACCGTGAGCAGTGGGTCCGGTCGTGGTCCTCGCTCGTCGTGAAGTAACCGCGCGTCCCTCGTGGAGGGGAAACGCGGTGCGGCTCGGCCTCATGACCCTGCCCGCCGCGTTCTTCGCGCTGTTCTTCGCCTACCCGGTCGTCGCGATCGTCGGCCGGGGGCTGAAGGCGGACGGCGTCTGGCAGTTCGGCCGGGTCGGTGAGGTACTGAACCGGCCGGACATCCTCGACGTCCTCCGGTTCACCACCTGGCAGGCCCTCGCCTCGACGGCGCTTACCCTCCTGCTCGCGCTGCCCGGTGCCTACGTCTTCGCCCGGTTCGACTTCCCCGGCAAACAACTGCTGCGGGCCGTGGTGACCGTGCCCTTCGTCCTGCCGACCGTCGTCGTGGGCACGGCCTTCCTGGCGCTGCTGGGGCGCGGCGGGTTCCTCGACGAGTTGTGGGGCATCCGGCTCGACACCACCGTCTGGGCGATTCTGCTCGCACACGTGTTCTTCAACTACGCGGTCGTCGTACGGACCGTGGGCGGCCTGTGGTCCCAGCTCGACCCCCGCCAGGAGGAGGCCGCACGGGTGCTCGGCGCCGGACGCCTGGCCGCCTGGCGGCGGGTGACCCTCCCCGCGCTGGCCCCGGCCGTGGCCGCCGCCGCCCTGATGGTCTTCCTCTTCACGTTCACCTCCTTCGGAGTCGTCCAGATCCTCGGCGGCCCCGCCTACTCCACGCTGGAGGTGGAGATCTACCGGCAGACCGCGCAGCTGCTCGACCTGCCGACGGCCGCCGTGCTGACCCTGGTGCAGTTCGCGGCGGTCGGCTCCGTCCTCGCGCTGCACGCGTGGACGGTACGGCACAGGGAGACGGCCCTGAAGCTGGTCGATCCGGCGACCACCGCCCGGCCCCCGCGCGGGGCAGGCCAGCGGGCTCTGCTCGGCGGTGTGCTGCTGACCGTGCTCCTCCTCATCCTGCTGCCGCTCGGTGTGCTGGTGGAACGCTCGCTGGACACGTCCGGAGGTTACGGTCTCGGCTTCTACCGTGCGCTGCAGTCCGCCGAGGCCGGCGGCTCCACCTTCCTCGTCCCCCCGCTCGACGCCATCGGCAACTCCCTGCGCTACGCCCTGGTCGCGACCCTCATCGCCCTCCTGATCGGCGGCCTGGCCGCCGCGGCCCTCACCCGGCGGGCGGGGCGGCTGGTGCGTGGTTTCGACGCGCTGCTCATGCTTCCGCTGGGGGTGTCGGCGGTCACCGTCGGCTTCGGCTTCCTGATCACCCTCGACAAACCGCCCCTCGACCTGCGCACGTCCTGGATCCTCGTACCGCTGGCCCAGGCGCTGGTCGGCGTCCCGTTCGTCGTACGGACCATGCTGCCCGTCCTGCGCGCGGTGGACGAACGGCTGCGTGAGGCGGCCGCGGTGCTCGGCGCCTCACCGCTGCGGGCCTGGCGCGAGGTGGACCTGCCGCTGGTGCGCCGGGCACTCCTGGTGGCCGCGGGATTCGCGTTCGCCGTGTCACTCGGGGAGTTCGGGGCGACCGTCTTCATCGCCCGTCCGGACAACCCCACCCTGCCCGTGGCGGTGGCGAGGCTGCTGGGGCGGTCCGGGGAGCTCAACTACGGGCAGGCGATGGCCCTCAGCACCATTCTGATGCTCGTCTGCGCGGTGTCGCTGCTCGTACTCGAACGTATCCGCACCGACCGATCCGGGGAGTTCTAGAGATGCTGGCAGTGGAGTCGGCCACGGTCAGGTTCGGCGGGCGTACCGCGCTGGACGCCGTGGACCTGGAGGTCGCCGACCACGAGATCGTCTGTGTGCTGGGACCCAGCGGCAGCGGAAAGTCGACGCTGCTGCGGGCCGTCGCCGGACTGCAGGGACTGGACGGCGGGCGGGTGCTCCTGGACGGTGCCGACCAGGCCCCCGTGCCCGTGCACCGGCGCGGGCTCGGGCTGATGTTCCAGGACCACCAGCTGTTCCCGCACCGGGACGCCGGCGCGAACGTCGCCTTCGGGCTGCGGATGCACGGAGTCTCCCGCGCCGAGCGGGACCGCAGGGCGGACGAACTCCTGGACCTGGTCGGCCTCCCCGGAGCAGGGCGGCGGGCCGTCGCCGCCCTGTCCGGTGGCGAACAGCAGCGGGTCGCCCTGGCCCGGGCGCTGGCGCCCCGCCCGAAGCTGCTGATGCTGGACGAGCCGCTGGGCCAGCTGGACCGGAGCCTGCGCGAACGGCTGGTGGTCGAACTGCGCACCCTCTTCGGCCGGCTGGGCACGACGGTGCTCGCCGTCACCCACGACCAGGGCGAGGCCTTCGCGCTCGCCGACCGGGTGGTGGTCATGCGGGACGGCCGGATCGCCCAGGCGGGGACCCCGCTGGAGGTGTGGCAGCAACCCGCGTCCGCCTTCGTCGCCCGGTTCCTCGGCTTCGACAACGTGGTGGACGCGACCGTCACCGGCCGGACCGCCGACACGGCCTGGGGCAAGGTGCCGGTACCCGGCGGCTCCCCCCAGGGCCCGGGCGAGCTGCTGGTCCGGCCGGGCGGGGTGCGGATCGGCGGCCCGGAGGACGGACTGCGCTGCACCGTCGGAGTACGCACCTTCCGCGGCCACCATGTGACCGTCGTGCTGCACCCCGGCGACGGACCCGCCCTGGAGGCGGAGTGCGGTCTGCGGGACACGCCGGACGAGGGGGCCGCGGTGGGAGTCACCTTCGACGTGGCGGAGACCGTGGTGCTGCCCCCGGCCGGTCAGTGACGGTGGTTCTCCCCGCCCGCGACCACCAGACCCCGTTCGTACGCCAGGATCACCGCCTGAGCGCGGTCCCGCAGCCCCATCTTCGCGAACAGCCGGTTGATGTGCGTCTTGACGGTGTGGTCCGTGATGGCCAGCCGGCCGGCGATGTCCGTGTTGGACAGGCCGCGGGCGATGAGCAGGAGGACCTCCACCTCGCGCGCGGTGAGGCCCGCCACATCACGCGGGTGCGCCGGGCCGGGCCGGTGCCGCACGAACTCGGCGATCAGACGTTTCGTGATCTCGGGCGCGAGCAGCGCGTGTCCGCCCGCCACCACCCGTACCGCGTGCAGCAGTTCCGGAAAGGTCGCGTCCTTGAGGAGGAAGCCGCCGGCCCCGGCGGCCAGGGCGTCGTACACGTACGCGTCGAGGCCGAACGTCGTCAGCATCAGGGCCTTGGTGGCGCCGCCGGACGCCGCGACGATCTCGCGCGCCGCCTCTATGCCGTTCACCCCGGGCATCCGTATGTCCAACAGCGCCAGATCCGGGCGGAGTTCGGCGGCGCATCGGATGGCCTCGGCGCCGTCTTCGGCCTCGGCGACCACCTCGATGTCGGGCTGGGTGCCGAGCAGCCCGACGAACCCCGTCCGGACGACGGCCTGGTCGTCGGCCACGAGCACGCGGATCACCACGGCAGTTCCGCCTCGACGAGGAAGCCGCCGGCCGGCCCCCTGCCCGCGGTGAGCCGGCCGCCCAGCAGCGCGGCCCGCTCACCCATGCCCACCAGCCCGTGGCCCCGGCCGTCCGGCTCCGCGGCGGACGGGCCCGGGCCGTCGTCGCTCACACGGACCGACAGCAGGCCGTGCCGGTAGCCGATCTCCACCCGGGTGTGCGCCCCGGGCGCGTGGCGGCGCGCGTTCGTCAGAGCCTCCTGCACGATCCGGTACGCCGACAGCTCCCAGGAGGCGGGCAGCGCCGTCCGCTCGCCGAAGACGTGCAGTTCGGCCGACCCGCCCACCGTGCGGTGCTGCTCCACCAGTTCCTCCAGTCCGGCCAGCGACGGCTGGGGGACCCGCAGCGCCGCGGTCTCGGCGCCCGTGCGCAGCACCCCCAGCAGGCGGCGCAGTTCCGCCATGGAGGACCGGGCGGTCCCGGCGATCTGCTGAAAGGCGTCCCGCGCCGGTTCGGACAGTCCCGGGGTGGTGTACGTGGCGCTCTCGGCCTGCACCGCGATCATGGAGACCGAGTGCGCGATCATGTCGTGCAACTCCCTTGCTATGGCCGTTCGTTCCGCCTCCGCCGCCTGGCGGCGCTCCATCGCGAGCAGCCTCGACTGCGCGGCCGCCCGTTCGTGCCGGGTCTCCTCCCGGGCCCGTACCGCGTCCCCCATGCTCACGGCCCCCAGAATGATCACCGTCAGCACCAGCGTCTCCGCGTACAGCCCGAGAGTGAACCGGTCACCGCCCTGGAGCACGGGCAGACCGGGTGAGCCCGCGCGCGTCCAGCGGTCGATGTGCACCAGGTTCACGGTGAGCGACGCCAGGGCCCCGCAGATCACCAGCAGCGCCGGATGCTGCACCCGGTGCCGTCCCAGTGTGTAACTGCCCATGAGGGCGCCCGCGAGGGTGGCGTACGCCATGTTGCCGTCGGTCCCGAAGCTGAGCAGCGACCCGCCGACGGCCAGGAAGCCGACGGCGGGGTGGGAGCGGCGCCACATCAGGGACGCCGTGCAGATCAGCACGCCGAACGCCGTGACCGCCGAGCCCGGCACGAGGGCCAGTTCCACGACGGCGAACGCGGTCAGGGTGCCCCCGGTCCACCAGGGATACCCGGGCGCCGCGGCCCAGCCGCGCATCCGTTGCCGTACCCGCCCGGCCAGGGCGCTGCCCGCCTCAGTGGTCGTCCCGCTCATGAGACGCATTGTTCGGCACGGTGGGCCGTTACCGCGTCGGCGCAGGGGTGGAGATCCCCGAGCGTTGTCATGCCACGGGTTGACGTGGAAGACCGCATCCTGGTGTGACGCCCTGTGACCAGGGCTTTTCTAGCCTCCATCGCATGGGCGAAGCGGCAGTTCACGGTCCGCCCGCCCGGGGACGGCCCCGGGCGGCAACGGGCATCCGGGGCGGGAGGGCGGGCGGTTGCGCCTCCCGTCTGCGGCAGTACGAGGAGGCGCTGAACGGCCCGTGGTGGTGGACCGCCTGCGCGGTGGCGGCACTGACTCTCGCGGGTCTCTCCACGCTCACCCCGCACCGCGTGTGGGGGGTGGTGGGTGCGGCCGGCTACACGGCGGCGGCCTGGCTCACCGTGCGGAACGGCCGCACGGGCCGCGGCGCCACGGTGCTCACCGTGGCCGCCGCGGGGGCGGCGGTACTGCCCCTGCTGATCCTCCTCACCGTGGGCCGGGCGCAGTCGGAGGTCGCCGTCGTCGCGCGCTCGGCCGGACTGCTGCTGTCCACCGGCAGCCCGTACACCCCGCACCCCGGTGTGGCGGCGGACTTCGACCCCTACCTGCCGGGCATGGCCGTCTTCGGGCTGCCGCAGGCCCTGGCAGGCACCGGGCCCCTCACCGATCCGCGCCTGTGGACGGGGGCCGCCTTCTTCGGCGCGCTGGCCCTCTCCGCGCGTGGGCTGCCGCTGCTGTGGCTCGCCGCCTGCCCGGTCCTCGCACTGCCACTCGCCGTCGGCGGTGTCGACCTGCCCGTCGTCGGCCTGATGTGTCTGGGGCTGGCCCGGGCAGGGCGGGGCGCGGCGGGGAGTGCGGGGTTCGCGCTCGGACTCGCCGCCGCCCTCAAGTGGACCGCCTGGCCCGCGCTACCGGTGGCCCTGGCGCTGCTGGCGGTGAACCGCAGGGGCAGTCAGGACGACCCGGCAGCCCGGGGGAGCGGCCCGGGTGCGGCACTGCGCTGCGGCGCGCTCGCCCTGCTCACGGCCGCCGTACCGGTCCTCCCGGTCGCCCTGCGTGATCCCGGGGTCTTCACCACCCATGTCGTCGCCTTCCCGCTCGGCCTGACCGACACCGTGTCCGCCGCGGCGAGTCCCCTGCCCGGTCACCTTCTCGCCGCCCACGTACCCGCGGGCCGTGGCATCGCGCTCGCCCTCCTCGCCGCGAGCGCCCTGCTGATGGCCGTGTCCCTGTTCGTACGGCCACCGGCGACCGGACCCGCCGCCGCGCTGCGGGTCGCGCTCGGACTGTCCCTGGCCGTCGTCTTCATGCCGGCCAGCCGGTTCGGCTACCTCGTCTATCCGCTGACGCTCGCGGTGTGGGCGGCGGCCGGCCACCGGCCCGCTCCGGCGCGGAAGGACCTCCCATGACCCGTACCCTCGTCGTCACCAACGACTTCCCGCCGCGCCAGGGTGGCATCGAGACCTTCGTCCACGCGATGACCCGCCGCTTCCCCGCCGATTCCGTCGTGGTGTACACCTCGTCCGAGCCCGGGGCCGCCGGCCACGACGCGGCCCTCCCCTACCCCGTGATCCGCGACCCGTCCGGCACGCTCCTGCCCACCGCACGGGTGGCCGCCCGGGCGGTGGCGCTCGCCCGCCACCACCGCTGCGACAGCGTGTGGTTCGGGGCCGCCGCGCCGCTCGGCCTCATGGCGGACCGGCTGCGCCAGGAGGCCGGGATACGGCGGATCGTCGCCACCACCCACGGTCACGAGGTGTGGTGGGCCCGGACACCCGGCACACGCGCACTCCTGCGCCGGATCGGAGCCCGGACCGACACGGTCACCTACCTCGGTGCCGCCACGCGCGCGCCCATCGCCGCCGCGCTCGGGCCGGTCGCCGCCCGCCGCATGGTGCGCCTGGTGCCGGGCGTCGACAGCGACGCGTTCGCCGCCCCGGCCCGGCGCGGAGGCGACCCCGCGGGGGTGCGCGCCCGGTACGGACTGGGCGACGGGCCGGTGATCCTCTGCGCCGCCCGGCTCGTGCCCCGCAAGGGCCAGGACATGCTGATCCGCGCCCTGCCGGCGGTGCGGCGCGCCGTACCCGGCACGGTGCTCCTGCTGGTCGGCGACGGGTCCTCCGCGCGCTCCCTGCGACGGCTGGCCGAGGCCACCGGAGGCGGGGACGCCGTCGTCCTGGCCGGCGGGCAGCCGCACAGCGCGATGCCCGGCTTCTTCGCGGCGGCCGACGTCTTCGCGATGCCCTGCCGCACCCGCCGCGGCGGGCTGGAGGTGGAGGGCCTGGGCATCGTGTTCCTAGAGGCGGCCGCTGCCGAACTCCCGGTCCTGGCCGGGGACTCGGGCGGGGCACCCGACGCCGTGCGGGAGGGGGAGACGGGCCACGTCGTGGACGGCCGGGACGTGCCCGCGATCGCGGCCCTGCTCGCCGGGCTCCTGCGGGACCCGGCGGAGGCGGCGGCCATGGGCGAGCGGGGCTGGGAATGGGTGCGTGCCGCGTGGGGGTGGGACGGGACGTACGACCGGCTGGCGGCTCTCCTCGGCGCGTGAGACCTGGGCACGGGGACGGCCGGAGACACAGGGGCCGTGGGTGGGGTTACCGCGCGAGGGCATCGACAACGCGCCGCCCTGCACCACGCGTTCAGCCGGTCAGCCGTCCCCGGTCACCGTCCGCGCAGCCGGTCAGCCGGTCACCCCTCCCGGGTCAGCCGGGTGAGCGCCGCCGGGGCCTCCTCCACCGTGTCGACGAGGGCGATACGCGACTCCATCGCCCGGCCCGCGGCCAGGGCGCTCAGCAGCGGCCAGGCCGGCAGCTTCTCCGTCCAGTGCGAGCGGCCCACCAGCACCATCGGCGTGGGCGCGGACCGCGACTCGTAGTAGTTCGGCGTCGCGTTGTCGAATATCTCCTGCACGGTCCCGGCCGCGCCGGGCAGGAAGATGACGCCCGCCGTCGAGCGGGCCAGCAGCCCGTCCTCGCGCACGGCGTTCGCGAAGTACTTGGCGATGTGGCCGGCGAAGGCGTTCGGCGGCTCGTGCCCGTAGAACCACGTCGGGATCGCGACCGACGAACCGCCCTCCGGCCAGCGCTCCCGTACGGCGAAGGCGGCCTGCGCCCAGTCGGTGACCGAGGGGCTGAACGACGGTACGCCGGCGAGGATCTCGCAGGCCTTGGCCAGCATCGCGTCGGAGTGCGGGGCGGAGTGGGCGCCGAGGTTGGCGGCCTCCATCGCGCCGGGGCCCCCGCCCGTGGCGACCGTCAGGCCGGCGCGGGTCAGTTCCCTGCCGAGCACGGCCGCGCCCCGGTAGGCCTCCGTACCGCGTGCCATGGCATGACCACCCATCACGCCCACCACCCGGGCCCCGGCGAGGTGTTCGTCCAGCGCGTCGGAGACCGCGTCGTCGTGCAGTGCCCGCAGCATCGAGGAGAAGACGTCGCCGTCCGTACCGGTCCGCCGGAACCAGCGGTAGGCGAGCGCGTCCGGCGTCACCTCGTAACCGCCCTCGGCCAGTCCCTCGTACAGGGCTTCGGGGGTGTACAGCAGGCCGCGGTACGGGTCGAAGGGCAGACCGGGCACCGGCGGGAAGACGAAGGCCCCGTCCGCCCGTACCTTGGCCTCCGCGCCGGCGTCCATCCGGCAGCCGAGGAAGACGGCGCCCCGGGTGTCGGTCGCGAGCAGGGCGGCGCCACGGTCCGTCAGGTCGACGGCCTGGATCCGGTGACCGGCGAGACTCCCGGCGGCGACGGCCAGGTCGAATGCGGCGAGCGTCTCGATCTCGACGCCGGGTGCGTAGGTGTTCTCGTCCGGTATCTCCACGCCGTCATGCTACGGACCTTCCGCCGGCGGGCTGTCACCCCGTCAGCGGAAGGGCCGCCAGCTCCGCGATCGCCCAGGTCAGTGGGGCGAAGACGGCCAACAGCACCAGCGCGCGCAGGGCGGTGGCGGAGCGCAGCACGGCGGCCGGGGCGCCGAGCCGCAGCAGGGACTCGGCGGTCCGGGCCCGGGACTGCTTCGCCTCCAGCGCCGTGGTCAGCAGCGTCGCCGTCGAGCAGCCGAGGACGAGTACGGCGCCGAGCGTGGTGAGCGGTCCGAAGGGGCGCGGCCCGTCCGTGTACAGGGCCGTGGCCGCGATCACGCCCGACAGCACCGCGCAGACGACGCCGAGCGGGCGCCCGATCCGGCACGCCTCGTCCATCAGCACCCGGCCCGCCAGGAGGCGTACGGCCCCGGGGCGCACCGCCTGCAGCAGCCGCCCGCACAGGTAGGTGAGGCCGGGCCCCGCCATGGCCAGGCCGATCGCGGTGAGGACCCAGCCCGCCAGCACGCTCGCCGGGGTGGAGTCCAGTCGCCCGGGCAGCGGGAAGGCGCTGCCCGGCGTCCCGCGGCCGGCGTACGCCTCGACGGCCAGCCCGGCCGCCGTGAGCGCCACCCCCCACGGCAGCCCCGTGGGCACCGGGGCCGGGGCGAGCTCCTCCTCGGTTGCCTGGGCCTCGGACGGGGCGGCCGGCCGGGAGCGCAGGGCGAGTCCACCGGCCACGGCCGAGGTCAGCGGCACCAGGGCCAGCAGCGTGAGCGCCGCCGCGAGCGGCAACGGCGTCCCCGCGCCCAGGAACTCGGCCGCGCCGCCGTCGAACGGCAGCCCCGTCAGGTCCCCCCGCAGGTGCAGGAAGAAGAGCAGCGCCACCACCGAGCCGAGTGTGGTGGACACCGCGGTCGAGGCCGCCGCGAGGACGGACAGCCGCACCGGCCCGAGCCCGGCGGCGAAGATCCCGGGGCGCGGTCGGGTGCTCGGATCCGTGCGGGCGACCGCGACCGCGAGCTGGACGGTCGCGGCCAGCGGCACCGCGCACCACAGCAGCCGCAGCACCGAGTCCGAGGCGTGCGCCGGATGCCCGGACGCGTACCCGAGGGTGCACAGGAGCAGGAAGCCGACCCCCGCCGACGCCGAGGCGAGGAGCAGCCGCCGGACCAGGACCAGGGGGTGGGAACCGCGGGTCAGACGGAGAGCGAGCACGCCGAGCGGCCTTCCGTATCGGACGCGGCGGGCAGGGCGACGGTGGTGACGCGGCGGCCGTCCAGCAGGGCGACCGTGCGGTCGGCGAGGGTGGCGATCTCCGGGTCGTGGGTGGCGAGTACGACCGTGATGCCGTGGGACCGGGCCGCAGTGGTCAGGGTGCGCAGCAGCAGTGCGCGCTCAGCCCGGTGCAGCGAGGCGGTCGGCTCGTCGGCGAAGATCACCGTCGGTGAGGCGGTCAGGGCGCGGGCGACGGAGATCCGCTGGCGCTGGGCCTGCAGCAGGGCGTGCGGACGCTTCTTGGCGAGCGGACCGATGTCGAGGCGCTCCAGCCACTCGGTGGCCGCCTTCTTCGCCGCCCGGTGGGAGACGCCGCGCAGCAGCAGCGGCAGGGCGGCGTTCTCCCAGGTGGTCAGCTCCGGTACGAGCTGGGGCTCGGCGGCGATCCAGCCGAAGCGGTCGCGACGCAGCTGTTCGCGCATCCGCGGGCCCATGGTGTGCACGGGGACGCTGTTGAACCAGACCTCGCCCTCCTGGGGCACGAGCTGGCCGGAGAGGCAGTGCAGGAGCGTCGTCTTCCCGCTCCCGCGGGGTCCCGTCACGGCGAGGATCTCGCCGTCGCGGACACCGAGGGACACACCGCCGAGCCCCGGCGATCCGTTGTGGGAGTGCTGCAGGGAACGTGCCCAGAGCACGTCGTTGTCCGGCGGGGCAACCATGGCGTACACCTCGGTTCGGATCAGATCTCACATCCCCCGTACGGGGGAACGAAGACAAGGCCGATGGGTCACAGGGCACGCTAGGTAGTAGGACCGGGGTGTCGGTACAGCACGCGGCCCGGACGCTCCCCTTCTCACTCGGACGGGTGCATTCGGGCCGCGGTGGACCGTATGAAATGACTTCCGGGAGCCGTGCGGGCGACCCCGGAGCGCCGGTCAGAGCTTCGTCCAGGCCTCTGTCAGGACGGTCCGCAGGATGCCCTCGATCTCGTCGAAGGTCGACTGGTCGGAGATCAGCGGCGGCGCGAGCTGGACGACCGGGTCGCCGCGGTCGTCGGCCCGGCAGTAGAGGCCGTGGTCGTACAGCGCCTTGGAGAGGAAGCCGTACAGGACGCGCTCGGTCTCCTCGTCGGTGAACGTCTCCTTGGTGGCCTTGTCCTTGACCAGCTCGATGCCGTAGAAGAAGCCGTTGCCGCGCACGTCGCCGACGATCGGCAGGTCGTGCAGCTTCTGCAGCGTGGTGAGGAAGGCGTTCTCGTTGTCGAGGACGTGCTGGTTGAGGCCCTCGCGCTCGAAGATGTCGAGGTTGGCGAGACCGACCGCGGCGGAGACCGGGTGGCCGCCGAAGGTGTAGCCGTGCAGGAAGGTGTTGCCTCCCTCGTAGAACGGCTCGGCCAGCCGGTCGGAGATGATGCAGGCGCCGATGGGGGAGTAGCCCGAGGTCATGCCCTTGGCGCAGGTGATCATGTCCGGTACGTAGCCGAACTTGTCGCAGGCGAACATCGTGCCGAGGCGGCCGAAGGCGCAGATGACCTCGTCGGAGACCAGCAGTACGTCGTACTTGTCGCATATCTCGCGCACGCGCTGGAAGTACCCGGGCGGCGGCGGGAAGCAGCCGCCGGCGTTCTGCACGGGCTCGAGGAAGACCGCGGCGACGGTGTCGGCGCCCTCGAAGAGGATCTCCTGCTCGATCTGGTCGGCGGCCCAGCGGCCGAAGGCCTCCGGGTCGTCACCGAAGAGCGGGGCGCGGTAGATGTTGGTGTTCGGCACCTTGTGCGCGCCGGGGACCAGTGGTTCGAACGGCGCCTTGAGGCCCGGCAGACCGGTGATGGACAGCGCGCCCTGCGGGGTGCCGTGGTAGGCGACCGCACGCGAGATGACCTTGTACTTGGTCGGCTTGCCCGTGAGCTTGAAGTATTGCTTCGCCAGCTTCCACGCCGTCTCGACGGCCTCGCCGCCGCCGGTGGTGAAGAAGACCTTGTTCAGGTCGCCCGGGGCGTAGTCGGCGAGCCGCTCGGCGAGCTCGACGGCCTTCGGGTGGGCGTAGGACCACACCGGGAAGAAGGCCAGCTCCTGCGCCTGCTTGTACGCCGTCTCGGCGAGCTCGTGACGGCCGTGGCCCGCGTTGACCACGAACAGGCCGGAGAGGCCGTCGAGGTAGCGCTTGCCCTGGTCGTCGTAGATGTAGGTGCCCTCGCCACGCACGATGGTGGGAACGGGCGCGTTCTCGTAGTCCGACATGCGGGTGAAGTGCATCCACAGGTGGTCGTACGCGGTTCGGCTGAGGTCCTTGCTCACGGCTATCGGGTTCCCCACATGTAGGTCTGCTTCTTGAGCTTGAGGTAGACGAAGCTCTCGGTGGAGCGCACTCCGGGAATGGCCCGGATGCGTTTGTTGATCGTCTCCAGCAGGTGGTCGTCGTCCTCGCAGACGATCTCCACCATCAGGTCGAACGAGCCCGCGGTCATCACCACGTACTCGCACTCGGCCATGGCCGCCAGAGCCTCGGCCACCGGGTCGAGGTCGCCCTCGACGTTGATGCCGACCATCGCCTGGCGCCGCAGGCCCACGGTGAGCGGGTCGGTGACGGCGACGATCTGCATCACGCCCTGGTCGAGCAGCTTCTGCACGCGCTGGCGTACAGCCGCTTCGGAGAGGCCGACGGCCTTGCCGATCGCGGCGTACGGACGGCGTCCGTCCTCCTGGAGCTGCTCGATGATCGCGAGGGAGACGGCATCGACCGCTGGTGACGATCCGTTCCCGGTCCTGGAGTCTGCGCTACGACTGGCCACGTCCCCACTCTGCCTCGGTACTCGTCTGTCTGGCAACCCTGATTCAATGAAATTCGTTGTCCGGGGGTCTTTTTCACACTGAATCCGAAGTGACTGAGCGGCGGGTATGTCGAAAGCGTCACCGGACCGTCTAGGCTGGGGTGTCTCACTCATCGGACAGCCGACAGGAGGGGTGGTTGTGACCACCGAGGTGCGCCGTCTGCGCAACTACATCAACGGAGAGTTCCGGGACGCCGCGGACGGGCGGACCATCGACGTGGTCAACCCGGTGACGGAAGAGGTCTACGCGACCTCGCCGCTCTCCGGACAGGCCGACGTCGACGCCGCCATGGAAGCCGCCGCGGCCGCCTTCCCCGCGTGGCGCGACGTGACGCCCGCCGACCGCCAGAAGGCGCTGCTGAAGATCGCGGACGCGTTCGAGGAGCGGGCGGAGGACCTCATCGCGGCGGAGTCGGAGAACACCGGCAAGCCGCTGGAGCTCACCCGTACCGAAGAGGTCCCGCCGATGGTGGACCAGATCCGCTTCTTCGCGGGCGCCGCCCGGCTGCTGGAGGGCCGCTCGGCCGGCGAGTACATGGAGGGCCTGACCTCCATCGTGCGCCGTGAGCCGGTGGGCGTCTGCGCCCAGGTCGCCCCGTGGAACTACCCGATGATGATGGCCGTCTGGAAGTTCGCCCCGGCGCTCGCCGCGGGCAACACCGTCGTCATCAAGCCGTCCGACACCACCCCGGCGTCGACCGTGCTGATCGCGGAGATCATCGGGCAGATCCTGCCCAAGGGCGTCTTCAACGTCATCTGCGGTGACCGTGACACGGGCCGCGCCATGGTCGAGCACCCGACCCCGGCGATGGCCTCCATCACCGGCTCCGTACGGGCCGGCATGGAGGTGGCCGGGTCCGCGGCCAAGGACCTCAAGCGCGTCCACCTGGAGCTCGGCGGCAAGGCCCCGGTCGTCGTCTTCGAGGACGCCGACATCCCCAAGGCCGTCGAGGGCATCTCCGGCGCCGGCTACTTCAACGCCGGCCAGGACTGCACGGCCGCCACCCGCGTCCTGGTGCACGAGTCGGTCCACGACGAGTTCGTCACCGCCCTCGCCAAGGCGGCGGCCGACACGAAGACGGGTGCGCCGGACGAGGAGGGCGTGCTCTACGGGCCGCTCAACAACGCCAACCAGCTGGCCCAGGTCAGCGGGTTCATCGAGCGGCTCCCGGCGCACGCCAAGGTCGAGGCGGGCGGCCACCGGGTCGGTGACAAGGGGTACTTCTACGCCCCGACCGTCGTCTCCGGTCTCCAGCAGGACGACGAGATCATCCAGCACGAGGTCTTCGGCCCCGTCATCACGGTGCAGTCCTTCACGGACGAGGCCCAGGCGCTCGCCTACGCCAACGGCGTGGAGTACGCACTGGCCTCGTCGGTCTGGACGAAGGACCACGCCCGCGCGATGCGGATGTCCAAGAACCTCGACTTCGGCTGTGTGTGGATCAACACCCACATCATGCTCGTCGCCGAGATGCCGCACGGCGGTTTCAAGAAGTCCGGCTACGGCAAGGACCTCTCCGCGTACGGCTTCGAGGACTACACGCGGATCAAGCACGTCATGACGTCGCTGGACGGCTGACGGGCCGCCCCGCAGACGGACGGCCCCGGGCTCCTGCCCGGGGCCGTTCCCGTGCGCCGGGACGAGGGCCGAACGGCCGCCGTCACCCCCGGAGTTGAACGTGTTCATGTGGGGCGTACGCTGCGGGCATGAGCGAGCGAGGCGCCCTTCTGAGGCGCATACGCGTGTGGCTGGCCGTCTTCATCGTCTGCCTGGTCCTGAGCGGGCTGACCGCCTTCCCGCTGGTCCACGAACTCCGCTGGGCCGAGGACCTGATGAACTCCTCCGCCTCTCCCGTGCCCGAGCACTTCCCCGCCCTCGCCGAGTGGATCACCCGGGTCCGCACCGGTCTCGACGAGGCCGACGCGCGGTACCCCTTCGTGCTGTACGGCACCGACTGGCTGGCCTTCGCCCACCTGGTCATCGCGGTCGCCTTCCACGGGCCCTACCGCGATCCGGTCCGCAACATCTGGGTCGTCGAGTTCGGGATGATCGCCTGCGCCGGGATCATCCCGCTGGCCCTGATCTGCGGGCCGATCCGGGACATCCCATTCTGGTGGTCCGTCATCGACATGTCGTTCGGGGTCTTCGGCGTCATCCCGCTGCTCGTCGTGCGGCGCATGATCAAGCGCCTGGAGTCGTTGGAGGGGGCGCCGGCCGACCCGCCCGCACCCGTCCCCGCGGTCTGACCCAGGCCTTCCCGGGCGCCACCTCCGGAACGTCGACTACGTGGCCACCGGGCTGCCGGAGGCGGGGATGTCCTCGCCGCCCGGCCGGTGGCTCCACACCCGCGCGTGCCGGGCGGCGTCCGACCGTGTGCGGGCGGGGGCGGGTCCGCGCGGTGGGCCGGGCTCGCTCACGTCCCCTCCCGGGGCGCCGGGCGAGGCATCACGGACGGTCGGGCACCGGATCTGCTGCCGGACGGACCGGGCGCCGGCGCCGGCCGGGAACCGCGGGTCGCGCGCCGCGGTCGAGCACCGAGCGCAGTGCGTCGACGCGGTTGGTGGTGATGGAGTCGACACCGTACGACAGCAGCCGGCGCATCGTGCGCTTGGTGTCGGCGGTCCAGGCGGAGACCAGCAGCCCGTCGCGGTGGACCCGGTCCGTCAGTTCGCGACCCACCAGCCCGAACCGGTAGTTCAGCCAGCGCGGCCGCACGGCCGCGAGGAGTACCGGGCGAGGAGGGGCCGGCGTCGTCCAGGTCAGGGCGATCTCGGCGGCCGGGTCGGCGGCGCGCACCCGGAGCATGGCTTGCGTGTCGGCGCAGTAGTACGCCCTCCCGGCAGCCCCGCACTCGTGCACCACGTCGACGATCCGGCGTACCGACGCGTCCGTGGAGCCGGGCAGGTCGACCATGATCCGGTGGCCGTCCGTCGCCAGCAGCGCGTCGCGCAGCGTGGGCACGCCGCCCCGGGTCATCTCGGTCAGCTCACGGTGGCCGAGCCGGTCCAGACGGACCTCGTGCCCCCACAGGCGCTCCAGGGTGGAGTCGTGGAGGAGCACCGGCACCCCGTCGCGGGTCACGCGGACGTCGATCTCGACCGCGTCCGCCCCCCGTTCGACGGCGGACCGGATCGAGGGGAGCGTGTTCTCCCGGGCGCGGTAGGGGTCGCCGCGGTGGGCCACGACGGTGACGGAGTTGTCCATGGGGTCATTGTGGCCAGCCGGGGTCATCGGCCGGGACCCTCCAGCCAGTTCGCCGTGTACGTGTCGATCTCGGCGGCCAGGGCCCGCTTGCCGGCCGGGTCGAGGAACGACGCCTCCACGGCGTTCTTCGCGAGGCCGGCGACGCCGCGCTCGTCGAGGCCGAGCAGCCGTGCCGCGACCACGTACTCGTTGTTCAGGTCGGTCCCGAACATCGGCGGGTCGTCGCTGTTGATCGTGACGAGGACGCCGGCCTTTGCCATCTCCTTCACCGGGTGCAGGTCCAGGTCGGTGACGGCACGGGTGGCGATGTTCGACGTAGGGCAGACCTCCAGCGCGATGCGGTGCTCGGCGAGGTGCTCCAGCAGCCGCGGGTCCTGGGCCGAGCTGGTGCCGTGGCCGATGCGCTCGGCGCGCAGCGCGGTCAGCGCGTCCCAGACGGTCTGCGGGCCGGTGGTCTCCCCGGCGTGCGGGACGGAGTGCAGGCCCTCGGCGATCGCCCGGTCGAAGTACGGCTTGAACTGCGGCCGGTCCACCCCGATCTCGGGCCCGCCGAGGCCGAAGGAGACGAGTCCCTCGGGCCGCAGGTCCACCGCGAGGCGGGTGGTCTCCTCGGCTGCCTCCAGGCCCGCCTCGCCCGGGATGTCGAAGCACCAGCGCAGGACGACGCCGAGTTCGGCCTCGGCGGACGTGCGGGCGTCCTCGATGGCCTCCATGAAGCCCTGCTCCGGGATCCCCCTGCGGGTCGAGCTGAACGGGGTGACCGTCAGCTCCGCGTACCGGATGTTCTGCCGGGCCATGTCCCGGGCGATCTCGAAGGTCAGCAGCCGGACGTCCTCGGGCGTGCGGACCAGGTCCACCACCGAGAGGTAGACGTCGATGAAGTGCCCGAAGTCCGTGAAGGTGAAGAAGTCCGTCAAGGCCTCCGGGTCCGTGGGGACCTTGGAGTCGGGGTGGCGGGCCGCCAGTTCGGCGACGATGCGCGGCGAGGCGGAACCGACGTGGTGGACGTGGAGCTCGGCCTTGGGCAGCCCCGCGACGAAGGGGTGCAGAGCGTTCATCGGATTCTCCCGGGTCTCGTATCTCGGCCGGGCGGCCCGGCTGCACCGATCATCGTAGGGGTGACTCCGCGGCCCGACCCCGGGCCGTAGCATGGCGGAACCACGATGGGGGAGGCCCATGTCAGACAACACAGAGCAGCCAGGAGGCGGGGCCGCGCCGCGCGATCCGTGGGCGCCACCGGAGAGCAGGGTGGACCTCGGCAAGTCGCCGGCCGACGCCCGTCCGCCGGCCGTGCACGACCAGCCGACCGTCACGTCCCTGCCGGGCGCGGACCCGGGCACCGGGCCGATACCCGGGGCGGCCGGAGGCTTCGGCCCGCCCCAGCCGGCCGCTTCCGCGCCGCCCGTCCCCGCGCCCCCCGTCGCCCCGAACGGCCCCGGGGCGCCCGGGGGGCAGTACGGCTATCCGGGCTACCCCGGCTACGGCGGCCAGCCGGCCTGGGGGCCCGCGCCCGCCAACGGCCTCGGGGTAGCCGCCATGGTGCTCGGCATCATCGCCGTCGTCGGCTTCTGCATGTGGGGCTTCGGGATCATCCTCGGCATCCTCGCGCTGATCTTCGGCATCATCGGCCGCGGCCGTGCCAAGCGGGGCGAGGCGACCAACGGGGGCATGGCGCTCGCCGGCATCATCCTGGGAGCGGTGTCGATCGTGATCAGCGCGATCTTCCTCGGTTTCCTGATCTGGGCGATCGCCAACGACGAGGGTGGCAGCGACTTCGAGTACGACGACCCGTACGCCACGTCCCTGGTCGTCGGCGCCACGCGCTGACCCGCTCCGAGGACACCGCCCGGGACGGGGGAGAAACCCCCGCCCCGGGCCGTCTCATACCGCGCGCAGCCGCGCCCGCGCCTCCATGAGTGCGAAGCCCAGCAGGTTCAGCCCCCGCCAGGCGGCCGGGTCGGCCGTCCGCGGATCGTCCTTGCCGAGCCCGATGCCCCAGATCCGGTCCAGCGGACTCGCCTCGACGAGCACCCGCTCCCCGGTGCCGGTCAGATAGGCGCGCAGCGCCGGGTCCTGGCCGAACTTGTGGACGCTGCCCGCCACCACCAGGGCGTACCGCTCCCGCACCCACACGTCCTCGTCGAAGTCCCGGACGAGCCGGCCCACCTTCTTGGCGGCTGCCGGACTGCTCGCCGCGACGGCCCGCTCCGCGGCCTCCGCGTCACCGAAGAGCCGTGCCTTGCCGGCCATCATCCAGTGCTCGGCCGAGGCGTAGGTGACCCCGCCGACCGTGAACGGCGACGGCCACCACTGGCTGAGACAGCTCTCCGAGAGCCTGCCGTCCGGCCGGGGGCGGTGCCCCCAGAACGGCAGGTACTTCACCTGGTCGCCGCGTGCCGTCCGCGCCACGAGAGCATCCCTGAGTTCCGGTCCCATGGCAGCCGAGTCTGGCATCCGCCACGGACAGTCCGTACCGGGTTTTCCGTAGCCACGCGACACATGGTCGACAGATTCCGTCGCGTAACCAAAAGGCAACAACGGAATCACTTGTTGCGGACAGGCCTCTCTGTCAGGATCGGCAATCAATTCGAGACAGAGCTACGCCGCCCGTGGTCACGGGACGGCGGAGGAGAGCGTGATGGGCAACGGTTTCCACGTGCAGGACCGCTTCGCCGAGGGCGCGCAGTACATCGCCGGCCGGCTGCGCCCCGGCACCTCGGGGCGCCACCAGGAGGTGGTGAACCCGGCCACCGGACAGCCGGTGTACCGCTACGAACTGGCGGGCACGGCCGATGTCGACGCCGCCGTCCTCGCCGCCCGCGACGCGTTTCCCGGCTGGTCCGGCGCCACACCCGCCGAGCGGTCCGCGCTGCTGCACCGGTTCGCCGCCGTGCTCGCCGAGCAGGCGGACGACCTGGCGTACGCCGAGACGCTCCAGTGCGGCAAGCCCGTCAAGCTCGCCACCGAGTTCGACGTGCCGGGCACGGTCGACAACGCCGCGTTCTTCGCGGGCGCCGCCCGTCACCTGGAAGGCAGGTCGGCCGCCGAGTACAGCGGCGACCACACCTCCTACGTACGCCGCGAGGCCATCGGCGTCATCGGCTCCATCGCTCCCTGGAACTACCCGCTGCAGATGGCCGCCTGGAAGATCCTCCCCGCCGTCGCGGCGGGCAACACCGTCGTGCTGAAGCCTGCGGAGATCACCCCGCTCACCTCGCTGATGTTCGCGCAGGCCGCCACCCTGGCAGGTATCCCGGACGGCGTGATCAACATCGTCTCGGGCGCCGGGAAGGACGCGGGCGAACACCTCGTCGGCCACCCCGACGTCGTGATGACCTCCTTCACCGGCTCCACCGCCGTGGGCAAGCGCGTCGCCGAGATCGCCACCTCCACCGTCAAGCGCCTCCACCTGGAACTCGGCGGCAAGGCGCCGTTCCTCGTGTTCGACGACGCCGACCTCGACGCCGCGGTCAACGGAGCGGTCGCCGGAGCGCTCATCAACACCGGCCAGGACTGCACGGCCGCCACCCGCGCCTACGTCCAGCGCCCGCTGTACGACGCCTTCGTGACCGGTGTCGCCGCCCTGATGGAGACCGTGCGCCTGGGCGACCCCCTCGACCCGTCGACCGACCTCGGCCCGCTGATCAGCCACCCGCACCGCGACCGGGTCGCCGGTTTCGTCGAACGGGCCCGCGCCTACGCCACGGTCGTCACCGGCGGCGAGGCACCCGGCGGGGCACTCGCGGACGGCGCCTACTACCGGCCGACCCTCGTCACGGGCGCCGCCCAGGACAGCGAGATCGTCAGCTCCGAGATCTTCGGCCCCGTCCTGGTGGTGCTGCCCTTCGACACCGACGACGAGGGGATCCGCCTCGCCAACGACACCCCCTACGGACTCGCCGCCTCCGCCTGGAGCCGCGACCTGTACCGGGCCAACCGCGCCACGCGGGAGATCGCGGCCGGCTGCGTGTGGATCAACGACCACATCCCGATCATCAGCGAGATGCCGCACGGCGGATTCCGGGCCAGCGGATTCGGCAAGGACATGTCGGCGTACTCCTTCGAGGAGTACACGCAGGTGAAGCACGTCATGTACGACAACACCGCGGTGGCCAGGAAGGACTGGCACCGCACCGTCTTCGGGGACCGATAGCAACGGCCGCCGCCCGGCGGCCCCACCCACCCGGAAGGGCAACGCGTATGGAGCAGTACGAGCCCGAGCGCCTCTCCGCACCGCAACTCGCGGCCATGAGGCGAAGCACGACAGGCGGCAGGGGCGCACTCACCCGCCGCTCACTCCTTCGCGCGTCGGGCATGGGCGCCCTCGCACTCGGTGGTCTCGGCACGCTGAGCGCGTGCGGCATCCCGCCCGCGAAGCGGGAAGGCGACGCCGCGGCGTCGGACGACCACTCGGCAGCGGAGAAGAGGATCAACTTCTCCAACTGGACCGAGTACATGGACGTCAGCGAGGACGAGAAGAGCCGTCCCACGCTGGAGGCGTTCACGAAACGCACCGGGATAGCGGTCAAGTACACCGAGGACATCAACGACAACGTCGAGTTCTTCGGGAAGATCAAGCCGCAGCTCGCGGCCGGTCAGGACACCGGCCGCGACCTCATCATCGTCACCGACTGGCTGGCCGCCCGCATCATCCGGCTCGGCTGGGCGCAGAAGCTCGACCCGGCCAACCTGCCGCACGCCTTCGCCAACCTGTCCGCCCAGTTCCGCACCCCCGACTGGGACCCCGGACGCGCCTACTCCTACCCCTGGACCGGCATCCCGACCGTCATCGCCTACAACGCGAAGGCGACCGGCGGCCGCAAGGTCGACTCCGTCACCCAACTCCTGGACGACCCGAAGCTCAAGGGCAGGGTCTCCTTCCTCTCCGAGATGCGCGACTCGGTCGGCATGACGCTCCTCGACATGGGCAAGGACCCCGGCTCGTTCACCGACGCCGACTACGACGCGGCGATAGGCCGGATCCAGAAGGGCGTCGACAAGAAGCAGATCCGCCGCTTCACCGGCAACGACTACACCGCGGACCTCAGCAAGGGCGACATCGCGGCCTGCGTCGCCTGGGCCGGCGACATCATCCAGCTCCAGGCCGACAACCCCGACATCAAGTTCAGCATCCCGGCCGCCGGTTACATCACCTCCAGCGACAACATGCTGGTGCCGGCCAGGGCCCGGCACAAGACCAACGCCGAGAAGCTCATCGACTACTACTACGAGCCCCCGGTCGCCGCCCAGCTCGCCGCGTACATCAACTACGTCTGCCCGGTCGACGGGGTCGCCGGTGAACTCGCGAAGATCGACGAGTCCATGGCGGCCAACACCCTGATCCTCCCGGACAGGGCGATGGCCGCGAAGTCGCACGCCTTCCGCTCGCTCAGTGCCGAGGAAGAGACGGCGTACGAGGAGAAGTTCGCCAAGCTCATCGGCGCCTGACCGGCCCGTCCCCTCCCCGAACTCCCCCGACACCACTGGGACCGCGACCCATGACACAGCAGCAGACAGCGGGCGGCGACGTCCGACTCACCGGGATCAGCAAGACCTACGGCGCCTTCACCGCCGTGCACCCCCTCGACCTCACCGTCCCGCAAGGCTCCTTCTTCGCCCTGCTCGGCGCGTCCGGCTGCGGCAAGACCACCACCCTGCGGATGATCGCCGGCCTGGAGGACGCCACCACCGGCACGGTCTCGCTGGGCGGCAGCGACATCACCGACCTCCCCCCGTACAGACGGCCCGTCAACACCGTCTTCCAGAGCTACGCCCTCTTCCCGCACCTGGACGTCACCGAGAACATCGCCTTCGGACTGCGCCGCCGCGGCGTGAAGTCGGTGAAGAAGCAGGTCGGCGAGATGCTCGACCTCGTCCAGCTCGGCGACTTCGCCCGCCGCCGACCGCACCAGCTCTCCGGCGGCCAGCAACAGCGCGTCGCCGTGGCCCGCGCGCTCATCAACCACCCCCAGGTGCTCCTGCTGGACGAGCCGCTCGGCGCCCTCGACCTCAAACTGCGCCGCCAGATGCAGCTCGAACTCAAACGCATCCAGACCGAGGTCGGCATCACCTTCATCCACGTCACCCACGACCAGGAGGAGGCCATGACCATGGCCGACACCGTCGCGGTGATGAACGGCGGCCGGGTCGAACAGCTGGGCGCCCCCGCTGATCTCTACGAGAACCCGCAGACCACCTTCGTGGCGAACTTCCTCGGCACCTCCAACCTCATCGAGGCCGAGGTCGTCTCCGCGGGCACCGACATCACCGTCTCGGCCGGCGGCGGCACCCTGCGGCTGCCCGCCGGCCGGTGCTCCGCTCCGACGGCACGCGGCGGCCGGCTGCTCCTCGGCGTACGCCCCGAGAAGCTCTCCCTCACCCGCGCCGACGAGGCCGGCACGATAGCCGCCGGCCGCAACCGCGTCACCGGACGGATCGTCGACTCCAGCTTCATCGGCGTCTCCACGCAGTACGTCGTCGAGAGCCCGGCCGGCACGGCCCTGCAGTGCTACGAGCAGAACGTCGAGCACCGCGCGGGACTCACGCCCGGAGCCGAGGTCGTCCTGCACTGGAACCCGGCCCACACCTTCGGCCTGGACGCGGACCAGGACATCGCGGCGGGCGTGGAAAGCGTGGAGGACGCGGCGTGAGCGTCACCGGTGCGCCCCCGGCGCCCCCCGCCTCCACCGGGCCCGAGATCCGCAAGCCGTCGACGCGCAAGCGGCTCGTCCCGTACTGGCTGCTGCTCCCCGGCATCCTGTGGCTGCTCGTCTTCTTCGCGCTGCCGATGGTCTACCAGGCGTCGACCTCCGTACAGACCGGCTCCCTGGAGAAGGGCTTCGAGGTCACCTGGCACGTCCGGACGTACTGGGACGCCCTCGCCGACTACTACCCGCAGTTCGTCAGGTCCCTGCTGTACGCGGGCACCGCCACGGTCCTGTGCCTGCTGCTCGGCTACCCGCTCGCCTACCTGATCGCCTTCAAGGCGGGCCGTGCGCGCAACCTGGTCCTGGTCCTGGTCATCGCGCCGTTCTTCACCAGCTTCCTGATCCGCACCCTCGCCTGGAAGACGATCCTCGCGGACGGCGGCACGGTCGTCGACGTCCTGAACACGCTGCACGTCCTGGACGTCACGAGCTGGCTCGGCTGGACCGAGGGCGACCGGGTCCTGGCCACCCCGATGGCCGTCGTGTGCGGACTCACCTACAACTTCCTGCCGTTCATGATCCTGCCGCTCTACACCTCGCTGGAGCGCATCGACGGCCGGCTGCACGAGGCGGCGGGCGACCTGTACGCCACCCCCGCCACCACCTTCCGCAAGGTGACGTTCCCGCTGTCCATGCCCGGCGTGGTCTCGGGCACCCTGCTCACCTTCATCCCCGCCAGCGGTGACTACGTGAACGCGGAACTGCTCGGCTCCACCGACACCAAGATGGTGGGCAGCGTCATCCAGACCCAGTTCCTGCGGGTCCTGGACTACCCGACGGCGGCCGCCCTCTCCTTCATCCTCATGGCGGTCGTCCTGTTCGCGGTCACCGTCTACATCCGCCGCTCCGGTACGGAGGACCTGGTCTGATGCCCGTACTGCGCCTGCTCCGCCGGAACGCCGTCGTGATCGCGGGGCTGCTGACCCTCGCGTACATGATCCTGCCGAACATCGTCGTGATGGTGTTCTCCTTCAACAAGCCCAACGGTCGCTTCAACTACGCCTGGCGGCGGTTCTCGCTGGACGCCTGGAAGGACCCCTGCGGGGTCGCCGACCTCTGCGGTTCGCTCTCGCTCTCGCTGCGGATCGCCGTGTGGGCGACCCTCGGCGCGACCGTGCTCGGCACGATGATCGCCTTCGCGCTGGTGCGCTACCGCTTCCGGGCGCGCGGCGCGATCAACTCGCTGATCTTCCTGCCGATGGCGATGCCCGAGGTCGTCATGGCCGCCTCGCTGCTCACCCTGTTCCTCAACATGGGTGCTCAGCTGGGCTTCTGGACCGTATTGATCGCGCACATCATGTTCTGCCTCAGCTTCGTCGTGACGGCCGTCAAGGCGCGTGTGATGTCGATGGACCCCCGGCTCGAGGAAGCGGCCCGCGACCTGTACGCCGGTCCCGTGCAGACGTTCCTGCGCGTCACCCTGCCGATCGCCGCACCCGGGATAGCCGCGGGGGCGCTGCTCGCCTTCGCGCTCTCCTTCGACGATTTCATCATCACCAATTTCAACGCGGGCTCCACGGTGACCTTCCCCATGTTCGTCTGGGGGTCCGCGCAGCGCGGAACACCCGTGCAGATCAACGTCATCGGCACGGCCATGTTCGCCATTGCCGTGACCGTGGTGCTCGTCGGACAGCTCGTCGCCCACCGGCGGAAGAGCCCAGGAAAATAGGCAAGCCCCGAAGGAGTTGGAAACCATGGCACCCGACGCCATGCGTACCGCCGCCCGCGCACTCTCCGACGCACGCCCCCTCTCCTACTGGCTCGACGACCCGGGGAAGCCCGACCCGCTGCCCGCCCTCACCCGGGACGAGCGGTGCGATCTCCTGGTCGTCGGCGGCGGCTACAGCGGGCTGTGGACCGCGCTGCTCGCCAAGGAGCGGGACCCCGGCCGCGACGTCGTCCTCATCGAAGGGCACGAGGTCGGATGGGCCGCCTCCGGGCGCAACGGCGGATTCTGCGCCGCCTCGCTGACCCACGGCGCCGCCAACGGGCTGGAGCGCTGGCCGCGGGAGATCGGCAGACTGGAGGAGCTGGGCGCGCGGAACCTCGACGCCATCGAGGAGGCCGTCGCCCGCTACGGCATCGACTGCGACTTCGAGCGCACCGGCGAGCTCGATGTGGCCACCCGGCCCCACGAGCTGGACGAACTGCGGGCCTGGCACCGGCGGGCCGCGGACGCCGGCCTCACCGGACTGGAGTTCCTGGACCGGGACGAGGTGCGGGCCGAAGTCGACTCACCGACCTTCCTGGGTGGTCTGTGGGACCGGCGGGGCGTCGCCATGCTGCACCCGGCCAAGCTCGCCTGGGGGCTGAAGCGGGCCTGCCTGGAGGCGGGCGTAAGGATCTACGAGCACACCCGGGGCCTGGAGATCGCCGGTTCCGGGGCCGGGACGGCGGTACGCACCCCGTACGGCAGGGTCTTCTCCCGCGACGTGGCACTCGGCACGAACGTGTTCCCCTCCCTGGTCAAACGCGTCCGCCCGTACACCGTGCCGGTGTACGACTACGCGCTGATGACCGAGCCGCTGGACGCCGCCCGGCTCGCCTCCATCGGCTGGCACAACCGTCAGGGACTGGGTGACAGTGCCAATCAGTTCCACTACTTCCGGCTCTCCGCGGACAACCGCATCCTGTGGGGCGGATACGACGCCGTCTATCCGTACGGCGGCCGGCTGGATTCCTCCCTGGACCAGCGGCCGGAGACGTTCCTGAAACTCGCCGGGCAGTTCTTCGAGTGTTTTCCCCAGCTCGACGGCGTGCGTTTCACCCATTCCTGGGGCGGTGCGATCGACACCTGCTCCCGTTTCTCCGCCTTCTTCGGAACGGCCCGCCGCGGCCGGGTCGCCTACGCCGCCGGATACACGGGCCTGGGGGTCGGCGCCACGCGCTTCGGGGCGGAGGTGATGCTCGATCTCCTCGCGGGCCGGGAAACCGAGCGGACCGCGCTCGACATGGTCCGCTCCAGGCCGATGCCTTTTCCGCCCGAGCCGTTCGCCTGGGCGGGCATCGAACTCACCAAGAGGTCCCTCGCGCGGGCCGACAGCAACGGCGGGCACCGCAATCTGTGGCTGCGGGCCATGGACCGGATGGGGCTGGGCTTCGACAGCTGACCGCCGCCCCGCGTGACCCGGCTCACAGTGGGTGGGAGGCCGGACCCGCGTCATGATCCGGGCCCGGCTCCCTCTCTCCCGTGTACACACCGGCGGAATCCGCCGGTGCCCACGGGAAGAGGAGGCGGTCATGACCGGCACGGAGGCGGGAGCAGCGGTCCGGTGGCTGGCGTCGGCGGCACCGGATCCGGAGGTCTGCCGAGGGGAGTGGGAGCGTGACCCGCAGGGCATCGCGCTGCTGCCCGCGGGGAAGCGCTGGGACGTACTGATCCTCCCGGGGGAGCTGGGCTATCCGACACTCGACGTGCTCACCCGCCTGCTGGACCGGCCGGGCCCGGTCCTCGCCGACTTCGGCGAGGACCGCATGGGCTTCTTCGTACCTCCGGGTACGGCCGCCCACTGGCTCGGTTCCGGGGTTCGCGGCGCAGGTCAGGGCACCTGGATCGTGGTTCCCTACCCGGGCCGCACGGTCGGCGGGGTGCGGTGGCTGATCCCGCCGGACGGCTCGGGGACGCTCACCGACGCGGTCGTCCTGGAGCTGGCGATGCACGAGGCCGCGGCCGTACGGGGAGCCCGTGGGGGTGGGGGCGAGAAGAGGTGAGGCGCTGCCAGAGGTCTTGACAACTCGATTGGTCTGGACCAAGTTGTGCGCGACCCCACTCACTCCCCGCCCCCATTCCCCCCTCGTACGGAGGCTGTTGTGGAACGTACCGGACCACGCGTCCGCTTTTCCGGACTTCTGGCCGCCCTCTCGGCGGTACTGCTCACCGCCGGCGGTCTGGTCGCCTCCACGCCGGCCGCCGGCGCGGCCGATGCCGACCTCGCGCGCAACGGCGGCTTCGAGGAGGGCCTGGACGGCTGGAGCTGTACGGGCGGCAGCGGCGCCGTCGTCGGCAGCCCCGTACACAGCGGGACGTCGGCCCTCAAGGCGACCCCGGCCGGCAGTGACAACGCCAGGTGCTCCCAGACCGTGGCGGTGAGACCGGGGTCCACGTACACGCTCGCCGCGTGGGTCCAGGGCGGTTACGTCTACCTCGGGGCGTCCGGCACCGGTACCACCGACGTCTCCACGTGGACCCCGTCCGCCGGTACGTACACGCAGCTCCGCACCACCTTCACGACCGGCCCTGCGACCACCTCGGTGACCGTCTACACCCACGGCTGGTACGGCACCCCCGCCTACCACGCCGACGACCTCACCCTGACCGGCCCGGGCGGTGACTTGGTCGTCGTCCCCGCCGCCCCCACCGGGCTGCGGGCCGGCACCGCCACCTCGTCCTCCGTCCCGCTGTCCTGGACGGCCTCGCCCGGGGCGACGGGCTACCACGTCTACCGTGACGGCGCGAAGGTCCTCACCACCACCGGGACCTCGGCGACCGTCACGGGGCTGGCGGCGTCGACCGCCTACAGCTTCCAGGTCACCGCCGTGAACGCGGCGGGGGAGTCCGCCCGGTCCGCCGCCGTCGGCGTCACCACGGCGACGGGCGGCGGAGGGGGCGGCGGCGACGCCGGCCTCCCGGCCCACGCGCTCGTCGGCTACCTGCACTCCAGCTTCGCCAACGGCTCCGGCTACACGCGGATGGCCGACGTGCCCGACTCGTGGGACGTCATCAACCTCGCCTTCGGCGAGCCCACCTCCGTCACCTCGGGGGACATCCGCTTCTCGCTCTGTCCCGCCGCGGAGTGCCCGGGTGTGGAGAGCGAGGCGGAGTTCAAGGCCGCCGTCAAGGCCAAGCAGGCCGCCGGCAAGAAGGTACTGATCTCCATCGGCGGCCAGAACGGCCAGGTGCAGCTCTCGACCACCGCCGCCCGCGACGCCTTCGTCTCCTCCGTGTCCCGCATCATCGACACCTACGGCCTCGACGGACTCGACATCGACTTCGAGGGCCACTCGCTCTCGCTGAACACCGGGGACACCGACTTCCGCAGCCCGACGACACCCGTGGTCGTCAACCTGATCTCGGCGGTGAAGGCCCTCAAGGCGAAGTACGGTGCCGGCTTCGTGCTCACCATGGCGCCCGAGACCTTCTTCGTGCAGCTCGGCTACCAGTACTACGGCTCCGGCCCCTGGGGCGGCCAGGACCCGCGCGCGGGTGCCTATCTCCCGGTCATCCACGCCCTGCGCGACGACCTGACGCTCCTGCACGTCCAGGACTACAACTCGGGCTCCATCATGGGCCTGGACAACCAGTACCACTCCATGGGCGGCGCCGACTTCCACATCGCCATGACCGACATGCTGCTGACCGGCTTCCCGGTCGCGGGGGACGCGACGAGGGTCTTCCCGGCCCTGCGCCCGGAACAGGTCGCCATCGGACTTCCGGCGTCCACCCAGGCGGGCAACGGCCACACCTCACCCGCCGAGGTCACCAAGGCCCTCAACTGCCTGACGAAGAAGACGGACTGCGGCTCCTACCGGACACACGGCACCTGGCCCGCACTGCGCGGGCTGATGACCTGGTCCGTCAACTGGGACCGGTACAACAACTGGGAGTTCTCGAAGAACTTCGACGCCTACTTCGGAGGCTGACCGCTCAGGGCCCGGCCGGTCCTCGCGCCGGCCCGCAGCACGAGCAGCACCACAGCGCTCAGGCACCAGCCGGCCACCACGTCCAGCGGCCAGTGGTAGCCACGCAGTACCAGACCGACGCTCGTCGCCGCCGTCAGTGAGGCGGCGGCGACGAGCGTCACCCACGGCCGCCTCAGGTACGGCGCCAGCAGCAGTGCCGCCGCCCCGTACGCCACCGCCGCCGTGGTCGTGTGGCCCGAGGGGTAGTAGCCGGTCGCCTCGGTCAGCGGGCCCTGGCGGTCCGTCCACAGCTTGAGGGGCACGACCAGCGCGGGCACCGCCGCCATGGCCAGGACGGCGCACGCCGCCGGGCGGCGTGCGCCACGGAACCAGGCCAGGACGGCCGCGCACGCCAGGACGCTGCCGGCGACCTGCGGATTGCCGAGATCGGCGAAGAGGTCGGCGAGCCGGGCGGGACCGCGTCCGGCCAGGGCGAGGCCCAGCCGTTCGTCGGGTCCGAGGAGCGGGCCGTCGGCCAGCACCTGCCAGGTCAGCACGGCGAAGACCGCCAGGAGCGCGGAGATCCGGGAAACGAGAAGAACCGGCCACCGGGGAACAGGGGGGAGTGTTCCGGGGTGGCCGGTCGGACCGGTGTGCCGCGCGCCCCGGGGGGTGTGGGGCGGGCGGCCATCCGATCGGTGAGGAGTTCCGGAGCCCGAAGCTCCAGTGGTGTGCGCCAGGGCACTACCGGGACGGTGCCGGGGAAGCTCCGGCCCGGTATCGCCCGCAGTCTCCTGCGGGCGGGGTGTTTCTCTCATCTGGGAAGACCGTACGTCAGGGGGAAGGGGGACCGACAGCGGCAAAGGTAACCCGCCATCGCCCCCGCACACCTTCTTCACAGGCCCTCACGCGGACACCGGTCATTGCCCCCGAAAACGCCTGAGGCCCTCCCGGCCCGTTCGCACGGATCAGAGCCGGGCGAATGCCTGCTCGAGGATGTCGAGGCCCTCGCCGAGCAGGTCCTCGCCGATGACCAGCGGCGGCAGGAAGCGCAGGACGTTGCCGTACGTGCCGCAGGTCAGCACCAGCAGCCCCTCGGCGTGACAGGCCTTGGCGAGCGCCCCGGCGGCGGCGGCGTCGGGGTCCTTCGTGCCGGACTTCACCAGCTCGATCGCGATCATGGCACCCCGGCCGCGGATGTCCCCGATGATGTCGCCGTTCGGGAGCTTCGCCCGCATCTCGGCGAGGCGGCCCTTCATGATCTCCTCGATGCGCCTGGCCCTGGCGTTCAGGTCCAGTTCGCGCATCGTCTCGATGGCGCCGAGCGCGCCCGCGCAGGCCACCGGGTTGCCGCCGTACGTACCGCCGAGGCCGCCGGCGTGGGCGGCGTCCATGATCTCGGCGCGGCCGGTCACGGCGGAGAGCGGGAGGCCGCCCGCGATGCCCTTGGCCGTCGTGATCAGGTCCGGGACGATGCCCTCGTCCTCGCACGCGAACCACTGGCCGGTGCGGCAGAAGCCGGACTGGATCTCGTCCGCGACGAAGACGATGCCGTTGTCCTTGGCGAACTGCGCGATGGCCGGCAGGAAGCCCTTGGCCGGCTCGATGAACCCGCCCTCGCCGAGCACCGGCTCGATGATGATCGCCGCGACGTTGTCCGCGCCGATCTGCTTGGTGATCTCGTCGATGGCCTGGGCGGACGCCTCCGCGCCGGCGTTCTCTGCGCCGGTCGGCCAGCGGTAGCCGTACGCCACCGGGACGCGGTAGACCTCGGGCGCGAACGGGCCGAAGCCCTGCTTGTACGGCATGTTCTTGGCGGTCAGCGCCATCGTGAGGTTGGTCCGGCCGTGGTAGCCGTGGTCGAAGACGACGACCGCGGTGCGCCTGGTCCACGCGCGGGCGATCTTCACGGCGTTCTCGACGGCCTCGGCGCCCGAGTTGAACAGCGCGGACTTCTTGGCGTGGTCGCCCGGGGTCAGCTCCGCGAGCTGCTCGCAGACCTCGACGTACCCCTCGTACGGCGTGACCATGAAACAGGTGTGGGTGAAGTCGGCGAGCTGCGCCGACGCGCGGCGTACGACCGCCTCGGCTGAGGCGCCGACCGAGGTCACGGCGATGCCGGAGCCGAAGTCGATCAGCCGGTTGCCGTCCACGTCCTCGATGATGCCGCCGCCCGCCCGGGCGGTGAACACCGGCAGGGTGGATCCCACGCCCGCGGCGACCGCCGCGACACGGCGAGCCTGCAGCTCGACCGACTTCGGGCCGGGAATGGCGGTGACGACGCGGCGCTCCTGCGGGATGGGGGACATGCGGGGCTCCTGGGGGTGTTCCGGACGCTTCTCTCCTGTGCAGGCTAGGGGCGGGTGCGGGCCGGGGTCATGCTCCGATCGGGAGTGGTGGGCGTGTTTCCTTGTCCGCCGCGGACAGGTGGCCCGGCGCGGGCGACGGGGGACGGGTCACGCGCCGTCCGGCCGCTTTGCTGAACTCACCGTGCCCTGGCACTAGATTGACGGGTGCAGAAGGCGGGACCCGGCTGGTCAGGGGGCGGCGGTTCATGAAGAGCGACGACATGCGTGACGCGAGGGGCGCGAGCGGCCCGCCGGGCCAGGGCGGTCCCCCCGGCGCGCCCCGGTACGGGGTGCCCCGTCCGGCGGTACCCCCGCCCGCGGCCCCGCCGGTACCCGCTCCCCCCGCGGCCCCGCCGAGGCCCGTCGGTCCCCCCGGCGCCGGGCCCTCCACCGAGGAGTGGCTGAACGCCGACCGCCCCGCCACCGACCCGGGCGTCTGGCGGTACGCCTACGTACCCCGGCCGCCCCGGAAGCCGCCGAACCCGTCCCTGCTCGGCCCCCTGGCCACCCTGGCGCTCTGGCTGGTCTTCTGGGGCCTGCTCATGGACTTCCGGATCCCCTACGTGAACGTGCCGTTCATGGTCTTCACCCCGGGGGACTGGTGGGCCTTCGACCGGCTGCGCGCCGATTACGTACCGCCGGCCGCCAACTCCCTGCAGACCCTGTACCTGCAGGCGCTGGTCCTCCTGGCGGGGCTGTGGGCCGCCCGGCTGGGCAACTGGGCCGGACTCGTCCGCCACCACGCCGGCCCGCACCTGGGTCGGGTGCGGCTGGTCCTGTCCGGCGCCGGAGCCCTCCTCGCGCTCTGGGCCGTCTGGAGCGGCTACGTCCCGCTCGTCGACGCCGTGATGTACCTCGTGAGCGACTGGCTCCAGGGGGGCGGCAACAAGTACCTCGCGGCCCTGGTCGCCTACGGCGCCTACGCCGTGATCGCGGTGGGGACCGTGTGGCCCTTCGCGCGGGCCGGCCGGTGGCGCGCCGGGATCCGCGAGGCCCGCGAGGGCGGGACGGCGGACTCGCCCGTGGGCTCCGCTCCCCGCCCCGCCCACCCCGGCAGCGGCCGCGCGAGGTGGCCGGAGCTCCGCGCCTCGGGTCTCACGGAGGCGGCCGACATCCTCGGCGCGGCCGTGAGCGCCGGCCGCATGAACGACGTCGACTGCGTACGCCTCGACCACGCCTGGACACGCGCCCGTACCTCCCCGGGCCGCCCGGAGGCCTTCGCCGCGGCGGTCGTGCGGGAAGGCCCTGACGCTTTCCTGCACCCCTCGGGCAACCGGGACATCCCCGTACGGGCCGCCCGGCACGATCTGCTGGCGGGGCAGGTCCGGGTCGGACGCTGCGTGGACGACGAGCGCAACCCCTACGACCGCCGGGGCTCCGGCGCGGCCCTCGACCCGGCCGTCCTCGGCACCTCCCTGCTGGCGGTCGGGCCCTCCGGTGCGGGCAAGACGGCCCGGCTGGTGCGCCCCGTCGTCGAGACGCTGGCTCTCCAGGCGCTCGCGGGCCGGTCGGCCGTCCTCGCCGTCTGCGCTGCGGGGACCCCTCTCGGCCCGGACGACGCCTACGACGTCGTCGTGAAGCCCGGCGACGCCTCCTCGGTGTACGACTTCGACCTGTACGGGGGCGCCGAGGACCCCGACGAGGCGGCGGCCACCCTCGCGGAAGGGCTCGCCGGGGACGTTCCCGGCCTCGACAGCCGCCGCGCGGCGCTGGCCCTCGGCCAGGTGCTCGGCCCCTACCGAGCCGTCCACGGGCACTTCCCGGCCGTACCGGAACTGCGCGAACTCCTCGCCGGCGGCGAGGAGGCCCTCACCTCGCTGGTGCGGGCACTGCGGGGAGGCGGCCACGACGCCATGCTGCGCGAACTGGACGCCCGGGCCCGGCAGGCGGGCACGGCGGGCGATGTCGCCGCGGTCCTCGCGGACCGGGTCGCCCTGCTCGACCGCCCGGCCTTCGCCGGCTTCTTCGCCACCGGCCCCCAGGCCCGGCCCTTCTCCCTGCGCTCCCTCGAACAGCACCCGCTCCGGGTCCGGATCGACCTTCCCGAACGCGCCCACGCCGGGGCGTCCCGGGTGCTGGCCAGGCTCGTCCTCGCCCAGTTCAACGCGATGGCCGCGGCCCGCGCCGACCGCTCGCTCTTCACCTGCCTCGTGCTGGACGACGCGACGAACACCCTGACCGCGCAGACCGTGCGTGGGCTGCGGCGGCTGCGGTCCGTCAACGCCGGCGCCGTCCTGGTGCTGCGCACCGTCGACGACGTACCCGAGGAACTGCACTCCGCCCTGCTCGGCGCGGTGGGCTGCGGGATGATCTTCTCCGGCATCACCACCTGGGACGGCCGCCGGTTCGCGGAGGCCTGGGGCAAGGAATGGGTCGACGTCCGCGAGGTGGCCGAGCACACCGTCTTCGCCGACCAGCCGCTCACCCGTGCCCTGCACGCGCTGCGGCGGATGGCCACCGGCAAGGCCGTGACCACCGAGGCCGTCACCGTGCGGCGGGTCGAACGCGAGCGCTGGTCCGCCTCCGCGCTCGCCTACGAGCTGCCCGCCGGACACGCGGTGCTGTCCCTGACGACGGTGGACGGCGAGCACGCACCGCCGCTCCTGGTCGACCTGGGCGGCTGAGAACCGGCGTGCGCCGGCCGTGCGCACCCTGCCTCCCTGGCAGAATCGGAGGTGGCCGTCTGTACGGGACGGCGCAGTCGACTCCCAGAGTTCCGGCGGTCCCATGCCCCTCACCCTCGCCTCGCTCGTCCAGCACTCCGCGCTCAAGCTCACGGTCCGCGCGGGGCAGGACCGGCTCGACACCCCGGTGCGCTGGGCCCACGCCAGCGAGCTCGCCGACCCCGTCCCGTACATGGACGGCGGTGAGCTGCTCCTCGTCACCGCGACCAACCTCGACGCCGAGGACCCCGCGGCGATGCGCCGGTACGTACGGCGGCTGGCCGGCGCCAAGGTCGCCGGGCTCGGGTTCGCCGTCGGCGTCACCTACGACGACATCCCGGCCGCGCTGGTCGACGCCGCGGACGAGGCGGGGCTGCCCCTGCTCGAAGTGCCCCGGCGCACGCCCTTCATCGCCATCAGCAAGGCCGTGTCGGCGGCGATCGCCGCCGACCAGTACCGCGCGGTCACGGCCGGCTTCGAGGCCCAGCGCGACCTGACCCGGGCCGCGCTCGCCGGGGACGGCCCCGCCGGACTGCTCGCCCGGCTCGCCGCCCAGGTCGACGGCTGGGCCGCGCTGTACGACACCTCGGGCGCCGTCGTGGCCGCCGCCCCCGACTGGGCGGCCCGCCGCGCCGCCCGCCTGACCCCCGACGTGGAACGCCTGCGGGACCGGCCGGCCCCCGCCAGCGTCGTCGTCGGCACCGCCACCGGCGACAGTGACCGGGTCGAGATCCAGTCGCTGGGCACCGGCCGCGGGCTCCGCGGCGCGCTGGCCGTGGGTACGGTCTCGGCCCCCGGCACCGCCGAGCGGTACGCGGTGCACTCGGCGGTCGCCCTGCTGACCCTGACCACGGCCCGCTCCCGCTCGCTCCAGGGCGCGGAGCAGCGCCTGGGCGCCGCGGTGCTGCGGATGCTGCTGGCCGGGCAGTCCGACCACGCCAGGGCCGTCGCGGGGGACCTGTACGGCGGCCTGCTCGACGCCCCCTTCCGGCTCCTGATCGCCGAGACGCCCGCCCCGGCCGCCCCCGCCGTGCCCCAGCCGCTCGCCGAGGCGATGGAGGCCGCCGCCGCCCGGTCCGGCGAGACGTTGCTGACGGTGCCCGAGGGGGACCGCCTCGTGGTCCTGGCCGCGGACGGCGGTGCGGCCGTCGCGGCGTGCGCGGCGTACGCGCAGGCGCAGGACGGACGCCCGGCCCGCGAGACCGGGGCCGACGACGGCGACGTGGTCGTCGGGCTGTCCGCGCCCGCCGGGCCGAGCGCGGTCTCCGCGGCGTACAAACAGGCCGAACAGGCCCTCTCGGTCGCCCGCCGGCGGGGCAGGGCCCTGGTCGAGCACGAGGAACTCGCGGCGGGTTCGCTCCTGCCGCTCCTCGCCGACGACGCCGTACGGGCTTTCGCCGACGGCGTCCTGCGCCCCCTGAGCGAGCACGACGCCAAGGGCAGGGGCGATCTGGTCGCCTCCCTGCGCGCCTGGCTCTCCCACCACGGCCAGTGGGACGCCGCCGCCGCCGACCTGGGCGTCCACCGCCACACCCTGCGCTACCGGATGCGGCGCGTGGAGGAGATCCTGGGCCGTTCGCTGGACGATCCGGACGTCCGCATGGAGCTCTGGCTGGCGCTGAAGACGACGGCCGCCTCCTCCTCGGGCCCCGCGGGCGGCTGAGCGCCCCCGCCCCCGCCAAAGCGGCGCATCGGGCCCCGGCTCCGCTCCACACCGGACAAACGCCATCCGGGCGCGGCCCCCCTACCGTGGGGCCCGGAGCACCTGCGTGGTGCCCGCGATCCTCGTTCACCACCCCGAAGGGCCGGAACCACCATGACTTCCACCCACGCCTTCTGGCTCGCCGGCCGCCAGGCCACCGGCGAGGACAGCTTCGACGTCACCAACTCCTGGGACGGCCGCCTCGTCGGCACCGTCTCCGTGCCGACCGACGCCCAGGTCGAGGAGGCCGTCGCCGCCGCGTACGCGGTCCGCGAGGAGTTCGCCGCGACCCCGGCGCACGTCCGCGCCGCCGCCCTCGACCACGTCGTGCGACGGCTCGCGGAGCGCACCGAGGAGATCGCCCAGCTGATCTCCGCCGAGAACGGCAAGCCCGTCAAGTGGGCGCGCGGCGAGGTCGGCCGGGCCGTCTCCGTCTTCCGCTTCGCCGCCGAGGAGGCCCGTCGCTTCAACGGCGGGGACGCCCAGCGGCTGGACACGGACGCCGGCGGCACCGGCCGGCTCGGGTTGACCCGGCGCTTCCCGCGCGGCCCCGTCCTCGGCATCGCGCCCTTCAACTTCCCGCTCAACCTGAGCGCCCACAAGGTCGCCCCGGCCATCGCCGTCGGTGCGCCGATCATCCTCAAGCCCGCACCGGCCACCCCGATCTCGGCCCTGATCCTCGGCGAACTGCTGGCCGAGACCGACCTCCCGGCCGGCTCCTGGTCCGTCCTGACCGTGCCCAACGACAAGATGCCCGCCCTCGTCCGGGACGAGCGGCTGCCGGTCATCTCCTTCACCGGTTCCGGACCCGTCGGCTACTCGATCATGGAGTCGGTGCCCCGCAAGCACTGCACCCTGGAGCTCGGCGGCAACGGCGCGGCGGTCGTCCTCGGCGACTACTCCTCCGAGCAGGACCTGGACTGGGCCGCGTCCCGCATCGCGACCTTCTCCAACTACCAGGGCGGCCAGTCCTGCATCTCGGTACAGCGCGTCATCGCCGACGCCTCCGTGTACGACCGGCTCGTCCCGAAGATCGTCGCCGCGGTCGAGGCGCTGGTGACGGGCGACCCCTCCGACGCGGCCACCGACGTCGGCCCGCTCGTCAGCGAGGACGCCGCACGCCGCGTCGAGTCCTGGGTCGACGAGGCCGTGGCGGCCGGCGCCGAGCTGCTCACCGGTGGCCGGCGCGACGGCGCCACCTACGCCCCGACGGTCCTCGCCGACCTTCCCGGCACCGCGAAGATCGCCCGCGAGGAGGTCTTCGGCCCGGTCATGTACGTACAGCGGACCGACGGCGAGGCCGAGGCGTTCGCCGCCGTCAACGACTCCCCGTACGGCCTGCAGGCCGGTGTCTTCACCCACGACCTGCAGACCGCCTTCCGCGCCCACCGCGCCCTGGAGGTCGGCGGCGTGGTCATCGGCGACGTCCCCTCCTACCGCGCCGACCAGATGCCCTACGGCGGCGCCAAGCAGTCCGGAGTGGGCCGCGAGGGCGTGCGCTACGCGATGGAGGACTACACCTACGAGCGGGTCCTCGTCCTCACCGGCCTGGCCCTGTAGCCACGCCCCGCGAACGGACCGGCCGGAGCCCGCTGTGCGGGGGCTCCGGCCGCTTCCGTACCCCCGCGGGGGCCTCTCGCAGGGTGGTGGGGGCGGCGTGGATCGGGTAGATACGGACAGGTGGTACCGATCGGCACGCGTACGGCCCGACCCCTACCCCGACTCGCGGCGAGGTGAGCCCTCATGTCCGCCCCATCCGACACCCCCCAGGCCCCCAGAGTCACCGAGCGCGAAGCGCGGCAGGTGGCCGAGGCCGCCCGCGAACAGGACTGGCGCAAGCCGAGTTTCGCCAAGGAGCTCTTCCTCGGCCGCTTCCGGCTCGACCTGATCCACCCCCACCCGGCGCCCGCCGCCGACGACGTACGGCGCGGCGAGGCCTTCCTCGCCCGGCTGCGCGACTTCTGCGAGACCCGGGTCGACGGCGCCCTCATCGAGCGCGAGGCCAGGATCCCCGACGAGGTGGTGAACGGCCTCAAGGAGCTCGGCGCGCTCGGCATGAAGATCGACACCCGGTACGGAGGCCTGGGGCTGACCCAGGTCTACTACAACAAGGCCCTGGCGCTGGCCGGTTCCGCCAGTCCCTCGATCGGCGCCCTGCTCTCCGCCCACCAGTCCATCGGCGTCCCCCAGCCGCTGAAGATGTTCGGCACCCAGGAGCAGAAGGACGCCTTCCTGCCCCGCCTCGCCCGCACCGACATCTCGGCCTTCCTCCTCACCGAGCCCGATGTCGGCTCCGACCCGGCCAGGCTCGCGACCACGGCCGTGCCGGACAGCGAGGGAGACTACGTCCTGGACGGTGTGAAGCTCTGGACCACCAACGGCGTCGTCGCCGACCTGCTCGTCGTCATGGCCCGGGTCCCGGAGTCCGCGGGCCACAAAGGCGGCATCACGGCCTTCGTCGTCGAGGCGGACTCGCCAGGCATCACGGTGGAGCACCGCAACGCCTTCATGGGCCTGCGCGGCATCGAGAACGGCGTGACCCGCTTCCACGGGGTGCGGGTGCCCGCCGCCAACCGGATCGGCCCCGAGGGCGCCGGTCTCAAGATCGCCCTGACCACGCTCAACACCGGCCGCCTCTCGCTGCCCGCCATGTGCGTGGGCGTCGGCAAGTGGTCCCTGAAGATCGCCCGCGAGTGGTCGGCGGCGCGCGAGCAGTGGGGCAGAGCGGTCGCCCGGCACGAGGCGGTCGGCGCGAAGATCTCCTTCATCGCAGCGACCACCTTCGCCCTGGAGGCGGTCGTCGACCTCTCCTCGCAGATGGCCGACGAGAGCCGCAACGACATCCGCATCGAGGCGGCCCTCGCCAAGCTGTACGGCTCCGAGATGGGCTGGCTGATCTCCGACGAGCTGGTCCAGATCCGCGGCGGACGCGGCTTCGAGACCGCCGCCTCGCTCGCCGCCCGCGGCGAACGCGCCGTCCCCGCCGAGCAGATGCTCCGCGACATGAGGATCAACCGGATCTTCGAGGGCTCCACGGAGATCATGCACCTGCTGATCGCCCGTGAGGCCGTCGACGCCCACCTCAAGGTCGCCGGGGACATCATCGACCCGGACAAGCCGCTTTCCGACAAAGCCAGGGCGGGCGCCAACGCCGCCGGTTTCTACGCACGCTGGCTCCCGAAGCTGGTCAGCGGACCGGGACAGCTCCCCAGCTCCTACGGCGAGTTCCGCGTACCCGGGCACCCCGACCTCTCCACCCACCTGCGCTACGTCGAACGCTCGGCCCGCAAACTCGCCCGCTCGACCTTCTACGCCATGTCCCGCTGGCAGGGCCGCATGGAGACCAAGCAGGGCTTCCTCGGCCGGATCGTCGACATCGGCGCCGAACTCTTCGCCATGAGCGCCGCCTGCGTCCGCGCCGAACACCTGCGCGCGGGCGACGACCACGGCCGCGAGGCCTACCAACTCGCCGACGTCTTCTGCCGGCAGTCCCGCATCCGCGTCGAGGAACTCTTCAACCGGCTGTGGTCCAACACCGACGACATCGACCGGCGCGTGGTCGACGGCGTCCTGTCGGGCACCTACACCTGGCTCGAGGAGGGCGTCCTCGACCCCAGCGGCGAAGGCCCCTGGATCGCCGACGCCACCCCCGGCCCGGCCACCGGGGAGAACGTCCACCGCCCCATCCGCTGAACCGCCGCCCACGCGGGGCGCGTCCACTGCCTGGACGTGCCCCGCAGACGTGGCCGCCGCACGGCAGGATGGGCGCCCGTGACCGTCATCCACATCCCCGGCTCCAAGTCCGTCACCGCCCGCGCCCTGTTCCTGGCCGCCGCGGCGGACGGCACCACCACCCTCCTGCGGCCCCTGCACTCGGACGACACCGAGGGGTTCACCGAAGGCCTGACCCGCCTCGGATACGCAGTGGCACGGGAGCCGGACCGCTGGCACATCGAAGGTCGCCCCGCCGGCCCCGCCGTCAACGAGGCCGAGGTCCACTGCCGGGACGGGGCCACCACCGCCCGCTTCCTGCCGACGCTCGCCGCCGCCGCGGCCACCGGCAGTTACCGCTTCGACGCCTCCGCCCAGATGCGCCGCCGGCCCCTGGCCCCGCTCACCGAGGCCCTGCGCACCCTCGGCGTCGACCTGCGCCACGAGGGAGCCGAGGGCCACCACCCGCTGCGCATCGAGGCGTCCGGCGTGAAGGGCGGCGAACTCACCCTGGACGCGGGGGAGTCGTCCCAGTACCTCACCGCCCTGCTCATGCTCGGACCGCTCACCGCCGAGGGGCTCCGGATCGACGTCACCGAACTGGTCTCGGCGCCGTACATCGAGATCACCCTCGCCATGATGCGCGGCTTCGGTGCCGACGTCGTCCGGGAGGGGAACACCTTCACCGTCGCGCCCACCGGCTACCGCGCCACCACCTACGCCGTCGAGCCCGACGCCTCCACCGCCTCGTACTTCTTCGCGGCCGCGGCCCTCACCGGTCGCGAGGTCACCGTCCCCGGCCTCGGTACCGGCGCGCTCCAGGGCGACCTGCGCTTCACCGAGGTGCTGCGCCGCATGGGAGCCGAGGTGCGCACCACGGCCGCGGCCACGACCGTGCGGTCGTCCGGCAGGCTCTCGGGCCTCACCGTCAACATGCGTGACATCTCCGACACGATGCCCACCCTCGCCGCGATCGCGCCGTTCGCCTCCTCCCCGGTACGCATCGAGGACGTCGCCAACACCCGGGTGAAGGAGTGCGACCGCCTGGAGGCCTGTGCCGAGAACCTGCGCAACATGGGCATCACCGTGCGCACCGGCCACGACTGGATCGAGATCCACCCCGGCACCCCGCGCCCCACCGAGATCGCCACGCACGGCGACCACCGCATCGTCATGTCGTTCGCGGTCGCGGGGCTGCGCGCGCCCGGCATGAGCTACGACGACCCGGGCTGCGTACGCAAGACGTTCCCGGACTTCCACGGGGAGTTCGGGCGGTTCGCGGCCGGGAGCGCCGGCCGGTAGGGACCCGCGCTCCCCGGCGGTGCGGGCCGCGGGACCCGCCGGGGCCTGACCCGGGAACGGGCCGTCGCACGGGCGAAGTGCCGCCAGGAGGAGCCCGCCCCGCAGCCCGCCTCCGCGGACGGGGCCCACGTGGCCGCGGCATACCGTCCGGCCGTCCTCCACGGGAGGGGGAGCTGAAGCCGTACCAGTACCCCACCGTCCTGCGGTCCGGCGCCACCACGCTCGCCTTCCGCGGGGAGATCCCGGGCACGAAGGACACCGGCGGGCATCCCGCAGGAGGTGACGGCCCCGCGGTGGAGGAGATCGCGTGCCGGCCGCGCCTGACGTACGTGCCGACCGGGACGCCGTGTCCTCGCGCACAGCCGGTGCGGCGACAATGGGGCCCATGAGCGACAGCCCCGCACCCCTCGCCGACCCGCATCTCGTCTTCGACGCCGCGCAAGGCCGCCGGGATCTGGTGATCCTCGGCTCCACCGGGTCCATCGGCACCCAGGCCATCGACCTGGTGCTCCGCAACCCCGACCGCTTCCGCGTCACCGCGCTCTCCGCCGCGGGAGGCCGGGTCGGCCTCCTCGCCGACCAGGCACGGCGGCTGCGGGTGCGGACCGTGGCGGTCGCCGACCCGGACAAGGCCCCCGCCCTGCGCGAGGCCCTGCGCGAGCGTTACGGAGCGGGGGAACCGCTCCCCGCCGTCCTGGCCGGCCCCGACGCCGCCGCGGAACTCGCGGCGAGCGACTGCCACACCGTGCTGAACGGCATCACCGGCTCGATCGGTCTCGCCCCCACGCTCGCCGCGCTGAGGGCGGGCCGCACCCTCGCCCTCGCCAACAAGGAGTCGCTGATCGTCGGCGGCCCGCTGGTGAAGGGCCTGGCCGCCCCCGGGCAGATCATCCCGGTCGACTCCGAGCACGCCGCGCTGTTCCAGGCGCTCGCCGCGGGTACCCGCGCCGACGTGCGCAAGCTCGTCGTGACCGCCTCCGGCGGGCCGTTCCGCGGACGCACCCGGAGCGAGCTGGCCGACGTGACCCGCGAGCAGGCCCTGGCGCACCCCACGTGGGCGATGGGCCCCGTCATCACGGTCAATTCGGCGACGCTCGTCAACAAGGGCCTGGAAGTCATCGAGGCGCACCTCCTCTACGACATCCCGTTCGACCGCATCGAGGTCGTGGTCCACCCCCAGTCGTACGTTCACTCGATGGTGGAGTTCACCGACGGCTCCACCCTCGCCCAGGCGACCCCGCCCGACATGCGGGGCCCCATCGCCATCGGTCTGGGCTGGCCCGAGAGGGTCCCGGACGCTGCACCCGCTTTCGACTGGACGACGGCCTCCAGCTGGGAGTTCTTCCCGTTGGACACCGAGGCGTTCCCCTCCGTCGGGCTCGCACGGCACGTGGGTGCGCTGGGCGGCACCGCCCCGGCGGTGTTCAACGCCGCCAACGAGGAGTGCGTGGAGGCGTTCCTGGCGGGACGGCTGCCTTTCAACGGCATCATGGATACGGTCACCACGGTGGTGGCCGAACACGGCACCCCTGCCACGGGAACTTCACTGACGGTCGCGGACGTCCTCGAAGCGGAGACCTGGGCCCGGTCCCGGGCCCGGGAGCTCTCGGCGGAAGCGACAGCGGAGGCGCACGCATGAGTATGACGACGATCCTGATGACGGTCCTGGGGATCGCCATCTTCGCCGTGGGTCTGCTGTTCTCGATTGCCTGGCACGAACTCGGCCACCTCTCGACCGCCAAGCTCTTCGGCATCCGGGTGCCCCAGTACATGGTCGGCTTCGGTCCGACGATCTGGTCGCGGAAGCGGGGCGACACCGAGTACGGCATCAAGGCCATCCCGGCGGGCGGCTACATCCGGATGATCGGCATGTTCCCGCCCGGTCCCGACGGCAGGCTCGAAGCACGCTCCACCTCACCCTGGCGGGGCATGATCGAGGACGCCAGGTCGGCCGCCTTCGAGGAACTGCAGCCGGGCGACGACTCACGCCTCTTCTACACGCGCAAGCCCTGGAAGCGCGTGATCGTGATGTTCGCCGGGCCCTTCATGAACCTGGTGCTCGCCGTCGCGATCTTCATGGGCGTGGCGATGACCTTCGGTTTCCAGACCCAGACCACCGAGGTCGCGGGCGTCCAGAAGTGCGTGATCGCGCAGAGCGAGAAGCGCGACGCCTGCAAGGCCTCCGACCCGGTCTCGCCCGCCCGGGCCGCCGGGCTCCGCGAGGGCGACACGATCGTCGCCTTCGACGGACAGCGGATCGACGACTGGGCCACCCTCTCGGACAGGATCCGGCAGACCATCGGCCCGGCCACCATCACCGTGCGGCGGGACGGCCGGGAACAGACCCTGAACGCCGTACTCAAGAAGAACGCCGTCGCCGAGAAGAACTCCGACGGCGAGGTCGTCCCCGGCAAGTACGTCAGCGCCGGCTACCTCGGCTTTGCCGCCAAGACGGAGATCCTTCCGCTGTCCTTCGGCGACTCGGTCGTCCGCATGGGGGACATGATCGAGAACGGCGTCGATTCGATCATCGCCCTGCCCTCCAAGATCCCCGACCTGTGGAACGCGGCGTTCAGCGACGGCGAGCGCGCCGACGACTCGCCGGTCGGCGTGGTGGGCGCGGCCAGGATCGGCGGCGAGGTGATGAACCTCGACGTCCCGGCGCAGAACCAGATCGCGATGATGCTGTTCCTGCTGGCCGGCTTCAACCTCTCGCTGTTCCTCTTCAACATGCTGCCCCTGCTGCCGCTGGACGGCGGGCACATCGCCGGCGCGCTCTGGGAATCGCTGCGCCGCACCGTGGCCCGGGTCTTCCGGCGGCCCGACCCCGGCCCGTTCGACGTGGCCAAGCTCATGCCGGTCGCCTACGTCGTCGCCGGCGTCTTCATCTGCTTCACGCTCCTCGTCCTCGTCGCGGACATCGTGAACCCGGTGAAGATCACCTGACGTCTCACCCGTTCCACGGGAAGCGGCCGGTCACACGGATGGCGTCCGGCCGCCCGCCAAGCGGCGGTTCCGAGGACGGTGGTGCGCCCGGATTTCCTCCGGTGCCGTAACCTCGAAACCCGGAGTCCGCCCTTCTCGGGACCTCGATCCACACCGATCCACACCTTGGGGATGCTCAGCGCATGACTGCGATTTCTCTCGGAATGCCGGCCGTTCCGACCAAGCTCGCCGACCGACGGGTCAGCCGTCAGATCCAGGTCGGGTCGGTGGCGGTCGGTGGGGACGCACCGGTGTCGGTGCAGTCGATGACGACGACGCGTACGTCGGACATCGGTGCGACGTTGCAGCAGATCGCGGAGCTGACGGCGTCGGGGTGCCAGATCGTGCGGGTGGCGTGTCCGACCCAGGACGACGCGGACGCGCTGGCGACGATCGCGAGGAAGTCGCAGATCCCGGTGATCGCGGACATCCACTTCCAGCCGAAGTACGTGTTCGCGGCGATCGACGCGGGATGCGCGGCGGTGCGGGTGAACCCGGGGAACATCAAGCAGTTCGACGACAAGGTCAAGGAGATCGCGAAGGCCGCGGGGGACGCGGGCACGCCGATCCGGATCGGCGTGAACGCGGGCTCGCTGGACGCGCGGCTGCTGAGGAAGTACGGCAAGGCGACGCCGGAGGCGCTGGTGGAGTCGGCGCTGTGGGAGGCGTCGCTGTTCGAGGAGCACGGGTTCCGGGACATCAAGATCTCGGTGAAGCACAACGACCCGGTCGTGATGGTGAACGCCTACCGTCAGCTGGCCGCGCAGTCCGACTACCCGCTGCACCTCGGTGTGACGGAGGCCGGTCCGGCGTTCCAGGGGACGATCAAGTCCGCGGTGGCGTTCGGGGCGCTGCTGTCGGAGGGGATCGGGGACACGATCCGGGTCTCGCTGTCGGCTCCGCCGGCGGAGGAGGTCAAGGTCGGTCTGCAGATCCTCGAGGCGCTGAATCTGAAGCAGCGGCGTCTGGAGATCGTGTCGTGCCCGTCCTGCGGGCGGGCGCAGGTGGATGTGTACAAGCTCGCGGACGAGGTGAGCGCGGGCCTGGAGGGCATGGAGGTCCCGCTGCGCGTCGCCGTGATGGGCTGTGTCGTGAACGGTCCCGGTGAGGCCCGTGAGGCCGATCTGGGGGTGGCCTCGGGCAACGGCAAGGGCCAGATCTTCGTGAAGGGCGAGGTCATCAAGACCGTCCCGGAGTCGAAGATCGTGGAGACCCTCATCGAGGAGGCCCTGAAGATCGCCGAGCAGATGGAGAAGGACGGCATCGCCTCCGGCGAGCCCCAGGTCTCGATCGCGGGCTGACTTCTCCCTGCCCTACGGTGCCCCGCAGGACCCCGAGATCCACCCACGGTCCCGCGGGGCACCGCTGTGTCCGGAGCCGGTGCCGGGCTCGGGTCACCGTCGTGGGCGCGTGCCGTGCCCGTCATGGGGCTCCCGCTGCGCGTCTTCCCTCCCCGTCCCACGGGTCATCGCCGTGTCCGTGCCGGTGCCGGTCTCAGGGGCACCGTCGTGCGCGCGGGCCGTGTCCGCCTCACGGGTCACCGCGGTGTGCCTTCCGTCCCCGTCCCGCGGGGCACCGCTGTGTCCGGAGCCGGTGCCCGTCTCCCGGGTCACCGTCGTGGGCGTCCCGTACCCGTCCCGCAGGTCACCGCCGTGTACGGGGAGGATGTCACCCTCGCGGGCGGCGTCGTCCAGGCTTGTTCGGTACAGTGCGGAAATCAGCAGACCGTATGGTGAGGCCCCCTAGTGTTGACGCAGACCACTACCCGGGTCCTCGACCCCGGCGAGCTCCCCGCCGCGCTCGCCATTCTCGAGAGCGAACCCGTGGACAACGCGTTCGTGACGTCCCGCGTGCAGATCGCCGGGCTCGACCCCTGGCGCCTGGGCGGCGAGATGTGGGGCTGGTACGCCGACGGACGGCTGACGTCGCTCTGCTACTCCGGCGCCAACCTGGTCCCGATCTGCGCCACACCGGAAGCCGTCAGGGGCTTCGCCGACCGGGCCCGGCGGGCCGGCCGCCGCTGCTCGTCCATCGTCGGCCCGGCCGGCCCGACCGCCCAGCTGTGGCGCCTGCTCGAACCGAGCTGGGGGCCGGCCCGCGAGGTCAGGCCGAACCAGCCGCTCATGGTCACCGAGAGCCCCTCCGCCGAGGTCGCGCCCGACCCCCTCGTACGCCGGGTCCGCAAGGACGAGATGGACATCCTCATGCCCGCCTGCGTGGCCATGTTCACCGAGGAGGTCGGCATCTCCCCGCTGGCCGGTGACGGCGGGCTGCTCTACCAGGCGCGGGTCGCCGAGCTGATCGCCGCCGGCCGCTCCTTCGCCCGCATAGAGGACGGCGAGGTCGTCTTCAAGGCGGAGATCGGCGCCGCGACCTCCCGCGCCTGCCAGATCCAGGGCGTCTGGGTCGCACCCGCGCACCGCGGGCGCGGTCTCTCCGAGAGCGGCATGGCGGCCGTCCTGCGGTACGCGCTGGCCGATGTGGCCCCCGTCGTCAGCCTGTACGTGAACGACTACAACACCGCGGCACGCAGGGCCTACAGCCGCGTCGGCTTCCGGGAGACCGGTGCGTTCATGAGCGTGCTGTTCTGACCGCGGGACCCGGCCAGTAGGGTTCCGGCATGGCAGCAGCAACCCCCGCATCCCCCAGGGGCTCCGGGGCCCCCGGCATCCTGGTCGGACCGATCGACCTCGCCGCCCGTGTCGACGAGGCGCTGGACGTGCAGGCCCGCGCCTTCGGCCTCACCCAGGACGAGATCGACGTGCGCCGCCATATCGTCCTCAGACACCTCGACCACCCGCGGGCCCGAGCCCTCGGCGCGACCACCGCCGCCGGACGGCTCGTCGGGTTCGTCTACGGGCTCCCGAACGACCGTGCCCACTGGTGGTCCACGGTCGTCGAGCCGTACCTCCGCGCCACCGGCTCGCAGGCCTGGCTCGACGACTCGTTCGTGATCACCGAACTCCACGTCCACCCGGACTTCCAGCAGCGCGGCATCGGCCGGAACCTGATCACCACCATCACGGACGCCGTCGACCAGCCCCGTTCCATCCTCTCCGCGATCGACACCGACAGCCCGGCCCGGGACCTGTACCGGTCGCTCGGCTACCAGGACCTGGCCCGGCAGGTGCTCTTCCCCGGAGCCCCGAAGCCGTACGCGGTGATGGGCGCGCCCCTTCCGCTCCGCCGCTGAGCGCCCCTTCACCCCGGCGCCGGGCGATATGGATTTCCGCCCGCGCGGGGCGCCCGGCTAACCTCGGGCCATCACCCTTGCGAGCAGGAGTTCATCATGGCCCAGGTCCAGCGCATGTCCCGATTGATGATCAAGACACTGCGCGACGACCCGGCGGACGCCGAGACGCTCAACCACAAGCTCCTCGTCCGGGCCGGATACGTACGTCGCACCGCAGCCGGCATCTGGACCTGGCTCCCGCTCGGCAAGAAGGTCCTGGAGAACGTCACCCGCGTCGTCCGCGAGGAGATGGACGCCATCGGCGGCCAGGAGGTGCTGCTGCCCGCGCTGCTGCCCAAGGAGCCCTACGAGGCCAGCGGCCGGTACGACGAGTACGGCGACCTGCTGTTCAGGCTCCAGGACCGCAAGGGCAGCGACTACCTCCTCGGCCCCACCCACGAGGAGATCTTCACCCAGGTCGTCAAGGACATGTGCTCGTCCTACAAGGACCTGCCCGTGATCCTCTACCAGATCCAGACCAAGTACCGCGACGAGGCCCGCCCCCGCGCCGGTGTGCTGCGCGGCCGCGAGTTCCAGATGAAGGACTCGTACTCCTTCGACACCACGGACGAGGGCCTCGTCGAGGCGTACCAGCTGCACCGCGCCGCCTACATCCGGATCTTCGAGCGCCTCGGCCTCGACCACCGCATCGTCTCGGCCGTCTCCGGAGCCATGGGCGGCTCCGCCTCCGAGGAGTTCCTCGCCCCGGCGCCCGCCGGCGAGGACACCTTCGTCGACTGCCCGAACTGCGACTACGCCGCCAACACCGAGGCCGTGACCTACAAGGCCACCGCAGCGGACGCCTCGGCGGCCGGCCCCGTCGAGGAGCTCGACACCCCCGACACCCCCACCATCGAGACCCTCGCTGCCCACCTCGGTGTCCCGGCCTCCGCCACCCTGAAGAACCTCCTGGTCAAGGTCGACGGCGAGATCGTGGCCGTGGGCGTGCCCGGCGACCGTGAGGTCGACCTCGGCAAGCTCGGCGAGCACCTCGCCCCGGCCGTCGTCGAGCTGGTCACCGCCGAGGACTTCGTGGGCCGCCCCGACCTGGTGCGCGGCTACGTCGGCCCGCAGGGCCTGGAGAAGGTCCGCTACATCGCCGACCCCCGCGTCGCCCCCGGCACCGCCTGGATCACCGGCGCCAACAAGGAGAACACGCACGCGAAGAACGTCGTCGCGGGCCGGGACTTCGAGGTCGACGACTACCTCGACGTCGTCGTCGTCGAGGCGGGCGACCCCTGCCCCAACTGCGGCGCCGGGCTCCAGGTGGACCGCGCGATCGAGATCGGCCACATCTTCCAGCTGGGCCGCAAGTACGCCGACATCTTCGCCCTCGACGTCCTCGGCCAGCAGGGCAAGCCCGTCCGCGTCACCATGGGCTCCTACGGCATCGGCGTCTCGCGCGCCGTGGCCGCGCTGGCCGAGCAGACCGCGGACGAGCAGGGCCTGTGCTGGCCCCGCGAGGTCGCGCCGGCCGACGTCCACGTCGTCGCCGCGGGCAAGGTGCTCCAGACGGAACTGGCCCTCGACGTGGCCGAGAAGCTGAACGCCGCCGGTGTCCGGGTCATGGTCGACGACCGCGCGGGCGTCTCGCCCGGTGTGAAGTTCACCGACGCCGAGCTGATCGGCATCCCGAAGATCCTCGTCGCTGGCCGCCGCTCCGCCGAGGGCGTCCTGGAGCTGAAGGACCGTCGCACGGGCGAGCGCGAGGAGCTCACCGTCGACGAGGCGGTCGCCCGCCTGACCGCCCGGGTCTGAACCGGACGGCGGAGGCCCCCACGCGCTCGCGTGGGGGCCTCCGCCATGACGGACGGTCCGGACTCGCCCTCTCAGAGCCAGCCCGCGAACTCCAGCGAGAGTTCGCCGTCCTGGCGGCGGCCCGCCGCCAGCGCGCGTGTGCCGGACTCCACGGCCCGGAACAGCGTCCAGCCGCGCAGCCGCGCCTGGTCCACCTCCAGGGAGTCCGCGAGCTTCCTGATCCGGCGGCGGGCGGTCGCCGCACCGCCGGGCGAGGCGATCAGGTCCTCGACCCGGTCGCGTACGAGCCGCGCGAGGTCGTACGCGCGCTCGCCCACCAGGGGCTCCGGGCCGACCGCGAGCCACGGGGACCGTTCGCCCAGGAGCACCTTGCTCTGCCGGAAGTTGCCGTGCAGCAGTAGGAGTTCCGGGGCGTACGCGACCAGTTCCGCGCGGGCCGCCAGGGCCTCGGAGACCAGGGTCTCCAGCGCCGGATCAGCCGCGGCGGCGGCCAGCATCGGCCCGGCCTGCCGGCCGGTGCGCTCCTCGACGGACTCGTAGGGATGACCGGGCGGGGGCTCGACCCACAGGCGCCGCACCGTGCCCGCCGCCTCCAGCAGGGCCTTGGCATCGGGCAGGGAGCGCAGGGACACCTCGTGGTGCAGCCGCTCCAGCAGCAGGGCGCCCTCGGGCACCGCGCCGTCCCCGGACGCCAGGAGCCGCACCGCGCCCCAGCCGTCCCACTGCGTGAGAGCCGCCCGTTCCAGGGCGGGGGCGGCACCGGCGGGCGCGATCTTCAACACGGCGGGTGTGCCGTCCCGGTGGTGCACCAGGAGGACGAGGCTGCTGCGTCCGCCGGGCGCGACCACCCGGTCCACGGCGACGTCGTGTCCCACCGCCGACAGTGCTTCCCCGGTGAGCGCGGGGAGCCTGCCCAGCCAGTCGGCGGCGGCCGCTTCCCCGTACGTCTCGCCGAGCGCGCGCACCAGACGCTGCGGCGGTTCGAAACCCATACCTGCCTTGTTCCCTTTCACGGCTGTTTCAGGGCGTGACGCCGGCGGCGCCTGCCTCCGCCGTGGTGTCCGGCGGATGTGCTCCGGCCTTCTCGGCCAGCCCCGGAAAGGCTACGCCGCTGCCGCGCCAGCGCACGGCGCGCACGGCGGCCTCCCGCAGCGCCCCCGCGGCCTCCTGCCTGAGCGGACCCCGGGCTGCCCGTACGAGGTCGGAGTAGACGCCCGCGACCCGGTCCTCCAGTACGGCGGCGAGCCGCATGGCGCTCGCCGGGTCGCGCACCGCGAACGGCAGGGCGTACGCCGCGTCCGCCGCCACGGGCCTGCCTCCCAGGCCGCCCACCGTCCGCACCAGCGCGTCACGCCGCGCCCGGTGCCCGGCGTGGGCGGCGGCCGCGTCGGCGCGCCGGGCGCCCTCCAGACGGCCGCCCAGCGCACCGTACCCGTACACAGCGGCGTGCTCGGCGGCGAGTGCGGCCTGGGCGGCGCGCAGCGGCCCCGACGCGTCGGCGTCCTGTCCGGCCCCTTGCGTCATGACGAGGTCTCCTTGGCCAGTTCGGTCAGCAGGTACGCGTGGACGGCACCGGCCGCGGCGATCGAGGCCAGCAGGCGGGCCAGTTCCGGTTCGGCGTCCAGCAGGGTCCTGGCGCGGTCGTCGGCCAGGGCCCGTTCCGCGGCGGCCAGTTCCCTGAGCGCCGTCCTCGCGTCGCCGGCGGGCGCCGGGTCGCCGGGCGCGGGCGGGGCGGCCTTCGCGGGCGCGCCCAGTGCCGTGGCGTGCTCGCGCACGGCGGCGCTCAGGGGCGCGAGACCGGCCGCCGTCGCCGGGTGGGCGGACGCGACCCGTTCGTACCGGGTGAGCAGTGCGGCGCTGGCGCGGGCGGCGGCCGCCCGGAGCGCCTTCCGGTCCCGGACCGAGGCCGTCCGGGCATCGGCGCCGACCGGTTTCCGCCGGTCCTCCGCCTCCCCGCCGTCGCCGCAACCGGTCAGTACCGCGCCCAGGGCGAGCGCTCCCGTCGTCGTCAACGCACCCCTGCGCGTCGTCCCCGTGCGCCGCACTTGTCTCCTTCGGGCCGCATTATGACGGTTTCTGTCGCGAAGTGATCACTGCAGGCGAGCGTACCCGCGTCCGGGCAGGAGGCGGACGGCAACACCCCTGCGGACCGGATACCCTTTGACCTGACACGCGACGATCCCCACAACAGCACACGCGGCCGAGGAGTCACCCGGATGAGCACCACCGAGAGCGAGAGGCTGCGCGGGCTGCTCGAACCGCTCGTCAGCGCCAATGAGCTGGACCTCGAGGAGATCGAGGTCTCCCGGGCAGGCCGCCGCCGGGTGCTGCGGGTCGTGGTGGACTCCGAGGACGGCGTGGAGCTCGACGCCTGTGCCGAGCTGAGCCGCACCCTCTCCGAGACGCTCGACGCGACCGACGCGATGGGCGAGGGCGAGTACGTCCTGGAAGTGAGCTCTCCGGGCGCGGAGCGCCCGTTGACCGAGCACCGCCACTACGTACGGGCCATCGGCCGGCTGGCCGGACTGACGCTCAACGACGGCGGGGAACTGGTCGCCCGCATCCTCGGGGTCGACGACGAGGGACTGGACCTCGAGGTGCCGGGCGTCAAGGGCCGCAAGCCCACGGCGCGCCGCGTGGCCTTCGGTGACATCGCCAAGGCCCGCGTGGAGATCGAATTCAACCGCAAGGACAAGAAGGAAGAGGAGGCGTAGCCGTGGACATCGATGTGAAGCTTCTGAAGGGCTTGGCGCAGGACAAGGAGATCCCCTTCGACGTGCTCGTCGGGGCGATCGAGTCGGCCCTCCTCATCGCGTACCACCGCACCGAGGGCAGCCACCGCCGTGCGCGGGTGGAGCTGGACGCCGGCGGCCACGTCACGGTGTGGGCGAAGGAGGACCCGGCCGACCTCGAGGAAGGCCAGGAGCCCAAGGAGTTCGACGACACCCCGTCCGGTTTCGGCCGTATCGCCGCGACCACTGCCAAGCAGGTCATCCTGCAGCGGCTGCGCGACGCCGAGGACGACCGGACGTTCGGCGAGTACGCGGGCCACGAGGGCGACGTCGTCACCGGCGTCGTCCAGCAGGGCAAGGACCCGAAGAACGTCCTGGTCGACATCGGCAAGCTGGAGGCGATCCTGCCGGTCCAGGAGCAGGTGCCGGGCGAGGAGTACACCCACGGCCTGCGGCTGCGCACCTACGTCGTCCGGGTGGCCAAGGGTGTGCGCGGCCCCTCCGTGACGCTGTCACGCACCCACCCGAACCTGGTGAAGAAGCTCTTCGCGCTGGAGGTCCCGGAGATCGCGGACGGCTCGGTCGTCATCGAGGCCATCGCACGCGAGGCCGGCCACCGCACCAAGATCGCCGTACGCTCCACCCGCGCCGGCCTGAACCCCAAGGGCGCCTGCATCGGCCCGATGGGCAGCCGTGTGCGCAACGTCATGGCGGAGCTGCACGGCGAGAAGATCGACATCGTGGACTGGTCCGACGACCCCGCCGAGATGGTGGCCAACGCACTGTCACCCGCCCGGGTGAGCAAGGTGGAGGTCGTGGACCTCGGCGCCCGTTCCGCCCGGGTCACGGTCCCCGACTACCAGCTGTCGCTGGCCATCGGCAAGGAGGGCCAGAACGCCCGCCTCGCCGCCCGGCTCACCGGCTGGCGCATCGACATCCGCCCGGACACCGAGACCGACGCCGAGCGGGAGACGGCCGACCGCGAGCGGGCCGAGCGTGCCCGGGAGCGCGCGGAGCGCGGCTGACCCGGACGCCGGACCCCGGGGCGGCCTGCCCCGGGGAGGGTACGAAGGAATAGATCGAGGCGCGATGCCGCTGAGATCACGACAACATCCGTTCGATTTCTGCCCCGCAGGGGTGAGGTCGGTGCGGGGAGGTAGACTTAGCCGTGTCTGGCCGGACGCACGCCCGCGCTTGCCCCGAGCGAACCTGTGTGGGATGCCGGGAGCGGGCGGCCAAGAGCGAACTGCTGCGCACCGTGGTGGACGAGGGAGAGGTCGTCCCTGATCCACGCGGTACGCTGCCCGGCCGGGGTGCGCATCTGCACCCCGCCTCCGTCTGTCTCGACCTGGCGGTCCGCCGCCGGGCATTCCCCCGGGCCTTCAAGGCCAAGGGGCCGTTCGGCACCGCGGCACTGCAGCGGTTCGTCGAGCGGGTGACACAGCAGGAAAAGTGAACGGCACGGGTCCCCGTGCGGTCAGGTACCTCGCGAGTTGGAAGTAGGTCGAGATTGCGATGAGCACTCGATGAGTACGCGATGAGTACGCCCATGAAGTAGCGACGGTCCGGCGGTAACCCGGACCTAAAAGGAGCGAAGTGGCTAAGGTCCGGGTATACGAACTCGCCAAGGAGTTCGGCGTCGAGAGCAAGGTCGTCATGGCCAAGCTCCAAGAACTCGGTGAATTCGTCCGTTCGGCGTCCTCGACGATCGAGGCGCCGGTTGTACGCAAGTTGACCGACGCACTGCAGGGGCCCGGCGGCAACGCCGGCAAGTCCGCTGCGAAGCCTGGCGCGCCTCGCAAGGCCGCGCCCGCGAAGCCCGCAGCGCCCTCCCCGGCCGCTGCGGCACGTCCCGCTGCCCCGAAGCCCGGCGCACCGGCCCCCAAGCCGGCCGCGGCCGAGACCCCGGCGAGCAGCACCCCCGCGGCACCCTCCGTCGGCCCGCGTCCGGGCCCGAAGCCCGCGCCGAAGCCGGCCCCGGTCACTCCGGTGCCCGCCGCCGAGTTCTCGGCGCCGGCCCCGGCCCAGCAGCCGGCCGCACCCCAGCAGGCCCCGCGTCCCGCGGGTGCCACCCCGGGTCCCCGCCCCGCCCGTCCGGCTCCGGCCGGCGGTCAGCGTGACGGCGGCCGTGACGGTGGCCAGCGCGACGGCGGCCGTGGTGGCGAGCGTGGCGGCGAGCGACCCGCACGTCCCGCCGGCCAGGGCGCACCGCGACCTGGCGGCTCCCGTCCGGCCGGACCCCGTCCGGGCAACAACCCCTTCACCTCCGGCGGCTCCACCGGTATGGCGCGCCCCCAGGCGCCCCGTCCCGGCGGTGCCCCGCGCCCCGGCGGCGGTCAGGAGCGCCCCGGCGCCCCGCGCCCGCAGGGTGGTCCCGGCGGCGCCCCGCGCCCGCAGGGTCAGGGTGGCGCACGTCCTTCCCCCGGCGGCATGCCCCGCCCGCAGGCCCCCCGTCCGGGCGGTGCCCCCTCGGGTAACCGTCCGAACCCGGGCATGATGCCGCAGCGTCCCGCCGCGGGTCCGCGTCCCGGCGGTGGCCCCGGTGGCGGCGGCCGTGGTCCCGGTGCCGGCGGCGGTCGCCCCGGTGGCGGCGGCGGTCGTCCCGGTGGCGGCGGCTTCGCAGGCCGTCCGGCCGGTCCTGGTGGCGGCGGTGGCGGCTTCGCAGGCCGTCCCGGTGGTCCCGGTGGCGGTGGCGGCGCAGGCCGTCCCGGCGGTGGCGGTGGCTTCGGCGGCCGTCCCGGCTTCGGTGGACGTCCCGGCGGCCCGGGTGCCCGTGGTGGCACACAGGGTGCGTTCGGCCGTCCCGGCGGTCCCGCGCGTCGTGGCCGTAAGTCGAAGCGGCAGAGGCGCCAGGAGTACGAGGCCATGCAGGCCCCGTCGGTCGGCGGCGTCATGCTGCCCCGCGGCAACGGACAGGCCGTCCGGCTGTCGCGCGGTGCCTCCCTCACCGACTTCGCGGAGAAGATCAACGCCAACCCGGCGTCGCTCGTCGCCGTGATGATGAACCTCGGCGAGATGGTCACCGCGACGCAGTCCGTCTCCGACGAGACGCTGAAGCTTCTCGCCGACGAGATGAACTACGTCCTCGAGATCGTCAGCCCCGAGGAGGAGGACCGCGAGCTGCTCGAGTCCTTCGACATCGAGTTCGGCGAGGACGAGGGTGGCGAGGAGGCCCTGGTCTCCCGCCCGCCGGTCGTGACCGTCATGGGTCACGTCGACCACGGTAAGACCCGGCTGCTGGACGCGATCCGCAAGACGAACGTCGTCGCGGGCGAGGCCGGCGGTATCACGCAGCACATCGGTGCGTACCAGGTCTCCTCCGAGGTCAACGGCGAGGACCGCCGTATCACCTTCATCGACACCCCGGGTCACGAGGCGTTCACCGCCATGCGTGCCCGTGGTGCGAAGTCCACCGACATCGCGATCCTCGTGGTGGCGGCGAACGACGGTGTGATGCCCCAGACGATCGAGGCGCTGAACCACGCCAAGGCGGCCGACGTGCCGATCGTGGTCGCGGTCAACAAGATCGACGTCGAGGGTGCCGACCCGACCAAGGTGCGCGGTCAGCTCACCGAGTTCGGTCTGGTGGCCGAGGAGTACGGCGGCGACACGATGTTCGTCGACATCTCCGCCAAGCAGGGCCTCAACATCGAGGCACTGCTGGAGGCCGTCGTCCTCACCGCCGACGCCTCGCTCGACCTGCGGGCCAACCCGGAGCAGGACGCGCAGGGTATTGCGATCGAGTCCCACCTCGACCGCGGCCGCGGTGCCGTCTCGACCGTCCTCGTCCAGCGCGGCACGCTGCGCATCGGTGACACGATGGTCGTCGGCGACGCGTACGGCCGTGTCCGGGCGATGCTCGACGACAACGGCAACAACGTCCAGGAAGCGGGTCCCTCGACCCCCGTCCTGGTACTGGGTCTCACCAACGTGCCGGGTGCCGGCGACAACTTCCTGGTCGTCGACGAGGACCGTACGGCCCGTCAGATCGCCGAGAAGCGTGCCGCCCGTGAGCGCAACGCCAACTTCGCCCGCAAGGGCGTCCGGTTCTCCCTGGAGAACCTGGACGAGGCGCTCAAGGCCGGTCTGGTCCAGGAGCTCAACCTCATCATCAAGGGCGACGCGTCCGGTTCGGTGGAGGCTCTCGAGTCCTCGCTGCTCCAGCTCGACGTCGGTGAAGAGGTCGACATCCGGGTCCTGCACCGCGGTGTGGGTGCGGTCACCGAGTCGGACATCAACCTGGCGACCGGTTCCGACGCCATCGTGATCGGCTTCAACGTGCGCGCCGCAGGGCGTGCCGAGCAGATGGCCGAGCGCGAGGGCGTGGACGTCCGGTACTACTCGGTCATCTACCAGGCGATCGAAGAGATCGAGGCGGCCCTCAAGGGCATGCTCAAGCCGGAGTACGAAGAGGTCGAGCTCGGCACGGCGGAGATCCGCGAGATCTTCCGCTCGTCCAAGCTGGGCAACATCGCCGGTGTGCTGGTCCGCTCCGGCGAGGTCAAGCGCAACACCAAGGCGCGCCTGCTGCGCGATGGCAAGGTCATCGCGGAGAACCTCAACATCTCCGGTCTGCGACGCTTCAAGGACGACGTCACCGAGATCCGCGAAGGCTTCGAGGGCGGTATCAACCTCGGGAACTTCAACGACATCAAGATCGACGACGTCATCGCGACGTACGAGATGCGCGAGAAGCCGCGAGGCTGATCCACGGGGAGGGCCGGGGGGTGACTCCCGGTCCCTCCTTCGAGGAGGTCGGGGCCGGTCGACGGGTCGTATTTCCGTCGATCGGCCCCGGCCGTTCCGTGTACGGTTCTGGTGTCCCCGCCAAGCGATGGCGGGGACACGACCCCGAACCGGCGGGACATCCGGACACACATGTATGTGGGGACTCTGTCCTTCGACCTGCTCCTCGGCGACGTACGGTCGCTGAAGGAGAAACGCTCCGTCGTCCGCCCGATCGTCGCCGAGATCCACCGCAGGTTCGGGGTGAGCGTCGCGGAGACGGGCGACCAGGACCTCTACCGCAGGGCCGAGATCGGTCTTGCCGTGGTCTCCGGGGACACCGGACACCTCACAGACGTACTCGACCGGTGCGAACGCATGATCGCGAACCGGCCTGAGGTGGAGCTGCTGTCCGTACGACGGCGGCTGCACAGCGACGAAGACGATGGCTAAGAAGGAGACGGACCAGTGGCCGACAACGCGCGGGCAAAGAAACTGGCGGACCTCATCCAGGTGGTGGTCGCCGAGAAACTGCAGCGCGGTATCAAGGACCCGCGTCTGGGAACGCACGTGACCATCACGGACACCCGTGTCACCGGCGACCTGCGGGAGGCCACGGTCTTCTACACGGTCTACGGCGACGACGAGGAGCGGGCGAGCGCGGCCGCCGGTCTGGAGAGCGCCAAGGGCGTCCTGCGCTCGGCGGTCGGCGCGGCGGCGGGGACGAAGTTCACGCCCACCCTGTCCTTCGTGGCGGACGCCCTGCCGGACAACGCCAAGGCGATCGAGGACCTGCTCGACCGGGCACGCGCCTCGGACGCCAAGGTCCGCGAGGCGTCCTCCGGCGCTGCCTACGCCGGTGACGCGGACCCGTACCGCAAGCCCGAGGACGACGAGTCCGACGAGAACGACGAGGGTTCGCCGTCCGCATGACGCAGAACAAGCAGAACAGGACGCCGGACGGCCTTGTCATCGTCGACAAGCCGTCCGGCTTCACTTCGCATGACGTCGTGGCCAAGATGCGCGGTATCGCCCGCACCCGCAGGGTCGGCCACGCCGGCACGCTGGACCCGATGGCCACCGGCGTCCTGGTGCTCGGCGTCGAGAGGGCGACCAAGCTGCTCGGCCATCTCGCACTGACCGAGAAGGAGTACCTCGGTACGATCCGGCTCGGTCAGGACACCGTCACCGACGACGCGGAGGGCGAGATCACCTCGTCCACCGACGCCTCGGGCGTGACGCGCGAGGGCATCGACGCCGGGGTCGCCGCGCTGACGGGCGCGATCATGCAGGTGCCGTCCAAGGTCAGCGCCATCAAGATCGACGGCAAGCGTTCGTACGCCCGGGTGCGGGGCGGCGAGGAGTTCGAGATCCCGGCCCGCCCGGTGACCATTTCCTCCTTCCGCGTCTACGACGTCCGCGAGGCCGTCGCCGAGGACGGCACGCCCGTGGTCGACCTGGTCGTCTCGGTCGTCTGCTCCTCGGGGACGTACATCCGGGCGCTGGCCCGGGACCTCGGCGCCGGGCTCGGCGTCGGTGGGCATCTGACCGCGCTGCGGCGCACCCGGGTCGGCCCGTACGGGCTCGACGCCGCCAGGACGCTGGAGCAGCACCAGCAGGAGCTGACCGTGATGCCGGTGGCCGAGGCGGCCGCCTCCGCGTTCCCCCGGTGGGACGTGGACGAGAAGCGGGCCAGGCTGCTGCTCAACGGTGTACGGCTGGACATGCCGACGTGTCCGCCGGGGCCGGTCGCGGTCTTCGGGCCCGACGGGACGTTCCTCGTGCTGGTCGAGGAGCAGAAGGGCAAGGCCAAGAGCCTCGCCGTCTTCGCCTGACGCCTGACGCCAGCCCCGTACAGCCGCCCCACCGTGGAGCGGGCAGTCCCCCCGATGCCCGCTCCACGATTCCCCTCCGTCCGCCATCCCTGTCCAGGAATACCGGCGCTTTCACCCCATTGGACGGGCGCTCGGAGTGACTGGGGGGTGTGTGGGGGGCGCGTTCGCCGTGCACGTTACGCGTGCCGATCATCCGGGACCTACCGTCTATGCATGGGCAGCGGGGACCGGTCGACACTGGTGAGGATCTGCGACGGGGCCGGCCGGCCGCGGGGGACCGGGTTCGTCGCGGACGACCGCGGCACGGTACTCACCTGCCATCAGGCCGTCGCCCCGGCCGCGGGCGTGGTGCTGCACACGGCGGACGGCCGCAGCCGCGCCCTCGGCCCCGACGACATCACCGCCCTGCCGGAGTCCGGCCTCGCCCTGCTCCGCACCGGCGGGCCCGGGATCCTGGACGTGGAACCGCTCCCCATCGCCGTACGCGACCGGATCGAGACGGGCACGTACGTGCGGATCGCCGCCCACGGTCTGCGGGAGGCGCGGGTGCTCGGGACGACGCCGGCCACGTACACGGAGGGTGGGCGCGACCACGCGCTGGGGGCGGCGCTCGAGCTCGCCCTCGGCACGGACGGGCGCGACGCGGTGCGCTCGGGCGGGGCAGCCGTCGGCGGACCGGTGACCGATCCGCGCACGGGTGCCGTCCTCGGGGTCCTCTCCACCGCGCTGCGCGCCGGGCACGACGCTGCCGGGCTCGCGGTGCCGATCACCGCCGGGGCGGGCCACGGGCCACTGGACGAGCTGCTGCGGCGCAACGCCCACAGCGTCCCCGGGTACGGAGGCGATCTCAACCTCGCCGGAGCACTGCAGCTGACCGCCACGTCGCTCGGCCACCCGGGGCGTCCGGACGGTGTGGAGCCGGTGGAACGCCCGCACGTCGGTGCCGAGTTCACTGCCTTCGACACGGCTACGGGCTCCGTGCTCGGTCTGGTCGGCGGGCCCGGGACGGGCCGCACCACCGAGCTGGCCGAGCTGGCCGCCCGCCGGGCCCGCGGCGCCGTACCCGCGCTCACGCTCTGGCTGCGCGGGGCCGACCTGCTGGCCGAGGACACCTGCGTGGCCGACGCGATGGCACGGGTGCTCCGCCGCTCCGCGCGGATCGTCGCCGCCGCCGGCGCACCGGGCGACATGACGACGGCCACCCCCGAGCGGGTCGCCGCCCTCGCCGCCGCGTCCGGCAACCCGCTGCTGGTCGTGGTGGACGGACCGGAGGAGATGCCGCCGCTGCTCGCCCACCGGCTCGTCGCGTGGACCGGGGGGACGGCCGGGTGGCTTCGCTCCCACGGTGCGCGGATGGTCGTCGCCTGCCGCCCCGAACACTGGGAGACCGCGGGGGCCCTGTATCCCCCCGGCGCTCTGCACGTCCCGGAGCGGCCCGCCCGGGGGCTGCCGCCCGCCGTCCGGCTCGGCGACCTGACCGCCGCGCAGGCCGAACGGGCCAGGGAGCGGTACGGCATCCCGCCGGGGATGCTCGCACCCGGACACGACCGGCACCCCCTCACGCTGCGCCTGCTCGCCGGGGTCCGGGAGGCGCTGCCGCCCGACGTTCCCGGCCGGCCGGGCACGGAAGAGGTCTTCTCCGCCCACCTGGACCTCACGTGTGTGCGGATCGCCGTCCGCGTCGGGGCCCAGGCCGAACCCCGGCTGCGGGGGACGGCCGTCCGCAGACTGGCGGCGAAGGTGGCCGGCCGGGTCCACGAGGCGGCCCGGCGCTGCCTCGGGCCCGGCCAGGGTGAGCTGGACAGGGCGGCCTTCGAGGAGATCTTCCCGTGGCGTACGGGGTGGGCCTCGGCCGTCCTCACCGAGGGCCTGCTGGTCCCGGCGGGTGCCGGATACCGCTTCGCCGACGAGGAGCTGGGCGACTGGCTGCAGGGCGCCCACCTGGATCTGGACGCCGCGCTGCGGTCGCTGGTCCACCGCTGGCACGCGGAGGACGGGCCGGGGCAGGACGGGCCGGGCGGGCAGGACACGGCGGCGTGGTCACTCGCCGCGCCGGACCGGGCGGGCCCCGCGGTGCCGGTGCGGCCGCCGACGGCCGGGCGGGTGCGCCCGGCGGAGCTGACGGGCCCGGTGACCGTCGCGGGCCCCGAGGAGCCGGGAGAGCCGTGCGCTCCGGCGGAGCCCCGCAACCTTCCCGTACCGCGTCACCGCATCGGCCCGGTGATCCAGGCGATGCTCCTGCTGGAGCGCCGCCGGGGGAGCGCCGCGCCGGCCCACCGCATGGCCGACCTGATCGGGGCGATGGACCGCCTGTCGGCCGGCCGGGGCGGCCCCCCGTCCGGCCGGCGCGCCGACGCGGCCTGGTGGGCGGCCCACCTGCTCCGTGAGAGCCTGCTGCGCGTGCCCGACGCGCTGCCCTACCTCGGCGTGCTGCGCGTGCTCGCCGGCCGGATCACCCGGCGCTCCCGGGACGGCCGGGGGCCCGGGGCGCTCGGACCGTACGCCGCCTTCGGCCCCTGGTTCTGGCGGCGCATCCGGCTTCCGGAGGCGGACCGCCTCGACCTCCTGCGCCGGCTCGTGCCCGCCGACGGTGCCCCGCGCCCCGGCGGGGAGGAGCGCTACCTCGACGCCGTGGCCCGGCGCCTCACCGCCTGCCCCCGCGCCGTCCAGCCCCTGCTCTGCCGCTGGTTCACCGACGAGACCCCGCTGCACGCCGAGGACGGCGCGGGGATGCGGCTCACCGTGGCGGCGGCCGCCCAGGCCCTGTTGTACGCCCGCCGTGACCTCGCGGTCGACGACCTGACGGAGGCGCTCGTCGACACGGCGCATCGGCGCGCCGCCGAAGTCCTCGCCGCCCTCGCCGAGGACGAGCCGTCCGCGCTCTGCCGGGCCGTCGACCGCTGGGCCCGGGACGAGGAGCGGCCCGAACGCCGCGCAGCCGCCGCCGTCCACGCCACGCTGACCGCGGACCTCGCCCTCCCGGAGGACGACCGTGCCCTGCTGCGCGGCGCCGCACTCACTCTGCTCGCCCGCCCGGGGGACGCGGTCCTGCACGCCCAGGCGCTCACCCTCCTCGTCCGGGACCCGCGGACCGGTGGGCGCCATCTGCCCCAGGCCCTGCGGGTCTTCGCCGCCGGTGATCCGCGCCTGCCCGTGGCCCTGCTGGCCGAGGTGTTCGCCGAGTATCCGGAGCCGGTGCTCGCCGCGCTGCACGCCCGGCTGTCGCTGCCCGGGGAACCCGCCGACGACATCCTGCGGGAGCTGGCGGGCATGGACGCCCCCGCCCTGGCCCTGCACGCCCCCGGCCTCCTGCGGCAGTACGTCGACACCCACCCGGACGCCGGGGCCGCGGACCGGGCGGCCGCGTACGTGGAACGTCGGCTCGAGCACGGCCCCGCCGCCCGCGCGCTGCTGCGGCCCCTGGTGACCGGCCTGTTGCGGGAGCCTCCCGTGCCGCCCCCGGTGCGCGCCGCGCTGGCTCGGGTGTTCTCCGCCCCGGGGAGCGCGGTGTCCCGGCCGGTGCGGGACGAGCTGACGGAGGCGCTGCTGGACTTCGAGCGGGACACCGGCCGGGACCCGGAGGTGCTGGCGGCCCTGCTCCGGGCCGCGGCGACCGGTGCGCAGCGGCGCCCGCAAGCGCGCACGAGGGCCATGGTGCACCGCACCGGGACGCTCCTCGTACGGACGCCCGAGGGGGCCGCGCGCTTCGACCGCGAGCTCGTCGACCTCGCCCGCGAGGTGCCCGGCTTCGCGGCGCTGGTCACCGGGTGGCTGGCCGACGCCCCCCAGGAATGGGCGGTGGTCGTGGGCCCCGGTGCCCGGCGCACGGTGGAGTCCCTGGACGGTCCGCAGCCGGGGATGACGGTGCCGATGCAGGCGGCGGGACGTGAGCATGGCAGTCTTAGACCTGCGTAAGGGACACACACACGTACACAGGTTCGGGCGAGGAGCGGTCACAGTGCAGTGCTGGCGTGGCTTGGAGGACATCCCCGAGGACTGGGGACGCAGCGTCGTCACCATCGGCTCCTACGACGGGGTGCACCGCGGGCACCAGCTGATCGTCGGCCGGGCGGTGGAACGGGCGCGTGAGCTGGGCGTTCCGTCCGTCGTCGTGACCTTCGACCCGCACCCCAGCGAGGTCGTGCGCCCGGGTACGCATCCGCCGCTGCTCGCCCCGCACCACCGGCGCGCCGAGCTGATGGCGGACCTCGGCGTGGACGCGGTGCTGATCCTGCCGTTCACGGCCGACTTCTCGAAGCTCGCGCCGGCCGAGTTCATCGTGAAGGTGCTCGTCGACAAGCTGCACGCCCGGCTGGTGATCGAGGGGCCGAACTTCCGCTTCGGTCACAAGGCCGCGGGGAACGTTGATCTGCTGGCCGAGCTCGGCCGCACGTACGACTACGAGGTCGAGGTCATCGACCTCTTCGTGAGCGGTGAGGCGGGCGGCGGCGAGCCGTTCTCCTCCACGCTGACCCGCCGCCTGATCGCCCGGGGCGACGTCGAGGGGGCCGCCGAGATCCTGGGCCGGCCGCACCGGGTGGAGGGCATCGTGGTGCGCGGTGCGCAGCGCGGCCGCGCGCTGGGCTACCCGACGGCGAACGTGGAGACGCTGCCGCACACGGCGATCCCGGCCGACGGCGTCTACGCCGGCTGGCTCACGGCGAACGGCGAAACGATGCCCGCCGCGATCTCGGTGGGCACCAACCCCCAGTTCGACGGCACGGAACGGACCGTCGAGGCGTACGCGATCGACCGCGTCGGCCTGGAGCTGTACGGGCTGCACGTCGCCGTGGACTTCCTCTCGTACGTGCGCGGCATGCTGAAGTTCGACTCGGTCGACGACCTGCTCGTGGCCATGGCCGCCGACGTGAAGCGGTCCCGTGAGCTGATCGCGGCCTACGAACGGGCCTGAAAGCTCTCCCGTCGGCCGGCCGTGGGCCCGGCACGCACACCCGTCGCGGCGTCGGGACGCCCCGGCACGTCCGGTATCGGGGTGACCCTCCGCCGTGCGGTCGCACGTACCGGACGCCGCCGGGCCCGTCCACCGGGCTGACGGCGCTCCGTCCGGGACACACGCCAGGTGGTGCGCAGCCCCGCATCCGGGCATCGTCGGAGCAAGGACTCGACGAGCCGGGGGAGGCCCGCACCGTGCGTGAACTACTGTCCGAGCTGCGCGACTGGCACACCGACGGAACGGCCTACGCCCTCGCCACCGTCGTGGCGGTCCGGGGCAGTGCGCCGCGCGGGCCGGGCGCGACGATGGCGGTGAGCGCCGACGGCATGGTCGCGGGCAGTATCTCCGGGGGCTGCGTGGAGAGCGATGTGTGCGAGGTGGCCGCCGAGGTGCTCAGCACCGGCGCCCCGCGGCTGCGCAGTTACGGCATCAGCGATGACGAGGCGTCCGGTGTGGGGCTGACCTGCGGCGGGACGATCGACGTGCTGGTCCAGCCCTGTGTCGCGGCGGCGGACCGGGACCGGTCGCGCGCACTCGTCGATCTCGTGGCCGCCGGGGAGCGCGTCGCGGTCGCGACCGTGGTCGCCCCCGCGAAAGCCGCGGGCGCTCGCCAGCTGGTCCTCGCCGACCGGGTCAGCGGCTCACTCGGTGACGAAGGGCTCGACGCCGCCGTCACGGACGACGCGCGCGGACTCCTCGCCCAGGGGGTCACGGCGGAGAACCGTTACGGCCCGCACGGCGAGCGGCGGATGCAGGACGTGACCGTCTTCGTCCAGTCGTACGCACCCGCGCCCCGCATGCTGGTCTTCGGGGCCATCGACCACGCGGCGGCGACGGCCCGGATCGGTTCCTTCCTCGGTTACCGCGTGACGGTCTGCGACGCCCGCCCGGCCTTCGCGACCCGGCAGCGGTTCCCCACGGCCGACGAGGTCGTCCGCGCGTGGCCGCACACCTACCTCGCCTCGACCGAGGTCGACGCGCGCACGGTCGTCTGCGTGCTGACGCACGACCCGAAGTTCGACGTGCCGCTGCTGGTCGCCGCGCTGCGGACCCCCGCCGCGTACATCGGTGTCATGGGCAGCAGGCGCACCCACGCCGACCGGATCGCCCGGCTGCGGGAGGCGGGGGTGGACGAGGAGGGCCTGGCACGCCTCGCCTCACCTGTGGGCCTCGACCTCGGAGCCCGTACGCCGGAGGAGACGGCCGTGTCCATCGCCGCCGAGATCGTCCGGCACCGCTGGGGCGGTACGGGGCGCCCGCTGAGCGAGCTGACGGGAGCCATCCACCGGACCCGGCGGAACGGGGCCTGACCTTCCGGTCGGAGCACCTCGCGGACGGGCCCGGCACCGGCCGGGGGAGGCGGGGCCCGGCGTGTCCTGGACGAGGGCCGGTGGATTCTGCCTGCCACGGCCGGGAGGCCGCCGCCGGTGCGGCCGTCCGGGTCCCCTCGCGGGCGGGCCGAGCCCTGGGGTCGGAGGCCGGAGGTCCCGGGCTCGTCGCGTCCGCGGGCCCCGGAAGCGCACCCGGAGGAAAGGCCTCCGGCCCGGAACCGACTCCGTCGGCCCGGAACCGACCCCGTCGCGACGCCTCAGGAGACCGCGCCCACCGAAGCCGCCGCCCAGTGGCACGCCACCTGCGTCTCCGCGCCACCCTCCAGCACCGGCAGGTCCTTCGTACGGCACGCGTCCGCCACCCCCGCGCGCTCGGCCTCGCCCGAGGCGAGGACCTGGCAGCGGACGTGGAAGCGGCAGCCGGACGGAACCTTGGAGGGGTCCGGCGGCTCGCCCGTCAGGATCACCGGCTCGCCCTCCGCCTCCGGCAGCACGGACAGCAGTGCCCGGGTGTACGGGTGACGGGGTGCCGTGAGGATCTGCTCCACGTCACCCGTCTCCACGATGCGGCCCAGGTACATCACCGCCACCCGGTCCGCGATGTTCCAGGCGAGGCCCAGATCGTGCGTCACGACCAGTGCCGACAGGCCCAGTTCCTCGCGCAGCCGCAGCAGCAGGGCGAGGATCTCGCCCCGCACGGACGCGTCGAGCGAGGCCACCGGTTCGTCCGCGACGATGAGCTCCGGCTCCAGGACCAGCGCGCCCGCGATCACGACGCGCTGGCGCTGGCCGCCGGACAGCTCGTGCGGGTACTTCAGGAAGAACCGCTCCGGAGGCCGCAGCCCCGCCCGCGCCAGCGCACCGGACACGGCCGCACGCTCGTCACCGGCGTACCCGTGGATGCGCAGCCCCTCCGCCACCGCCTCGTACACCGTGTGCCGCGGGTTGAGGGAGCCGCTCGGGTCCTGGAGCACCAGCTGCACCCGCCTGCGGTACGCCTTGAGCGCCCGGCCCGAGTAGTCGAGCGGCTCCCCGCCGAAGGTGACCCGGCCGGACGTGGGGGGTACGAGGCCCAGCAGGGAGCGGGCCAGTGTGGTCTTGCCGCAGCCCGACTCCCCGACCAGGGCGACGATCTCGCCCGGCCGGATGTCGAGGTCGACCCCGTCGACGGCACGGGCCGGCGCCGCCCCGCGGCGGCCGGGGAACGTGACCTGCAGGGCCTCGGCGCTGAGCAGCGGGACCGCGGGAGGGGTGGTGGTCATGAGATGCTCCTCGATTCCTCGGCGCCGCCGTGCGGACCCGGTGCCGTGACGGCGCCCGGTTCCACCAGCACGCAGGCCGCTCGCCGGTCCTGGCCGGCGTGCCGCAGCTCCTGGTCCCCGGTGGCGCAGGAGTCCAGCGCCACCGGGCAGCGCGGATGGAACGTACAGCCGGACGGCAGGGCGGCCGGGTCCGGCGGGTCGCCCGGCAGGCCGCGCGGCGCGTGCCGTGAGGACAGGTCACCGATGCGGGGGAAGGCGGCCGACAGGGCGCTTCCGTAGGGGTGCCGGGCGTTCTCGTACACCTGCCGCGCGGGGCCCTCCTCGACGACCCGGCCCGCGTACATGACCGAGAGGCGGTCGCAGGTGTCGGAGAGGACGGCCAGGTCATGGCTGATCATGATCAGGCCGAGGTCCTGGTCGACGACGAGACGTTCGATCAGCCGCAGGATCTGCGCCTGGATCATCACGTCGAGCGCGGTCGTCGGCTCGTCGGCGATGATCAGCCGCGGGTCGCAGGCCAGCGCCATGGCGATCATGACGCGCTGGCGCTGCCCGCCCGACAGCTCGTGCGGATAGGCGGCGGCCCGCGCCGCGGGAAGCCCCACCTGCTCGAGCAGTTCCCCGGCCCGCCGCCGCGCGGCGGCCGGGGTGGACGGGCGATGCAGCAGGATGGGTTCGGCGATCTGGTCCCCGATGCGGTGCACGGCGTTCAGCGAGTGCATGGCGCCCTGGAAGACGATCGACGCCCCCGCCCAGCGCACGGCCCGCAGACGGCCCCACTTCATGGTGAGGACGTCCTCACCGTCCAGCAGGATCTCGCCCCTCAGGGTCGCGGACGCGGGCAGCAGCCGCAGCAGCGCGAGCGCCAGCGTGGACTTGCCGCAGCCGGACTCCCCGGCGATGCCGAGCTTCTGCCCCGCGTCGACCCGCAGGTCGACGCCCCGCACGGCCGGGACGGCCAGGGGCCCCGAGCCGTAGGTGACATGGAGGTCGCGGACTTCGAGCAACGGCTGCCCGGTCCCGCGTTCCGGCACGGTCTCCGTCTTCACGGCGGTCAACGGTTCACCCCCAGCTTGGGGTTGAGCACGGACTCGATGGTGCGGCCGCAGAGCGTGAACGCGAGGGCGACGACCGCGATGGCGAGTCCGGGCGGAGCGAGGTACCACCAGTCGCCGGAGCTGACCGCTCCGGCCTCCCGGGCGTCCTGGAGCAGCCCGCCCCAGGAGACGATCGTGGGATCGCCCAGTCCGAGGAAGGCGAGGGTCGCCTCGGTGAGGATGGCGGTGGAGATCACCAGCGTGGTCTGCGCGAGCACCAGCGGCATCACGTTGGGCAGCACGTGCCGGGACATGATGTGGCCGTGGCCGCCGCCCAGCGCCTTGGAGCGCTCGATGTAGGGGCGGGACTCGACGGACAGCGTCTGCGCCCGTACGAGCCGCGCGGTCGTCGGCCAGGTCGTCACGCCGATGGCGAGGACCGTCGTCCACAGGGACCGCGAGAGCACGGTGGCCAGGGCGATGGCGAGCACGAGCGTCGGCATCACGAGGAACCAGTCGGTGATCCGCATGGCGACGTTCCCGTACCAGCCCTTGAAGTGACCGGCCGTGATGCCCACCAGGGTGCCGATCGCCACCGAGAGGAAGGCGGCGAGCAGGCCGACGGTCAGCGACACCCGGGTGCCCCAGACCAGCAGGGCCAGCAGACTGCGGCCGAACTGGTCGGTGCCGAGCGGGAAGGCGCCGCTCGGCGACTCCAGGGGGCCGCCGGGCGCGTCGGTGACGCTCTGCGAACCGGCGCCCGCCAGCAGCGGGGCGGCCAGCGCGACCAGCGCGATCAGCACCAGTACGGCGAGGCCCGCGACTCCGGCCCGGTGGCCGCGGTACTGGCTCCAGAAACGGGCTGCCGCACGGCGCCTGCGGGCCCGGGCGAGGGCGCGCGGGCCGGGGGTCCGCGCGGTGTCGGTCGTCGTGGTCGTCATCGGCCCACCCGGGGATCGAGCAGCGGATAGATCACATCGGCGAGCGTGTTCATCAGGATCACCGCGGCGGCGAAGACGAAGAACAGCGCCTGCACGAGGGGCAGGTCGGGCACGCTCAGCGCCTGGTAGAAGAGGCCGCCCAGGCCCGGCCAGGAGAACACCGTCTCCACGAGGATGGCACCCGCCACCGTGTTGCCCAGGTTCACGAAGAGGAGAGTCACCGTCGGCAGCATGGCGTTCGGCACGGCGTGACGCCGGCGCACGAGGTCGTCGCGCAGCCCCTTGGCCCGTGCCGTCGTCAGGTAGTCGCTGCCCATCTCGTCCAGCAGCGAGGAGCGCATGACGAGCAGGGTGCGCGCGTACTCGACGGCGACGAGCGTGACGACGGGGAGGACCAGGTGGTGGGCCACGTCCACGACGTGGCCCACGCCGCTCCCGTTCCCGGACTCCATGCCGCCGGTCGGGAAGAGACCGGGGATCGGGCCGATGCCGACCGACAGGGTGATGATCAGAAGGAGGCCGAGCCAGAACGAGGGCACCGAGTACAGCGTCAGGGCGAACGCCGTGTGGAAGCGGTCCCCGGCAGAACCGTTACGCCAGGCGGACCTGGCGCCCAGCCAGATGCCGATGGCCGTGTAGATCACGAAGGCGGTGCCGGTGAGCAGGAGTGTCGCCGGGAGCGCCTCGGTGATCTTGTCCATGACAGGGGCGTGGAACTGGTACGACGTACCGAAGTCCCCGGTCAGGGCCTTGCCGCAGTAGTCGGTGAACTGCTGCCAGAGCGGCAGGTCCAGGCCGAACTCCCGGCGCATCGCGGCGATCTGCTCCGTGGAGACCTGACGGCCGCCGGTCATCTGCTTGACCGGGTCGCCGGGGATGAGCCGGAACAGGAAGAAGCTGGTGACGAGCACGGCGAACAGCGAGACGGCCGCACCGGCCAGCTTGCCCGCCGCGTAACGGAGGTAGGCGGTCGTGCTGCGGGCACGCGGACTGCGGGCCGACGGCCCGGCCGGAGCCGGACCGTCGGCCTGCACAGCGTCCACGCCCGCCGCGCCCGTCAGGAGCGCGGGAGTGCTTTCTGGGCTCATGTGCTATTCACGGTCTTCCGCGGTGGAACGACGACGCATGGCGAACAGGAGCCCGCCACCGGCGAGGACGACTACGGCGATACCGACGCCGACGAGGACGCCGGTGGAGCTGCCGCCGCCGGCGGACGAACCGCCCGACGCGCCGGCGGCCGGAACCGCCGACCACCAGCTCCAGTAACCGTCCTGACCGAAGATGTTGCCCGCGTCGGACGGCATCGTGGTGATCGACGCGATCTGGTCGGTGCGGTAGGCCTCGACGGCATTCGGGTACGCCATGACGTTCATGTACCCCGTGTCGTACAGCCGCGACTCCATCTGCTTCACGAGGTCAGCCCGTTTGGCGGGGTCGTACTCCGCCAGCTGCCTGGCGTACAGCTCGTCGTACTGCTTGTCGCAGATGAAGTTGTCCGTCGCCGCCGACTCCTTCGCCTTCGCGGGCAGCGCCGCGCAGGTGTGGATCGACATCACGAAGTCGGGGTCCGGGTTGACGGACCAGCCGTCGAAGGCGAGGTCGTACTCGCCCGCGTACCAGGGGTCGGAGACGTTGTCGCGGCAGTCGACCTTCAGGCCGATCCCGAGGTCGCCCCACCACTCCTGGAGGTACTTGCCGATCGCCTTGTCGTTCGGGTCCGTGGCGTGGCACAGGATGCGGAAGTCCAGCGGCCTGCCGTCCTTGCCGGTCCGCTTGCCCGCCCCGTTCTTCCGGTAGCCGGCCTCGTCGAGGAGGGCGGCGGCCTTCGCCGGGTCGTAGGCGAGCTTCTGCCCTGGCGACGGCTGCCAGAAGTACGAGCCGTAGCGCGGCGGGATGTAGCCCTCGCCCTCGACCGCGTGGCCCTGGAAGACCTTGTCGATGACGGCCGCGCGGTCGACGGCCGTGAAGAGCGCCTGACGTACCTTCCGGTCCAGCAGCGCCGGGTGCCCGTCGCCGAACTTCTTACCGTCCTTGGTCCGCGCGCCCGGGTTGGTGGCCAGGGCGTAGAAGCGCCGGCCGGGGGCGTCGTTCACCTTGATGTCGTCGGCGCTCTTCAGCGACGCGGCCTGGGCGGGGGTCAGGCTCGGGCTGCCGGCCACGAAGGAGACCTCACCCTTGCGGAGGGCGGCGACGGCGGCGTCCTGGTCCTTGTAGTACCGGAAGACCAGCTCGTCGAACTTGGGCGCGCCGCGCCAGAAGTCCTTGTTGGCCTTCAGCTTCACATAGCTGTCGACCTTGTAGTCCGTCAGGATGAACGGGCCGTTGCCCACGATCGGGAACTTCGTGTCGTTGTTGAACTTCGAGAAGTCGCCGACCTTCTCCCAGACGTGCTTGGGGACGATGGGCACGTCCAGCGCCGTCATCGTGGCCTGAGGCTGCTTCAGCTCGATGACCAGCTTGTCCGGGCTCGGAGCGGTCACCTTCTTGAAGTTGCCCACGAAGCTGCCGTTCGACGTGGCCGCGCCCGCGTCGGTCATCATCGTGTTGAAGGTCCAGGCCGCGTCCTCGGCGGTGGCCTTCTCACCGTCGGACCACGTGGAGTCGGACCGGATGGTGTAGGTCCACGTCAGCTTGTCCGGCGACGGCTCCCACCGGGTGGCGAGCCCGGGGACCGTGTGGCTGTCCTTGGCGTCGTAGTTGGTCAGGAAGTCATACATCAGCCGGTGGATGCTCGTGGAGAGCAGCCGCTGCGCCAGGAAGGGGCTCAGGGAGTCGACGCTCTGCGCGACCGCGACCGTGAGTGTCGACTTCCCGCCGTCGGCGGCCTGTGCTTCCTGCGGGGCGGGACCGACCGGGTTTCCGGGAACGACGGAACCGGCGGCCAGGGCCAGGGCGGCGGCGCCGGAGGCGAGCAGGATGCGCACGCGCCGGCGGGGGCGGGAGGAGCGTGGTGGGAAGCTTGTGACCATAGGACGTGGACCTCGCGTCATGACTCGCACGGTGAAGGCGGGCAGATCTTTGGTTCGCCAGCTGGTGAAGCGAAGGTCTATCAGCGGCGGTCGAGTCGCGTCAACGGTCGCTCAAACCGCGTGTGGGCTGCGGGAATGCAAAAAGGCCCGCACCGTCGGGACGGTGCGGGCCCTCATTGGTTCAGACCTCTACTGCCTCACTGCTGAGGCGCTGGCGGCGGCTGCGGAGGGTACTGCTGCCGCCCGTCCGGCGGCACGGGGCCCCGCAGTTCGGGCTGGTCGGACTCATGGGCCCGGCCATCGGGGTGGGCGGGTGCCGAGGGCGGTCCGGCCGGGTTCGCGCCCGACTGCGCCTGGGAGGGCGGCGACTGCTGCCAGCCGTTGTACGGAGCCCCGTTCGGCTGCCCGCCGTGCGGCTGCGCCGGGCTCGGCGGTGCCGCGTTCTGCTGCCAGCCGTTCTGCTGCCAGCCGTTGTGCTGGGCGCCGGGTCCGGGGTGCGGCGGGTAGGGCTGTGCGGGCGCGGCCGGCTGGGGTGGCGAGGGCTGCCGGCCTCCGTAGGGCTGCTGCGGATACGGCTGCTGGGAGTGCTGCGGGTAGGGCTGCTGCGGCTGACCGGGCTGCGGCTGGCCCGGGTAGGGCCGGTTGTCGCCGTACGGCTGTCCGGGGTGCTGATGGGGCGCGTACTGCTGCTGCCCCGGGGCCTGCTGACCCGGCATCGGCGGGGCGAACTGCGGCGGCGGGCTGCCGCCGTCGGAGGTCCACAGCCCTTGCTGCTGCTGGGCCCGCTGGAAGTCCTCGGCGACGAGGGCGGAGAGGTTGAAGTAGGCCTCGCGCGTCTTGGGCCGCATCATGTCCAGGTCGACCTCGGCGCCCGCGGACAGGTGTTCGTCGAACGGCACGACCACCACGCCCCGGCAGCGTGTTTCGAAATGCTGCACGATGTCGTCGACCTTGATCATCTTTCCGGTCTCGCGGACCCCGGAGATGACCGTGAGCGAACGCTGCACCAGGTCCGCGTAACCGTGCGCCGAGAGCCAGTCCAGGGTGGTGGAGGCGCTGGACGCGCCGTCGACGGAGGGTGTGGAGATGATGATCAGCTGGTCGGCGAGGTCGAGTACACCGCGCATCGCGCTGTAGAGCAGTCCGGTACCCGAGTCGGTGAGGATGATCGGGTACTGCTTGCCCAGGACGTCGATGGCCCTCCGGTAGTCCTCGTCGTTGAAGGTCGTGGAGACCGCCGGGTCCACGTCGTTGGCGATGATCTCGAGACCCGAGGGCGCCTGCGAGGTGAAGCGGCGGATGTCCATGTACGAGTTGAGGTACGGGATCGCCTGGACCAGGTCACGGATGGTGGCCCCGGTCTCGCGGCGCACCCGGCGGCCGAGGGTGCCGGCGTCCGGGTTGGCGTCGATGGCGAGGATCTTGTCCTGCCGCTCGGTGGCCAGGGTGGAACCCAGCGCGGTGGTCGTCGTGGTCTTGCCCACGCCGCCCTTGAGGCTGATGACCGCGATCCGGTAGCACGTCAGTACCGGCGTGCGGATCAGCTCCAGCTTGCGCTGCCGCTCGATCTCCTCCTTCTTGCCGCCCAGCTTGAACCGGGAGGGGCCGGACGGGTTGCGGCTGCTCCTGGCCTTCTGCTTGCCCCGGACCAGCCGGTCCGAGGAGAGCTCGACCGCTGCCGTGTAGCCGAGCGGTGCGCCCGGCACCGAACGCTCACGCTGGTCATGGGTGACCGGGGTGGGCCAGGCCGCCCCCGTGCGCGGATCGACGGGCGGGGCCTGGGGGCCCGGCTGCTGGGGCAGGTAGGCGTCGGGCTGCTGAGGAGACTGCGGAGCCGGAAGCTGCGGCGCACCCGGGGCCGGCAGGGCCTGCTGCGGGGGCGACGCGGCCTGCGGGACCTGGGGAGGATACGGCGCATGCGGGGGGAGTGGGGCGCCCTGCGCGGGGAAGCGCGGCTGGGGGGCGTGCGCCGGCCGGGCCGCCTGCGGGGGACCGGGCGGGAATCCGTAGCCGCCCTGCGCCGGAAACTGCTGCTGCGGCTGCTGGGGGAACCCGTAACCACCCTGCGGCGCCGGTGCGTCGGCCTGGGCCGGCGGCAGCGGAGCGGCGGGTGCGGGTGCGGGTGCGTGAGCCTGGGGGAATCCGTAGCCGCCCTGGGCCTCGGCGGACGGCGCGGGTGCGGGAGCGGGCGGGGTCGCGGGCCAGTGCGCCGCGGGCTGCGGGATGCTGGGCTGCGGCGCGGCCGGCTGGAAGGCGGGCGGGAGTGGCGGAAGGGCGCCTTGTGCGGGCGGTGTGGGAGACCACGGCGCCGGCACGTCAGACGGTACGGCGTCCTGGGGCTCCTCGGACGGTGCTGCCTCCGCCGGTGCGGCACCGGTCGTCGGCGTGCCCGTGGGCACCGCTTCCTGCGGATCCGCGTCCGGCACGGCGGGGGCGGACGCGCCCGGCGGTGCGGTCTCCGGCCCGGACGCGCCGTCGGCGGCGTCGGCCGGTGCGGAGTCCGGGACCACGTGCGCGCCGGCCGGTACGGAGTCCGCGTCCGGGACGCTCGGGCTCCCGCTCTCCTGGGACGTCTCGTCGCGCTCGGCGGGGCCGCTCGTGCCGCGCCCGTCCACGGTCGCGGACGCAGCCGCGTCACTGTTCTCCCCGGCCGCCGGATCCTCTGCGGAATCACCGGTGGACCCGGGCGGCGCGGCGTCCGGGGTGTTCGCCGCCGCGCTAGCCGGGGCGCTGCCCGCGGCGCCGGCGGCCTCGCGCTGGGCGATCTCCCGCTTCAGCGCGGCAGGTGAGAACCGCATCGTCGCGCCGCTCTCCAGGTCACCGCCGCCGTACGCGTCCGGGCCGCTCCCCGCCTCCGGCTCCACCGGTCCGGACGGACCCGGAGAAGCGGCGGCCGGCACAGGCCCGGGCTCGGAGGACGGCGCGGCAGGCGCGGACGGCGACGGGGAGGACGGCTCCGGTGACGCGGACGCGGGCGGCACGGACGGCGGCCAGTTCGGCTCGAAAGCACCCCCGGCCGGCAGGCCGGGCAGCGCCAGCGGAGCGCCGTGCGGCGGCGGGGGCGCCAGGTGCGACCCGGCCCCGCCCGACGAGTCCCCCGACGCGTTCTGCGTGTACCAGGCCGGCGGGGTGTAGTCGATGGTGAACTCACCCGTCATCTCGACGGGTTCCGCGTCGGACGACTCGTCGGCGGGCGCGTTCCATCCCCCGCGGATCTCGTCCCGATCGCCGTTCACTTTGCCTCCTGGTGTGGTCGAGCACCCTTGTGCCGTGGTGGGTGGGGGCGACCGTTCCCGTCGTCCGGTCCGCCCGGCTCTCCCCCTTGCGACGCGCAGTGCCTGCCCGCAGGTTCCTCTGCCACGCCCCACCCACCCTAATCGCCATCGGGCGCGGTGCGGCAGGCCGTACCGCACCGGAAGAACTGTCCAGTAGGTCAGGCGCCGCACACAAGTGAACCGGGTGCCGCAGCCGCGACAGAAGGAAGCAGCCAAAAAGGCTCGTACGCCACCGAATCGCTGCCCGGTCCGTGCGACGGTGCCTCTGTCCCGGCGGCCGTGCGCGATCGGCGCCGTGTACGGGACCGGCGCCCGCGCGACCGGGACTGTGCGCCGGGCCACGGCCCCACCGGGCCGGTGCCGTGCGACCAGGGCCGTACCTGCCGGACCACCGTCCCGCAGGCCGCTCAGTCCATGCGGCGTGCGCTGCCCAGCAGGCCCGTCTCGGCGTCGGTGCCCTGGGTCATGACGAACTGCCGGTCCCCGCCCGCGCACCACAGCGTGACCCCGTCGGCCAGCGTGGACAGCGCCTGCGTCTCCGCGGGCGGCAGGTTGAGGATCCGCCCGATCTGCGCCGCCTCGTCCGGGGAGACCCGCTGGACGCCGACGAGAGCCGACTTCTCCATCAGCCGGGGGGCCACCGGGCTCAGGTAGGGCAGCAGCGTGACCACGGACTGCCAGGGCCCGGCCACCACACGGCCGCGCGGCGGACGCATGCCGCAGTCGCGCACCACGACCACGGGGGACCCGGCCGAAGCTCCCTGCGGCGGAACCCGCCCCACCTCGTGCAGCGCGATGCACGGCTGCCCGCCGCCGGCCGCCTGCGCCAGGCTCGTCCAGGCCTGCGACCGTCCGGTCTCCACGGCGATCCGGGCTCCCGTCGCCGCCGCGCGCAGCGCCAGCACCTGGGCCGTCCAGAGGCCGCCGATCAGCGTGACCTCGTACGGAGTGGGCCGGTTGATGCCCAGGACCGCGGGCCGCCCCTCCGCGTCCACACCGATCACCGTGCCGTCGTCCCCGACGGGCACGGCCAGCGAGGCCAGTTCGTCGACCGAGACCGTGTGCCGGCCGCGGCGCGGTCCGATCAGACCGAAACCCAGCCGGGGCCGGGTGGGGGAAGTGGCGGACATCAGCGGGTACCCCCGAGCGGCAGTGTGGCGAGCACGCCGGGCAGTTGTTCGCGGTCCAGCCGTACCAGCGACGCCTTGACACCGCGCGCGGTGCGCTCGAGTTCATGACGGGCCGCGAGGAGTTCCTCGTCGCTGCGCCCGGTGATGCGGACGTGCCCCGTGACCGAGACGGACGAACGGTCGCCGTGCCCCAGCGTCAGGCTGAACGTCGAGGCCAGGGCCGGTATCGAGGTGAGCAGCGCGACCAGTTGGGGCATCGAGGCGCCGCCGCCGCCCAGGTGGGGCCAGCGGCTCACCCAGTAACTCGTGTGCCACCGGTCGTCGCAGCGCCAGGTCCGCGAGGTCTCCTCGGTGCGGCGACCGGGTGTCTCCGTACGGCTGGCCTGGGCCATCGCCAGCGGGCTGACGCACGACGACGTGGCGACGGCGGAGGTCAGTTCCTGCTCGGTCAGCACCGTGGCGCGGAAGCCGGCCCCGGTCAGCCTGCTCGCCAGCTGGTCCGCCACCCGTACCGCGCACTTCTGCGCCCCCACGAGCCCGCCGCCGCGGGCGGCCACCGCCTCGGGGCAGAGCTCGGGGTTCAGCTTCAGCGCGATCCAGGTGATCCGCAGTGCGGGCGAACCCGTCCGGGCCTGCAGCGGCGCGTAGTTGCGTACGGCCACCGACTGCGGCGGGAGGTGTGGGGCGGGAGCGGGCTGGGTGTGCTGCACGATCTGCGCCGATTCCAGCCTGATCCCGTCGACCTCCAGCACCTCCCGTACGAGGGACAGCGGGAGGGGGCGGGTCGAGCGGTCCGGCCGCAGCGCGGTGGCGTCCGACTCGACCTGGAGGACGGCGGAGAGGTACGTACCGTCGCCGATCATCCCGACCGGGCGCCGGTCACGGTCGCTGAACGAGTACGTGCGCAGGGCGGGTTCACACTCCACCGCGGGGGCCAGGCCCGGCTCCGTGCCTGCGGGCACCACCGAGGAGGCCGCACGGCGGCCGCGGGCCCGGAGCGCGAGGACGGTGCCCAGCCACTCGGGCAGCGAACGGCGGTGCCTGCGGACCACGGCGAGCAGCACCAGGACCGCGGCGACGACACCGGCGGGCACCAGGAGCAGCGGCTCGATCACCCAGGCCGTGAGCAGCAGCGCGGCCGCGATTTCGATCAGTACGAGTTGTTGCAATCGGAACGAACCGATCTGTCCGGCACGTCCGTTCAGGCGGGGTGCGGCAGCGCCGCCGGGACCGGCCGGGCCGCCGGCGGAGGTGCGCGAACGGCGGCGGGAGCCTCCCGGGCCGCCCGCGCCGGGCCCCCTCGGCGGCTGCGTGTTCCCGGCCGGACGTGTCCGTGTCGCGGAAGCCATCATTCCGGCATTCCCCCGTTCATAAGGCCCCAACTCCACCCGCTCGCCCCGCTCCCGCCGGGGCTTCGGCGGCTGGATCACCCTACCCGCCCCGCAGGCGCGCGCGATCAGCAGGCATAGTAGGGGGCCGGTCCGGCACCAGGGTCCGGCGTCCGGGGTCCGGCACAGGGGGCGGGGACGCGTACGCTCCTGGGCCGCGCGGGGAGACACGGGAGACAGACACACTCATGGCATCACGGCGGGACGAGCTCAACGCGTACACCTTTGCGAAGAAGCGCACGGTGGCCGCCTTCCTCCAACCCTCGCCCACCGGCACGGAGGAGGGCGCCCCGCGCCCGCTGCGTGCCGTCGTCCCGAGCCTGATCGTCGGTGCGCTGATCATGGCGGGATTCGGGGCGTGGGGGATGTTCAAGCCCACCGCGCCCAAGGACTGGGACAAGCCGGGTACCAAGGTGATCGTCGGCAAGAAGTCCACCACCCGCTACGTCGTGCTCAGCACCGGCAAGGGCAAGGAGAGGAAGACCCTGCTCCACCCGGTGCTCAACCTCGCCTCCGCCCGCCTCCTGCTGACTCCGCAGCAGTTCGACGTCGTCCAGGTCGGTGACGACATCCTGGACGCCGGAAAGCCGCCGCGCGGTCCGATCCTCGGCATCCCGTACGCCCCCGACCGGCTTCCCGAGGCGAAGGACGCGGGCACCGCGAAGCGGTGGGCGGTCTGCGAACAGCCCGGCGGCAAGGGCAACTCCGTGCAGAAGGCGGCCTTCGTCTTCGCCGAACGGGACAACGCGCTGACCGAGGGCGGCAAACAGCTCAGCGGCGGTCAGGTCCTCTACGTACAGGGCCAGGACGAGGCCCGCTACCTCGTCGACGCGAGCGGCACGAAGTACCGCATCGACGAGAGCGCGACCGACGACGGACACCTGACCAACGCGCTCGTCGGCAGCCGCCGGCCGCAGCCCGTCACCGACGACTGGCTCGCCACCCTGCACGAGGGCAGCCCGCTCGTCTTCCCGCGCATCCCCGGTACGGTCGGCGCGCCCGCGCACATCGAAGGCCAGCTCTCCGCCGAGGAGAACAAGGTCGGCATGGTCCTGCGCACCAGGACCGGCGAGGGAACGGCCTTCTACGTCGTCCTGGAGGGCACGGTCCAGCCGGTCTCCGAGTTCACCGCCTGGCTGCTGATCAACTCCCCGCAGACCGCGCCGCTCAACCTCGACAGCGAGGCCCGCTCCGTCGGCCTGCAGGACTTCGTGCCCGACACGCGGACCTTCGCCGGCCAGGCCGCCCGCTGGCCCGCGCACAAGGCCGAGCAGGTCAACTCCACCAGCGGTGGCGGCAGTCGTGACACGGTGTGCAGCGTGCTGCGCAAGGTCGACGACAGGGGGCGCACGACCCTGACCACCTGGGCGGGCACCGCCTACCCCGCCGCCATCAACGCCGGTGGCACCAGCACCTACGTCACCCCCGGCAGCGGCCTGCTCTACACCCAGGTCCGGGGCAAGCAGACGAGGCCCGACGGGTCACTCTTCCTGGTGACCGACACGGGACTGCGGTACGCGGTGCAGGCGAACGGCGACAGCGACGCCGAGCGCTCGGACATCGGCGCCGGGGACCAGCCGGAGGCCCAGGACGGCAGGCCCGAGGCCAGTCAGGCCCAGATCCGCCTGGGGTACGAGAAGGTCACCCCCTCGCTCGTGCCCATCGCCTGGTCCGAGTTCCTGTCCAAGGGCCCCCGGCTCGACACCAACAGCGCCCGCCAGCCCCAGGGCTCCTGACCGCGCGGACAACGGGGACGCACGCGGGACCCGGGGGAGAGGAATACATGATGGACCGCAGGACGGCCGGACTGACGGCCGCCACCGCCGCACTCGCCGCACTGGCGTGGCCGGCCGGCGCGTACGCCGCAGCGGGACCGGGCGCTCCGGCGGGCCCGGCCCTCGACGGCAGCGGTGAATGCACCTTCCCGATGAAGGAGCAGTTCGAGGGCCGTCCCTGGCCCCTCCAGCGCGTCATGCTGGACGAACTCTGGCAGGAAACCAAGGGCGAGGGCGTCCGGGTCGCGGTCATCGACACCGGCGTGGACAACGCCAACCCGCAGCTCAGGAAGGCCGTGGACACCTCCGCCGGCCGCAACCTCCTCAAGGGCGGCAGGAGCGACGGCACCACCGACGAGCTCGGGCACGGCACCAAGGTCGCCGGCATCATCGCCGCCCGCCCCCGGGAGGGAACGGGCTTCGTCGGCCTGGCACCCGAGGCCACGATCATCCCGATCCGGCAGAACGACGAGAAGAACAGCGGCAAGGACACGACGATGGCCACCGCGATCGACCACGCGATCGCCAAGGGTGCCGACGTCATCAACATCTCCCAGGACACCACCAAGCCGCTCACCGAGGACTCGGCGCTGGGCAGGGCCGTGGCCAGGGCGCTCGCCGCGGACATCGTCGTGGTCGCCTCGGCCGGCAACGACGGCATGGACGGCAAGCTGAAGACGACCTACCCGGCCGCCTTCCCCGGCGTCCTCGCGGTCGCCTCCTCCGACCGCAACAACGAGCGCGCCGCCTTCTCCCAGGCCGGTGAATTCGTCGGCGTCGCCGCTCCGGGCGTCGACATCGTCTCCACCGTCCCGGGCAACGGCCAGTGCACCGACAACGGCACCAGCTTCTCCGCGCCCTACGTCGCGGGGGTCGCCGCCCTCCTCGTCGCCAAGTACCCGGACTGGAAGCCCCACGAGATCGTCGCCCGCATCGAGCAGACCGCCGAACGCTCCGTCACGGGTCACGACCCCTACGTCGGCTGGGGCGTCGTGGACCCCGTACGGGCGCTGGCGGGCGACAAGGACGACGTACCGCTGCAGGCCGCACGCCCGGACCCGGCGCCGCCCAAGGCGCCCGCGCCCGAACCCGCGCACCTGGCGATGACGGAGACCTCGCAGGAACGCAGCGAGCGCTACGCCACCTACACGCTCGCCCTGGCGGCGGTCCTGGTCGGGGTCGTGGCCGGTACGGCGACGGTCGTCCGGGATGTCCGGCGACGGCGCGCACCGCGTTGAACGCCCCTTCCGTGAACTGGATCTCTCTCCGTGGAGTCCGGTTGGGGAGAGCTGACGATATGACTAGGGTGGGACCGGACTTCACGTGTGTGACGGGGGAACGAGAAGTGGCCGAGTCCGGTTCCGGGGTGCGTCAGCGCCGCCGGACGCTTCTAGGAACCCGCGCAGCGAAACCCTGCCCGCGACCCGCGGGCAGGCCCGGGAACTGAGAGAGAGGACTTCCGGATGAGCAACACCGGTTCCGGTTTCGGACTTGCCGACGATCCGATCGTCCAGGCCAAGAACAAGATCATCGAGACGGCCGAGGCGGTCTCCAAGCAGTCCCGCGAGCTCGCCGACATCCTCGCCACCGTCAGTGCCGGCTGGACCGGTGTCGGCGCCGGCGGATTCACGTCCGCACAGATCGCGATCAACCAGGACCACGACGAGATCCGCCGCCTGCTGCAGGTCCTCCTCAACGGTGTGAGCCAGACCAAGAACCTCAGCAACGCCAACGACGACGAGGTCCGTGCGGCCTTCGCCGCCGTGAAGGAGTCGGCGTCCTCGGGCAACACGTCCGGGCTCAACAACCTCTGAGCCCCGCCGCCGCACCCACGCACACGCCGCACGCCTGATCACGGAGGAGCAGACAGATGGCCGGAGATCCGAACACCAAGGTCAAGTACGAGAGCGTCCAGGAGATGGCGAACCGCATCCGTGTGGTCTCGCGCAACATCATCAAGGACCTCGAGGAGATGGACGCCGCCCTGAAGGTCGTCACCGACACCTGGGACGGTGACGCCCACGCCGGGTACGTCGTCCTCCAGGGCAAGTACAAGGGCAAGGCCGACCACATGAAGGACCGTCTCGAGCAGACGGCGAAGATCATCGAGAACGGCAAGGACAGCTACCGCTCCACGGACGTCAAGGCCTCGCGCCTCTTCGACGAGGCGTACTGACCCGGCCGCCCGCGCACGGAAGAGGGACACGCCCGCGGGGCGTGTCCCTCTTCCGTGTGACGGCAACTCAGGTCCGGGTCACTTCAGGTCGAACTCGCCGTCCCGCGCCCCCAGGACGAAGGCCCGCCACTCGGCCTCCGTGTAGCGCAGCACCGTCTCCGGATCCAGTGAGGACCGCATCGCGACGGCCCCGCCCGGCAGGTGCGCGATCTCCACCCGTTCCTCGGCCTCCTCGGTGCCGGGGGCGCTCAGCCACTCCACCCCCGAGATGTCGAGTGCGTACAGCTCGTCCTTCTCCTGCTGAGTGCCCATCGGTCGCCTTTCTTTCCGGCGGAGAAGCGCCCACCGCCGGGTGTTCGTGCTTACGGCCTGGCCGCTGATTATCCCCGGATCGCCGGACGCCCGGGGCCAGTACGTCCGGATCGGCACCTCCCACACCTGACCGTGGGGCTCCCCAGCGCGTGCGGGAGCCCCGTGGACCGTGCGGGCACCTCAGTGCTGCTCCGGCAGCCGTCCCGTCTGCACCAGCGGCGTCCCGCGCCGGCGCGACGCGAAGTACCCGCGCCCCGGCGGCATCGCGTGGCCGCGTACGGAGCCGATCAGCTCGCCCTCGGACGGGTCGCCGGCCAGCACCACGCCCTGTGCGCCCAGTTCCTTGATGCGCTGCATGAAGCCCTCGTACATCGCCCTCGACGCACCCGCCGAGTTCCGCGCGATGATGAACCGGACACCGGTGTCCCGGGCGAACGGCAGGTACTCCGCGAGCGGGGCCAGCGGATTGCCCGCGTTCGTCGCGACCAGGTCGTAGTCGTCGACCACGATGAAGATCTGCGGCCCCGACCACCAGCTGCGGTCCCGCAGCTGCTGCGGTGTCACGTCCGTCGGCGGCTGGCGCCGGGAGAACACCCCCGCGAGCGCCTCCATGTGCATCTGCATCGCGCTCGCCATCGGCGCGTACTCCAGCAGATGGGACTCCGGCAGCGCCCCCAGCAGGGCACGCCGGTAGTCGCCGACGACCAGCTTCGCCTCGTCGGGGGAGTAGCGCTCCGCGATCTGCTTGGCGATCAGCCGCAGCAGGTTGGTCTTGCCGGACTCGCTCTCGCCGAAGATCAGGAAGAACGGGTCCGTCTCGAAGTCGACGAACACCGGCTCCAGCGAGGTCTCGTCGATCCCGATCGCGATGCCCCGCTCCGGGAACTCGAAGCCCTTCGGCAGCTGGTCCGCCGGCAGCTTGCGCGGCAGCAGCCGTACCGAAGGCGCCGCCGGACCCGCCCAGTTCGACCGCACGGCCCCGACGAACGCGGCGGTGCCCTCGGAGAGGTCGTCGCCGCTGCTGACGGAGTCGATACGCGGCAGAGCGCCCATGAAGTGCAGCTTCTCCGGGACCTGGCCACGGCCAGGCACACCCGTGGGCACGTTCGCCGCGACCTTGCGGTCGAACTCCGAGTCCATGACGTCGCCGAGCCGCAGTTCGAGCCGCCCGAGGATCTGGTCCTTCAGCGCCGCCCGCACCTCCATGTAACGGGCCGCGGTGATCACCACGTGGACGCCGTACCCGAGACCGCGCGCGGCGATCTCCGTGACGACCTGCTCCAGCCCCTCGTACTCGGTGCGGAAGCCGCCCCAGCCGTCGATGACCAGGAACACGTCGCCCCACGCCTCGCCGGGCAGCTCGCCCTGGGCGCGCTTGCGCCGGTAGGTGGCGATGGAGTCGATGGAGTGGGCGCGGAAGAACTCCTCACGCCGGTTGAGCACACCCCCCACCTCCGCGACCGTACGCCGCACCCGCTCCGGATCCAGCCGCGACGCCATGCCGCCCACATGCGGCAGCTCCGCCAGCGAGACGAGGCCGCCACCGCCGAAGTCCAGCCCGTAGAACTGCACCTCGTGCGGCGTGTGGGTGAGGGCGAACGAGGAGATCAGCGCCCGCATCATCGTGGACTTGCCGGACTGCGGACCACCCACGACCAGCATGTGCCCGGCCGCACCGGAGAAGTCCCGGTACAGCACCTCACGCCGCTGCTCGAACGGCTTGTCGATCAGGCCGAGCGGCACGGTGAGCCCACCGGGCCGGGTGTACTCGGTCGCCGTGAACCCGCGGTCCGCGGTCGGCGCGAGCCCCGGCAGCAGCTGGTCGAGCGTCGGCGCCCGGTCCAGCGGCGGCAGCCACACCTGGTGGGCCGGCACCCCCTGACCCTCCAGCCGCCGCACGATCACGTCCAGCACCGTGTCCGCGAGCGCCTCGTCGTCCGCCGCCGCCCGGGCCGCCGACTGCGCCGGATCGGGAGCCGCGTAGACGACGGGCACAGGGGTGGCGCTGAACACCGCGGGCCGCCGCTCGATCGGCAGCTGCCCCACCGACAGATCGGGACCGCCCGTGCGGTACGTCCCCGACACGTAGGCCGCCTTGAAGCGGGTCATCTCGTCCGTGCCGAACTTCAGGTAGCCCGACCCCGGCACCGACGGAAGGTGGTACGCGTCCGGCACCCCCAGCGCCGTACGCGACTCCGCCGCGGAGAAGGTCCGCAGACCGACCCGGTAGGAGAGGTACGTGTCCAGCCCCCGCAGCTTGCCCTCCTCCAGGCGTTGCGACGCCAGCAGCAGATGGACACCCAGCGAACGGCCGATGCGGCCGATCTGGATGAACATGTCGATGAAGTCCGGCTTGGCCGTGAGGAGTTCGGAGAACTCGTCGATGACCAGCACCAGCGAGGCCAGCGGCTCCAGCGCCGCGCCCGCCGCCCTGGCCTTCTCGTAGTCGTGGATGTTCGCGTAGTTGCCCGCCGAGCGCAGCAGCTCCTGACGGCGCTGCAGCTCGCCGCGGATCGCGTCGCCCATGCGGTCGACGAGGGTGAGGTCGTCCGCGAGGTTGGTGATGACCGCCGCCACGTGCGGCATCTGCGACATCCCGGCGAACGTCGCACCGCCCTTGAAGTCGGCGAGCACGAAGTTCAGCGTCTCCGAGGAGTGCGTGACCGCGAGTCCCAGCACCAGCGTCCGCAGCAGCTCCGACTTCCCGGAACCCGTCGCGCCCACACACAGCCCGTGCGGGCCCATACCGTCCTGCGCGGCCTCCTTGAGGTCCAGCATCACCGGCTGGCCGTCCTCGCCCACACCGATCGGCACCCGCAGCCGCTCCGACACCGAACGGGGCCGCCAGGTGCGGGCCACGTCGACCGAGGCCGCGTCCCCGAGGTTCAGCAGATCCGTGAAGTCCAGGTTGGCCAGCAGCGGTTCGTCGTCGTCACCCCCGCCCGTGCGCAGCGGGGCCAGCTGCCGCGCCAGCGCCTCCGCGGCCTCCGGCGACAGGCTGTCCGGCACACCCTCGTACGCGAGACCGGCACCGGACTCCAGCCGCAGCAGCCCCGGCCGTACCACCACCGACAGGCCGCCGCGCGGCTCGTCGAGCTCGCCCGGCACCACCTCGACGATCGTCACGCCCTGCAGGCCCTCGGCCGCCGCGAACAGGGAGTCGGGCGGCACCATCCCGCCGTCCAGCACCACCACGATGTGCGGCTGGTCCAGCACCGGCTGGCTCTCCCGGCCGAACCGCGGCCGCCCGTCCAGCCGACTCGCCAGCAGCGTCTCCAGCTCACCCAGATCGTCGCCGAACAGCCGCTTCGTACCGGCACCGTCGACCTGTCCCGGCACCTGCGTGTGCGGCAGCCACTTCGTCCAGTCCCACCGCGCCACCGCCCCCGGCGCCGCCACGACGGCGACCATCAGGTCCTCGGGGGAGTGCAGGGTCACCAGCTGCGCCACGAGAGCGCGCGCCGCCGACTGCGCCGACTCCGGCCGGCCCGACACCGTCACGTGGTAGAACGCCCGCATCGACACGGCCATCGGCAGCCCGTCCAGCGAACCGTGCACTGCCAGGAACTGCTGCATCGCCCCCGCGCACATCGGCTCCAGCTCGTCCACCGGAGCCGTGTCGGGAGCGACCAGCGGAGTCGACAGCTGCTGCGCACCCAGACCCACCCGCACCTGGGCGAAGTCGTTGTCGCCGACGCGCCGCTCCCAGACCCGGCTGCCCTCGGCCACCAGCGACCACAACTGCTCCGGTGCCGGGTGAAGATAGAGCTGCACATCGCGCTGCGTGCGGGCCGTCCTGCGCACCGTGCGGCGCGTCTGGGCCAGGTACTTCAGGTAGTCACGTCGGACATCGCCCATTTGCCCCTGCGTACCGCGGCGGTGCCTGACGAGCTGCGCCACCACCATGCCGACGGTCGAGACCAGCATCAGGACACCCATGATCCGCATGAACGGAGGAGCCTGCGGAGAGAAGAAGAAGACCACCGACGAACCCATGCCGAGCACCGGCAGGATCTGCATCAGCATGCCCTCCTGCTGCCCGCGGGGCAGTTCGGGAGGAGCCTCCAACACCAATTCCTCCGCGGGCACTTCCGGCGGCAGAGACCGCGGAGGCCGCTTCACGACGATCTGGCTCACCGGAACATCAATCCCTCGGTACGGACGGGCGGAAGGCCGGTTCTGTCCGCACCGACGCCCCCGTGGCTGCGTTTGCTGCGGACTCGGATCCGCGCGACGGTGATCCTACTTGCAGATCACCTTCCCCCCTCCCGGTAGGGTGGCGCGCGCACTGTGCGCAACCGCGAATCAGGGGGACCCAGACACGTGAGTACGACCGCAGCGACGGGATTCTGCCGCGTCACTGTCGTGGCACCCGACAGCCGGATCGACGTCGCCCTCCCGGAGGACATCGCCGTCGCCGACGTCTACCCCGAGATCCTGCGTCTCACGGGCCAGACCCAGGCGGCCGGGACACCGACCGGCTACCACCTCGTCCGCCGCGACGGCACCGTCCTGGACGGCGCCCGCACACTCGCCGCGCAGCAGGTGCTCGACGGCGAACTCCTCAGCCTGCGGCCCTTCGCGCAGTCACTGCCGCCGGCCGTCTTCGACGACGTCTCGGACGCCGTCGCCTCCGCCGTCACCCGCGACCGCCACCTGTGGAGCGACGAACTCCTGCGCGGTGCCGGGCTGGTGGGCGGCGTTCTGCTGCTCGTCCTGATGGGCTTCGTGCTCTGGTTCGCCGACCCCGTACGGCACGACATGCACAGCCTGCCCGGCATCATCGCCGGCTCCGCGGGCCTGCTGCTGACCGCCTTCGCGGGCGTGCGCGCCCGGGTCTACGCGGACCGGGCCACCGCGGTCGCCCTCGGCCTCGGCGCACTGCCCCTCGTCCTCATCGCGGGCTCCGGCGTCATCGGCCCCGACGCCGGCCAGGGCCCCGGCCGGCTGCAGTTCCTGCTCGGCTGCGTCGCCGTCCTGCTCGCCTCGGTCGTCCTGGTCGCCCTCACCCCCAGCGGCGACGCCCCCTTCGTCGCGGCCACCTTCCTGGCCACCGTCGGGACCCTCGCCACCTTCGTCGCGATCCTCACCGAGGCCACGGCCACCCGGACCGCCGCCGTCTGCGCCCCCGTGGCCCTCGGCCTGGTCGCCTTCCTGCCCGGCCTCTCCGCCCGCTTCGCCCGGCTGCCCATCGGCTACGCCGCCCCCCGCCCCGGGCCCGCCGGCTACGACGACTCCTTCGCCGAGCCCGGCGCCGCACCCGAGGCGGAGCCCGTCGACGCCGACCGCATCGCCGCCCAGGCCCGCCGTGGCCACGAGATGCTCCTCGGCCTGGTCGGCGGCTGCTCCGCGGTGGTCGTGGGATCCGCCGCGGTCCTCGGTTTCTCCGACAACATCTGGGGTCAGGTCCTGGCGCTGGCCGCCGGACTCGCGATGCTGCTGCGCGCCCGCCTCTTCCGCTACTCCTCGCAGGTCGCCTGCGTCCTGGTGGCCGGCATCGGCGCGATCGCCCTGCTCGTGCTCGGCCTCTCGCTCAACCCGCCGGCCGACCTGCTGTACGACCTGGTGCGCTACGGGGACCGGGGCTCGCTGGACATCCGTACGATCTGGCTCTCGGCAGCGGTCGCGGCAGGCGCGGCCCTGCTCACCGCGATCGGCCTGATCATCCCGCGCAAGGGCCTCTCCCCGTTCTGGGGCCGTCTCCTCGACCTCACGGAGAGCGCCCTGCTGCTCTCCCTGGTCCCGCTCTGCCTGGCCGTACTCGACGTCTACACCCGGGCCCGGGCCATGACCGGCTGAGACCCGTCGAGAGAGGCCCGTAACGGCTGGTACTCTGACTGGTGGCCGTTTGTGTACGCGTTCTCGGATCATCCCTGGGGACTGCGCTCATCGGACCTTCGCCTCCGAGTCACGGAAGCTCCCCTGCGGTCAAGACCAGGGGCACTCGTGGGCGCATCGAACACCCAGAGGAGTATGCGTGCCGCTCGACGCCGCTACGAAGAAGCAGATCATGTCCGAGTTCGCCCAGAAGGAGGGTGACACCGGATCCCCCGAGGTCCAGGTCGCCATGCTCTCCCGCCGGATCTCGGACCTGACGGAGCACCTCAAGACGCACAAGCACGACCACCACTCCCGTCGTGGTCTGCTGATCCTGGTCGGCCAGCGTCGCCGCCTCCTTCAGTACCTGGCCAAGAAGGACATCCAGCGTTTCCGCGCGCTCGTCGACCGCCTCGGCATCCGCCGTGGTGCGGCCGGCGGCGCCAAGTAAGCACGCTGTGAGAGGGAGCGGTTCCCCGGTTCCAGGGGGCCGCTCCCTTTGCTGTACGTGCGGGACCAGGGATCCGCTCAGTAACCTGGACGCACAACCCAAGAACGAGGAGAGGCGCCTGACGGCCGCCGCCGGTCCTCGGTAGTGGCCCCCGGGGCGTGACCCCGGGAGCTTCGATCGAAGACCGGCCCGCACACACGGTGCGCTTCTCCGCACCGTCCTCCGTCACACGGGCGGCAGGACGAAAGACGACGAGTATGGAGAAATCACTAGTGGAGAACGAGACCCACTACGCCGAAGCCGTGATCGACAACGGCACCTTCGGCACCCGCACCATCCGCTTCGAGACGGGCCGCCTGGCCAAGCAGGCCGCCGGCTCCGCCGTCGCGTACCTGGACGACGACACCATGGTGCTGTCGGCCACCACCGCTTCCAAGCGGCCCAAGGACCAGCTCGACTTCTTCCCCCTCACGGTGGACGTCGAGGAGCGGCAGTACGCGGCCGGCAAGATCCCCGGCTCCTTCTTCCGCCGTGAGGGCCGGCCCTCCGAGGACGCGATCCTCACCTGCCGCCTGATCGACCGCCCGCTGCGCCCCTCCTTCAAGAAGGGCCTGCGCAACGAGATCCAGATCGTCGAGACGATCATGGCGCTCAACCCCGACCACCTGTACGACGTGGTCGCGATCAACGCCGCCTCCGCTTCCACGATCCTGGCGGGCCTGCCCTTCTCCGGCCCCATCGGCGCCACCCGTGTCGCGCTGATCAAGGGCCAGTGGGTCGCCTTCCCGACGCACACCGAGCTCGAGGACGCCGTCTTCGACATGGTCGTCGCCGGTCGCGTCCTGGAGGACGGCGACGTCGCGATCATGATGGTCGAGGCCGAGGCCACCGAGAAGACCATCCAGCTCGTCAAGGACGGTGCCGAGGCCCCGACCGAAGAGGTCGTCGCCGCCGGTCTCGAGGCCGCGAAGCCCTTCATCAAGGCGCTCTGCACGGCCCAGTCCGACCTCGCCGCCAAGGCCGCCAAGCCCACCGGCGAGTTCCCGGTCTTCCTCGACTACCAGGACGACGTCCTGGAGGCGCTCACCTCCGCCGTCAGCACCGAGCTCGCCAAGGCACTCACCATCGCCGGCAAGCAGGAGCGCGAGGCGGAGCTGGACCGCATCAAGGAGATCGCCGGCGAGAAGCTCCTCCCGGCCTTCGAGGGCCGCGAGAAGGAGATCTCCGGTGCCTACCGCGCGCTGACCAAGAAGCTGGTCCGCGAGCGCGTCATCAAGGACAAGGTCCGCATCGACGGCCGCGGCGTCACGGACATCCGTACGCTCGCTGCCGAGGTCGAGGCCATCCCGCGCGTGCACGGCTCGGCGCTGTTCGAGCGTGGCGAGACCCAGATCCTGGGCGTCACCACCCTCAACATGCTCCGCATGGAGCAGCAGCTGGACACCCTCTCCCCGGTGACCCGCAAGCGCTACATGCACAACTACAACTTCCCGCCGTACTCCGTCGGTGAGACCGGCCGCGTGGGCTCGCCCAAGCGCCGCGAGATCGGCCACGGCGCGCTCGCCGAGCGCGCCATCATGCCGGTGCTGCCCTCGCGCGAGGAGTTCCCCTACGCGATCCGCCAGGTCTCCGAGGCGCTGGGCTCCAACGGCTCGACGTCCATGGGCTCGGTCTGCGCTTCCACCATGTCGCTGCTGAACGCCGGTGTGCCGCTCAAGGCCGCCGTCGCCGGTATCGCCATGGGCCTGATCTCCCAGGAGATCGACGGCAAGACCCACTACGTCGCCCTCACCGACATCCTCGGTGCGGAGGACGCCTTCGGCGACATGGACTTCAAGGTCGCCGGTACGAAGCAGTTCGTGACCGCGCTCCAGCTCGACACCAAGCTCGACGGCATCCCCGCCTCGGTCCTGGCCGCCGCGCTGAAGCAGGCCCGTGACGCGCGTCTGCACATCCTGGACGTCATGAACGAGGCTATCGACGTCCCGGACGAGATGTCCCCGAACGCCCCGCGGATCATCACGGTCAAGATCCCGGTGGACAAGATCGGCGAGGTCATCGGCCCCAAGGGCAAGATGATCAACCAGATCCAGGAGGACACCGGCGCCGACATCACGATCGAGGACGACGGCACCATCTACATCGGTGCCCAGCAGGGCTCGCAGGCTGAGGCCGCCCGCGCCACGATCAACGCGATCGCCAACCCGACCATGCCGGAGGTCGGCGAGCGCTACCTGGGTACGGTCGTCAAGACCACCACCTTCGGTGCGTTCGTCTCCCTCATGCCCGGCAAGGACGGTCTGCTGCACATCTCGCAGATCCGCAAGCTCGCCGGTGGCAAGCGCGTGGAGAACGTCGAGGACGTGCTCGCCGTCGGCGCCAAGGTCCAGGTCGAGATCGCCGAGATCGACTCCCGCGGCAAGCTCTCCCTGATCCCCGTGGTCGAGGGCGAAGAGGCCGACGAGAAGAAGGACGACGCCGCCCAGTGACGTCCCGTAGTTCCGTGACGACGGCCCGCCCCTCCTCCGAGGGGCGGGCCGTCGCCCGTACCCAAACGCTCCTCAAGGGCACCAACGGCATCGGCACCGTGCGCCGCACCGTTCTCCCCGGCGGCCTCCGGGTCGTCACCGAGACCCTGCCCTCCGTACGCTCCGCCACCTTCGGGATCTGGGCCAACGTCGGTTCACGTGACGAGACGCCCACCCTGAACGGCGCGACGCACTACCTCGAACACCTCCTCTTCAAGGGCACCGCCAAGCGCAGCGCCCTCGACATCTCGTCCGCGATCGACGCGGTCGGCGGCGAGATGAACGCCTTCACGGCGAAGGAGTACACCTGCTACTACGCGCGGGTCCTGGACACCGACCTGCCGCTGGCCATCGACGTCGTCTGCGACATGCTGACCGGCTCGCTGATCGCCTCCGAGGACGTCGACGCCGAGCGCGGTGTCATCCTCGAGGAGATCGCGATGACGGAGGACGACCCCGGTGACTGCGTGCACGACCTGTTCGCGCACACCATGCTCGGCGACACCCCGCTGGGCCGCCCGGTCCTCGGTACCGTCGACACGATCAACGCGCTGAACCGCGGCCAGATCGCCCGCTTCTACAAGAAGCACTACGACCCCACGCACCTGGTCGTCGCCGCCGCGGGCAACGTCGACCACGCCACCGTCGTACGCCAGGTCCGCAGGGCCTTCGAGCGGGCCGGCGCCCTGTCCCGCACCGACGCCGTCCCCACGGCACCGCGCGAAGGCACCCGCACCCTGCGCACCGCCGGCAAGGTCGAGCTGCTGAACCGCAGGACCGAGCAGGCCCACGTCGTCCTCGGCATGCCCGGCCTGGCCAGGACCGACGAGCGCCGCTGGGCCCTCGGTGTCCTGAACACCGCGCTCGGCGGCGGCATGAGCTCCCGCCTCTTCCAGGAGGTACGGGAGAAGCGCGGTCTCGCCTACAGCGTCTACTCGTACACCTCGGGCTTCGCCGACTGCGGGCTCTTCGGTGTCTACGCGGGCTGCCGGCCCAGCCAGGTGCACGACGTCCTCAAGATCTGCCGTGACGAGCTCGACCGGGTGGCGAGCGACGGACTCGGCGACGAGGAGATCGGTCGCGCCGTCGGCCAGCTCGCCGGTTCCACCGTCCTCGGCCTGGAGGACACGGGCGCGCTGATGAACCGCATCGGCAAGAGCGAGCTGTGCTGGGGCGAGCAGATGTCGGTCGACGACATGCTGGCCAAGATCGCGGCTGTCACCCCCGACGAGGTCCGCGCCGTGGCGGCCGAGGTCCTCGGACACCGGCCCTCGCTCTCGGTCATCGGCCCCCTGAAGGACAAGCAGGCCGACCGCCTCCACGAAGCGGTCTCCTAACCCCCGTAAGGAAACAGAGCACATGAGCAAGCTGCGCGTGGCCGTTCTCGGCGCCCAGGGACGCATCGGGTCCGAAGCGGTGCGAGCCGTCGAGGCCGCCGACGACATGGAGCTGGTGGCCGCACTCGGCCGCGGTGACGGTCTGGAGACCCTCACGGACACCGGCGCCCAGGCCGTCGTCGAGCTCACCACCCCCGGGTCGGTGATGGGCAACCTCGACTTCTGTGTCCGCCACGGCATCCACGCGGTCGTCGGTACCACGGGATGGACCGACGAACGGCTCGCGCGGCTGAACACCTGGCTCGCCGGCTCCCCGGGGACCGGGGTGCTCATCGCGCCGAACTTCTCCATCGGCGCCGTCCTCACCATGAAGTTCGCGGAGCAGGCGGCCCGTTACTTCGAGTCCGTCGAGGTCATCGAGCTCCACCACCCGAACAAGGCGGACGCCCCCTCCGGCACCGCCACCCGCACCGCCCAGATCATCGCCGCCGCCCGCGAGAAGGCCGGCTGCGCCCCGCAGCCGGACGCCACCGCCACGGCGCTGGACGGCGCCCGGGGCGCGGACGTCGACGGGGTCCCGGTCCACTCGGTCCGGCTCCGCGGCCTCCTCGCCCACCAGGAGGTCCTGCTGGGCGGCGAGGGCGAGACCCTCACCCTGCGCCACGACTCACTGCACCACAGCAGCTTCATGCCGGGCATCCTGCTCGGCACACGCCGCGTGGTGACCACTCCCGGCCTCACCTTCGGCCTGGAACACTTCCTCGACCTGAACTGACGGGGCACCCCCCATGCGCGCAAAGCTCACCTACACCGTCACCGCCGCCGTCCTGGTCTTCTACTTCGTCCTCGCCGGCAGCCGTGGCGTCCTGCTCATCCGGCACAGCACGCTGCTGACGGTCACGTTCGGCGTGGCGGTGCTGATCCTGCCGGCCATCGGCGTCTGGTTCCTCTGGAAGAACACCCAGTTCGTCCGCAGGGCCAACGCCCTGGCGGCGGAACTGGACGCGGAGGGCGGCCTGCCCGTCGACGAGCTGGTGCGCACCCCGTCCGGGCGTATCGACCGGGCCTCGGCCGACGCGGTGTTCGCACGGCGGCGCGAGGAGACCGAGGACGCCCCGGACGACTGGCGCTGCTGGTTCAGGCTGGCCGTCGCCTACCAGGACGCCAGGGACACCCCGCGGGCCCGCAGGGCGATGCAGCGTGCCATCGCCCTGCACGCGAACAAGCCGGTACGGGCCTGAGAGGCGCCGTACCGGCTTGCCGTACGTCCTGCCGCGGGGTGGGTCCGGCGTCAGCCGGTGCGGTACTCGTCGCCCCAGGCCTCGATCGTGTCGGTGGCGCGCTCGAACGCCTCGGCTCGGGCCAGGAAATCGGCGTTGTGGTCCGTGACCAGCGGCGGCAGCGGCTCGCCGTTCCGCCGCACGACGATCAGGGCCTGGCCCTGGACGGTGCGCGGGAAGCCGAGCCACCGCACCGGCTGCTGGACCGTGCGGACCGACGCGGTCCGCTCCCACGGCACCGTGGTCGTGCGGAGGAAGCCCACCCGGCGGACGCCGTGCCGGCTGACCCACGCGCCCACGCGCAGCAGCCGCAGCGCGCAGACGATCGCCACGCTCGCGAGGGCGAAGCAGGCGGTGGCGCCGGACAGCGATCCGGCCAACGAGATGATCATTGCCGCGAGCAGCACGAAGGACGCCAGCAGCAGCAGGGTGGCCGCCGCCGAGACCCGCCACGGGCCGGGCCGGTAGGGCCGCCGCCAGCTGTCGTGGTCGTCGAACGGCAGCGCGATGTCCTCCGCGCCCGCGTCGAATGCGCGGTCGGCCGTCAGGAAGGGCAGGGGCACGACTGATCCTCACTCACAAGCACGCTCGATTGCTGTGCCCGGTGAGGCTACCGAGCAGCCCCCGGGGCGGCCACCCCAGGGGCCCCGTACGGGTCAGCGGTGCTGGGACGCCTCGGACGTCTGGCCGTGGGAGGGCGCCGTGCCGGTCTCGAGGGCGGGGACACCGAACAGCAGCGCCCCGGCGAAACCGGCGATGAGGGTGAGCCCCACGAGGGAGCGGCCGGCCAGCTGAGAGACGCTGGCCCGTTCGCGGGGAGGCGGAGTGACATTGCTGCGGAACCGGTCGGCCTCGGCAACGAACGAGAACGGGACGGATTCACGCCGGCGGAACATGAGGAAGCTCTCCTTGAACTCTGGGACGGGTACTGCTACCGAGTCAGACGTACGGAGAGCCCGATCGGTGCCCCGAATCGCCGATCCGTCCAGGAATTCCCGCTGACGGAGGCGCCCCTCCGGGGCCCGTAGAGTGGACGCCGCACGAGCGACGCCATTGGAAGGACCCCCGCCGGTGACCGACACCCCCGAGCCCACGAAGGCCCACTTCCGCAGCGATGTCACCGTTGACCTGGTGAAATCAGCTGCCACCGACTCCGACGTGCTCTTCGCGGCCCGTGTGTCGACGGCCGGTGAGCAGTCCCTGGAGGAGGTCACGAAGGACCCCGAGCGCTCGAAGGGGCTCATCAACTACTTGATGCGGGACCGGCACGGAAGCCCGTTCGAGCACAACTCGATGACTTTCTTCATCAGCGCCCCGATCTTCGTGTTCCGCGAGTTCATGCGGCACCGCGTGGGCTGGTCGTACAACGAGGAATCGGGCCGTTACCGGGAGCTCGAACCGGTCTTCTACGTCCCGGGGGAGTCGCGCAAGCTGATCCAGCAGGGCCGCCCCGGCAAATACGAGTTCGTCGAGGGCACCCCGGAGCAGCACGCGCTCACCAGCCGTGTCATGGAGGAGTCCTACCGCCGGGCGTACGACGCGTACCAGGAGATGCTGGCGGCAGGAGTCGCCCGTGAGGTGGCCCGCGCGGTGCTCCCCGTGGGCCTGTTCTCGACGATGTACGCCACGTGCAACGCCCGCTCACTGATGCACTTCCTCGGCCTGCGCACCCAGCACGAGCTGGCGAAGGTCCCGTCCTTCCCGCAGCGCGAGATCGAGATGGTCGGCGAACAGATGGAGCAGCACTGGCAGACCCTGATGCCGCTCACTCATGCCGCCTTCAATAAAAACGGCCGGGTAGCCCCGTAGGCGGTGTCCGTATTGCGGCGTTTCGAGAAGTTCATCTAGGCTGATCAAACGGACCCGGCACTGCTTGAACCCCCGAGCAGGCAGTGCCGGGCTCCTCTCTCCGTCCCCCCGAGGGGACCCGGCGCCCCGAGCAACGAGTAGCGTGTTACCCATGGCTCCGATCTCCACTCCGCAGACCCCCTTCGGGCGGGTCCTCACCGCTATGGTCACGCCCTTCACGGCGGACGGCGCTCTCGACCTCGACGGCGCCCAGCGGCTCGCCGCCCATCTGGTGGACGCAGGCAATGACGGCCTGATCGTCAACGGCACCACGGGCGAGTCCCCGACCACCAGCGACGTGGAGAAAGACCAGCTCGTACGGGCTGTCCTCGAAGCCGTGGGAGACCGGGCCCACGTCGTGGCCGGCGTCGGGACCAACGACACGCGGCACAGCATCGAGCTGGCACGCACCGCCGAGCGCACCGGCGCCCACGGCCTCCTCGCAGTCACCCCGTACTACAACAAGCCCCCGCAGGAGGGCCTGCTGCGGCACTTCGGCGCCATCGCGGACTCCACCGGGCTGCCGGTCATGCTCTACGACATTCCCGGCCGCAGCGGGGTGCCGATCGACACGGAGACGCTCGTCCGGCTCGCCGAACACCCCCGGATCGTCGCCAACAAGGACGCCAAGGGAGACCTGGGCCGCGCCAGCTGGGCCATCGCCCAGTCCGGCCTCGCCTGGTACTCGGGCGACGACATGCTGAACCTGCCGCTGCTCTCGGTGGGGGCGGTCGGCTTCGTCTCCGTCGTCGGGCACGTGGTCACGCCAGAGCTGCGCGCGCTCCTGGAGGCGCACCTGGGGGGCGACGTGCAGAAGGCCACCGAGATCCACCAGAAGCTGCTCCCGGTCTTCACCGGCATGTTCCGCACCCAGGGTGTGATCACCACCAAGGCCGCGCTCACCCTGCAGGGACTGCCCGCGGGGCCGCTGCGCCTGCCCATGGTGGAACTCACCGCGCAGGAGACGGCCCAGCTCAAGATCGATCTCGCCGCCGGCGGGGTACATCTGTAACCACGGACTTCACAACTGAATACGCGGGGAGACTCGCGACCGGAACAGCCCCTGACAACAGCAAGTGCACGAATGACATGCGCGCCACGTGCCCTCAGCGGTACGTGGCGCGCGTGGTAAGGAGAGTCTTTTGAGTCATCCGCATCCTGAACTCGGTACCCCGCCGAAGCTCCCGAAGGGCGGCCTGCGGGTCACCCCGCTGGGCGGCCTGGGCGAGATCGGCCGCAACATGACGGTCTTCGAGTACGGCGGCCGCCTGCTCATCGTCGACTGCGGTGTGCTCTTCCCCGAGGAGGAGCAGCCCGGTATCGACCTGATCCTGCCGGACTTCACCACGATCCGGGACCGCCTGGACGACGTCGAGGGCATCGTCCTCACGCACGGCCACGAGGACCACATCGGCGGTGTCCCCTTCCTGCTCCGCCTGAAGCCGGACATCCCGCTCATCGGCTCCAAGCTGACCCTCGCGCTCATCGAGGCCAAGCTCCAGGAGCACCGCATCCGTCCCTACACCCTCGAGGTGGCCGAGGGGCAGCGCGAGCGCATCGGCGTCTTCGACTGCGAGTTCATCGCGGTCAACCACTCCATCCCGGACGCCCTCGCGGTCGCCATCCGCACCCCCGCGGGCCTGGCGGTCGCGACCGGCGACTTCAAGATGGACCAGCTCCCGCTGGACGGCCGCCTCACCGACCTGCACGCGTTCGCCCGGCTGAGCGAGGAGGGCATCGACCTGCTGCTCTCCGACTCGACGAACGCGGAGGTCCCCGGCTTCGTCCCGCCGGAGAGGGACATCTCCAACGTCCTGCGTACGGTCTTCGCCAACGCGCAGAAGCGCATCATCGTGGCGAGCTTCGCGAGCCACGTCCACCGCATCCAGCAGATCCTGGACGCCGCCCACGAGTACGGCCGCAGGGTCGCCTTCGTGGGGCGTTCCATGGTCCGCAACATGGGCATCGCCCGGGACCTGGGCTACCTGAAGGTCCCGGCCGGTCTCGTCGTGGACGTGAAGACGCTCGACGACCTGCCCGACGACGAGGTCGTGCTGGTCTGCACGGGTTCCCAGGGCGAGCCGATGGCCGCCCTGTCCCGCATGGCCAACCGCGACCACCAGATCCGGATCGTCCCGGGTGACACCGTGATCCTCGCGTCGTCCCTGATCCCGGGGAACGAGAACGCGGTCTACCGCGTGATCAACGGCCTCACCCGCTGGGGCGCGAACGTCGTCCACAAGGGCAACGCCAAGGTCCACGTCTCGGGTCACGCGTCGGCCGGCGAGCTGCTGTACTTCTACAACATCTGCAAGCCGAAGAACCTGATGCCGGTCCACGGCGAATGGCGCCACCTCAGGGCGAACGCCGAACTCGGAGCCCTGACCGGTGTTCCGAAGGACCACATCGTCATCGCCGAGGACGGCGTCGTCGTCGACCTCGTCGACGGCAAGGCCAAGATCGTCGGCAAGGTTCAGGCGGGTTACGTGTACGTCGACGGCCTCTCGGTCGGCGACGTCACGGAGACCTCGCTCAAGGACCGCCGCATCCTCGGCGACGAGGGCATCATCTCGGTCTTCATCGTGGTGGACAGTTCCTCGGGCAAGATCGTGGGCGGCCCGCACATCCAGGCCCGCGGATCGGGCATCGACGACGGTGCGTTCACGGCTGTCGTCCCCAAGGTCGAGGAAGCCCTCAACAAGTCGGCCCAGGACGGTGTGATGGAGCCGCACCAGCTCCAGCAGCTGGTCCGGCGCACGGTGGGCAAGTGGGTGTCCGACACCTACCGCCGGCGCCCGATGATCCTCCCGGTCGTCGTCGAGGTCTGACCCCGACGGCCGCACCTGGAGCGGGGCTCCCCGATTTGCATCGGGGAGCCCCGCTCCAGTACGTTTACGTCTCCGCCTGAACGGGAAGCACCCCGCGCACGTGTGCGCCGGGGAGCACCTGGGCAAGAGTGGAATTCCGACTCAGAACTTCTGATAAAATCGGCCCCGCCGAAAGGCAAAGGCCCTCCGCAGGCCGCTGGAATCGAATTCGAACCGGAAACGGAACGAAGAGATTCTGGTAGAGTCGGAATCGCCGGAAAGGGAAACGCGAAAGCGAGGAACTGGAAAGCGCACCCGCTTCGACCGGGAATCGGACACGAAAGGGTCTGATAGAGTCGGAAACGCAAGAACGAAGGGAAGCGCCCGGAGGGCCCCGGTGAAACGGGACCGAAGGAAGCGTCCGTTCCTTGAGAACTCAA